>CAYZYH010000001.1:0-95318 GCA_964481235.1 uncultured Candidatus Saccharibacteria bacterium
GCCGCGATGGTGGAACTGGTAGACACGCGGGTCTCAAAAACCCGTGGGGGCAACCTCATGAGAGTTCGAGTCTCTCTCGCGGCACCAATTAAATAATAGCCACTAGGCTATTTTTTTAAGTGTTGTAATTATGTCATTTCTTTTAAACCCTTGTCTTAATAGATAGCTAGTAGTTGCTACCCTCATAAGAAAGTCATCCTGTGTACTTGAACTATCTGTTAAAAGACTTACAAGTATTGCCGTAACTACCCCTCTAAGATCTGTCTTTTTTCTAATATTGAAGTTCGATATATAACCTTGATTAGTTTGCTTAGAGCTAGTTGCTAAAATTTGTCTATCAGCTAAAACTACAATATTAGCATTTGTTATAGATGACAACTCACTCATAAACTGTAGTTTTTGTAGAACGCCACTACTCTCAGTTACTTTATTTGCTACGCCTAGATTATTAGCAAACTTACTTAAACTCACAATGCTGCATATATACGTATCACCAACTCGGTGCAAAAAAATATCTGGCGACACTCTAGATATCACCATTGATTCATCATTAAAAAGTATCGGGCTTGGCCGAGATACAATTAATTTTTCTAAAAATAATTGAAGGGTCGAATTTATTTCAAAATCAACACCAACAACAGCATAACTACAATTGTTAACACTAGATATTACTTCGTCAGCGTTAGAATAGAGAGGTTTTGATTTTAGCCTAGACTTCTCCATGTATGTATCTACCGGTACTAGTGTGCTTGACGTTGTGCGTTCGGCGATAATTATTGGCTGATGTTTAAGTGCAAGAATAATTTGATAAATGTCATTGATGTACTTTATTTGAGCGTGTTCACCCACTAATATTGCAATTTTGCGCGACTGCAATGAGCTAATTGGTCTTTCAAAGAGAATCTTTTCGTATTGATCTGAGCTAGTTTCTCGTACAATGCTTAGTGCTGTCATTACATTAGTAGTATAAAGCTTATTTATGCAAGATGTCTTAATTCATATGGCAATATAGAGTAAATGGTTTGATATTTTTTATTACCTACCACAATGCTTATTGCCTTAAAGTATGCGGCAATACGATTCTCTGCCTCAGTATCATCGGTAAGACCTTGTTCAGCCATTAGTCTTTGAAGTAAAATTGTGTGTCTATAATTATTCGGTTGTGCGCGTCTAATATTGTAGAATCGACGTTTTTGTACAGTTAGGTAGCTTGGTGCATATCCGAATAGAATCTTTGAGCTATCGGTTGGTAGAGTAAGTTCTAGACATTCAGAGATATTTTTTGTTAAAATTTCGGCTTGCTCTAAACTTACTAGGTTTGCTAGTTGCTTAACTAGAGCTGTAAAATGTTCAGGAATCATTTTTTCTCCATTTAGACTTTTAGTGATAATAACATATATTATATAAAAAGTCTACAAATGTCTCTAAAAATTCAATACACAAATGTAAGTAAGCTATCAAAGATCAGCTTTAATCGTAGATATGGTATTTTCTGCTTCTTTAAGGTAGTTTTTTATCTCCTTAGCCAGCTCGCTACCACGTTTAAACTTCTCCATAGCCTTATCTATGTCTACGTCATCACTTTCTAAATATTTAGTTATAGATTCGAGCTCGGCCATTGCCTCGGCAAAGTCAAGAATATGTTCTTTTTTGTCTCTATTTTGTGGTTTAGTCATAAACAAATTCTAATGCTTAAGATATTTTACTTCCGCACCAACCTTTCCTTTGTCTAATTGTATCATAATGTTTTGTCCTACGCTTAGTTGAGCAGAACTTCTAACTCTGGTGTCTTTTGACATTACAACAGCATAGCCTCGTCGCAAAACCGATTGAGGATCTAAAGAAGTAAGCCTAGCTATATTCTTTTCAAATCTTACTACATCTCTAGAGTATAGTCTGGTTATACTAGTCAAAATACTATTTAGCATCTCGTTATTTAAAGTATTGGCGTTAGCTAGAACATTTGAAAATAATCTTTCCATCACCAATAGCTTATTTGTAGTAGTATCGATTTTTTGCGAGATAGCACTATGCTGTTGTGAAATTATTGAACTCACCTTAACTACCATTTCTTTTTTATCTAAAACCAATAATCTTGCAGCATCGGTAGGAGTCGCGGCACGAACATCAGCCGCTAGTTCAGCTAAACTAACATCATCCTCATGCCCGATACCTACTATTGTAGGTATTTTAGATCCATAAACCTCTCTAGTTACGGATTCAGTGGCGAAGGCTTGCAGATCTTCGGCGCTACCACCACCCCTAATAATCACCAGTGCATCGTATTTTGTATGGTTGTTATTAAAATATCTAATAGCTTTTACAATTTGATCGGGTGCAACCTCGCCCTGTACTTGTACCTGTAAAAGATTAACATTAACCCCGCACCAACGATCATTTAATACTTTTAGAAAATCATTATAGGCAGCTGCTTGTCTAGAAGTTATCAGCGCAACATTTTTGGGATATATAGGCAGTGGTCGCTTGCGTTCAGTAGCAAATATACCCTCTTTTTCAAGTTTTGCTCGTAAAATATCAAATGCTTTCTTAACACTCCCCTCGCCGGCAAGCTCGATAGACCGAACAGTAAGCGAGAATTTTCCCCAGTTAGTTATTTTGGGGCTACATTTTATTCTTATCAGCATGCCATCCTCTAGGGGGTTGTTGAGCTGATAAATTGACATAAAACAACTCAGCACTGTTTGGTTGTCTTTTATGTCAAAAAAAACCCACTTGTCTTGGCTAATCTTGTAATTTGCAACTTCACCCTCAATGATTATTATGGGATAAGCATATTCTAAAGTTTGATTAATTAGCTGGCTAGCTTCACTAACAGAAAAAATTTGTTCAGACATCTTATTTACTCTTGCCCGCCTTCGACTTCTTACTAAGTAAAGTTCTTTTGTAAAACAATAATCCAACAGGTACAAATAGCCATAATGATATTATTCTATATAGAATTGTCACAGCAAAAGCAATATCAAACGGAATATTTAAGCCCACAAAAGTTGCCACCATCGCTGCTTCATAAACGCCAATGCCAGCGGTCACAATAGCGGCCAAAGAAGAAATTAGTGCGATCACATAACCCGCCATAATTATTCCTGGGTTAACGACCTGACCAAACGCTACAAATACCAAGTATATGGTTGCTAGATCCCAAAAGACCATCAAGCAGGTATATAAAAAAGGTTTACCCAGCTCACTCCGGTGAGAACGTAAAAATAAGATAGAATCGTGTAGCTGTTCTAAAAAATTTCTTATCCTTTCTTTTCCAAATACTCTTTTTCTAATAAGTTTCAAAACTCGGTTAACAGGTTTTGCAGCAACTACTGCTATACTGGCAATAAACTTGGGGTTGAAAATAAAGGTGAGCACAGCGATACTAATTGTAATTACTATAAATAGTACCAAAATAATAATACGCGAACTTATTCTTATAACCTGGTTTGATAATAGTAGTAATACAAACGCTCCAAGTAAAAAAACTAGATAAGCTACAAAACTTAGTAAATACCAGCTAAGCTGAGCCAGGGTGACATTTGATGAACTAACTTTGCCGTCTAGTACTTTACGAATATAAGATATGCCCGATATACCACCAGATGGAAAAACGATATTTACGAAGTTCATAGTAATTGTAGCCTCTGTAAGTTCGCCAAACCCTGTTTTTTGCTTAAATATGGCAAAAAAACTTTCGAAGTATTTAGCATTACTTCTATAGTAAAAGTATCTAATAGGGATGGCTAAAATCAGTAACCACCACCTAACCTGTGAAAAAAGTTGACCAAAAGACTGAACCTGATGGAATTGGTTGTAGGCCAACACAACTACTACTATTAAAGCAACAAAAAACATAAAATGACGTAATTTCATATTATTATCATTGTACCGTATTTACCCCTTTAACGTTAGTTTTGAGATATAATTGTTTTTATGCAAAACATAGCTATCATAGGTAGAGAGAAGAACTTAGCTTACGCCGAGACTGAAAGTGTTTTTGGCAATATTACAAAACTAGCTAAAAGCGCAGTGATTTTTGACGATTCATTTGGTAAAAACATACACAATCTTGGTTCGGTTATTAAAATAGGTTTAGTGCTTACAGCTGCTGAAGAGCAAAATGCTTTAATCAATAGCATTACAGATCAAATTGTAAAACATTACCATCAAACCTCAGTTAATTCTATTGATTTTGGAGTAAGTTTTTATGGTGATGATATAAACGAGAAAAATTATAAACACATTTTAATAAGTATAAAAAAGAATCTAAAAAAAATAAATGTAAAATGTCGGTTTATTTCACCAAAAAGAGTACAGCTAAATACTGCTCAAGTAAAACATAACAATTTATTAAAAAATGGTATTGAGATATTAGTTGTTCAAGATAACTCTAAATTTGTGATCGCCAAGACCACCCAACTACAAGATATTGATAGCTACAGCTTAAGAGACTATGGAAGACCAAAACGAGATATGCAGGTAGGAATGTTTCCACCCAAATTAGCTCAAATAATGCTAAACTTGGCTGGCGTTACTGTAAATACAGTCGTTTATGATCCATTCTGCGGTAGTGGCGTAGTGCTACAAGAAGCTTTGCTTAGAGGTAACTCTGCTTGGGGGTCCGACCTTTCTACATCGATGATACAAGCATCTTCAGATAACTTATTATGGTTGTCTCAAAAATACCACATTAGTTCTTCATATAAGGTTTTCTTAGGTAACGCTATTGAGATAAAAGATTTACCAAAAGAAAGATTTAGTATTGTTACAGAGGGCTACCTAGGTAAGATGTTATCTCAACCACCGTCAAATGATATCTTAAATACACTACAATCAGAATTAGCTGACTTATACCTCAACTTTTTCAAAAACCTGCAAAGTTTAACACAAAAACCAGCTAGCATTGTCATAACTTTGCCGTGTTGGCAAACTAAGGATGGCTTAAAAAAGCTCAGTATTGTTGACCAAATTGTTAATCTAGGCTATACTATTAAGCAGTTTGAGTCTGTTGACAGTAGAGATTTGATTTATAAAAGACCAAATCAAATTGTTGGTAGGCAGATATTAGTTTTAAACGTTAAAAAAGGTAGTTAAATGTCACATACAAAAGCCGGCGGTTCTAGTAAGAACGGTCGCGATTCACAATCTAAGAGACTGGGCGTAAAGCTATTTGGCGGACAAGAAGTAAAACCCGGTGATATTGTTTTACGACAGCGTGGAACCAAGTACAAACCCGGTGTTGGTGTCGGCGTTGGTAAAGATTTTACAATTTTTGCTACCAAAGCAGGATTTGTAAGTTTCTCCCAAAAACGAAAAGTTGCTTTTACTGGTGCCAAGCAACGTAAGACCATTGTTAACATAGTTTCCTAGCTATTTTTACAAGCCACTGACTGAACTTATTTCTTTAGTTTCTTTGTGTACACCAGTTTTAGTACAGGCACCAATAAAATCTTTAAATAAAGGATGTGGATGGTTGGGTCGAGATTTAAACTCGGGATGAAATTGGCTAGCCACAAAAAATACATGATTAGGTAGTTCAACTATCTCAACTAATTTTTTATCAGGACTTAATCCGCTCAGTACTAAACCGGATTTCTCAAATTCTTCTCTATAGCTATTATTAAACTCGTATCGATGTCGGTGTCTTTCTAAGACACTGGTTTTTGCATATGCTAAATAGGCGTGTGATTTCTTACTTAGAATACATTTATAGTTTCCTAGCCTCATTGTTCCCCCTAGCTGGACACCCACTTGGCCTGGCATTATATGGATAACTGGGTTTTTTGTGCTAGGATCTATCTCGGCACTGTTAGCATCTTTAATATTTAATACATTTCTTGCAAATTCAATAACTGCTACTTGCATACCAAGGCAGAGACCTAAATAAGGCAAGTTATTTGTTCGAGCATAATGTGCTGCCAAAATTTTGCCTTCCACTCCTCTGCTACCAAAACCACCTGGTACTACTACTCCATCAATATTTTTTAAGCTACTTTCTATTGAGCCTAAATCTTCGGCGTTTATCCATTTAATTTTGACGCTACGGTTGTGATGCCACCCAGCCGAACGTAGCGCTTCAAAAACACTCATGTATGTATCTTCGTGACTCATATATTTTGCAACCACACCAACTACTATTTCTTGTTTTGGTTTATATATTCTGTCTACCAAGCTAGACCATTCCATTAAATTTGCAGTTTTCTTAATAAACCCAAGTTTTTTAGCAATATAATGTCCAATACCAGTTTCTTCCATTCTTAATGGAACTTCATATACCGTATGAGCCGTTTCTAGACCAACAATAGCATTTTTTTCTACATCGCAATATAAACTAAGTTTTTCGAGTGCATCAGCTGTAATTGCGTGATCAGTGCGTACAAATAATACGTCGGGTTGTATACCGGCTTCTCTTAGGTCACGAACACTGTTTTGAGCAGGCTTGGTTTTTACTTCTTTACTAGTTTCTAAATATGGTAAAAATACTAGGTGTGCGTATAAAACATTTTCTGCACCTACTCGGTGTTTCATTTGCCTAATAGCCTCTATAAAGGCCATGGCTTCGTAATCACCTACAGTTCCACCAATTTCTACGATATGAATATCAAAACCCCTACCAGCTTCTATGATTCGTCGCTGTATCTCGCTAGTAACATGTGGTATTATCTGAACGGTTTTGCCAAGGTATAGACCTTTTCGTTCATTGGCAATTACTTGGCTAAATATTTGTCCAGATATTACCGAACTAGACTTACTAAGTTCATTATTAATAAATCGTTCGTAATGACCTAGGTCCAGGTCAGTTTCGGCGCCGTCGTGCGTAACAAATACCTCGCCGTGCTCGGCAGGGTTCAGAGTACCGGCATCGGTGTTTAGATATGGGTCGCACTTTTGCATATTTACTAAAAAGCCTCGTGCTTTAAGAATTCTACCGAGGCTTGCTGCGGTGATGCCTTTACCAAGTCCTGAAACGACCCCACCGGTTACAAATATATACTTAGTTTGTTTTTTTGTTTTGCTTGGCATATATAAACAACTCCCCTCGACTCACTTACGTTTTTTATATCATACCGCTTATGTGGGTATGTATGCAATACTTTCTTACTTAGCGTTGTATATTAGCTGTAGTAATCTTAGAAGATTTGATTTTGCTTTGTGTCCAGACTTTATTTCTTCAACCACTTCTTGTGGATAATACCACCCCGCACTTACAAAATCATCGGCATTAAGCTCAGGACTTTTATCGGTTATTATTTCATAAACCATAGAAATAGTATTGAGTCCATCATTTGGGCCAAATTTACCAATCTCGCGATAATTCATGTTATCAATGTCCCAACCAAGCTCTTCTTTAGTTTCTTTTCTAAATGCTTGTAAGTAAGTTTCGCCATGTTCAACGTGACCACCCACACCTACGTCAAATCCACCTGGCGCAATGCGCTTATCTTTATGCCTTACGGGTATCCAAATCTTACCTGAGGTATTCTTTATAAAACCTTCTACTACTCGTACGTATTTAAGACCGTTTTTATATATTTCATCGCGACTAAGTGTTTTGATTACATTGTCGTTTTCATCAACCTGGTCAAGAATTTCTATATTATTATTCATCACTGATTAATCTTTTGAGTAGCTAACTCTAGTGCCTTACTAAGTTGTGGGTCACGGCTGGCGTTATAGTCATCGCTAGTTAGTTTAACTTCAACATCAGGAGCAATACCCTCCTTGCTAATATTTACACCTTTTGGCGTAAACCAGTGCGCCACAGTTACCTTTAATGAGTCGCCTTTGCAATCATCTCCACTCAAACCAAAAAGACCAGAGCTTAGGCAAATTATTTCCTGAACACTACCCTTACCGTAAGTTTTCTCTCCTACGAGTGTAGCTCTACCGTTATCGTGTAGTGCACCTGCCATAATCTCAGAAGCCGAAGCCGAACCACCATTAATAAGCATAATGATCGGGATATTAGTGAGCTTACCTCCGGGTAAAGCGGTTAGAACTTTATTTTCCGAATGCTTCGATTTCTCTTCTACAACCGTACCACTACTCATGAACTCGGAGCTTATCTTAACGGCACCATCAAGATAACCACCAGGGTTATCACGAACATCTATAATTATTGCTTTGACACCCTGATTAGACATGTTTTCAGCTACCTTATCAACATCGGCAACGGTATTGTCTCCAAAGGTACTAATTTTAATATAGCCAATATTTCCTGGCTTAATTTCTGAACTCACACTTGGTACAGTAATATCATCTCTTTTAATAGTTATGTCTTTAGAGGAGTTGCCGGGTCGTAAAATTGTAAGCTTTACATCTGTGCCTTTTTGACCACGTATCCTGTGCACAGCTTCATCAACGGTCATACTACTTGTATCCTGTCCGTCGACTGACGTAATAATGTCGCCTGCTCTTAAGCCAGCCTTTTGAGCAGGAGCACCGTCTATTGGAGCAATTACAGTAAGTCGGTTGTTCTTAATACCTACCTCAATACCAATACCACTTAACTTACCACTTAGCTGGTCACTTAATTCATTGTTTTCTTTTTCGGTTAAATAAGCAGTGTATGGGTCACCAAGGCTATCTACCATTCCGGTAATAGCACCTTCAGACTGCTTTTCGGCAGAAATATCTCCATCAAACTTTTTGTGCAATATATTGTTTACTTGCCAAAACTTTGTTAAGTCTATACTATTTTTTGATTGGAAGCTCGGGCCAATCTGAACTCTAACAATTGAGGCGTTTAATAAAAATCCTAAAACAAAAAACACTACCCCCACAATTACTGTTGGCAAGAATGATTTGTATGATTTTTTAGATATCACAGGCTCATCCGCATATGATTCTGGGTTGTTTTTCATAAACTTTTTCTATCGGTTCTATTAAAAATGTATAAACTGCAGACCGGCTATCGAAACATCACTAGTTGAATATGCTCCATCCCAGTTGGCGTTATATTGACTTACTCGTACCGTTCCGCCATTTATAGCTTCTACGTACATGGCGTGACCATAATAGCCAGCTGTAGAGATAGCAACATCTCCAACTCTAGGACTACCGTCTACGGGTATACCCGCCGCTCGAGCATTGCCAGGCCATTGTGCTGCATTGCCGCGCCCACCCCAGTAGGGCATGTGTCGTCCAGTTGAGGCCACTTTCCAGGCTGTATAACTCACACACTGCCTCTGATACATACCCCAGGGATCAGCCAATGTATTAGGGAATGGTGCTCCAGCCCAAGGATACCCACCGCTTCCGCCATATCTTACGTTACTTGAGAAGGAAGAAATAATTGCTGCTTGCTGGCGACGCAACTCAGCTATCTTGGCGTTATCTTGGTTGGCAACCTCACGATATTTGGCTTCATCACCCTGTGTTCTAGCAAGCAGGCTTTGCTGCTCCGCACGTTGCGACGCTATTTGGTCATAAACTGCTTTTTGCTGAGTAGACAGTGCTGTAAGTTGGTCTTTCTTATTATCTAGCTCTTTTTTGAGAGCATCAATTTTTTCTAGATTCTCATCTATTTTGTCCTTGATAGCCGATAGATATTCTTGTTTAGCCACAAAGTCACTCAAACTACTACTAGAGGCTATAATCTCAATTGGACTAACACTACCCTCTTTGTAAATCAATTTAATGTTTTGCCGTAAAATTGATTTTTGACGATCGAGATCTTTGTTTGCAGCGTCTATTCTCGCTTGAGTTGCAGCAATTTCGGAATTTGTAAGATTAAGTTGAGCTTGAGCAGCATTAATCTGAGCATCTATACCAGAAAGTTTAGCTTTTAGTGTGCCAGCTTCACCGGCTTTTTGATCAGCTGCAGCTTGACTCTGCTGAACCTTTTGCTTAAGAACATTTATCTGGTCATCGAACTGATCGGCGTGAGTAATTTTAGCTGCAAAAATAGAAACTGAAAAAACCACCACGAAAAGTGTCGCTATAATTTTTGTTTTTGCGCTATTTAAATGTGTTAGCATATTTGTCTGCTGCCCTCCTATAGACATTACATATAGTATATCATGCAATTCGCTTATGTTCAAGCAATTATTGTAGGTATTAAATCTTTAGATAACGTATAAGAGCAAGCCAACTCGATACCACGCCAATAAATATACCTACGCTAAACATTCCGATGGCTACCAACCAAAAATGTGCAATAAAATAGTCAAGCGATGGTCCCGCACCGAGCTTTTCTATTAAAAAGGGCGTGATTGCTCTTGCGAATGGCACAATTAAAATTAAGGAAATAATAGCACCGAATATACCATATAAACTCCCTTCCACTAAAAATGGACCTCGTATAAACCACTTAGTAGCTCCTACTAACTTCATTATTTCAACCTCTTCCCTTCGAGTAAAAATAGCCATTCTTATGGTGTTAAAAATAATCAAGAGGGCTATTACTAAAAAGACAATACTAAGTATTAAACCTATCCTACTCACAGAATTGCTAATTTTAATGATATTTTCTACTACACCCCGTCGGTTGTCGTCACGATTGTCAAAACTAGTTTCGGTAATTATTTTGGCTTCTTCTAGAGATCTCACTACGCCATTAGTTTCCGAAATCTTATCTATGTTAACAAGTTTTACCTCGAAACTCGCCGGTAGTGGATTACCAATGCTTTCGGCAGATTTTGCTAATTTTTCACCCTCAGAACTAGAGCTCTGAAGGCGCTTGAGGGCGTCGGTCTTTGTGACAAAGGTAACTGAATCTACATTTTCAAGAGTGCTTATTTTAGCTTGTAGGCTTTCAATTTGTTTTTGTGTAGCGTCATCAGATAAAAATATGCTTAAATCAATTTTTTCTCTTACTTGCGCGAGTTGGGTACGCACAAATACAGAAGAAAATGCAAAAAAGGTCATAATAAGAATAGTTACCACCATTATTGCAGTAGCAGCTGTACTTAGCCACGCATTTCTAAAGATATTCCTAAAGCCAGATCGCCATATTCGTAAAAAGGTGGTCATAGTGAGTATTTTCCTATCTTAGCATCTTTGACGATTCTACCCCTATTAATGGTAATAACGCGTTTTTTAAGAGCATCAACAATCTCTTTATTGTGAGTTGTAAGTAGTACGGTAGTCCCAAAACGATTTATCTTTAATAACAACTCAATAATATCCCAAGAGTTTTTAGGATCTAGATTGCCAGTTGGTTCGTCGGCAATTAAAATCTTGGGGTTTCTCACGAGCGCTCTGGCAATAGCCGTGCGTTGTTTTTCGCCACCAGACAACTCGCTTGGGTATGAGTGCATTTTCTCACTCAGGCCCACTAACTGGAGTATTTTTGGTACCGCTCTCTTTATCTCTTTGGTGCTTACACCCGATACCTCGAGCGCGAACGCAACATTTTCAAAAACTGTCATGTTTGGTAAGAGTTTAAAATCTTGAAATACCACGCCTATCCTTCGACGCAAATGAGGAATATTAGCCTTGTCTATAGTGTCGTAGTCTATACTACCTACTATAATCTTACCGCTAGTAGGCATCTCTTCTTTTATTAAAAGACGTATAAGTGTACTTTTGCCGGCCCCTGAGGCACCGACAATAGTAACAAATTCTTTTGGATTAATATGGAGTGAGACACCAGACAACGCAACCGTTTTATTTGGGTACATTACCGAGACTCTATCTAATAGAATCATATATCCCATTGTAGAGCAAAAGCACAATGAGTGCAAAGACTCTACAGACTATTAAGTTACAAATACAGCACTAGCTTACTGTATAATGTAGTAATGAAGAATATTATCAAGCAACTTTCTGAGCTTTTAGAGTCGGTTGATACCGCTATTAAGCAACTAGATATCGAAGGTGAAAAAAAGCTACTTAAAAACTTAGAAGAGCAAATTAGCGAACCTGGATTTTGGGATGATTCCGAAAAGGCAGAAAAAATAAGTCGTGAAGCTGCTGATCTAAAAAAATACTTAGGTAATTGGTTTGATATTCGTGATGAGTTACAAACTACTTTAGATCTCGCCCAGATGGAGACAAATAACGAAACTGCTAGTAAAGAGTTTGCTAATGTTACTAAACTTTTGCAAGAGCGCGCCGCACAAATCTTGATAGCTGTTAAACTAAATGGTGAATTTGATAAAAATCCAGCAATTTTACAACTTTCTGCAGGTGTTGGTGGCACTGATGCTCAAGATTGGACAGAAATGCTCCAGCAGATGTATATAAAATACGCCAACTCCAACGGTTTAACTGTAGAAATTTTAGATACCTCTTTCGGCGAAGAAGCTGGCATAAAATCGACAACTTTAAGAATATCCGGGCCGTTTGCCTATGGAAAGTTAAAATGTGAAAAAGGAGTTCATCGTTTAGTTCGATTATCTCCGTATAACAGTGATAATTTGCGACAGACTTCTTTTGCCCTAGTAGATGTAATTCCCGAAATTATAAGTGAAAATATCGATATCGATAACAAAGATTTACGTATAGATGTCTACAGGGCTGGTGGACACGGTGGACAAAGTGTCAACACTACCGACTCGGCAGTCCGTATTACTCACCTACCTACAGGTTTAACGGTAGCAATTCAGAACGAGAGATCTCAACTCAAAAATAAACAAATGGCTTTAAAAGTACTATACGCCCGTCTTTTAGAACTAACCCGAGAACAAAAAATTAAAGATATCGCAGATTTGCGTGGCAAGGTCAAATCCGCTGATTGGGGCTCTCAAATAAGAAGTTATGTGCTACACCCTTATAACAAGGTAAAAGATCACCGTACTGGCTATGAGACTAGTGATACCTCAGGGGTACTAAATGGCGAGATTGAGCCCTTTATTGACGCTTATCTCAACAAAACTCTTAATAGATCTTCAAAATAGTTAAACAAATACAAAAAGACCCTCTAAATATTGAGGGTCTTTTTGGTGAAATAAGCTTATCGATTGCTCTTAGAGTTATTTACAGCTCCAACAGCCTTCTTGCTCTTTCGGTATGCATAGATACTTGCACTTAATCCGGTTGCACCTACTAGCCCAGCTAGTCCCGACTCTACACCCGTTTGTGGAAGTGAAGTTGAGGTAGGAGTTACTGGAGGAACTACTGGCGGAGGAGTTACTGGAGGAACTACTGGCTTACAACGTGGGTCGCCAACCGGTATTCCAGGTAAACATTCCGCAGGTGGTGGTGGAGGAGGGGGTGTTACTACCTTTGCATCGTCGCAAGTGTCGTAAGGAATCTCCGTAGATCTAGCACAGGCAACGTTTGTAAGTGTGCCAGTACTATTATCTTTTACCTTCACCTGGTAAAGTACGTATCCGTTGATGCCAGCAGCATAATTACCTACTGCTACACCTCCGGTCGTAAACAATGCATTATCAGGAATAGTATGTCCATCCGGGGCACTGGCGTTGTAGAGCTTAACTGTGCCTGGTAACAATTCAAACTGTGAAGGCAAACGATCGGTTATTACAACATTGTTAAGTGTTGAAGTACCTTCATTTTTGAAGTCGACCTTAAAGTAAAGTCTGTCACCTGGCTTAGCTTCTACTTGCTGCTGATAGGATTGTCTCGGAAAAGCCACTGATTTCTCAATCTTGAGTGGAACTTTTTCAACTTTTACCTTTATGATTACGAGCATGTCGTGATCAAAGCAACCTGGTAGGTTACCGTCAGGAGCGTTTTCACCAATTAGTGCACCAGAAGTAACTATAGAATCACTAAGGGGCATACTAGTACGAGCGTGGGTATCGGCGTAGGCTGAACCAGCTACGTAGCTTAGTTTGTATGGTGTGCCATCGGAGCTTACAAAGTTGGTGGTGTCAAAAACACTACCAGGCTGTGCGTTGCTAGCCGATATCTCACTTACTGCATTCATTCTTGTACCAACTCCGGTTGGTAGACTGATTTTTACTTTTGTGTTTCTAGCAATCCCACGATAGTTGTGGGCTGCATCGTTTAGTATTGGGTTGGCGTTATTGTGTACGTAAGTACGCAATTTTATTTCTTGACCAGGTGTAACGGTAATAGGATCTGAAAATCCACCCGGGGTGTTATTCCATACCTTACCGTCAAAGAAAGCCATTTCTTGGCCGTATACTGGGGTATTATAAAACGAGTTAAAAGTTACGTGGTCAAACCCAGTTGTAAGTGGGCCTGTCCAAGCAACTGTCGGTCTGTTTGGATACCATCCAGCAATTGTAGCAATAGGTACAATAATAGCTACTGCTGCAGCTACTGCACCTAATGCAATCTTGGTTGAAAGCTTCATAGTTTACTCCTTAAATAGTGGTTAAACTTTTAGTTTATTAATAATGAAGCTGGCACAAAATGAATGTTATTGGTAATGCATTGCGTTTGTAGTGCAAAATATCAAGGGGCGTTGCGTTCTGATAAGTATAATATCACAACATTATTCTTATGTCAATGCTTTATTATGGTTTTTTATAGATATATAAAAATCGCTATATTTCGCAATACAGTACGAAATAAAATTACTTTATAACCGCTTATGCTTGTTGTCAATATTATAAATCATAAAAGTAAATGCCCCTCTACTTTTCTCTGTTGAGATAGTAGAGGGGCATGAAATTTAAACCCTAACTAGAACTAGTCTCCACCAGTCTGTGGTGACGGGATCGTAGCAGGCGGGTTGTAGATAGTCGACGGTACAGTGTATACCGGTGGCGGTGCCGTAGTAGGCGGCGGTGCCGTAGTAGCCGTCGGCTGTTGGGTAACCGGCACATCCGGTGTTCCACTACCGGTGTTGCCGTTCGGGTCTGGCCCGTTCATGATGCTACCACTCGGATCCTCGCAGTACGACGTCACCGGGCACGGCGGCGGTGGTGGCGGTGGCGGCGGTGGTGGAGGCGGCGGTGGTGGTGGTGGTGGTGGTGGTGGCGGCGGTGGTGGAGGCGGTGGCCTGTGAGGAGGTGTTCCGGGCGGGTTAATGCTCGGAGTATTCCCCGGTGGCGATGGCCTCAAAGTGATTGTATGGAAGTACTGTCTTACGGGTTGGAAACCGCAATCCAGCTTAAACACAATCGTTGCACCGTTAGCACAGTCAAACTCTAGTGTTTCGAACCTAGGCCTGCTCGGGTTAGCCTGAAACAGTGTCGGCATAACCTGAGGGTTAGCGCCTCGGCGCATTCCTAGGGTCATGTAGGAGTCACTACGCTCGCCAAAACGAGCCGTGCAGTTATCTAGAATCGAGCGCGTGTACGCGATGGAATCGTTCCAGGCATTACGGTCGCGCAAGATGTTTTGAGCCCTGTTGTACAGAGCATTTGCATCTAGCCAACTGTTACTAACATGAGCTTCAGTTACCACCGCAAGCAGTGGATCACAGCTCATACGATAGAACAGTTCTCTGACGGTTGCGTTTAGATGGTTACCTCGAGCATCTTGCCCAAAGAAATCATCGTGAGCTGCAAGGTAGGCAAAAAATGTTGCCTCTCCACCCTCACAGACATCTGAGTTTGGCGCAGATGCAGTTGTGGTATCAGAACTAGATCCTGAATCATCACCAGTAACAGCTCCGGCGATATTAGGGATCTTAACCGCTACACCAACTACCAGAAAGGCCAGTAGCAGTGCAAGTACAATATACCAAGGTGTATTGCGATTTTCGTTACTCAAGGTACTCCTCCTCTCAAGAGGTGTTGTGAGACCGATTCTTCGAACTCAGTTTTGTTTGCACGTGTATTGTAACACATACAAACAATTCTAGGTTAGAAGTGTATTTCTGGGAGACAGTTAGTCTCCCAGAAATACACGTAAGAATCTCTAGGCTTCTACAGCCTGATTTGATCCCGAGGAACAAAGACTGAAGGTTCTTGCTCGGTAGGAAATTCGCCGACATTCCAGGCAAGACTGCTACGACTATCGCTTGTGCTAACATCTCTGTGAGATGAGCGAGTAATTGCCTTGCGACGCCTGCGGCGCATTAGGTTGCCACCAATAATTCGGCCCAGTACAGCGCCGATTAGTGCCATTACAACAATATCTCGCCACTTAGCGAATTCTGACCAACTCATGTCGTAGTAGGAGTTTAGTGCATATACGCCACCAGCGCCTACCAATGCTCCTAGAATTAACCCTAGCACTACCCAGCCAAGTAGTTCAAACTTGTTGGGGCGCCAGTCTACCATTTGAGAGACATTGTCTACCTGATTACGAACGTTGGCTACGTCGTCTCTAACTCTAGTAACTTCCGTAACCGTATCGCGGTTAAAAGCGTCTTGCAAAGCAAAACGCTGTGCAGTATCGCGTCGGAGATTGCCTACTCTAGTATCCACACCAGAGAGTCTCGCGCGCAACTTTTCAAATTCACTATCATGCTCGTCAAACCGGGCGTCGTGCCCAGCAATCTGTGCTCGGGTACGCCTTTCTGGCATTTAATATTCCTTCCTTTTCAGGTACGGTTTCTAAGAGTGAGGTTATCACACTCAGATTTCCAAATCTGAAATAATTTGCCCTTGCCCTAGATATAATACCAGGGCAAAAGCATTTTCGTCAGTAATTAGACAAAACTAGTAGCATACTTCTCTTCTAGATAGTCGAGAAACTCATCGGGCCAAGCCGATCGTTTAGTTTCAAAGAAGAATCGGCTGAATAACTCGTGGTAGTCAAGAACAGATGAAGATGATCCAATAATGCCAATCATCACCGCCTCGGCAGATACTTCCTCTGCAGTCGGTAAGTAGACGTCACCTGGCGAATTTGGCGGTTGCAACGCCACCAGAGGCTCTTCCACCAGTGGGTCACTATGACCCTCGATATCTTCAGCTGGTACTAACCCAACTTCTAATACCGACTCATCTAGAGACGGTTCAACTTCGACTGCTGGCTGTGGGCCTAGAGTTTCTGCCACGCCTTGCTCTGGCGTAAATACCGAAGTGCCGGGGTGTACTTCAGCATTTTCCGACAGCACCAGTTCTACATCTTCTTGCGTAGGCTGTTGAATGGTAGGTTGTCTGAAATACAAATCTGCGACTGTTTTACCACGCAATAGTGCACCAGCTGCACCACCAAGCGAAGCTTCTAGCTTGCGCTCGAGTTCATCATTGCCTTCCACCTTTTCGAGAACGTCCATGTATTCTGGGTGGTGTCGCAAGAGTTCCTTGATCAGTGGATGCACCGATACTTCTAGATTGGTCTGCTCGTGAGCCAACTCTTCAGCCATTTCTAGAGCTAGTTCGTCATCCATATCGGCTATCACCACCACAAAAGTATCAAAATCATAAATTAAGAATGATTCCAAAACATCTGTAGTAGTAACCTCTTTTACCTCATCATCGACCGAGAGTGGGTCTTCTGCATCTAAAGAATCCGCCTGTTGCATATCGTTTTCTTCTAGGTCTCTGTAGGTGTAGTTAGATTCGTCATCTAAAAATCCTACAATCTCCCCTAACTCAGCTTGTTCCGCTTCGTCGCGAAGTACACCCAGCCAGGCATCGAGAAGTTTTAGATTCTCAATTACTCGGCTACGACTAACAATGTCTGAGGCATCGTTCTTGCCTCTGTCATCAAGAAGCACCACATCATCTAGTGTAATATCGTTGAGCCCATCAATAGATGACAGCTCTAGTTGTACGTCTTCTGCACTGTATTGCCTAGGCACTTGTCCTACTTTCTTCTAGCGAATTTGAAATTACCACGACCCTATTGCAAAGAATCTCTTTTAAGGTCTGTCGTGTTAGAGCATACTACAATAGACTATTTTTGTCAATAATAGATAACCTTAACAATTATTAATTTACTGAAGTAATGTAATTAAATTTTATTCTGTAGGGGGAGTAGTAAGAGCTTTGGCTTCTATCTCATCTTTTATCGCTGTACGGTTATTCTCTAGGCTATCGAGCATTTTTAACTGAATGTCTGCTGCCCATTGATCATAATTAGGTATTTTACCCTTTATAAAAGCTTCTATTTCATCATCTTTTTGTGCATCAATAAGCGCGCTTAGGGTCTGCAGGTCGTTATCATCTAGTTGTTCAGATATTTTTCTAATTATTCTTTGGTGTGCATTATTGGCAAAGAGTTCAAGTTGAGCATCTTGCTGGTCTTTGGGTAGTTTTTCTATGCCTAGTTTTTGAATTATTTGTTCTCTAGTTAACATTTTCTTAACCTTTTGGGGTATTAGTTGGTTCTAATTCTTCTTCATATCTGGGGGGTAATGGCGGCGGAGCTAAGAATTCATCATCGACTTCAGAATTCGTCTCATTGGTGTCTTCTACCTGATCTGCGTTGGCTACTTCTTGCTTAAGTTTATTAAATTCTTGCTGTACAATGGCGTCAAGCTCAGGAAATTGACTTACTCGGTATTTGTCTATCTCTGCTTCATCGCCCAATTCTATTAGCGAATTAAATTTAGCAAGTTGAGCCTCATTCATCTTGCTAAGCAAAACGTAATTTACTCGCACATCAAGGGCTTCCAAAAAACCATTGGCAAAATTTGTCTGTTCCTCGGTACTTAGGTTGGGTTGGCCTATGTCTATAAAAAATTGTTTATCTAGTTTTGGTTTCATATGTCATAGTCTCCTTTAAGCCGCCAAACCTGGTAAATAAGAATTTAAGTAAGTAGGTATTTTGAGCTGTGCGGCATTGGTAAGGTGGTCAAACACAGCAGCTTGTTCCGGACCAATTGCCTGAACTTGCTGAGGAGTTAGTAGCGATGTCCAATGTTCTCTAGAGTTGGCTAACTGCTGGGGCGAAAGCTCGGTGAATAAACCGCTATTTGGCCTTAGCGAGCCATCGGCTGCATGTTCGTTAACCGACGCTACTCTACGAACGTGAGAGCCTGGGTCGCCTGGATCTCCTGGGGGTAAGTGGGTCAGTCCCCAAGCCATCATAGCACCGGCTGTTACTCCACCGGCTACAGCTGCTTGCCTTTTACCACGCCGTACACGCCGAGTTCGTTCTACCCTTGCGCCGGTTTGAGCTTCAATATCACCGGGCTGAGCAAATCTCTGTGTTTCGGCCATAGCGGCATCAGCCTTAGCTTGAGTTCGACCGCGCCAGGCACTATATATACCAGATCCTGTTAACGCTGCTCTGGCGGTAATAACTGCAGCGGTCACTGGAAGTAGGCCAACTGCTGCAGAGGCTACGCCAGCTACTACTAGTGCTCCTCCTATCCACATTCTTGTCTTTGGATGCTCTCTAAAGTATTTATTTACCTTACTAAGTACTGGGTGACGTTGTTCACGCTCCTCAGTCATGTACTGATCAACCAAACCATCAATTTCGCTACAAGCAATATTAATCTCAGCATTTAGCCCTGCTTCTAGTTCCTGTACTCTGGCTTCACGTTCAGCAGTCCATTCGGCTAGTCTTTGTTGATACTCCTGCTGTTCAGTAATCTTATCTTCTAAATCAGCTGGGCGATTGGCTTCTGGTAGACTGCGCAGTGCCAATAGTTGTTGCAGTCTATTTTCTGACCACTGTTGGTATTCTCCAGCCAAAGCCAACCCCTCACGGCTATTATTAAGTTCAATTCCCTCCGGACTGTATTGAGCCATAGCAATTGCCCATGCCTCATAGGCAGCATTTAGCTCTTGTTGGGTTCTATCTAGCTCGGCCTGATTAGTTTTGCCAGAAAAAATTCTTTCTCTATTTACGTTGGCACGAGCAAATTCTTTTGCAGCAGCTTGAAGACGACGCGTAGCTAATTCGCGCTCCACTGCGGCCCTCTCGTGGTCGGTATCCCTAGGGTTTTCTGGGTAAGGTAATGGCTCGGCCGGAGGTAAATCTACTCTATCGCCACCGCCACCACCTGGGTCCCCAGGACCAGGCACGATAGGGTTTGGCAATATTTGTATAGGCGGAACTTGGTCGTCTGGACCATCCTCCCCGGTATTACCAACATTATTAACATTGTTGTTATTATTATTGTTGGTGTTATTGATATTAACATGTATGTCTGGATTATCATCGTCGTTGGGCTCTGGTTGTTCACCCTGTACTTGTGGTGGCGTACCGGTATTTACCCAGTCTGGAATTTCTATGGGGTCATCGTCGCCAGACTCGCCTGGGCCGGGCTTTTGCTCAGGAGGGTCTGGTGTAGGCTCAACACCCTGCTCTCCATTGGCATACTTACTACCTTTGTAGGGTGTTAGTTCTATTGGAATATCGAGAGGTGAGTCTCCAGCTGGAGCTTCTAGTTTATCTGATTTTTCTAATGCACGCCTTTCGTAAGTACCAATTCTGCCCGCTTCTTTCAATAATGCTTGAGCATCCTCTGTTCTACCTTCTTCAAGAGCAACTGTTGCCAATTCACTGGCTCTGTCTCGGGCAGCTCGTAGTTGTGAGTAAGAGGCTTTTATTGGCTTGGATTTATCTTGGCCGGCAACTTCTTCAGAAACACGTACAAACTCTAGCGCTTTGTCAGCATGCTCTTCTGATGGAACCCCGCTCCATACAGTAATTTCACCAATCTCTTTTTGGAGTCTATCACGCTCGGCAACTTTTTCGGTTAATCTTTCTGATGATTTAGCCGACTTTTTAGCTTCTTGATTATCACGACCTTCTTGAGCTAAGGCGCCGTATTGTAGCTTTAGTGCGTCTTCAAGATCTTTATCGCCAGATTCCTGGGCGGCTTCAATTCTTCTACTCAACTCTTCTTTTTGTTGCCTTATTACTAGGGCTTTGTGACTTAGTTCTCTTGAAGTCTCGGGCTTAGCCTCGGCAACCTTTGCATGTTGCTCTGCAGCAGTAATTTTGGCATCTACTTTGGCAATTTCTGCTTCAGCGTTAGCAGCTTCTGCGCTTGTATCTACAACCTCAGCTGCAGCTCGGGCGCTTCTTTCATCTCTAATTGCTATTAGGTCGTGTACAGTAGCGTTTTGTTCTGGAGTTGAGCCATTACTAGAAGCTGACTCTGAAGTTGGTTGGGTCTCTGGCATGATTTTCCTTTATTTTTACATTAACCAGTAAATGGCTAAAAAGTTATGCTTACTACCATGATATGAATTTATAGAAAACAAGTCAAGTGTGTATGTAATGCAATATATAACTCTATTGATAGCTATTAATTGTGCATGAAAAACTAGAGTGTGTTAGCAGGAATATTGTGAGGGTAGAACTTTTATAAGAATCTATTTTCTTTTTTTCTTCTTACGCTTAGATTTGCGCATTGGCTTAAGATTAACTGATTTCTTTGCTTCAACTTTATTGGTGGAATTACCTGTGGTCTTTTTGGTTTTTACATCTTCTTCGGCGCCAATAAACTGGGCTCTTTTTGCACCCTCAGTAATCTCGGTAGTAGGAGCCTCGATAGATTCTTGGGGTACAAGCTGTACCTTAAATATCGTTCCAGCAATCTCGGCAGCCATGCCACGCTGTAATGATTGAAATAGCCTAAACGCTTCTGATTTATACTCCACCAGTGGGTCACGTTGACCATAGCCACGCAAACCAATGCCATCACGCAGATGATCCATGGTCTCTAAGTGCTGTAACCACGCCGAATCTACTACTTTTAGGGCAACCAGCTTGTCTATAAGTTGCATTGTTTCTTTGCCAAATTCTCTTTCACGCTTGTTGTACTCTTTAGTAGCAATAGAGGTAAGATCTATTTCGATATCTGCTGGAAGCTTAGACTTAATATTGCTCGACCACTTTGCTGGTAGAGGAGTAATGGTGTTGGCAATTTTTTCAACGGCCTTAAGATCTACCATGCCCGTACTCGTATTGGTGTGAGCGGCAACAATAGCCGAAAACTCTTCACTTAATATTTTCAATACATGATCTTTTAGTTTGGCCGATCCTAGGAAATTTCTACGCATCTTGTATATAATTTCACGTTGTGAATTCATAACATCGTCGTACTCAACTAAGTGTTTGCGAATATCAAAATTATGTCCTTCTACTCTCTTTTGAGCAGTTTCGAGTGATTTTGATATCATTTTATTTTCTATAGGCATATCGTCGGGTACATTTAAGGTGCTCATCAGTGTGGCGATTCTATCCCCTCCAAAAACTCTCATCAAATCATCTTCTACACTTACGTAAAATTGACTAGAACCTGGGTCACCCTGACGACCAGCTCTACCTCTAAGCTGGTTATCTATACGTCTAGATTCGTGCCTCTCTGTACCCAATACATGCAGACCACCAAGTTCTGTTACGCCTTCGCCAAGCATAATGTCGGTACCACGTCCAGCAATATTGGTAGCCAGAGTTACCGCGCCCTTTTGGCCAGCTCCAGCCACAATCTCGGCTTCGGTTTCATTGTTTTTAGCATTTAGAGTGTAGTGTGGTATACCCGCTTTTTTGAGCATTTGGCTCAAGAGCTCGTTTTTTTCAATACTCACAGTACCTATTAGAACCGGCTGGCCCACATTATGTCTTTCGGCAACATCATTAACTACCGCATTATACTTAGCTATCTCTGATCGGTAAATTCTGTCAGGTAAATCCTTTCTAATCATGGGCTTGTGAGTAGGAATCTGAGTAACCTCTAACTTGTAAATCTTAGCAAACTCTTCAGCTTCGGTTAACGCGGTACCTGTCATACCAGCGAGTTTATCGTATAAACGAAATAAATTTTGAAATGTAATAGTTGCTAGAGTTTGACTCTCAGCTTGTATTTGAACTCCCTCTTTGGCCTCGATAGCCTGATGTAAGCCCTCGCTATACCTTCGACCGTGTAACATACGACCCGTAAATTCATCTACAATTATTATCTCGTTGTCTGGGCTAACGACGTAGTCACGATCTTTTAAAAATAGTGCCTCAGCTTTAAGAGCGGCTTCCACATGATGAACATCTTCAATACGGCCGGCCTCGTAAATATTTTCTACCCCCAGAGCTTTTTCAACTTTTTTTATGCCCTTCTCAGTAAGAGTAACGGCTTTTTGTTTTTCATCGGTTTCGTAGTCACTTTCTGCCGTTAGTGTTTTAGCAATCTTGGCAAAGGTATAATATCTATCAGTACTCTTACCAGCCGATTGGCTAATAATAAGAGGTGTACGTGCTTCATCTATTAAGATTGAGTCAACCTCATCCACAATTGCAAAATTAAGACCACGTTGCACCATTTGACTAAGATCTTGAACCATATTGTCGCGCAAATAGTCAAATCCAAATTCATTGTTTGTACCATAGGTAATATCGGCTTTGTAGGCTTCAACCCGCTCAACTGGACGCAAATGCGAAAGTCTTTCATCATGATGTGAGTCGTCGGTGTGATCTGGGTCATATATAAACGCTTGTTGATTGGTAATTACGCCGGTCGAGAATCCTAAAAAGTGATAGAGCTGACCCATCCAGCCAGCATGAAGCTTGGCTAAATAATCATTAACTGTAATAAGATGCGCACCCTTACCTGTGAGTGCATTTAAATAGAGTGGCGCTGTTGCTACCAAGGTTTTACCTTCACCAGTGCGCATCTCGGCAATTGAACCCTCGTGAAGCACAATACCACCAATCAGCTGCACGTCATAATGTCGTTGTCCTAGTACTCGTCTGCTTGATTCGCGAACAACCGCAAATACTTCTTCTAGTAATTCATCTAAAGATTCGTTTTTTGCTAGACGTTTTTTAAACTCTTCGGTTTTAGCCTTTAACTGCTTGTCATTGAGTTTTTTTATTTTTGGTTCAAGCGAATTAATACGTTCTACACGAGAACGAGATTTTTTTACCTCGCGGGCATTTGGATCACCGAAAATTTTCGAAATTAAAGACATTGCTCTCCTTTGCAGAACTTATCAGATTATTATACCAGATTGTCGCTTATTTTAGCCTAAGCCTGCCCATCATTTCTTTTACTCTAAATCTTTTTGGAGCATTCTTGTCTTTGTAGCGTTTTATCTGTAGCTTAAGTTTCTGCTCTACAATATCTATTGCTGAGTGAGGATTGATAGTTGCAGTTTCAGCAACCATATCTGGGCCCGGTACTTCAAGTATAGCCTTTACTTTGTATCTATTATCTTCCTTCCCGCTAGGATCTTTAAATATCTCCACCGACATCCCTTTAGCCTTATGTTTACGAGGTAAGTATCTATCTAGCTTTCCAAGCTTACTGTTAACATATTTCTTGAGCTCTTTATCGATAACGTACTTTCTGCCACTTAGTTGAATTTGTATCATGCCTACCTCCGATTATCTAACTCTATTATAACACTTCACTACCATAGTATTTTTGTAGAACTTGAGGTATTTTTACGGTACCATCTTCTTTTTGAAAATTTTCTAAAATTGCAATAGGCATACGACTACTTACAACCGCCGTACCATTAAGGGTGTGTACAAAATCTAAATCACCATCTTTGGTGCGATATCTAATGTTTAAGTTCCTAGATTGGTAGTCAGTACAGTTACTGCAACTGGTGAGCTCGTGGTATTGGTCGTCGGCAGGGCTATAATACTCAATGTCATATTTCTCATATGCTGGTGCACTCAAATCCCCGGCCGCAATTCGGACTAATCTATACGGGATATTCAAATCTTGGCAAATCTGCTCCTCAATAGTAATAATCTTATCTAGTAGCTCAGCACTCTGCTCTGGTTTGCAAAAAACATACATTTCTAGTTTTTCAAACTGATGCGTTCGGTAAAGTCCTTTGCTAAATTTTCCGTATGCTCCAGCTTCTAAGCGGTAACTTGGACTAAGGCCAGCATATAGTAGGGGTTTTTGTAGATCTAGTATTTCGTTAGCGTGATAGCCTGTAAGTGGGATTTCTGACGTAGCTATCATTACTAATTTTTGCTTGCTATCAATATAATTTTGGTTTTCTTCGCCACGTGGCATATAGCCAGTACCGTCAGCAATATCGTAATTTACCATGTGCGGAACAGTCATTAATTGAAAGCCTTCAGCGCGTACAATATCTTGGGTATAGAGCTCAATGGCTTGCCATAATCGCACCATTTTGTCTTTTAAGAAGTAGAACTTGTTTCCGGCTACTTTTGCACCAGCTTCAAAATTAATTAAATCGTGAATATCACTTAGCTCGAGGTGGTCCTTGGCCTTAAAACCCAGAGAGGTTTCTCCCCATTTTTTTTCTACTCTGTTACTAGCTTCGTCGCCGTCTGGAGTGTTGTCGGCAATTAGATTCGGAACCTGACTAAAAATATCCTGAAAGTCTTTGGTTAATTTTTCAAGCTCAGTATTAAACTTTTCATAATTTTTTTTAGTAGATTTTAGCTGTCTCAATTGTGTATCGGTTGGTTTACCTTCGATTTTTAACTCTGAACGAAGCTGTTCAACTTTTCTTAAAACCTCCAACCGTTTTTGATCAAGTGCCAGTAGGCCATCTAGATCAAGCTTTAATCCACGTCTGTTAATACTTGTTCTGTATAAATCAGGGTTTTCACGAAGTTTTTTTAAATCTACCATAACTATTTATCCTCAACTATAAATTCTTGTGGGTCTACCACCTCTGGTCTAAGAGTAGGGAACAAAATAACATCCTTGATAGCTGGTTGATCGCATAAAAAAGACACAAAGCGATCTATTCCCATTCCCCAGCCGGCGGTTGGTGGCATGCCTATTTCTAGAGCCCTGATGTAGTCGTAGTCAATTGGATGCGCTTCTTCGCTTTCACCTTTATCTAGTACGGTTTGTTCGGCCTGCATTCTTTCTAGTTGATCAAGAGGGTCATTAAGCTCGTTGTATGCTTTAATTAACTCAAACCCCGAACAAACTAACTGCATACTTGCAATATTGCTACTATTCTCTTCTTTGCGCTTAGCTAAAGGTATCATTTCGGCTGGATAATCTGTCAGAAACAGTGGTTGAATGATATTTATTCTACAGGTTGCTTTATAGAACTCGTCAATTAAATCTTTTTTTGGTGGGTTATTGCTTAGATCTATCTTTAATTTGCGTGACTTAATCTCGTTTATAAGCTCATCTCTAGATACACTATCAATATCAACTTTGGTTTCACGCTTTATTAGATCGCGTAATGTAATACGCTCGTATGGCGGTGTGAAGTCTAGCTCGTTACCCTGATAGGATATCTTTAGTTGACCGTGGGTAGCCATTAATACTGCACTAATCATCTCCTCAGTAAACACCATTAAATCTTGGTAATTAGCGTATGCCCAATAGAACTCAAGCATAGTAAATTCAGGATTGTGTGATCGATCAATACCTTCATTACGAAAGTCTCTGGCAAACTCAAACACACGTTCAAAACCAGCAACAACAGCTCTTTTGAGGTATAGTTCGTTACTTATACGGAGATACAGATCGGACTCAAGTTTGTGGTGATAGGTCGTAAATGGTCGCGCACTTGCACCACCATAGAGTGGCTGAAGTATTGGCGTTTCTATTTCAATAAAACCACGACCAATCATAAACTGACGTAATGTTTCGGTAACTTTTGAGCGCAACTCAATGTGTTTTTTTACTTCTGGGTTAATATGTAAATCTATATATCTCTGCCGATAACGCTTTTCAACATCTTTAAAGCCATCGTGTATATCGGGTAGTGGTCGCAAACTTTTTGTTAGTAAAGTGAGAGCAGTGGTAAATATACTAATTTCACCCCTCTGTGTTTTATTTAGTGTGCCGTCTACTTGAACAAAATCGCCAGTATCAAGTAGTCGCAATTGTTTGAAATCTAATTGGTTCTGGGTATTGTCGGCACTAAATGTTTTTTTATTTATTACAGATTGAATTTTGCCAGACTCATCAGCTACATCAATAAAACACATTCCTCCCATCAGACGTATACTACTAATACGCCCAACAGACCTTACACTACTACCTTCTTTTGTTGCAAAATCTTCTATGAGAGTTCTATTTGTGTCACTCCTATCACCCATCTGTGGATAGGGGTTAATACCCGCCAAGCGCAACTCAGTAAGTTTTCTTAATCTTTCATCTCTTAGTTCTTTTATATTTGCCATTGTTTTCTTATTATACTTTTTTATATCTTAGAATACAAAACAAAAAGCACTTGCCGACTCCTAGCCATAAAACAAGTGCTTATTTGTAGAAATAATAATCGTTATACTACTTTTGTAATCTTGTAGGTTATTGAGCCGGCTGGTACTTCAACGCTCGCCTTATCGCCAACTTTTTTACCTAGTAGAGCTTTGCCAATAGGTGACTCATCAGAAATCTTACCGCTTTCTGGATCTGCCTCTGTCGAGCCAACTATATGAAATACTTGTTTGCCATCATCTAGAGTTACATGCACCTGGGAACCTACCGATACTTTGTTACCATCGCTTTTTTTAATTGGTTTAGCGTGTTTTAAAATATTTTCAATTTCGCTAATTCTGCCTTCTACAAAGGCTTGACGTTCTTTGGCATCGTCCCAACTTGAGTTTTCAGAAAGATCACCAAATTCTTTGGCTTCTTTAAGGGCTTTTGCTACTTCTTTTCGTTTGTTTTTTACCAGATCTTCTAATTCGGCTTTTAGATCTTTAACACCTTCCGTGGTGAGATAAAAATCTTGGTGTGTCATATAATTGATTAACTCCTTACTTGATACAAACAGTATAAAGCTCAACTTTCTAAGAAAAATGACCCTCTACTTGTTAATGCCAAGTGAACAGGTCGATTTATATCAGAACTTAAGCTCTGTTGCTCAATGTATTTTCTCAAATTGCTCTACCAATGTCAAGGCTACTATGGGCTATTTTGGCTAGATAAATACGAGGATATTATTATAAGTTAACTTCTTGGAACACTAAAATACCACTTTAGTATATTGTTGGCTGCAGGTACCGCAAACTCTGAGCCCTCACCAGAGTTTTCTACTAGAACTACCAGTGTAATTTTGGGTGCCTCGGCAGGTGCATAGGCTGTAAACCAGGCATGAGGCTTGGTGGTAGGATTTTTGCCATCAAAACCTTGTGAACTAGTTTCGGCAGTACCTGTCTTGCCCGCTACCTTTACCCCCACTTCCTGTTTAATCTTACAACAAGCCGTACCCGACTCTACTACCCCCTCCATACCTTGTTGAATTAGCTTTATGTTTGCGGGAGAAGCAATGCTTTGTACCACTACTTCTGGGTCAATTGTACGCACTACTGAGCCAGCTTCAGACTTTATTTGAGAAGCAAAGTGTGGCTTGTACAGTGTTCCACCATTAGCAATGGCGCCTGTAGCCATTGCTAATTGCAATGGTGTAGCCCGCATATCACCCTGTCCAATAGAAATATTGTAAGTATCTCCAACCGACCAAGGCTCAGATGAGTACTTTTTCTTATTATCTGGCGTAGGAACAAATCCAGCCGATTCATCACCAATATCTGCGCCAGTAACTCGACCAAAGCCAAACTTCTTATACCAATCTGTTAATTTAGTTGGGCCTATACCTTTAACTCCTTCAAAACCACCACCTACAACATAGAAAAATATGTCTGAGCTCCAGGTAATAGCCCGAAGTACATTTACAGTACCGAGACCCTCTGGTTTCCAACCCTTATAGGTGTAGACAATTGACGGGTTGTACTGGTTGGGGACATCAATTTTACCTTTATCTTGTACGGTGGTAACTGTCGAATTTATTACTCCCTCCTGCAAACCAGCAGTAGCAATAAAAGGCTTTACCGTCGAACCTATTGGATACCCACCAGAGCTCACCCTATTAAATAGAGGTTTCCCAGGATCATTAAGTAGGTTGTCGTATTGTGACTGCGTGATGCCAGCCGCAAATAAGTTACCATCATAGCTAGGGTAGTTGACCGCTCCCAACACCTGACCATTTCTTGGGTCAATAGCAACTGCTGCACCAGCTTTGCTGCCAGACGATTCTACGGCTGACTTAACCGATTGAGCCATAACATCTTCAAGCGCTTTATCTACACTTAGTACAAGACTATTACCTGCAATAGGCTCGCTTCTTGCCAACGCTCTCACTTGTAAGCCAGTTGCATCTACCTCGGTTTGTTCCTTACCATACTTACCTCGCAAATCAGATTCATAGGCTTTTTCTAGACCAGTTTTACCAATCAAATCAATTGGCCGATAATTGGGGTTTTGCTTGAACTCCTCCGCCGAGATACGACCTATGTAGCCCAAGAAAGGGGCTAAACTACCGCCATCTAAATATTCTCTAGTAGGGTTCACGTCTACACCAAACCCATCTAGGTCGGTGTGATGCTCTTCTATATTTAACGCTTGGTCTCTGGTAATATTTTCTACCATTACAATCGGCAAACTATAGTTTGAACCCTTTGACTCTGCAGTCTTTTGGATATCTGTAGCTGATTTCTGGGTAAGATCAGCAATTATCTGGTAACTTGCAAGTCTTTTATTGGGCTCTAAAGGCAGTTGATTGGGAGTAACCACTAAATCAAACCGTGCATTGTTTCTAGCCAAAACAATACCATTACGGTCGTATATTGCGCCACGTGGTGCAGCAATGGCAGTTGTTCTTACGCGGTTGCCACTAGCCAACAAACTGTGTTCTTGTCCGGTTATTATTTGCAGATACATTAATCTCCCGAGTAGTACTGTTACAAACACCGCTGAAAGAACTGCCATTGCATAAAAAATAGGTGAATTAATAGGTTCTTCTAATTGAATTTGTTCTGTACTACCCGATAGAATTGCCGCCGACCAGTCTTCGGCTTCGCGCATACGGCGTTCTTTTTTCGAAAACTTGTAGCCGTATGCTCGATCATAAAAATCACCAAAGATATTCATATCTACCGCCTTAATATTTTAAGTTTGGTTTTTTGAAAAGAAAACCTTAGTTGGTCGATGTAGCCAAAAAGATAGTAGAACACTATCACCCACGCCAAGCTAAAGACAATTTGTAGTGATACCCTAGTAATATTTGTGCCAATCTCAAGAATATGATCAACGGAAAATATTCCTACAAACTGCAGAAAGTTGTATAGCAAGGTAATAAGGCCACTAAGTAGCAAGATGGTCGTTAAGCTTTTTTCGCGCTGTCCAAAGCGCATCGCGAGTTTGCAAAAAAGGGCTATTAACAAATATAAGACAATGTTATATCCAAAACCAACGCCACTTGATACATCTATTAATACTCCAGAGACAAGCGCGATATATAAAAGTTGTTCGGTAGATACAAAATTGGCCAACACAACAATAGCTAGCAAGCTAAGTGGAGCAGCAAATACTCCACCGCCAAAACTTTGGCCAATACTTACTTGTAGCGCTATAATTACTAGAACTATCAGCCAAGTCACAACCAATTTCATTGACGTAATCCCACTACAATAAATACCAGCTCTAGAGAATTTAGGTCTACCAATGGCTTGAGTGTAGCAGATTGAAAAATGGCATTATCTGCTTTTGTAATAGAGTCTATAGTGCCCACTAATATACCTTGTGGTACCAGGCCAGACCCGGTGGTGACTACTTGCTCGGTCTGACTTATTGTCTCACTTTGAGCAACTTTTTCAAAAACATATCCCTGACCTATCTGACCACGCACAATACCTTGGGCTCTGCCATCTTGGGCAACTGCTCGTATTCTAAAGTCTGGGTCATTCACCATAAATACTTTAGCGCTGTAATCATTCACCTCTTCGATAGTTCCTACCAAAACACCACTACTTACTACTGCCTGGCCTTTCTTAAGCCCGCTTGAACTACCTCTATCAATTGTTAGGTATTGCCTAGTATTGTCGGGTTGCACACTCACTACCCTGGCAGGAATTAGATCTAAGTTTAATCTTGCATTGAAGTTAAGTTGAGATCGTAATAAGTCATTTTCTCTAGCAACCTCTTTTAAAGAGGCTAGCTGTTGGCGCAGCTCTAACTGTGTGGCATTCAATTTTTTATTCTCTTTATTTAAATTTGTGATTGAGGCAAGAAAATTATACTGGTCTTTTACGTTGTTACGAGCCTGAATCAACCTAGTTCCAATAGGATTTGCAATTTGATCGTACACCAACCTGAACGGCCACGCTTGACCGCTATAGCGCAATACAATAATAAAAACTGCCAACACACTCACGCCTATAATAGGTAATAATATCTGTTTTCGCATAGGTTAACTAATTATATCCCAACTTACTTAGAAACTCCTTAAGCATCACATCGATAAATACAAGGCTAGTATGGCACCTTGGCGTACTGAGTAGTTACCAATACGTCTTTAAGGCTATCTAGATCTTCAAGCACCATGCCCGTACCCCTTACTACCGCAGTTAGAGGGTCATCAGAAATATGTACCGGCATTTTGGTTTGACTAGATAACAATACATCGAAGCCCCTTAATAATGCACCACCACCTGCCAAATATATACCTTTATCCATGATGTCAGCCAAAAGCTCGGGTGGGGTTTCTTCTATGGTGTGTTTTACAGCATCTACAATAGCACGCACGCTTCTAGCCAGTGCCTTGCGAGTTTGGTCAGAGTCGATCTTCATCTCTTTAGGTAAACCAGTAATCATATCACGGCCCCGTATTGGTGCATCAAGTACCTTATCTAGCTTAGCAGCCGAGCCAATACTAATTTTAATACTCTCGGCCGTACGCTCACCTATTTGTAGGCTAAATTCTTCTTTGGCATAGGCAATAATATCTGCAGTTAACTCATCGCCGGCAATTCTAATAGACTTAGAAGATACTATACCGCCAAGACTAATTACCGCCACCTCAGATGTACCGCCGCCAATATCAACTATCATACTACCGGCCGCATCGTGCACTGGCAGGTTACTACCTACTGCTGCCGCCATTGGCTCTTCAATTAAAAAGGTTTGTCGAGCTCCAGCATTACTTGCAGCATCTTCAACGGCACGTTTTTCAACCTCAGTTACACCCGATGGAATACCTATTACAACACGTGGTCGAGGAAACAGCACAAAACTTTCCTTATGTACTTTCTCTATAAAATATTTGAGCATTTGTTCAGTTATCTCAAAATCACTCACCACTCCATCAACTAGAGGACGTGTGGCGACAATATTGGCCGGAGTTTTACCCACCATTCGTTTAGCCTCGTCGCCGATTGCCAAGATTTGCTTATTTTTGGTATTAATTGCTACCACAGAAGGTTCGTTGATCATTATTCCTTGACCCCCCACGTACACCAAAGTATTGGCCGTACCTAGGTCAATACCAATATCGTGACTAAATTTTCCTAAAAAAGAATTTATCATACAATACTAGTTTACCAAGCAATTCTATCTGTTGCTATACAAACTGGGGTGATTTAGTTAATTCTCTAAATTATTTAATCAACCCAGCTAGTACTATAAACGCTAAGGCGTTGTTTATCATATGTAGCGCAACTCCCGGGATAATACTTTTTAAGCGAATGTAAAAAACGCTCAAAACACAGCCAAGTATAAAAGTATAAATAATCACATTGGCTTGACCATGTAAAAATGCAAATAGAGCGCTAGAACCAATTATGCCCGCTAGCCAACCAAATCGTTTTGTTAAACTAGAGAGTAACAAACCTCTAAAATAGAGTTCTTCAATTATTGGTGCACAAACCACCGTAACAAAAAAGCTTACCCACAAGCCAGCCCCAGAACGTCCAAACTCAAAACCTACATCTTGAGCTTGATTAACATCGATACTAGGAAAAAAAACACTTACCAACACAAATGCCACTACTACCAGCCCACTAAATACCACTAGGCCTGATAGAACATAAAGAATACCTTTCCAAATAGTAAATTTTCTTAAGCCCAGGTCAGATAATTTGGCTTTGTATTTTCGTAGTAACCAATACAACAGCCCTACTTCTATCAATAAAGATATTACAGTAAAGATAGTATCCATTACCAAATCGTTATTACGAATAGTTTGTCTTATTGATTCAGGAAAAACCCCAAAATGCGAAAGCCCAATAATAATTAAAAAAAGTGCAAAAGGAATAGCAATTGAAAATACTATTACTTTTAAGACATCTCGAAGACTCCATGGAACCTTAGCAATTGTAATATCTTTGCGCAAAACTACCTTTACCTATCGAAGCCTAGCAATATCGCTAATACTAATCACTACCATAAGAATTAATAACCCCACAAAACCAGCAATATGTATTATATTCTCTCGCTCTGGAGTAATACGTATACCAATCTTTTGTAATATCAGTACAAACTGACGACCTCCGTCTAAGGCCGGTAATGGCAGGGCATTTATAACCGCTAAGCTAAGTGATATTGATGCTGTAAAAAGTATTATATAGCGAAATCCAAAGTTCATTATTTGGGAGAATATTGATACCGCCCCTATTGGACCAGACACCTGCTCACTTACTTTGCCAGCTGAAAACAGGCCTACAATAAGGCTACCAAATGCCGCTAGTGTTGCCCAAATAAATTGAAACATCATTACAAGTGCGGCGATTGGTGCAGTCCACCAACTGTAATAACTTAGCGACATTTGGTCGGCCGTAATACCTAAAATGCCATTTTTTTCATCATTACCTAGCACAACGGTTTTTTCAGTGACGCTACCCGACTTATTGACTTTTATTACTACGCTTTGGCCTGCATGCGCTTTTGTATACTGCCTTAACCCCTCGTTGCTGGTAATCTGGGTATTGTCGATAGTAACAAGCCCATCACCTTGAGATAAGCCAGCCTTTGCAGCTGCACTATCTGGTGAGACCGTTAAAATAGTTAACTCATTACTACTAGTTTGTTTGGGTTTTATGGGGCCAAAGTCTGGTAATGGTTGTCCCAGAGGTGGCATACCTACAATTAGCAAGAAGGTAAACAAGATATACGCTATTAAGAAATTCACCACTACCCCGGCCATAATAACTCGAGTTTTGGGCCAAAAACTCAGGCTAACAAAACTACCTTTACCTTTCACCGATCCATCTTCGCCACGCAACCTTACAAATCCGCCAACTGGTAAAGCATTAATGCTATAAATTGTATTACCACGTTTTCTTCCATACATTCTCGGTGGAAACCCCACTCCAAACTCATCTACTATTACACCCTCACGTCTTGCCGACAAAAAGTGTCCAAGTTCGTGCGCAACTACTAAAATAGTAAATAGTATTAGTACACCAAGAATACTTATTGCAAGTATCATTACCTACCAAACCTCCTCTTTCTTTCATTAAACTCAAGTAATATTTTATCTAGATCATTCTCATTAAAATCTGGCCAAAATTTATCGACAAATTTCAGTTCAGAATAAGCACTATCCCAAAGTAAAAAGTTACTTAGCCGTTGCTCACCACTAGTACGCACTATAAGATCGGGTGCTGGAACACCAGCGGTATATAAATGCTCTTTAACTGTTTCTTCTGTAACGTTTTCGGGCTTAATATTTTCCTGAATAATTTCACGGACTGCTAACACTAGTTCTTCTTGCCCGCCATAGTTAAAACATGCCATAAATGTACCAGCAGTATTGTTTTTTGTTAGTTCCTCGGCTTGCTCAATAGCAGTAACCACTTTTTTATCTAATTTATTACGCGAGCCAATAATACGCAGACGAACGTTCTTTTCGTTTAACTCTTTAGCGTCTTTAAGCACAACTTTAAGAGTAAGTTTCATTAGATAGCCAACCTCTTCGCTACTTCTTTGCCAGTTCTCAGTTGAGAACAAATAACAACTAAAGTAGGGGATGTTTTTATCAAAACAGGCCTGGGCAATATTTTTTAGGTTTTTATAACCAACAAGATGACCCTCAAAGGTACGCATACCGTGCTGTTTGGCCCAACGACGATTACCGTCTAGTATAAAGCCAATATGTCGAATTTGCTGGGTAGATTCTTTCATAAATGTTTTTGCCAACTTGTTTTATTTAAGTTTGCATTAATTCAGATTCTTTTGCGCCTACTATATTAGTAATTTGTTTTTGGTAGTTTTCTATTAGACTAGTAACATCTTTTTCTAACTTAGTAAGATCGTCGCGTGAAAGATCTTTGCTTTTTTCTGCAGATTTTGCATCGTTAATGGCTTCGTGACGAGCGTTTCTTAGCGAAATACTAGCTTGCTCAGCTTTTTCGTGTATCAGCTTAACCATCTGTGAACGAGTTTCTTCGCTCATAGGTGGCACATTTAAACGAATAACGTGACCATCATTATTGGGGGTTAGACCCAAACTTTGCTTTTCAGAAATAGCCTTTTCTATAGCTGCTAAATTGCTACTATCCCATGGTTGTATCTGAATAGTTTTGGCATCTGGCGTAGAAATGGTAGCAAGTGCCTTGAGTGGAGTTTCTGCTCCGTATACACTCACCTTGATAGAATCTACTAAGCCTCCATTTGCTCGACCCGATCGAATACCTGCTAGTTCACTGTTGAGGTGTTCTAAGCCAGCTTTCATTTTTTCTTCACAAGTTTTGATAATTTGTTGTTGCATAATACCTTTATTATATCTTAACTATATTGCTTTAAACAACTTTAGTGATTAGATAAGTAAGATACTACTCTACACCAAGTTCTAGGCGAGAAAAACGCTTAATTACGATGTTTTCGCCAAGTTTACCAATGAGTTCTTTAGTGAGTTGTTCAATAGTTTTACTGTCGTCTTTAATAAATGGCTGATCTAGCAAACATACTTGCTCGTACCATTTCTTAAGTTTGCCTTCTACCATTTTGTCGGCAAACTCGGCTGGCTTACCACTAGCCAACACCTCTTTTTTAATTGTGTCGGTTTCTTTTTTTAACTCTCTTGGGTCAACGGTTGCGCTAGACAAATAGGTAGGGTTAGTAGCAGCAATGTGCATAGCTACATCACGAGCAAAATTTTTGAAGTCTTCGGTGCGAGCCACAAAGTCGGTTTCACAATTTATTTCTACTAATACACCTATTTTTTCACCGTGCACATAGCTCTCTATTACACCATTGCCAGCCACTCTATCGGCTTTTTTACCTGCCTTGGCAATGCCTTTTAGGCGCATTAGCTCTACAGCTTTATCAAAATCACCTTTAGACTCGGTAAGTGCAGCTTTGGCGTCCATCATACCTGCGCCTGTTACGTCACGTAGCTTTTTTATGTTTTCTATTGTAATATCGGCCATTTTATTCTCCCTCTTCAACTGACTGCTCAGTAGCGGTCTTAGCTTTGTACTCTTGAGCACCTTTAGAGGCTGCATCGGCAACTTTTGCGGTAACTAGCTCAATCGCCTTAATAGCATCATCATTGCAGGCTATCGGAAACTCAACAAGTTCGGGGTTGGCATTGGTATCGGCAATAGCAATTACCGGAATATTTAACTTACGAGCTTCAAGAATAGCGTTGTCTTCGCGTGGCATATCTACTACGTATAGTGCAGCAGGAAGTCCGTGCATATCACGTACACCATCAAACATTTGTTTGAGTTTGCGCAATTGATCTTCTAAAACTACTTTTTCTTTTTTAATTACACCCTCAAAATCGTTTTCGGTCTTTTGAGATTCTAATTTTTTAAGCCTCTGAATACGCAATGTAATGGTATCGAGATTGGTGAGCATACCACCAAGCCAACGGTGGGTTACAAAAGGCATTCCAGCCTCGCGAGCATGTTTTTCTACTATAGACTTAGCTTGTCTTTTGGTGCCGACAAAAAGTATCTGGCCACCTTGTTTAGCAATCTCGTAAGCAGTTTTTTCGGCCACCTCTAGTTGCCTAGCGGTAATAGTTAGATCAATAATATGTACTCCAGATCTAACACCAAAAATATATGGCTTCATCTTAGGGTTCCAGCGGTCGGTACGTTGACCAAAATGTGCACCAGATTCTAATAGTTGCTTGAGTATGGGGTCTATTTTTGTTGCTACAGTTTTCTTTGCTGCGGTAGCTTTTTTTGCAGTAGCCTTTGTAGTGCTACCTGTTGTCTTACTTGGCATATCGCTCCTTCTTTCGTTGTATTAGTGCCCCAAGCGGGAGGAGTTATTACTAATACTGTTGCGTTAATTTTTTGACTCATCAATGATAACAAATTTTCTGCAATCAGTCAATTATCTAGGCCTGAAATGACTAAAATTAGGGTATACTATCGTTATGCAAAAAAAACTTAAGCTTAATAATAAATGGTTTTGGGTAGGAGTGTTGGCAGCAGTAATAAGTGCACCCAATGCCACAATTGTAAAATACGTAACCAATAGTATAGACCCATTTGTATTTAGCGCCTTGCGTTTTGCACTTATTGCGGTTGTTACAACTCCATATATTTTTATTGCCCGTCACAAGTTCAATACAAAGAACTTAAAATACGCCATTTTAGTAGGTCTATTTATGACTATAGCAATATTTACATACGTGTGGGCTATTCGGCTTAGCCAAGCTAGTTATGTTACCATCATCACTCTACTTACACCTATAATTTTTGTGCTGTTATCTATTAGGCTTACCGGCGATAAAATAAACAAGCGTAGCATTGCAGGCATCACTTTGGCCGCACTTGGAGCATTTATTATTATTGCCCTACCAATTGCTATACAGCAAAAAGCCCCAGCTCAATTTTACCCATTAGCCAGCTTGCTAGCGCTACTTAATACTGTTAGCTTTCCACTTGCCATTATCTATTCAAAAAAATCCAATGAATCGGGGCTACCACTTACATCTATATTTTCTATTTCGTCGTGGATAGTGCTAACTTTTTCTGTTATGTTTATTGTTCTTTTTGTGCCTATTAAATCTGTAACACTTAGCTGGGACATAATATTTGGCATTGCATACTCAGGTATTGTCGTGGCCTTAGTAGCAAGAATAATCGGGGTAATGAGTTATGAACATATTGGCTCAGCTGTAACTAGCGCCATTGCTTATGCCGAGACACTTCTGGCAGTTACGCTACCAATAGTTATATTGGGTGAAAAAATATCTATATATATGGTATTGGGTGGAATCTGTATACTTCTTGGTGTTTACTTAGCCGAACATCATCACAGCAACAAGCATAAACGACACTATTTATTCTATAAAAGTCACTAAATCAACTAAGCTTTTCGACCCGTCATACCGAGTAGTTTGGTTTGGGCGTCGGCATCTTTAGTAACTTTTACTTCTGGGCCAAATACACCCATTTTGCGCCAATCTTCAGCTTGTGGTGAAATAACTTTATATAGTTCTTCTACCAGCTCGGCTGGCAACTCGGTACTGGCACCAATAAATTTGGCAATATCGTAAGCTCGCAGCGCTCTAAAATATGAGATGTGCAGTAAGTAATCTTTGGCAGGCCAATCGCCATAGCTCAAGTGCACTATTTTGTCGGGCTCGCTAAATACCCCTACTATCATTTGAGTCTCACCAGCGATAGCCTTAAAGCGCTTTATTGGGTCTTTACCCAGCAAGTTGCCATCGTATTTGCTGCCTACCTGCTCAATAGTTTTGCCTGATAGAACATCGGGCACCCATATTTCGTCATAGAGATGATAATTAATAACTTCGCGCAATGTACTAGCCTTGTCGGTAATATAGCTAGGTACTTTTTGGTCCCACTGATCGTCTTTAATCTGTTCTACTACGCTCACAAATGTCTTATCGGCCAAAATAAATAGTTCTTGTGGTGTCATAACAGTCTCCAATTAATACTTAATATTATAGCACTGTTATTGATCCCTAGACTTTAATTTTTATAACTTAGTCTAAATATTATTAACCAGCAATATCAAACTTCTTCAGTTTAGCCTTACCAGCCTTAGTCTTGCTGATAGTCTGAAGCTCAAGCAGCTCGGCATATATGCCATCTTTACGGTTGGCCAACTCGGCTGGGCTACCTACCTCGGCTACTTTACCTCCTTTAATACCCACAATGGTGTCAACATTAGAGATAGTACTAAGACGGTGAGCAATAATTAGAGTAGTGCGGTTTTTCATTAATCTCTCTAGGGCTTGCTGCACCTCATGCTCAGCCTTACTATCTAAGCTACTAGTAGCTTCGTCTAGTATTAAAATAGGTGGGTTTTTCATGATAGCGCGAGCTATAGCAATGCGTTGTTTTTGCCCGCCACTTAGTTTTACACCCCTCTCACCTATCTCACTATCAAAGCCTCTAGGCAGTTTTTTGATAAATTCATAAGCATTGGCAGCCTTAGCGGCGGCAATAAGGTCTTTTGTGGCCGGTTTATTTTGGCCATAACCAATGTTAGATTTAATAGTACCCGAGAAAAGCTGTGGCTCTTGAAACACCACCCCAATACTTCGACGCAAACTCTCTTGGCTAACGTTGTTTACGTCGTTGCCATCAATTAAAATTCTACCTTTGCTAACCTCATAAAACCGCAGCATAAGATTGGCTAACGTGCTCTTACCCTCACCACTTTCGCCCACAAGGGCCAATTTTTTGCCAGGTTCAATTACAAAGCTAATATCTTGTAGTACCTTCTTCTCTTTATCATAAGCAAAATCTACGCTCTGGTACTCAACCATACCTTTTTTTACCTGAAGCTTTTTGGCCCCTTTAATATCAGTGATGTCGGCTTGCAGGTCCATAATCTCAAAGTAATCTTTACTACCTGCTGTTGCGCGCTGCAGGGCATCAATAATAAAACTGCTGCCAAATAATGGAAATTGAGCTTGAGTAGACAGAGTTAGCAGTAGCGTCATAGTACCTAAGTTATATACGCCTATATAGGCTTGGTAGATAATTACTCCTGTTATAGCTGTAAAAATTATGTTTAGCGCCAACCGGCGATACACATCGTAGCGATGCCACTCTATAGATTGGTCTTTAGATTGATGTTCAATCGCTCGTCGCTTGTTGCCATAAAACAACAACTCACTGGCCTCCATTACAAAAGATTTTACTACTCGCACCTGGGCAATCGACTCCACAAATCGACCATTACCGACATCGAGATTTTTATTTATTCCCTCTTGGTGTCGTTGCCACCCCTTGCTACTCAGGTGAGTTATCCAGATATAAATTGGGAATATTATGGCTAGCAAAAGCGCCACGGGCCAGCTATAAAAAGCGATTATTACCAGGGTAATAATCGTAGTTAAGAAAAACTGCACAAAATTATTGGCCAGAGTCTGCATAAGAGTAGCAATCGTAACTATCGATCTATCGAGACGGGCAGTGATTTTACCAGTAATCTCGTTGTCATAATAACCAATAGGTAGCTCCATAAGGTGAGAAAAATACCGCTCTGAGAGCAGGCTGTTGAGCTTTACGCTCATCATATCGCCCCAGTAGCCGTTGAGATTAGATAGTAGAGTAGCTACCACGCTTGCTGCTCCGCCGACTATAACTAACCCTATAAAGAAGCTAAAAGGCACATTATTGCCAGCATATTTACTAACAATGCCATCTACCAAGCCCTTGGTAATAAAAGGAACTACTAGGTTGAGTAGAGCAATTATAACTACAGCAATAGAAATAGCCACATAATATGGCCACAGCTGTTTAGAATATTTAATTATCTTCCAAATTGCTCTCATAAAGTTCTTTCAATTGTACGCTACTTGAATAAATTTAAAAACCCTCCTAAATATAGAAGGGTTTGAGTTTACCTATCGGTAGCTTGGCTATTTGGGGTAGTACCAAAAATCAAATACGAAATTACACAAGACACAAATACTGCACCAATAGCAGACATTTTACTTGGGGCCGCTAAAATACTCTGGGACGCTACTAAGTAAACAACCAAAGTTATTAATCTGCTCTTGGCCAGATTTTTTGCAAGTCTTTCTGGGCTCAATTGGTTTTGTTACATTTTGTTATAGAAGAAAAAAAGCACTCCCAAAAGAATTATAATCACCACGCCCAGCGCCACCAGTATCTTGGTTTGGCTGATAGGTTCTCTTGGTGGGTTTTCAGATAGTAGGGTATCTACCTTGTCAGATTCAAGTTCTTCTGGAGTAATATTGAGATGATCGTCTATAATAACTTCTTTACTAGCATATTTTAAGCTTTCTGAGCCTTTTTGGGGGCTATTTGATGTATTTTTCACCTTTGCACGGCTATTTTCAGGCTTTGTAGTTACAGAGCTATTTTGAGCTCGTTTTTGAGCTTGACGACGTTTTTTAGATTTAGACTTTTTGGCCATTATTTGCCCTCCTTTATCTAATACAATCTGTATTTATTATTATAGCAGGTAAATAAAATCCCTCTGAGTATATTAGATGCTCGTTATAGTTATCTATATTTAGGTATTGAAGCATAATTGCAGTAGATAAAACCCCCTAAAACTAGGGGGTGAAATAGATAATTAATCTGGTTCTCTAAACAAAATTTCGCGCATTTCTGCCTTGAGTTTGCTTGCATAGTGGAAGGATATTATAGATAGTAATAGACTGGCCATCGGTAGGCTACCCATAACAAACCCAAGCAAGTAAGCATCTTTTGACTCGATTGGTAAACTGCCGTTATCAGCTACAGAGAAGACTATTGTAGCCATAGCAACAATTATTACTATCTGTGCCATTAATACTGCCAAGCATACTCTTTTGAGATTTATGAGGTGTAGTTTTTCTGAGTCGTTAGCATCTAGGGCCAAGATCTCAGCAGTGCTTGGTAGTCTACCCCTATTGGCTTGATATGCATTGGTAGTACTGTTCATTGCTCTGCCTCTCTTGGGCCGGTTTCTTCTGGTGTTGTGTTGGCGTTGTTGTTAGCTGAAATGGCGAATAAGCTCGTCATTTGATTGGTGTAGGAAAATACTCCTACAATTAAGGCCAAATAAAACAATACTCGCCAACCAGATGAAGGATCAATTGGTTTACCCTCAACAACGTATAAAAAGGTATTGAGAGTAATAAGAAATACACTAAATGAATTAACTACAAAACATATTTTGAAGAAAACCGACCAATTCCTGTCGCTCAACAGTTGAGATTGCTCATGAATATCATCAGTACTCTGTAAGATCTCTTTTGTCGTTGGTATTCTATTGAGAAGTAATGGCAATTGCATGCTCTATCCTTGAGGTGGTAGGTGCGATTACATGAGTTAATTATACCATATTGGTTAGTAATTTAGATTGACGCTATTTTGGCCTTATTTCAACCTGTCAAGCATAAATACTACTTAATTTTTAACCTGTTAGCCTGAATTATTCACAAAATAACTATTGACAAAAGTGCTTATGTTTGGTATACTAGCGGTCGTTCTGTAGATGGGTCGAATTTGAACCCCCCACAGAACAGTTGAAATAACATTAATCGAAAGGAGTACGACGCGTCAGCTGAACCGCCACTCTCAATTTATTGAGATCGACGTATTCAACAACTATGCGCCTAATACCCCAAGCAGCCATTGCTATTGCAATGATTGCACAACAGGTGATTGCCACGGTACAAGTACCACTCACCGAAACAGCTAAGGCTGCCGAAGCCACAACTGTTGTACCAAGTAACTACACATTGACAATTAACACAAAAGCTCCTGGTGCTCTTGAGCTTAAAGCCAAAAAGGGATCATTCGACACCGATGTTGTTGCTCCTCTTAAGGCCGCTCAAGCTGCCAAAGCTGCTGAAGCCCAAAAGGCTGCAGAGGCTCAAGCTGCTGCTAACCAAGCTGCTGCTGTTGCGCGCGTAAGTGCTGCTCCAGCTAAGGCTAAACTGGTTATTGGTGGTGACGACGCTTTTGCTCAGTTACGATACTGTGAAGCTGGTGGTGACTATAACAAAAACACCGGTAACGGTTACTATGGTGCCTACCAGTACGATATACGTACCTGGGGCAACTATAGTGGTTATGCCCGCCCTGACCTTGCTCCTCCAGAGGTGCAAGATGCCAAGGCACGTGCCACCCAAGCCGCACGTGGTTGGTCTCCATGGCCTGCCTGTGCACGTAAGCTTGGATTGTTATAAGCAGCTGTTCTAAACAGAAAGCTAAAACAAAAGCAAAAAGCTCCCTATAAACGGGGGCTTTTTGTATATAAAAAGCCCCAGGTTGTTAAACCTAGAGCCGATAGTCGAAGTCTAGCCACCAATCGGTAAGATCAAACTCGACCGCATTGATAGTAGAAAATGCAATACGCACTACTTCGAGCGCCTTAGTTTTGTAATTAGGTAGCTTACTAATACTAGTAGCAATAGCCAAATAAGCTGCCTCTCCAGGTACATTACCTACAAACTCTACTCGCCACAACCAGCCAATAGTGGAATAGTTGGTGTGGCTAGGTTTTGATGGGTTGGGGTGGCGAACTGTACACTTTTGCCCCATGTAGGGCTTAAAAGCTGCCGTAATTTCGGCTTGAAAGTCTCGAACACCAATTGGGTTGCTAAGACCTTGCTTGGAGCGCTCAATAGCCCACTTGTCGCGCATTTCGTGGCCCAAGTCGTCTTTTTCTAACACTACAGCCAAACAACGCTCTCGGGCTTTGATAATTATCTCGGTGCAATCAGGCACAACATACTCCAAATTGAGATGTACAAAACAGCTCTAATGTAGCACCTCAGCTACGATTATTCAAGACACCATTACGCACATGCTTGATGTTTGAGCCTAAAGTTGTAACAATATACAGGATTTATCCGTACCTTCAAACGAGAGGCAAAAAGGTGTCTACTACCTTAGACAAGCTAAGATCTAGATGGGCTGAGGGCAAGTTTGTATGTGTAGGTTTAGATAGTAAGCTATCTAAACTGCCGGGTCATATCGTAAATAGGAATCCGTGGCCAGTAGGTGCAGATGAGCAGGTTGAGTTCAATCAACAGATTATCGATGCTACTGGTAATACAGTAGCGGCTTTTAAGCCTAACTTCGCTTTTTACCTGTACAGCCCTGATGGCCTAGAAGCTCTTAGGGAAACCATTGCTTATATACATGCTAAGTTTCCTGATGTAGTAGTTATTCTCGATGCCAAGTTTGGTGATATTGGTAATACCAACGATCCATACGCTCAGTTTGCTTTTGAATTTAGTGGGGCTGATGCTCTTACAATTCACAGCTATATGGGGCAAGTTGCTAATCAACCGTTTTTGGACAACCCCGATAAGCTTATTTTTGTGCTTTGCCGCACTAGCAATGATGGTGCGAATGAGTTTCAAGATATGGAACTTTCTAATATGGACTTTACGGTACACACCAGAGTCTATGAGGAAGTTGCTTATAGGGTTAATAAACACTGGAATACCAATGGTAACTGTGGCCTAGTAACTGGCGCCACCACGCCCGACGAAATTAAATACGTTCGTGAAATTGCTCCAGACGTACCACTGCTTATACCTGGCATTGGCGCCCAAGGTGGCGAGCTAAAAGCTTCGGTGCTTAATGCCGCTACCGATGATGGGGGATTTGTAATTAACTCCAGTAGAGGCATTATTTTTGCCAGTAGTGGCAAAGATTTTCCCGAAGCTGCTCAAGCCGAGGCTTATAAGCTCACCCAACAAATTCGGTTCCATCTCAACGAACGGAGACCACAATAATGGCTAAATCAGCTCCTGTGTCTCAAGATCTGCTCGATATGTTGTCTGGTTTTGGTTGTTTGGTCTTTGAGAACCAACACTTTGTCTATAAGTCTGGCAAGCATGGCCATGCTTATATAAATGTCGACCCTGTTCTGTACCAGCCAAATGCAATTGCTACTATTGCTACCAAAATAGCTCGAGCTAGCAGTAGGGCTGGTCTACCTATTCCAGAAGTCGTTGCCGATCCTGCAGTTGGAGCAATTAGTTTTGGCTTGATGGTTGCCGACAGGTACAATGAACAGATAGCCTACAAGAGTGCCGATATAGGTACTCGCCCCGGCTCATACCCTAGTCAAGTTATGCATGTTTTTGCCGACAAGCTATCAGATGGTAGTTTTGCTTTGGAGCGCACTGGGTTTGCAAGAGCCTGCGAGGGAAAACGAGTGTTGGTGGTTGAAGATGTACTCAACTCCGGCACTAGTACTCGCGCAGTAATTGACTGCGTTCGCCAAGCTGGCGGAAATGTAATTGGGGTAAGTTGCTTTGTTAGTCGTGGTGGTCTTAATGCTACAGATCTAGGCGTACCAATGTTTACAGCTGTTGTTGATATCGACATGCAGCAATTTGAAGCCAATGAGTGCCCACTTTGTGAGGCTAAAGTTCCAATGGTGATTGATGCTGGTCTTGGTAAGGGCCGCGACTGGGCTGAGGGTAATCCAGACTTCCCAGGCGGTTTTATCGAGCTACTCGTTGACTAAAAACCTATACCCAATTCTTGATTGAATTGGGTATTTTATTTAGCTTAAACAACTAAAAAAGACCAGATTTACTGGTCTTTTTAACTATCTCTTCAATGTATAAATTCAATGTAAAACGCAAATTTTAACTTTAGAAGTTACTGGCAAACCTCACATTCGGCCAATTCTTCTGGGTTGATCGGGCAAACCATGGGTTTATCCCACTCTTCGTCGTTGATCTTGTTCGTTTCTGGCACTTAAATAACCCTCCTTTTGTTTTATTTAATGCTTAGCTATTTACTAAACATGTTCGTGCTTATGATTATACGCCTTTGTAAATCAGCTTGTAAATAGCAAATATACAAGTTTTTAGCACTATATGTAGTGTTTTTAACAAAATAAAAACCCCTACTGGTAGTAGAGGTTTGAGACTTACTAGCTAACTTTCATTAAGCTAGCAGTAGCATTGCGAACAGCCTCACTTAGAGGAAGATATTCTAACTCCAACTCGGCATACAGAGCACGCATTGCGGCAAGCGACTCCTCTTTGGCCTTGATCTCCTGATGCAAAGCCTGAAGCTTACTGACAGTTTCATCTAGCTTAGCCTGAAGTTCAGATGCCAAAGTGACAATGTTTGGGAAGCCATCATTGGTGTCTGCTGCTGCCTCGAGACCTACGGTCTCTGCAGTAGTGCCAACCTCTGGCTGATTAGAAGGTGTCTTTACTGGTTGCTTAGGAGCCCTAGTTTTTGGCTTGATGTTTTGAGTAGCATAAATTCGCTTGGTATGACGCTCGCGGGCATTTCGCAGGTCGCTCGCAGTAATGCGCTTCTTGGTCATATCGATATGCCACAGGTATGTGCCATTAGGTTGCTTGTCGCCCTTCACCATCACCCGCATATAGCTGAGATGGCGCGAGATGGTTGCGCTATGGTGGTATAGACCCAGAGGCTCTAAAAGTTCCCTGAGGGTAAAAACTCGGTTCCCCGATTCATCACCAGGCATAGCCTGCAGAGCTTTCAGAACCTTATTGAGTATCTTCACCCATTCGTCTTCATTGCGAAGTCGCTTATTCTTTTCTGACAAAAGATCCACCTTAGTTATGCGGGTAATTTACCCGACAAAATGGTCTTTGAGATTGTAGCAATAAACTCTACATATGTCAATGTGAGCTATGTAAAAACCCCTAGAACATAATTCTAGGGGTTGGTTTATTAATTTACTGGGTTAGCAAGATAACAAAGGCAGCAAGCTCTGTGTCGAGCACTTCGGCTGCATGCTTTTGTGATTCTTCAGGTGAACAATGCAGGCTAAGTGCCTGAATAGCCACCTGCTGTTGGTAGCGACGAATACAGAGGTCGGGGTTGCGACTGTAGTCGGCGCATTGTAGATACAAGGGGTGCTTGGTGTTGATCCACAAAACACCTACTCGCAAATCTAGTTGCCAGGGTCCACTGAGGTGTTGAGTTTCGCCAAGGCGCAAGCCAAACGACTTCGCCTTAACGGTTTTACGCTCCTTACCAGATGGGTCCGGAACCTTGGTTTCGCCACCATTGGTGGTTCTACCATTTCCACCGCCACTGTTGCCGCCGCCTCCACCAGTTGGTGGTGCATCGCCCCCAGTGCCGCTGTTTCCGCCACCAGAACCACCTTCTCCGGTCTTCTTTGGAGCAGATGTTTTGCTGGCAGGCACATCAGTTTCTTCGTCGTCGCCGGTAGGGTCGGGGCCTTGTGCTCCAGTACCCGGTAGATCGGCCGGAAATCGACCAACAAGATCGGCATACATTCTCATAGATGGGTCTTCAAAAAGCTTATTGAGAGCATCCAGAGCTTTTTCGGCATTTTTCTCAAATCGTTCTGAGTCTTCCCGGCTAAGAGCCTCTTGGTAGTATTCCCTACCAATATGCTCATACCAATTCTCTAGTGCCATACAGAACTCTACAAAGCCATCGTTGTCTTCATAGCTTACTCTATCAGGACTCAGTGTAAGAGTGTTACTGAGCAACTCTCCTTCAAAAATTCCCGAACAAAGTGCCTGAACAATCTCGTCGTCCAGTAGCTCTGTGAGGCTCCTTTGGTTTTTTATAAGAGTCTCAAATGGTACACGATACGGTGTAGCCAGGGTACCTGTAGAAACGCTACCGCTATACTTGCCTTCAATTCGAAGGGCTAAGAACAGCTTGATCTCAACCAACTTATCACGCCTAGGCTCAAACAAGAACAGATCAAGTTTGGTACCACTATAAGGCTCAGCCACCGTCGTAAAGGTGTATTCTGGGCCCTTCAATGGTTGTACGGTAAAGCGCAACACCGTGTCGTTTCGAAGCATCTTGGTGCGAAAGTTGGTAACAGCTGTAGCAGCCAACTTATTCACATCAAACTCCGACGTTTTACGGTCTTTGGTAACACCATGCATTACCATGCGCGTACGCCAATTGGGGTTTACGGGGTGCTTTTGGCGTTTTTGTTGACTCTTGGAGAAAACAACCTCTACTTCTGAATCAGGAATATCAACTTCGTCAGCCGATTTCTCAATTTCATCGGTAACAAAGGTCCACTCCAGACCATTAGATGTAAATGTGAAGTAATCACACTTACCCAAGGGAGCTACCAGGCCACGGCCAAATTGACCATAGGCATCTAATTGCTCGCCCTTAATGCTACGGCCAACTGTCTGTAGAGCAGTGTTAAACTTCTCTTTGGTAACACCTACGCCGTCGTCATAAACGCGAATTTCGCGCTTTTTGCGATTGATATCTACCCAAACATTTTGAGCATCGGCATCCATAGCGTTCTGGATAGCCTCTAAGATAACCGCAAAGACATATGGGTAAGTTTCTGCGGCGGCCATGATGGCCGCTCCTACGTGGGGTTTGAGTTTGGCCATCAGCGTACAATCCTCTCTTCGCTCTTGTGGGCACGAATCTTGCGACGACTTTGTTCGTTACTAAGAGAATCAAACAAGCTACTAAGCTCGCTGATTCCGTCGTAACCTACGCGTTTTCTTAAGCCTCTACGCTGCTCCTCGCTCACAGCGTCGCTATTGAAATAACGAGCCAGTGGTAGAAGAGCCTGTAACGAGGCAACAAAGATATTCTCAACTTCTACTACAGATAGAGTGGTCTCATCTGGCGTAGACGTGAGAATAACAGATTGGTTATTAGCCTCAACTGGCTTAGCTCTGTAGAGCACCGGACTTTGCTTTACATTATCCCAAAAATCGGCAATGTAAAACTGAGTTGTCGAAACAACGATCTCAGCATATACTTTAGCCAACTCGTCCTTATCTTTGGTGCGTCCAGTTCTTTGCAGAATATACCTCAGATACTGCTTGGTTCTAGCGTAAGCCAGAGCCTCACTAGCATCTGTGGCACTACACACTCCAAGGCCAACTGCATAGGCAATTGTCCTATCTTCTTTCGCAAGATCTTCCCATTCCGTACACTTATAGCCAAATAGCTCTAGCACTACTCGAACACGCAAAAGAATCTCACCTTGAGTGTTAAAGCCATTGCGAATCCACACTCTAAGTGTAGAGTGGTAACTAACATTTATGAGTTGAGCAAACAGCTTTTGTTCAGGTGGCTTATCGAATCTACGTATAAATGCCTCAAAGCACTCTTTTGTAGTTCCTCTAAATACCACGGCGCCATCTAGCTCTCTAGTGGACACTTTTTCACCTTTCGGTTTTTCAAAGTACTGTATTCATCACCCAAGTTGGGCGAACTGACGTAATATTACTACAATTTAGTACTATAGTCAAGGTAAAACACTGGACCCTTGAAGCCTATGACTAGATTTTTTACACCATAAGAACTATAATATTAGGACATGGACAATGCCTTTAAACCCCACACTCTAGAAGAAATTATGACTAGTTGCGGTAGCAAGACCAACGACGAAACTAGCGAGAAAGTTTGTCTTATTAATGAAGAAATTAGCCAAGGGCTCAATATTGTACAGCGCTACCCTAAAAAAGTTACAATATTTGGATCGGCTCGAGTAAAAGAGAATCATCCAGAGTACATTAAAGCTCGAAAGATTGCCTACAGATTAGTAAAAGAATTAGATTATACTGTACTCACCGGTGGTGGCCCAGGCATAATGGAAGCAGCTAATCGTGGTGCTAAAGAGGCAGGTGGACATTCTATAGGGCTAAACATTGAGCTACCTAAAGAACAAGAATCTAACCCATACCAAACTGTAGCGCTACCTTTTCATTACTTCTTCACTCGCAAGGTAGTTATGGCTTTTGCAGCTCGTATGTATATTTTTTTTCCAGGTGGTTATGGCACGCTTAATGAGTTTTATGAAATCCTATCTCTGGTACAAAACCACAAGATTCATACCGTACCTATTGTGTGTGTGGGCGCTAAGTTTTGGGAACCAATTGATATTGGCCTACACCAGACCCAAATGCTTTCTCCAGACCTTATGGCTATAAACCCCGAAGATACTAGTTTGTATACAATAACCGACGATATTGAGACTGTTGTGCAAATTGCGCACAATGCGCAAATGAGGGTTTAGCTGATTTGATATTAAAAAATCCCGAGCATATATCGCTCGGGATATTTATTCGGTATGATGAGGTTCAAGCTCTTCATACCAATCAGAAGGAAGGTCTTCTAAAAGATTATGAAAATCAATCAGATCGTCATAAGATACCGGTAGGCCGGATTTGGGCTCTAAAAACTCTAGAGGAATATCTACTTGCTCTACACCACTAGCCATAAGTAGGTCGATAGTTTTAGAACTGGCTGGCTTAATAACTACCTTTTGACACTCTGGGCAAACAAAGATATAACTGCCTGATCCGTCGTTATTTTCAATTTTCACCTGAATATCATCAGATGTAAATTCTACTTCACCACAGGCTTGGCAGCTGTCTCTAATAGTAGCCACTATACCCCCTTTTTTTATCAACAGGTGCAAAATCTATATATATTATACTGATTTATTTATGTAATTGCAAATACAATTAAATTTGGTCGTTAATAATTCTAGGATGATTGCGGAGTAATTTACTAATCTATGATGTAGATACGTTGCCACGACCATGTTCATAATTGATATCAAGGGTGAGGGTTTCTTTAAAAGTTTTAGGGTCATAATCCCATGGGCAAACCATAGTAACACTTTGAAACTTGGGTGTTACTCTAGCACTACTGTCACGACGCGTATACCACAATACTTGGCAATTACGCATACGATTTTTAGGGTCACGGCTAGCCTCAATCTTGTGGTAGTACCCTACCGTCATGCCCTCTAATAAGAATCTAAAAGCCCACATTATCTCGCCATGACAAACCATAACCACCCGCATGTCACTACACTCTCGGTGTAGGGTGTCTATAATTGTTGACTTCAGTCTTTGAGCAACATCAGCAATAGATTCGCCATTAGGCGGTCGCCAATAAAATGGATTGGTATCTTTTTCAATTGCAGCTCGAGCACTAACCTGTTCGCGTTCATCGGCTGGTATACTATCAAAATCACCCCAACTCCTTTCGCGAATAAATATATCTTCTCGCCAACGCTTATTGGGCAAATTTAAGTGCAGAGCTGTCTCTTGTGCACGTAAGTAATGGGACATGTATTGCCTATCAAACATGTCGCCTACATGCTTTTTTATAAAATCGCCAGCAGATTTAGCCTGGGCAATGCCTTTATCTGACAATCGCAAAACTGAATTGTGTCTTCTGCGATACTCCTCTGTAAAATGACGATTGTCACCAGACTCTGCGGTCTTAACTGCTACATTTCCTTCGCTTTGACCGTGACGAACAAGAACTAGATCTATGGGCATTGTCATATACTTTTAAACTCCAATTTATATTTATTATTTTACACCATAACTAGAGGTAAGATTAAAATGTAGTTTTTAAAAACAACTTAAAAAAACAATAAAATTGAATAATGTTTTTGTTATAATCAAATTCTGTTTATATTAAATACAAATATTGGAGGATACCATAGAAGATAGAACACCACTCGAAGCCATACATCACTTAATGCCAGAAATACGCGATACTCAAAACAAGGTAAAGACCTTGAGAGAACAGCTAAAAGATGTAACTGAGCAGAACGAGGAATACAAGCAACTAGCCGAAGAGATAAAAGCACTTAGCGAAAAACGCTTGGCCGCTAAAAAAGCCTTATTGGACGATAAAGACTACCAGAAAGTCAGTGCCGATTTAGACGACGAACGCATTAAGCTAAAAGACCTTCAAGAAATACTCAGCCACTACCTAATTAGCCATTATCGTGAAACCAATGCTACTCAGGTAACCGACGATCTCGGCGAAACCCGTGCTGTAGTTTTACAAGCTAAAATTGGTAAGCCGGAAGCTGCCAAATAGACTATTTTGTTATACCGTTGAATCATTCGAATCATTGGAGCTAGTTGTATTTGGTGGTGCAGGAGGAATATTAGGGGGTATATTTTGATGTTGAGTTTGCTGATCCGGCTGTCGAGTAGACTGAACTGGTGGGGGTGTCGTGGAGGCAGCTGGCGACTGTTGCTGTTCAGACTGTAGGCTAGCCGACGGTGCAAATGTGACAATCTTATTGCTGCCCATTGGATCTTGACCAGTGGTGGTTTGGGTAGGCAGATTTTTGGGGTTAACGGGGTTTTGGGCTACACCAGTCATTGCTTGCAATACTCCAGCACTACTATCGTATGGTGCTAGCGTACTAGCGATAAATTTGGCTTTCTTATGGTGGTGTATAATAGCGATCACCACTACAATAATCGCTACTATAAGTGACGCGATAAGACCAAGTACTAGGTATATACTAGTACTTGATGTTTCTGGCAGATCTTGGCCAGCAGATACTTTTGAGTTGGCAGTCGCAATTAAACCAGCCGCCAAGTAATTTGCTGGGTATTGTTTTTGAGACTCAGTAAAAAACTGCGATGCTTTTGAATAGTGAGCTTGCGCAAAAGCATCTATGCCAGCAAACCATGCCTGTGAAGTTGGACTAGTAGTATTTAAAGTAATATTCTTCTTGTTAAGTAAAGCTTTAAAATCAGCAATATCACGCAATATTCCGCCGGTAGAGAATTTACTTATACCAGATTCTACATCCGAAGATGGCAAAGCATATGTAGCTAAGCCAACAATATTCCCTGACTCGGCAAAACCAGGGCCTCCAGAATTACCCTCGGCTATTGGTACGGTAGTTTCAATAATCTTACGTTGCTTAGTCTTAGAATCAAAAACAATGTTTTCTACCCGACCTTGTGTAGCTGAAGGTATAGTAGTGGCTTGCTTGGTAGTTAGTCCACCGTCCACAAATCCCGGAAATCCCATAGCTGTTACAATACTGGCAGTTTTAAGCTCATCAATAGTTCCTAAGTTGGCAACTGGAAAATTGTTGCCTTCAATTTTTAGTAGAGCCACATCAGAATCAGTAGAGTTACTTAAGTCAGCTACCTCTTGCTGAAGAGAACTTTCGTCAAAATCTTCACCAATCAGCTTAGCTGAAACATTAGTGTTGGTCTTTATAAAGCTCAGATTACTACCATTTATCGTTACTTTCAGGGGTTCATTACTTAGCTGTACACCAAATTGGCTATTAGTCTTTGTAACTTGAAAATTTGCTGGTGGTATTAGTAGTGTAGATTGCAATATTTTTTCTGATGCTGTTGGGTCATTTTTTGCCAGTGCTGCCACCAGGGAATCTACTTGGCTAGCGCTCATAATATTGGCACTTACAAGGTACTTTAGGTAGTTTTTTAAAGGCTCAAAGTTTTTAGCATTAGACGACAAAACCAAATAGGTCTGTAATACCCTTGCGGGTATATCGGTTACAACATGACCATTGGTACTTATGTACCCATCGCTTGAAACAATCGCGCCACTACCTGCAACCGCATTACAAGCATCTGAAGCAGTAAATCCAACCTGTTTGTTGGGTGATAATATACTAAAATTCATACAGATAATCGAACCGATACGTACAACTGCAGGCTGGTTTTTGGCCACCACTTTTAGTGCAGTTTCGTTTACCAGTTCTGTAATAGTTTTGGTGGTTTGCGACGACACTACTCCAGTGTCGTGGTGCTGCATACCAGGATGAGTACTCATGTCAGTACTAGCCGCCAGAGCGATGTCACCAGGTAGGTTACGATTGACAAGCTTGGCATCATTATCGGGCTTTGAATACTGAATTGTCTCTATCACCGCCTCTAGGTTAGCCAGTTGGGCGCTATCGGCCAAATTGGTGTTTTTTAGACTAATTACATATGGTCGACCATTTTGAACAGTTACGTATTGAACAGTAGTATTGGTAGTAGTAATAAATTCTGTATTGGTAATGTTATAGGTGAGTTTTTTATATTTTGTACGCCCAATAGTTACATCTTCTTGCTTGGTTAGCTCTACTGTAGTCTTGTCGTCTATCTTTGGCGCAAAATACTTTGTCGTTAACTCTAGATCACTCAAGTTTCCAAATTGTTCTTTACGTAAATCGAAAAAGTTTTTTCGATTATTGGTTGTTAATTGTAGCTCAGATACTTTTATGGTTTGGCTATCTAAAAAACTGGTCTGTTCGCTGTTGTTTGGGTAAATATTTACTAGCGAATAGTCGTCAATTTTATCTAGATCATCACCAGTGACTGTCACAACCTTTTCATCGTCTTGTAATACTGTGGCGTTAGCAGCTAGTATTTGTTTACTATAACTAAGCATAAAACCAAGCTTAGAGTGTATTATTTGAACACTTTTAGAAGCTTGGTTAAGATTGACGGCATTTTGAAGAGATTTTGAGGCTTCGTTTCTTGCAGTCCTTATTTTGTAAAATCTAACACCTACCACTATTGCAATTACTGTGAGTATAGCTAGCAATATACATAGAGCAATCAACAACCATTTCTTATGTTTTTTATGTCTGGCATGCTCCAAGCGAAGATGATGATGTGATTTTTTGATAGTTGCACTGTCTTGAATATCTTCATTGTGCAAATTATCTGTTAAATTAGATTTTTTTTCTAAATCATCGTGAGATTTCGTTATTTTCATAATATGCTTATGATTGTACTCTTTTACAAGATGACTTATCAAGCCAACTAGATAATAGCATTGACTATTATGACGATTTGTGCTAAAATAACCAAGATTTGTCTGCTAGTTAGTAGCAGGTATAAATTAGTACCTCTCAACCCCAAAAAAGGAAGAATCAATGACTCAGCCAGGAATTGATCTCAACAAGAATATGGCGACAATCTGTAAAACTTTTGCACTCAACATTGTGCACACTGTTTTTACCAAGCTCACCGCCTATCTCTTGGTAATTTGTTTGCTTTTCGCCGGATGCGCAATTAGGTGGTTTAACATCTTTGCGCACGCAAACCACACCCAGGTACAACAGTATCACCACGTTGCTTATCAGGTGTTGATCTGTGTTGGACTAGGTTTGTCTGGCCTGTTTCTGCTGTACTTCGTCTTGCGGGCCCTCAATCTGAAATCTGATGACTAGCAGGGTGGCAAAAGACATAAAAGAAGAGGCTTACACCAAAGAATATTACCTAAAAAAGCTAGTAGGTGTAATTATCTTTGTAAGCATCTTTCCTATGCTAGTAGCGTGGATATGGCCCAAACCATACCTGCCTAGCCAAGATCTAGATGCTCAGAGTGTCGAAGAAGCCTTAGAAAGCGAAACTGGCCCTATACCCGGAAATGACACACCAGAGGTTTCAGTCAACGAGGTAGAACGTTTTCTGCAAGTAATCGCTTACAATGAAAGCCGAGGCGACCCCTTGGCTGATGCACGTGGCTCAACTGCCACAGGTAAGTACCAGTACATATACAGTACCTGGAATGGTGATCCTGGACAAGAAAATGGCGCGAAGTACTTGTTCCCGCCCGCCATTGAATACGCCGAAGCGCGTGATGCGCCCGAGGCTGTTCAAGACGCAGTGGCATACATCGAGTATTCGCTAAAGTTCAGAGATCTGGGTGGTGACTTATTTAGCCTTGCTATTAGTCACTTCTACCCAAAAGGATTATCCCATCCAGAGGAACTAGACGAGATAATTGGCAACAATACTGTAACACCACGTGAGTACGCCAATATGCTCATTGAGGGTATCCAGTCTGGTGTAGGACTAGATATCCCCCTAAACTATCGGGGAGCACCCGATTTTGACCAGTATGCTGCGGCAGCTGGTATAGAAATATAACCATGGGTATTAAAGCCCCTTCTACCCCACCACGTTACTTATGTGACATGGTGGGGTTTATTCATTTTAGACTTGTTTTTATCTTATCTATATGCTATTATTCTATAGATATGAAAGCCAAGATTCACCCAGATTATGTAAAGACCAAGGTAACCTGTGCAGGTTGTGGCACAACTTTTGATTCAAACAGTACTGTTTCTGAAATACATGTAGATGTTTGTAGTAATTGCCACCCTTTTTATACAGGCAAGCAAAAACTAGTTGATACTGCTGGGCGAGTAGATCGGTTTAAAGCTAAGCAGGCAGCTGCCAACGCCAAAAAAGATGCTCTCACTAAAAAAGGCCAGAAAGCCCTAAATAAGGCCGAAGCCGAGGCTATATTGAAAGCCGACGAACAAATTAGTGAACAAAACACAACTACAGCCAAGGAAGCTACAAAAGATCAAAGTACTACCGACAAATAACTAATATATTCATAAAAATAACTGCTTTAGGTATAATATAAGTAGCTATTTTTTTATAAAAACTATGGAAACCAAAGATCAGATAATAAAACTACAAGAAAGCCTTAAAGAAGTTGAGGCAGAACTCGCTAAACCAGATATCTATGCTAGCCCCAAGGCTGCAGCAATTGTTAACAAGCAACGTGATATAAAAGCTAAGTTAGAGCTATTTTTGCAAATTCAAAAAATTCAAAATGATATAGCCGAGGCCAAACAAATGCTAAGTGAACCCGACATGAAAGATTTGGCTGAAGAGACTTTGAGTGAGTTGGAACCAAAACTAGAAAGATTAATAGCTGAGGCCAAGATAGCCTTGCTACCCACCGACCCCAACGAATATAAAAATGCTATTGTTGAAATCCGAGCAGGCGCAGGTGGTGACGAGTCTAGTCTGTTTGCGGGTGAGTTACTACGCATGTACTCACGTTATGCCGAAACGCACGGTCTTAAAGTAGAACTACTTAGTGAAAGTGTTGGTAGTAGTGGTGGCTACAAAGAAGTAATAGTACTTATTAGTGGCGAGAAAGCTTACGGATTACTTAAATATGAGAGTGGTGTGCATAGAGTGCAACGCATTCCAGCTACAGAAAGTGCTGGTCGTATACATACTAGTACCGCTACGGTTGCTGTACTACCCGAAGCCGAAGAGTCTGAGATAGAGATAAGCCCTGCCGATTTACGCATAGATGTTTTTAGAAGTGGTGGTCATGGTGGCCAGAGCGTTAATACCACTGATAGTGCAGTGCGCATTACACATATTCCTACCGGCATTGTTGCAACCTGCCAAGATGAAAAATCACAGCTAAAAAATAAATTGAAGGCCATGAGTGTACTGCGTTCTCGTCTACTAGACCAACAGCAACAAGAAGAAGCCAAGCAACTTGGGGAAAACCGTCGTATGCAAATAGGAACCGGTGACAGATCTGAAAAGATTCGCACTTATAATTTCCCCCAAGACCGAGTAACCGACCACAGGATATCTTTTACTACACATGGTTTGGCTAAAATATTAGACGGAGATCTTGATATTGTTTTTGAAGCATTGCGTAGTGCTGCTGTAGATAAAGCCCTAAAAGATTAAGTGAGTAATAAAATTTGATCATCCAAGAAGCTATTATAAATACTGAGAGTAAGTTTAAATCTGCAAAAATACCATCACCTCGTCTTGATGCCGAGCTTTTACTTGCCCATGTGCTTAACCAACCGCGTGAATACTTGATAGCCCACAACAACAGAGAGCTATCAGATGGTGAAATATCTATCTATAAAGATTATGTTTCACGCAGATTAGCGCGCGAGCCAGTATGCTATATTACTAATAGAATAGAGTTTTATGATATAGATTTCTATGTGGACAATAGAGTGCTTGCACCAAGAGTAGAAACCGAATTAATTGTAGAACAGGCCATAGAATTTGCCCCCAACAGATCCAAACTAATTGATATTGGTACTGGTTCTGGCGCTATCGCAATCGCTATTGCCAAACACCGCCCTGATCTTAAAATTACCGCCACCGAGGTGTCTGCCGATGCACTAAAAGTAGCAAAACTTAATGCCATAAAGTTACTAGGTAAAGATCATAAAATAGAATTTGTGTTGAGTGATATTTTTGAAAATATTAAGGATCAATTCGACACTATTGTTACCAATCTACCCTATGTTTCGAAAGATTATTTACCACAGATGAAGCCTGAGGTAAAAAAAGAACCAGCTATAGCGTTGTTTGGCGGTTCTGGGGATGGCCTAGGCCTCTACAGAAAGTTTTATATGCAGATTCCTGTTCACATAAAAAAAGGTACACGTATATACCACGAATCCGACCCCTGGCAACACGATAAACTAAAAGAAATTGCTTCAAAAATAGGATTAAAACTTGCCTTAGAAGACTATCTAATTCTTGGATTTAAAAAGTTGTAACTTTAAATAGTACTAGTTTTGTGGCGCTTCGGCCAACGTTACTTTTACTTGGCTTTCCTTACCATCTCTATAAATTGTAAGAGTAACGGTATCGCCTACGTTATGCTGATTGACCAAGCTAGAAAGTGAATTACTAGCATCTATCTTTGTACCATCGACTTTTAAAATAATGTCGTCATCTTTTAAACCTGCTTTGTCGGCCGGGCTCCCGCTTTGCACGCCACTCTCTCCCTGGCCACCTTGTATATAAGCACCGTAATCTACACCGAGATTATTTGCCTTGGCAATTTCTGGCGTAATAGCAACATATCGAACACCCACAAAAGCTCGCACAATTTTGCCGTTTTGCTCCACGGTTGAAATATCTCGTTTAACTTCATTTATTGGTATAGCAAAGCCAATATTTTGAGAGCCCTCACCCGCAACTGCTGTGTTCATACCAATGACTTGGCCCTCTACATTTACAAGTGGTCCACCAGAGTTGCCAGGGTTAATTGCAGCGTCGGTTTGAAATAGGTTTTGCAAACTTTCCGTGCCTCCACCGTCAGCCGCCGTAATAGGGCGTGATTTACCAGAAATAACACCGGTAGTAACGGTGTTTTGAAATTGTCCAAGCGCATTGCCAATTGCAACTACAAAAGACCCTACCTCTACCTTGCTACTATCGCCAATTTCAGCCGGCACCAAATCGCTCACACCATCTATCTTTAAAAACGCTATGTCATTAATGGGGTCTTTGGCAACAAGCTTTACTTTTGTATACTCTTGACCATCAGATCGTACTACAACAAAAGAACTTCCGCCCTCTACTACGTGCTTATTGGTAAGTATTAATCCATCGGCCGAAATTACTATGCCAGTACCAGCCCCCTTTCCCTGAGTACTTCTACCAAATGCGTCACTACCAATAGTAGAGGTAGTAATACTTACTACGCTGGGGCTTACTTTTTTGGCAACATTAATAGTTGCGTTTTGCTCGCTTATCACCACGTTCTTGCTCTGCAAGGTACCAAATCTTGAGTTTGGTTGATGTGTGCTCCACCAATTAAAACCGGCAGCGCCAACAAACCCAAATATCAAAGAAGCTAGCACCAAAATAGTTGCATATTTTATAATACTGTTTTTTCGATGAGAGCTATTGTGTGGTGTATTTTCTTGTGACATATTACATATAATAACAAAATGTAGCTGAGAATTGACTTAAATAATACATTCTATGTTTAAAGCGCTACCGCCCATTTACTTAGAAGTAGTAAAGCAATAAACACCACCGCGGTAACACTTATATATTCAAAAAGCAGGCTTCTACGCAAAGTATTTTCTTTGAAATGATAGTAGAGACCGCCAAAGCCATAGGCAAGTGCAGCCACAATAAGAGAAGACTGGCTAAGTAGTAGATTGGTTTGAGGTATGTGATATAAATTTATCCAAAGCGTAGTTATCCAAAATATTTCTAGCACAATTAACGACCACACGCTTGCGATCACGTAGGGTTTATTCGTAAAACTTAGTAGCCAAGCAAGTGATAAGAAAAACATACTTAGCCACACACCCAACATAACAAGCACTACTGGCCAGTGCCAATATGCCAACATAAGGCTAGCTAGGCTAAGACCAAGAGTAAGTAGTACTATATGTAAAATATTTACAAAGATAACGTTTGGCTTGTTACGTACCTCTTGTAAAAGTAAGCCCATATAGCCCACACCAACCAAAACACATAGCAATATAAACCAGCCTATTGGTATTAAGAAAATCACATGTATGGTATATATGTATCCGTACAAAAAAAGTAACCACATGCTTGGCCTTATAAGTGAAGCTAATATATGAGCTCTCTTACGGCTGATTAATATTCTACTAAGCACCCAATAATTCACGGCAATCGCCAAAGGTAGTATTAGTATAGGGTAAGCCGAATAATACAATAAGGCAATTGACGAAATGGTTAGACCAGACCCTGCGGCCAAAATAATTCTTTGGTCGTGAGTAAATACTTCTATTCGTTTTAGTTGGTCACTGAGTTTGATAATCTGCTCCAATTATTACACTAATATCGGCCTGTGGGGTCGTACCGCTTATTGGCTCTACCACTGTAGCAGTAACGCCCAATCGCTTCTCTAAATATTGCAACGTGTAAGGTTTTTTTCCACCAGTATTGTCGACTATTTGCGTATTCTTTACTGTGTTTGTCGGTGCCGCAACAATACCTATTACATTATAATTATAACTTTTTAATAGCTCAGAGGCTAGCTTAGCCTTTAAATCACTAGGTGTACCATTGGCAATTTGTATAGTAGCGGCTTCTTGTTTGATATATCCATCTACAAATATGCTCCTTACATACGACTGTATAGCTGCATATTTACCTACTCCCGCACTAGGCACAACCACACTAGCGCCTCCAATAGTATCGGTCACAACCAAATTATTTGTAGTGTTGTCTAGAACATGAGTAACTATTTTGCTTGTATCTACCTCGCGTGCTATTTGGGCTAGTCTTTCAAGCTCTTTTAGTTGCAGATCAGTTCTGACGTTGTCACCTACTATACCGAGTAGTTCATTAATTTTTGCAGGATTTTTTAAAATGTTTTGCTTTTCTGCTTTTTCACGCAAAGCTACTATAACATCTTGTTGGCGACTCGCGCGACCAAAATCGTCGCCACAGTTACCCTTGCGGCAGCGAGCATATTTAAGTGCTGCACTACCATTGAGGTGTTGCGGACCAGCCTGCAAGCTAAATCCACAAACCATACCTTCATTTTTACTGCAAGGATAGTCTGGATCAACCAAGTTATCTTTTACCACCACATCTACGCCACCCACCATATCTACTGTTTGCTTTAATGCCGTAAAGTCAGTTCGAATATAGTAATGAATGGGTATACCAAGAACATCTGAAACGGTCTGTTTTGCTAGTTCGGGCCCACCACCTTTTTTGTTTTGCTCGCCAAAAGCATTGGCATTGTTTATTTTACTAAATCCGTTATTGCCAATTTTTACATATAAGTCTCTTGGTATTCCTAGCATAGCGACGTCGTGTGTCTTGGGATCATAACTTGCTACAATCAGTGTGTCACTAAGTTGCTCACCTTCATGTCCTACATCTCCCACCCCCATTAGTAAAATATTTACTCTACCAGCTCCTTCACCTTTAAGAGTTTCAGGTTTTATTTCTTCGGTCTTCAATCCCTCCGCGACAGTACCAGTATTTTTTTGTATTACCTTACTAATAGTCTTGTAGGTGTGATAAGCATATGCACAGGTAGCTAATACCCCAACTAGTAGCACCGCTAGCGTCACTCTTAACCAAATTCTTTTTTTCTTAGCAGGCTTAATGTTACTGTTCTTTCTTTGTAATTTCATATTTTATAATACAGGCCATTATGGTGTTAATTATTACTTTATTGATACGCACAACAAAAAACATTGTACTCGACTTTATTGTAAGTATCTGCGTATAATACTATAAATGGATGATAAAAACCAAACCTCTAATGATAATTCGAATACCAGCCCTATCGAACCTAAGCCTGAAAATACTTTAGAGGTTGGCAAAGAAATTAAGCCTCAGAGTGAAAGCGAAATCAACCACTCTGGGAGCCATGCACAAAAAAAAGCTGCCGACAATTTAGCTTACGATAATGATATGGCAAGTTTGAATAAAACAGATATAGAAGAGCAAACCAATGAACAGCCCGAAAAAAAACGTTCCATCATAAAGGAATTGTTGATTTGGGCCGGGGTTACAATTGCCATAGTATTTATCATTCAAAATTTTATTTTTCAAGCTTTTTACGTATCGGGTAGCAGTATGGAGCCTGGTTTTCACGACAATGATTATTTAATAATCTCAAAAATTCCGCTAACTATGTATGATGTTGGTAGGTTTTTTGGACAAAAAGAAGTAAATATTAAACGAGGTGATGTATTGGTGTTTAGGTATCCGAAAGCTCCTGAGACTTTCTTTATTAAGCGTGCTATCGCCTTACCGGGCGAGCGTGTTACGCTAAAAAATGGCGTAGTAACCATCTATAATACCGAACACCCCGAAGGTATGGTGCTAAATGAATCATATATAGATCCTCAATTTACTACTCAAGGGGACATAGACGAAATAGTAGAGCCTGGAATGGTATTTGTAATGGGAGACAATCGAAGCCCGGGCGGAAGCTTCGACTCGCGTGAGTGGGGCCAATTACCACAAAGTAACATTACTGGCTTTGCCAGCTTGCGTCTGCTACCAGTCAATACTCTCAAACTAGTAACAGACCCAAGTTATTAGTTATTAAATTGAAAAACTATTTCAAATATTAAACACTGGGTTCAGAACCAGTGATTTGAGAAAATATTCTGGCCAACTCTTCATCTGAATAATATTCTATCTGCAATTTACCGCCCTTGGCTGTCTTATGTAGACTTACCTTGGTACCTAAATATTTACCAAGGTCTTGGGTGAGCTTGCGCTGAGGTGCTTCGGCTTCTATTACCTTACTACGCTTTATTTCTACCCCACCCTTAAATTCTCTAATGAGTGTTTCGGCGTGCCTAACTGTAAGGTTGTGTTTAATAATATAATTTAGAAATTGATCTTGTTTGATAGGATCGGTTAAAGACAATAGGGTTCTAGCATGACCTTCGGTGATTATTCCGTCATTTAGCGCAATTTTGGCTTTATGGGTGAGATTTTGCAAGCGAATAATATTTGTAATAGTAGAAGTTGCTTTGCCCACCGCCTTACCAATTTGTTCGTGTGTCATATTAAACTGGTCGACAAGCTTTTGATAAGCCACCGATTCTTCTAGAGGTTTAAGATCGGATCTCTGCACATTTTCTATGAGAGCAACTTCTAGTTGTTGCTGTTCGTTATAAGTACGAACAATTACGGGTACCTGGGTGAGACCGGCAATTTTGGCTGCCCTTAAACGCCTTTCCCCTGCAACCAACTTGTATTTCCAATCATTCTCAGCAGTTACAATTAGAGGTTGAATGATACCATGCTCTTTAATGCTGTCGGCCAACTCCTGTAGTTCAGCTTGTTCAAACTCAGTACGTGGTTGATAGGGGTTGGCATCAATATTTTCAATAGGAACTTCAGTAACTGTTTTGTTACTTACCCTAACTTGATCGGGCAAACTAGGTGCTGCAAATTCGTCTACTTCACCAATTTGACTAGGTATAAGTGAGTCTAAGCCTTTACCAAGACGACTGTTACTTGCTGGGTTGTTCGACACGACGACTCACCTCCTTTGATAGTTTTTTATAAGCAAATGCACCTCTACAGAATCGGTCATAAGCATAAATGGGTTTGCCATGCGATGGTGCTTCTGCTAATCGTATATTGCGCGGTATAGTGGTGTCAAATAATAGCTTACCAAAATGCTTGTTTAGCTCGCCCATAACGGCAGAGCTAAGGCTAGTACGGCCATCGTGCATAGTCACAACAACCCCCAACAACTTTAAGCTAGGATTTAGTGCTGAACGAACTCTCTTAACTGTGTTTAAAAGTTGGCCGAGGCCCTCTAGAGCATAATACTCTGCCTGGGCGGGTATAATTAGCATCTGTGCAGCTACCAAGCCATTAATAGTTAGTAGCCCAAGCGATGGTGGGCAGTCAATAATAATATAATCAAAATTAAGACCTTGTAGGGCAGTTTTTAGCACAAATTCTCTATGAGGACGTGCGGCAAGCTCAATCTCGGCCGCTGCCAAATCTGAGTTGGCAGGCAACACGCTCAAATCGCTGTACTGTGTTTTTACCAAACTCTGCATAATATTTGTACTACCGCGAAGCACATCGTAAACAGTTTGGCTAACTTCGGCTTTATTTATACCCAGGCCACTACTACTATTGCCTTGTGGATCTAGGTCAATTAAGAGGGTCGATCTGCCCATTTTTGCCAAATAGGCCGCAAGGTTAATTGCAGTTGTGGTTTTACCAACACCTCCTTTTTGATTCGCAATTGCAATACAATGCGCCACTTTTTGTTTTTCCTCCCTCACAGCATTATTGTTAAGTTAATTTTAGCATAAGTTTAAGAATTATTTCAAATAATACGAACATCTTTCGAACAATGTTAATCTTTAAATTTTTACTTTACAAACTTACTATATTTTGCTAAAATAATGCCTTAGTAATAGATAAGAAAGATCTTAAACTAGATATTTATAAAAAGCCATGCTAGCAGTAATAGAAACCGGATCAAAACAATACTTAGTAGAAAAAGGCCAAACCTTAGAGGTGGAGCTTTTACATAATGACAAAGCAGCCGTTGAGTTTAAGCCATTGCTTTTAATAGATGGTGAGAACATAAAAGTTGGTAAACCAATCGTTTCGGGAGCAGTAGTTAAGGCTACAGTTGCAGATGAAATTGTAAAAGGTAAAAAACAAGTTATTTTGCACTACAAAGCCAAGAAGCGCCAAAGTACTAAGACAGGCCACCGTCAAAAGTATTCAGCCATTACAATTACCGATATAAAAGCTTAAAATACTTAAAAAAAATATAAAAGTAAAAACCACCTGCTAACTAGGTGGTTTTTGGTTATCTATTAGTAACAAAACGATAATAAATAACTTATTTGCAGGATCCAGAAACAGCAATGCCACTTATGCGATCATTCATCCAGACAAGAGTATCTTTAAAGCTTGCATTCATAGTCTGGTAATGATCAACAAGCCCTTGTGGGTTATAGCTTTGAACTGCATACTTACTAGTGGTGTACTCTTTGAGATTGGTTGTATTACCCGATGCGCACAGTCTGGCGTAACCGGCTAGGTTTTGGCGGGGCAACACTACGTTGTCGTGCATACCTTGATTAATAAGCTTGGGTGTATCAGTTTTTATAGGGCCCACAATGTTACTCTCCATGTCGGCCATAAATTGAGCATATATTTTATTACTAGCGAGATTACCAGTTTTGGCAGCAGCTATAAACTCTTGGGTATAAATATTTGCCGATCTATTCACGCCAAGATTATTTGGCCAGTACCTGTTGACTGTGTCTATACACTCACGCGACACATCGGTCTGTAGAGATTTAATCCATTGTGGCAATAGTATTCTATTAACCGGATATTCTCGCTTGTACCAATCTTGATAGCTAGTGAGTACGAATGGCCCAAACCAGTTAATATTGGCATTATTGGTAATAGCATCGGTGAGGGTTTCGTTTACGCTAGTAACCGGGCCAAAACCGATTGCACCTCGCAATTTGATGTCTGGTGCATATTTAGAAGCGATCGCGTCGGCCCAGAAAGCAGCATGTCCGCCTTGGCTGTAGCCACCAGTAAATATGGCATTTTCATCGATATTATTTTTTGACAACTCAAGATTTTCTAGTGAGTGAATACTATCTAGTACTGCGCGACCTTCTATATCACCCACCATGTAGTGATGAATTCTGCTGGGATCACGCAGGCCCTCATAGTCGGTAATAACCACAATATAACCTTGACTTGCATACGCAGCCATCAAGCTATCGTAATTTGCCCAGTTGCGCTTAGCGGGCTGTTCTAAACTACCTCCGCAAGCGTCTCCAATACCAATTGTACCTGGCGCAAATGCCAGCACTGGTAGTTTTTTTGTACCAATATTGGAAGGAACGTATACTCTAGCATAAATTGGTACATCATTAACTATGCCATCTGAGCTGGTATACACATAGGTTTGTTTGGTGTGACCCTGTGTAACTGGCAAATCAAAATTACGGTTATTTTGCCGAATACGTTCAAGTGTTTGAGCAGCGGTAAAGTTTTGTGCAGGCTCGGTAGAAACTATCTTGCCAGTGTCAATTTTGGGTGGCTTGGTTGATTCAAGTTGTTTGGTTGGTGGCGAGTAGATAACTTTGTTTGAGTCTTTGTAAGATTGCCATCTAAGAAATCCAGCAATAGCAATCATGATAACTAGTTCTACAGCGATGATGATATAAAATTTTTTGCTTATTTTGCTTTTAGTAATCTTTGGCGACGTCGTAACCAAGTGTGAGGCGCTTTTGTGTTGTCGAATAGTTTTTTTGAGTGTAGCTTTTTTCATATACCCACCTTAGACATTAAATACATGTCTACGTCTGTATCTATATCGGTAAGAATCTTATTAATATCATAGCCCGATCGTTCATAAAAATGTTGTTGGTTGTGAGTTACCAGCTCTATAGAGTCAACTTTTCTGGCTTTTAGGCCCCGCTCGGTTTCGCTCAGAAGTAACTGACCTAGTTGTTTTTTTCTAAGTGCTGGCACAATATATAGCCAGTACAAAAAAGCCCTCATATTGCTTTTTTGGATGCCAGATATAGAATAGCCTTCTAACTGGTTGTTTTGATATATACCCATGAACAGCCTATAAGGATGAATGGTGCCCAACCTGATCTTATTGATATTATTGGTACGGCGCACATTTTGTCTATACGATGGCGAAAAATATGCAAAATCTTCTTCTAGTGCTTGATCAAACAGATAATATAGTCTGCCACTATGAAAGATTGGTATTTTTTTTATAACAATATCAGCCATTTAATAAGTATTATACTTTGTTACAGCAAAAGTAAACAATTAAAGGTTAGAAATAAAGTGCTCGGCCTCTAGTGCCGCGCGACAACCATCGCCAGCCGCGGTAATTGCTTGTCTATAGCGCGAGTCGGCTACGTCACCGGCGGCGTATACGCCAGGTATTTCTGTGCTAGTGTCGGGCTTGGGTGTGAGATAGCCTTTTTCATCTCTATTCAATACACCGTCAAAAAGTTTAGTGGCTGGCGTGTGACCAATAGCTACAAACAGTCCGCCACAGGCTATGTTGTGCTCTTTGCCAGTCACGGTATCTTTTAGCTTTACTCCCTCTACAAAATCTTTGCCTAGCACATCTACTACTTGAGCATTCCAGATGATATCAATTTTTTTGTGCTTTTTTACACGTTCTTGCATAATCTTACTAGCTCTAAATTCGTCTCTGCGGTGAACAATAGTAACCTTACTTGCAAATTTAGCTAACGTAAGAGCTTCTTCCATAGCGCTATCGCCACCACCAGCCACTACCACGTGCTTATCGGTAAAGAAAAAGCCATCACAGGTTGCACAGGCCGATATGCCTTTGCCCATTAAACGCTGTTCGTTTTCTAAGCCCAGCCAGTTTGCACTCGCCCCGGTCGATATAATAACGGTTTTGGTATTGTACATGTCATCACCTACCCAAATCTTTTTGGGTTGAGCTTTTAGATCAATCTTGGTTACAAAATCGGCTCTAAATTCGGTACCAAATCGCAAAGCCTGAGCCTTCATCTGCTCCATTAGCTCGGGACCCATAATACCGTCTTTGAACCCCGGAAAGTTCTCTACCTCAGATGTAAGTAGTAGTTGCCCGCCAGGAGTATCACCGGCTATCATTAAAGTACTAAGACTGGCGCGCGAAGCATAAATTGCCGCTGTGTACCCAGCCGGTCCAGCACCAATAATTATTACATCATAAATTTTGTTCGTTTTTTCGCTCATAGAAATTATATTATACCAAAGATATCAGTGATTACTTAATTTTCGAATTAATACTTTATGGTCTTAGTGTGCCAGCAAAAACCTGCCAGGCTAAAGCTGATTTTGCTACTAAGCTAAGGATAATATAAACACGCTCTCCATATAGATAATCGCGCCATGGGCCAATTTTTTTGTATTGCAATACCATGTTAATAGCAAAGCAGTTGAAAAATATAAACAAGCTTACAAATATGTAGTAAACAAAAGTGGGTATTTTGGCATCGCCAATACTAAATTGTGCCGAAGCCCAAAAAGTGAGCGCTATACCTATCCAAGGCACTATGCCTGCCAAACAACCAACATAGTAACTCAGCCAGTTGGTTTTTTGAGTAGTCTGGTTGTGTACCTCCATTATTAGACCACACAGATTCATAACGGCTGTTAAGGTGAATAGCGCTAGAAGTGTCACTATGTCGTATATACCAGTTAGCATAGCTATTGCTACTATCATGGTGCTCGCACTTATGCTGTATTCTATCCAGCGAGCGCGGTTAATTCCTTTGGCAAGGTCGGTCTCATAGCCTTTGCGCCAAACTGTCGTAATTACCAAGTGTGCAATACCACTCATCAACAAAAAGGCCACCACCAGGTATGCTAGGTTTATATTAAACAGAGCTTTTGTAGCTGGTTCTAAAGATTGGGTGTTGTAATTAAATTGCAAAAAAGAAATTGTTACCGGCAAAGTAAAGCTTTTGCTTAGGTACAATATAAGACCAGCTTGGGCAAAATGCAGACCAGCAGCGATAAGATTTAAGTTGCGTAATTTTTTGAAAGAAATTTTAGATTCACTCATTACTACTCTCCATTTGGTTATTTAGTTATTGTAGCACAAGTTCTTTTACATGGCTGTGATATAATAATTATAGGTAAATAAGGAGTGAAAAAATGACTGGATTTGTAACCAATATAGAAAAAGATACGCTCGAAAACGACAATTTTCGCAAAGTGCTCTACACCGCCAAAAACATGCAACTAGTAGTGATGAGCCTAGATGCAGGTGAAGAAATTGGCCTCGAAACCCACCCTGAGCATGATCAATTTATAAGGGTAGATAAGGGTAATGCCAAGGCTATTTTGAATGGTGAAGCGTCAGAACTATCTGATGGTAGCTGCGTGATTATTCCGGCTGGCGTGGAACACAATGTAGTAAATACTGGTGACGGCGAGCTCAAACTTTACACCATATATTCGCCACCAGAACACCCCGATGGCACTGTGCACGCCACCAAGGCCGATGCCATGGCCGACCCCCACGAGCAACACTAAGCTTCGCAATATTTAGAAGTGGATCTAGAAGTTTCTGATACAATAGAAACTCAATGCAAAAACTTTCCACTCAACAAGCAGAAGCCTTGAGCGCTATAGGTTCGTGGCTCAAGTCTAAAAACCAACCCTATTTAACACTAGGTGGTTATGCAGGTACCGGCAAAACCACGCTTATAGCAGCCCTACGCGAAATACTCGCCAAGAACCGGCCCGATATGCGCTTGGCTTTTGTAGCCTACACTGGCAAAGCTGCGCAAGTGCTCAAAAAACATTTGCGAGCAAAAAAAGCTACTAAAGGTATTGATACTATATCTACAATTCACGGGCTTATGTATTACTCAAATTCTAAAAAAGACCAACCTATTAGTTGGCGCAAGCGAGAGAATCTTAAGTACGACCTTATAATAGTTGATGAAGCTAGTATGATAAGTGAAGACATATGGCATGATCTACTTAGTTTTGGTATACCCATACTCGCCGTTGGTGATCACGGACAATTACCACCAATCAACTCAAACTTTAATCTCATGGCTAACCCACATATTCGTTTAGAGCAAATTTTTCGGCAGTCATCCAATAGTCCAATAATTAAGATTGCTACCAATGCTCGTATAAATGGTGAAGTAATGATAGCCAATTACTCTCCAGTAGTTAAAAAATTACAGAAATCAAATAGCGAAACTGGCGAGATTGTAGAAGAGATTTTGCGGCGGCATGGCGAAGATAGTCTGGTACTATGTGGTTACAACCATACGCGACAAAAACTCAATAGCTACATAAGAGAACTCAAAGAATTTGAATCGCCCAACCCAATGGTTGGCGACACAATAGTATGTTTGCGAAATAGCCGCGAGAGCGGGCTTAGTAACGGGCAAGTTGGGGTAATTAATTACATTGGTGATGCCGATGATGATATTAAAAAACAATGGTGGTATTTACAAGCTGATTTTGACGGAACTAAATTTGAAGGCTATGCACCGCGCGAACAGTTTGGAGCGCTCACTACCATGTCACGCTTGCCTAAGCGTAAAAAAACCGACCCTATTGGCCTATTTGATTTTGGCTATGCACTTACTGTACACAAAGCTCAGGGTTCACAAGCTCAAAGAGTACTGCTGTTTGAAGAAAGATTTTCACAAATGAGCGACGACGACTGGCGCCGTTGGCTCTATACAGCAGTTACAAGAGCCGAAGAAGAACTCTATATTATTGGAAATTAAAAAATGCCTACCATTTATAAATAGGCATTTGAATTTATCCAACACTGTACTAAATAGGCAGCTCTCTAACCTCGCAAAATTTAGGTATTAACCTAGAATCTTTATAGATACCTAATAAACTACATAGTGCGGCAATAACCATACCATGTGTTATCCAAACCCTTTCTCTAGGACCATCACCCAGAATTACTTGGGCTTGTTCTAGGGCAATATTAGGCAATTCGTCGTTGTTCAACATTTTACGTAACTCTGTTAGTTCTAGACCGTGCACAACTTCGTCGAGTATTTGGTATGGTTGAAGATCTTTAAATCCAGCTTGAGCGGCAGTTTCTGCGGTACGGCTTAGAGTAGAGACAGCAACGCGAGTAACAGGAGGGTTGATACCATAGTGCATTAAAAGCTCGTCGCCCAACAATCTAGCTTGTTTTTGACCCTCTAACATTAAAGGAGCCTCGGCACTAGCAAAAGCCATGGTGCCAATATTATTACGGTTATTTGCCTCAGAAAGTGCGTGTCGAATCACTAGGATAGTCACGGATATATAGTACTAAAGATACCTTATTGGGTCAATGTAATATTATTTTCGCTTGCGCTTGTTGGGGTCGAGTTCGCGTTTGCGTAGTCGTAGTGATTTTGGAGTAACCTCTAAAAGTTCGTCATCCTCTATAAAATCTATGCATTCTTCTAGGCTCATTTTGACAGGTGGCATTAGTTGCACAACTCCATCGCTACTGCTAGTGCGCATATTGGTTAGTTGCTTGCCTTTACAAATATTAACTTCCATATCTTCACTTCGATTGTTAAGACCAATTATTTGCCCGGCATAGACTTTTTGGCCCGGCTCTACAAAACAAACTCCTCGTTCTTCTACTTTTTGGAGTGAGTAAGCAGTAGCGCTACCAGCCTCAAAAGATATGAGTGCGCCATTGCGTAATTGCTTGAGCGCCGATGTCTGTTCGGTATAGCCTATCATTAGACTATTTATTACTGCAGCACCTTTGGTGGTGGTCATTAGAACATTGCGCAGACCAAGCAACGCGCGAGTAGGTAGTTCATAGACGAGTTTAGATACGCTCTTTGAACTACTAAATTGTTCTTTTAAGGTGGCTCTACGGGTACCTAGCTCCATCTGAACTGCGCCCACATTTTCTGGCGGTACTTCAATAATAAGCTCTTCTACCGGCTCCATAGTCTTGCCGTCTTCTTGTTTAGTTACCACTTGTGGGCGACCTACCTCTAGTTCAAAGCCTTCACGTCTTAGCGACTCAATAAGTACGCTGAGGTGTAGTTCGCCTCTACCACTAACCAAATAACCAATATCGTTTGGCTCTATTTGCAGGCCCACATTGGTTTCGAGTTCTTTTTGTAGTCTATCGCCTATTTGGCGAGACGTTGTAAACTCGCCCTCTGTCCCTTTTACAGGGCTGGTGTTGGGGCCTATATATATTTTGAGAGTTGGGGCCTCTACCTCAAGTACTGGCAGGGCCTCTGGGTTATTAACATCGGCAATTGTTTCGCCTATTTGGGCATCGACAACCCCCGTAAGCTGTACAATATCGCCGGCAATTGCTACCTTGGCTTCTACACTAGTAAGACCTTTGCTTATAAATACATTATCGATACTAGTTTTGGCTTGAGTGCCGTCTTTTTTACAGAGCACCACTGCTTCACCTGGCTTTACTTGGCCACGATTGACTCTACCAATAGCATATTTACCCCTAAAATTATCCCAACGAAGCGCCGTTACTAACATTTGAAAAGACCCATCTAGTTCAACTCTTGGGGCTGGCACTTGCTCAACAATGGCCTTAAATAAAACATCTAGATTGGCTACGGCTGTAACGTCACTAGGTATCTCGGCCCAAGCTTTGCCCTCGCGCGATATAGCATAATACACTGGGTAGTGTAGTTGGTCCTCATGAACAGCCAGTTCTAAAAATAAATCTGCAAGTTCTTCTTCTACTTCAGCCACTCTACTACCTGGCTTATCTATCTTGTTAATTACTACTATGGGCTTAAGATTTCCTACCAAGGCCTTTTGGAGTACAAATTTAGTCTGAGGCATTGGGCCTTCTTGGGCATCAACAATTAGCAAGCAGCCGTCAGCCATATTTAGAGTACGTTCTACCTCACCGCTAAAATCAGCATGTCCAGGTGTATCAATTATATTTATTCTATAGCCATCGTGCACCACCGCAGTAGTTTTGGCGGTAATTGTGATACCACGCTCGCGCTCTTGATCGCCACTATCCATTATCAGCTCTTGACTCATCTCGGCTTGGTTGTCGCGAAAAGTTTGTGATTGCTTTAATAAACCATCTACTAGAGTGGTCTTGCCATGGTCTACGTGAGCAATTATTGCAATATTGCGTATTTTACTTGGGTCTTGTATTTGGTCACTCATAATAATCTAAAAAAATAACAGCGCGACAATTATATCGCGCTTGCGCTACTAATTAACTATTATTATGTCACAACTCGCATAAGTTTACAATAGATTTAATATATTTTGCTTATGTAGCGTCTTTAAAACTAAAACAGCTGTTGTTGTTCAAAGTCTACTTTGGTTGCTTGGTTTTTCATACTCACAATACCGTTTTTGTTTCCGTTAGCCAACAAAGCAACCAAAAACTCAAATATTTTAACCATAGCGTAGGTATCTAACTCACAGTACTGCCGCAAACTATTCATTAGCTTAGTTTTTTCGGCATCGCTAAACTTTTCTTCATAGACAGCTTGCATCCATAGTCTCTGAGCCGAGCCACCCTCTTGTATATCTAGATCTTTGTAGCTTAGCTCGGGCGCTATTACTGGCAAAACATTCTTTATACTCGCCGAGCCCATAAAATCTTTGTCAATATAATACCCTTTACTAAAGGGTTTCATCAAATCAATTACCCTACTGTTTACGTCCTGTAAAAAATTATTATACTCTGGCTCTAGCTTGCCCATAAGATCATTACAACTCTTCTCAAAGCCCTCCCACCACACCAAAACTGTTCCAGACTCACCAATGTCGGCTTGCAATTGTTTTAGTAGCTCTGGTACTGGGTTGGTATCGAGTGTATGCAAAAATTCTTTATGTACCAAATCACCTCCCGGCTCCTGTATGATGTGTAGCGAGTACTGAAAGGGTAGTTGATCGAACGGTTTGAGCCCGTCAAACGGCGGCACAATTGAGCTGAGGGTTTCATAGTCTAAAAAATATAAAGGATACTGCAGAGAATTTATAAACTTTTTTATTTTACCAATATTTACTATAGGCTCACCTATTTTGGTAGCTTCTACTTGTCTTTTTTGTTTGGGTTTTAACGCAAAATCATCCGGAATATCGGCGATACTACTAATATGCATATCTTCTAGTTGGCCTAGTTGTTCGGCCGCAGCCGAACATAAATTGTAAATAGTGTATTTGTCTTGAGTTGGCATAAGAGCCAAATATATCTCTAGCCAGTCTTTAATAGCCCCCATCTTGGTACGACGGGGCGTAGGGTCTGGCATTTCACTAGATTCAACTACTTTTAAGGCTGCCTCAATATTTCGCTTGGTTGCATCTAACTTCTGCATTACTTTATTAGTAACATTTTGCTGCACACTTAGTGAAAGCTCATCTAACGCACCGTGGCGCACATAGTGATTATTACAATATACTACGCCAATATTTCTTACGTTATAACCAGCGCTTTCTAGTACCACCACCTGAAAAGCTAGGTCATCAATATGGTCGGGCTTTACTTTGGTACTCGATTTTATCTCATATAAATCAAAGGTTTTGTCCCCCACCAACTCAACAATATCAACAATACAAGTAATTTGTTCGCCAGCAAATTTAGCCTCAAATCTACCCTGGGAGAGCGCTTTGGCACCAGCTCTAAGAGCCTTTTGAGTGCGCTCGGGCATACTCAAATATTCTTGATAGTTATTAAAACCAACCCGCACCACATCTGTAAAATGTTTCTCAGCATACTCTTCAAACAAATTGCCAGCATCAAAACGCGCCTGCAAGTTATCATCAACTTCTGGTAGCATTTTTTTGTCGTGACGCTTAAGCCACAACCATGCCGGATGCTTAAGATACATTATGTATTCAGATTTGCTTAGTGTAATCATATAGATATTATAACTTTAATAACTTTTCTATTTCACCTACAATTATTTTACTAAATCCTGGTGTTAACTCATGGCCAGCATTAATTTTTCTTACAGCTATGTTAGCGTGGTTCTTTTGCAAAACTATAATATTACGGCTCACTACCAAGACGTCAAATCTGCCGTAAATAATTCTGATAGGAATGTGTAGACTCGCGAGGTCAGTACTAGTACGTTGTTTCTCAATAGTGTTATGTAGGCTCTCATGGAAAGCAGGCCAACTTTCTGTGGTTACATCCATACCCTTGATGTTTAATTTTTTAAGCATATCAGAGCCTTTTATGGCCCAGTCTGGGTTAGCCCGTAACTTTCTATAAGCTTTAAAGTACAGCTCGTCAGACGTGCTCTGCCATTGCAGAAGTTTTTTGTCACTAAGCTCAGATCGCTTATAGATTGGTATGCTACAGAGTAGCATATTTTGTACCTTATCTGGATAACGAACTGCCAATCGCGCTGCAACAATCCCTCCCATTGAATGTGATACTATTATAGATCTCTGCCATAAATGTACTTTCTTGAGTGTATGTACAATAGCATCTACATGGTCGTCGGCCGTATATTCACAATCGGTAGGACGAGGCGACGCACCAAAACCTAATAGATCTATAAGTACTATCTTGTGCTTGCCGTTTAGCATCTTCACAACCTCACTCCAGAGATCAATATTGCTTGCTAGGCCGTGCAAAAATACAATTGGCTCTCCGGGGCCATCTATGATTTTAATGTTAAGCAAATAACGTGGCTTAAATATCGATTTTAGCCACCTACTAGTTTGAATATGAAAATTACTATATATACTCATTACCACTTTTTATTAGAATATTTTCCAGGTAATTGAAATTGCAGTCTTATAATCACTAGTGTTTGAAGAGTTGACCAAAACTATAAACGACTCATCACCTTTTTTGTACTCTTGCGAATAAGGCATATCTGTGTATTTACTAGTGTATCCAGTAATACTCCAGCCCAATGATTTTAGCTGTTCGTCGTAATATTTTGCAACATCTGCTGGGGCGTCGTTAGAGTACAGCAATACACTCACGCCATCTTTTGCAGTAGAGTTTTTTTTGCTTAAGTTAGTAAGTTTGGCATTTGGGTATTGTGGCAACCCCGACGACGTGTAGGAATCTGGATAGGTCTCAATATCTTCAACAACTTCGGCAGTAACTTTTTGCTGATCTTTAAGAGCCGGACTAGAGTAGTACCTCAACACAAAACTACCAATAGCCAAAACTATAAAAGTTGCAAAAATTATAACTACCACAACAAATATGGCAACAATTTTTGACGAATTGGTATTTTTGCCCAACTGCTTCATACTAAACTTACTTATTTACCTTCTCTCTCTACTACAATAGTACACTCTGTAACTAAAGCGGCAATTGCGCCTACGGCAGCTAGTGGGGGTGCTAGCACTGCCCCAACCACACCAACCGTAAGTGGTAATTCAACAATACTTTTACCTTCTTTGTTGCGAATAGTAATACGCCGTATATTACCCTCGGCAATAAGATTTTTTACTTTTTTAAGTAAGTCTTCACCATTTACCTTAAATTCTTCGGTACGCTGTGACTTTGTGGCCATGAGTATCTCCTTTTTATTGCTTCTATTATACTCTATTCTGCAGATACTACTTGTGTTTGTGAACATATGGGTCTACAATATTGCTAAGAACGCTAATGCTTAAGATTGTGATATGCCTAAAAAAACCGTTAAAAAAAGAGTTAAGAGAAGCAGTAAAAAATCCTCTATAAGAAGTTTTGGTTTTAAAAAGTGGCAATTTTTGTTTGTAATTGGAATTGTTGTTGCATTGGGAACACTAGTATTTTTTGTAAGCAATGCCAGTGCTCCACCTAGGTCTGTGAAAGAATTTGGAGCCATTGGTGATGGCGTTACAGATGATACTGTAGCCATCCAAAATGCTATCGACACAGTATCGGCCTCGGGCACAGCTGCTAATCGTTCGCAAGAATTAACCCTACCCCCTGGTCAGTATAATATTACTAAGCCACTATTAATGAAATCTTTTGTGCAGTTTAGGGGCACAAGAGGTCAAAGTATTATTGTTAACACCGCCACAGACCCCAATAGACAAGTACACGTCATTCTTGGCCTAGCCCATCCATGGGCTTTTGATGAGCGAAATGCTACCGATGCTCAGGGTAGAAATCAAGTATTTACCAATATAGCGGTTTCTCAGACAAGCTGGGCAAAAGATTCAACGTCACTCAATCTTAAAAATAGCAATGACGCAAGCAAGCTAGCTGTTGGTGAAATAGCCTGCATAAGATCTGAAGTTGCATTTAAGGTTGGTGACTATGAACAGCCAGATTTTGTTCAATTTAACAAAATACGAGCTATTAATGGTAATAAAATAGACTTTGCCGATAAAGCACTTAATTCTATTCCGAACCCACAAATTTGTAAGGTGGAAGGTAGAAACCCTTACTATAGCTATGTTATGGAAAAAGATGTGCCATGGTATTCGGCTCAGTGGGTAGAAATAAGTGGTATTACATTTCGTGGTGGTGAAGCTGGTCTTGGTGGCAGTCTTTGTTATAGTTGTTTTGTGAAACAGGTAGATTTTGAAAATATAGTAACACCTATGGCTATGAATGCCTTGGTAAAAAATATCTTTTCAGACATAAATGCCACTTACACTGGGCGAGCTATAGAAATCAAAATGGCCTCTTCGCAGAGCTCATTTAAAAACATAAATTTACGCTATATACCTAAAGGTTGCGCAACGCCATCAAATTGTCATCTTAACGGAGTTTGGCCAGTAGATGTAGGCGAGCGTTCGGCCGATATTGGTTTTAACAATATAAACATTAACGATAGTGGTTCGTACCGCAGTGTCGCACTTTTCTCTATAGGAGATGCTAGAACTGTTCGATTCGTTAATTCTAATATAACGGTTTCTGGCAACGCTACACGTAACGCCGTGCTAGATATTAGAGGTAACTACAATATTGGCGACACCCCACAGTCGTTTAAAACTGAGAATTATTGGTTTGAAGGTAACAACTTCCACCTCACTCAGCCTGTTACTCAGCTTGCTACACTAGGAGATAAGCTAAAACGAACCGACGACACATACGCTGTACAAAATATCTTGTTCCGTAATAATAGCTGGAGTGGTACACCTACTACTTCTGGCATTGCCTACTTGGCGCGTAACCAAGTTAAGAATTGGGCAATAGTAAATGACAAATTCAACAATACCGCAAATAGAATGGTAGTAGAAAGTAATAGTACTCAGCCAAGAGAAAGTGGCATAAAATACTAACTGTAATTAATACGCTTTTTTAAGTTACTAGCTACAGTAGAATATACTTAAACTCTTTTTTATCTTTTAGTTTCTTTATATTGTTTACCAACATCTGATACACTTCTTCGGCCTTGGCTTCACTATTTGCGTATTCACCTTGGTTTATGTCTGGTATACTCCACACCAAATACTTTGTGGCACTCAAATCGAACATTTTTTGAGCATCAGCCAGTACGGTGGGTGATACAAACACTACAATAGTAGAGGCATCAATATTGTTTTGAGTAGTTTGTGTCCAGCTTTTTTTGTAATTCTTATAATGATGCTTATTAAGTATATATCTACCTAAGTAGCTAATATTTCCGTTCTGGTTTTCACTAGCCTGTATACCGCTAGATATTACCTTTATTCTGTTGCTTTTTATCTCATTAAAATAAGCTTCGGCTAGACGGCTTCTAAAAGTATTGCCACGACACACAAAATGTACAATTGGGTTAATATACTTAATGGCTCCATTTAACGAAAATTTCCAATAGGTATAAAAGGGCGTAATCCTACCTACTCTTACCAAGCGATGTAGCTTAACTAGTCGTTTAGCATTGCGTAAGGTCAAAAAGTAGATTTGGGCCGACTCACTAGATTGTAGGTGGGTGTGGGTAATCGGCTCACGTAATTTAATTACGTAGGTGTGTAGAAATGTTTTGGCAGTTTTATTAAGCCTTGGGTAGTGTTTATTATATGTTCTGGTGTTAATTAAAATAACTTCGCGCTCGGCAACGCCAATACCTAATTCTTCCTTTACTTCTCGCCTAATAGCTTGCTCGGGCTTTTCCCCTGCACTCACAATCCCACCAGCTGAGAGCTCAATAAGATTGGGGTTCATTATAATATCACGTGATCGTTTTTGAGCCACAATTCTGTTGTCTTCCGTAATAATAATGGCGTGTACTGAGTTGTGCCAATAGCCTTGGTCACAAACCTCATCTATAGTAGCTTTTCGGCCAGTGGGCTGGCCATTTTTATCTAATACGTCTACGAGTTCTTGTTTGGTCATTTAGTAGTTATTAAAACCTTTTTTTGACTCTGTCGTTATGGCGTTCAAATGTGCGCTCAATGTTAATATGTTTTTTCATTTTTTTATTATATCATCTTACTGTTATTGGTTATTTACCAAAAATAACTTGACAATACGGGGCAGTTGTTAGTATGTTTAAACTTAAGAAGTAAGAAAGCATAATAAACAAAAAAGGACTCATTAAAATGAAAAAAGAACATCGCTAAAAAGAAGCTATCTACCAAGAAATTATCCCGTAGCCAAGTATTAATTGCAGTTTTAGTAGTTATTGCTGTTGCAGGGCTAGGATATTTAGGCTACCAATATTCTCAGGCAGCAACAGAAGGCGAAGAGGCTACCGGTAGAGGTAGAGAGGCTAATGTTGTTCCAAATAGTTCCACTCCACCAACCGAGGTTGATGGTATACAAATAGGCGACTCCACAAGCTCTATCGAAGCATTAATAGGAGACGGTAATGAAAAATACACTGTTTTTAATGAAAGAGACACAATGAAGATATGGGCATGTAGACTAAATGGTAACCCCGACGACGGCGTTAGGGTAAAAGTTCACTTTCGACAAAAGGGCAATGCCGTGAATTTTGCATTTTATAACAACCAAGGGTATGCTCACCCTGTTCCTTCACAGGCTATCACTAGAGTTAGCCCCAGCAAACAGGGCGTATATAGAGACCCTCTTAATAATCGTACTAACCCCTGGACTTTAGTAGAGAGAATATACACCTACGACCCAGTTGGAAATTGGCATGGTAGAGATTTTAAATTTAAAGAATACTCCGTTTGCCGTAATGATTGGAACGAACTTACTTCAATTACCCGAAACCCCTCTTAAACTTAAAATATAATCTTAATAGATTTGGCTTACCTGTGCTTTATACTAAAAAATAGTTTGGTGTGTTAGAAAGCAAGTATAAATATTACTTAACAACTAAAATCTCACTATAGAGACAAATAGAATACTATCCAGAGAAGTGCACTAAAATCCCAAACTAGCATTCGGGTATTTTTTGCTCATTTATTAGTTATTAGAGTACCTTTTTCTATTTTTTATTATATCATCTACTCACTTACGCTTAGTGGCTCTCAGTTACAATATTTAATTTTTAGCTTGTGCTCATGCTTAATAAACTTATCAACTAGATATGTGTTTTACTGGTATAAGTTTTTTTAATGCATCACCAGTCAGCAGAATCAATACAAAAACAACTATTGCTACAATTATCTGATTACTACTAGGTCTTTGAGTATTTAGATATTTCGCCAAACCTGTGTACATTAGCATAACCTGAAAAATAAATGCCATAAAAATACCGCCAAACAACACCCAATTGGTACGTTTGAATCCCTCAACAAACGAATGGTTATCACTTCTTGAATTGATGGCGTTCGCCCACTGTGCAACAACTAAGCTCAAAAATGCCAGAGTTTGCGCATATGCTAAGCCCATTGGTAGTGACAAATAATAGACAGTGAGGGTGATAGTCGCCATTACAGTTGCCATTACCACTATTCTAGTAGCTCGTTTCTTGCCTACTAACGGAGCCGATGGAGGTCTTGGTGGTTCAGCCATCAGGTTTTTTTCTGGCTTTTCAAAGCCCAGAGGTATCATAGTAAAACTGTCGGTTACAAAATTTATCCACAAGATTTGCAAAGCAGTTATTGGTAGAGGTAGACCAAAAATAAGTGCGCCAACTATGGTAAATATCTCTCCTAAGTTTGTAGCCAATATATAGGTAAGAATTTTTTTTACATTCCTAACAATTGAGCGCCCTTGCTCTATAGCATCTATAATTGTTGCAAAGTTATTATCTAATACAATCATGTCAGAGGCTTCTTTGGCAGCGTCATTACCCGAACCAACTGCTACGCCAACATTTGCCATACGAAGAGCTGGCACGTCATTAATACCATCCCCTGTCATTGCAGTAATCTGTATTTTGTCTAGAGCATTTATTATTTTAAATTTGTACTCTGGCAAAACTCTACCAAAAACTTTTTGCGAGACAACAAGCTTACGAATTTGTTTGTAGCTCAATCGCTCTATCTCTTGCCCATTGAGAGCATGTTGAGATTTAGATATACCGCTAAGTTTTGCAAAATAACCTGCCGCCTCTTTGTGGTCACCGGTCAGTAGTATTACATCTATACCTGCCATGTGAGCTCTTTCAACGGCTTGAGGTACTCTCGGTCTTAGTTCGTCACCAAAAGCCACGAGACCTGCGAAAGAATAGTTAGATAACTTAGCGTTTTTTAGACTATCTATTTTTTCATTTTTTGCCGCAATAGCCAGTACTCTCATGCCATCACGAGCCAATACACGTATTTGTTTATTGATAAGCTTTTTTGCATTTGGGCTAAGATGGCAGATAGCAATAATTGCCTCTGCTGAGCCCTTAATATAGGTTGTATAGGTCTTATTTTGGCTCCATACTGCGCCACTCATACGTTTGTTTTGCACAAAAGGCAAACGTTTTACTATTTTGCCAGCCAAGTCTATCGATTTGCCATATTCATCATTAATAAGTTCATCTAGCTCATCCCCTTTACCATTAAAAAATGTAGAGGACTTAAATATTACACTTTTTAGATCGGTTTTAGCCGAAGGCGACCAAGTTTGAGCAACATGTAGGTTGTTTTTTGTGATTGTCCCGGTCTTATCAGTAGCTACTAGAGTAACTTGGCCTAGTGTTTCGACAGAACTGAGGTTGCGCACTAGAGCATTCTTGCGAGCCATAGTTTTAACTCCAAAAACCATCACCACCACTACAGCTATTGGTAGCCCTTCGGGTATAGCAGAAACCACCAGCGATAATATAAAACGCAGAGCCTCTAGAAGTTCAACACCTCTGAATAATTTTAGTACAAATGTAAATAATGCCACCCCAAAAACAAAAAGTATTAGCCACTTGGTAAGACGATCAATCTTAAGTTGCAAGGGGCTTTTAACTTGATGCTTTTGTGATAGTTTGGCTATACGACCAAATTCAGTATTCATACCTGTTGACGTAACAATCATTTCGCCATCACCCTCAGACACAAATGTGTTGGCAAAGACCATATTGGTTTGATTATAAATAGGTAGTTTTTGTTTAAGTGTTTCGGTGTGTTTATGTTGCTTGTCCGATTCACCGGTTAGTACTGACTCGTCTACATGAAGGTTGTCGCTAAGTATAAGCCTACCGTCGGTTGGTACCTTAACTCCTTCGCGTAACACCACAATGTCGCCAGGTACCAACTGAGAGGATTTGAGTTTCACTAATCGACCATCGCGGCGCACCAAACAATCTAATTCGCTTTGTTTAGAAAGGGACTTCATGATGTGGTTTGCCGATATATATTGCACATAGTAAATAATTGCGTTTACCATAAGTATCGCTGTAATAACAACAGCCTCTATAAGCTTATTTATGGCCACACTTATACCGGCAGATACAATCAAGATAGCAACAAACCAATTAGTAAAAGGCTCTAGCAGTGTATGAACCCATTGCCAACGCTTTTTTATACTTACTACATTTGGGCCATATTTTTTTATTCGTTTTGTAGCATCTTTCGAGCTAAGTCCTTTTTCTAAAGACTGTATCTTGAAAAATTTTGCAACTTCTTGAGAGGTCTGAGTTGAAAAGTCATTAGGCTTAATAGACATAATTATATTATACGTAAATTATTGCTTATAAACTCTATTGCTGCTAGCTATTTGTAATAAAATTACTGCTTAGTATTTAACTATCGAGAGTAATAAAAATACTAGCGAAAGGGGTACGCCAAAATCCCAAACTAGTATAAGGGTGTTGTTTGGTGCATAGTTTTTATTACGAATAATTTCTATTAAGTGATTGATGCCAGCCAAAAACAAGAACGATATTACAGGCAGACTAATCGCCACCCAAGCCTCTACTACACCGTAGTAAACAGCATAAAAACAACCAAGCGCCAGCCCGAGGCTTACAAAAGCAATCTCGTATTGAAAGCCATTAGTTTTCCAACCAATACTCGCAGCCATTTTCTTGGCTAAAACCGAGTGCATAATACTAGAGAACAAAAACACCCAGCCAGCAAAATATAATATCCATTTAATATAACTAACATTGGCCCCCTCGCCCAAAACTGCTCCTGGTGCCGACATACCACTTAACGCAAACACCCAGGCCAATATGAACATACTGGGTAGTACCAGCGACGATATCTTACTGCCTATGTTATTATTTTTTTTCTTTGCCATAACTATTACCCTTTTTTAATGCAAGCTTAAGTACTATCATACTCTTTTTGAAAGAATAAATAAATTAAAAACCCCAGTAAACTGGGGCTAAAGCTATTTATTGTAAGTAGTAATTTTTAAACTTCTTGGTAGAGGCTGATTAGTAAGTGGGTCAAAGTAGCGAAAACAACGACTACACATCACACGATCTGGTACTCTAGTCATATCAAAATCAATTGCAATATGTATTACACCGTCTTCATCGAATCTAGAATCTTGAATGGGTTTCCACGATCTTTCCAATATGTGCCCAAGCTCATCGCAAATCTGCGCAGACTCTTCACCCAACTCCCACGAACATAGCGGGCAAATTCCTTGATTTGACGGGCTATCTTCTCGCAGTTTTATAGACTGACCATTTTGCCACTCGTGTCCACCAAAAGGTGTACCACAGGTGGGGCAAGGTAGCCAAAAGTATCCGTTTAGGTTTGCATAAATTTTGTTTCTGGCTCGGCTAAGACCCCAGCGAATACGTCGTATTTTTTGCTGTAATGTTCTTTCTCTTGAAGTAATAGTATTCTTCACCACTACTACCTTTCGTATTTTTGAAAGTACCAAAGAATCTATGAGAATATACTATAAATAAGCACTTTTTGCAAGTATTTATTGGGGTACTGCCAAAAGTTCATAAACATTGCTACAATAATAGTAATGGTTAAAAAAGACACCAACTCTAAGCAATTTTACTCTACACGCCGGGTAGAAGCATTATCTGACGGGGTATTTGCCATAGCTATGACTCTTCTGGTATTGGGCCTCAAATTTGGTGAATTTGGCAATGCTAACACCAGCACACAGCTCTGGCAAAACATCACCAATAACTCCACGATGCTAGTAAGTTTTGTGGTAAGTTTTTTAATGCTTGGTAGTGCATGGTCTGTACACCTACGACAGTTTGAAAAAATAAAACAAGTAGATATGCACCTGGTTGCTATCAACACTCTTAGATTGCTCTTGGTAGTATTTATGCCCCTTACAGCAAGTATTGCCGGTAATTATAGTAATTTAGTATTGGGCAGAATGCTATTACCTATAAACTATGCTCTAATTACAATAGTAAGTGCTTGGCAGTGGCGCTATGCTCTATCTACCGACTTTAGTTTTGACGAAAGCCTTACAGATCGCGATATTGCTTATAATAAGGCTCGTAACACTGCTGCAATGGTTACCTCGCTAATAGTTGTGGGAGGTTCGATATTTATTGGTCAAGCAGCCTTTATGCTGTTTTTTGCAATGCCCCTACTTATACGTGTGTTCTCACGCGATTTGCGTTAAATTTGCTTGCCTAAATATTACTTGACTATTGTTGTGTTTTAAGCTAAAATATCTGGGTTAGATAGTACCTCGTACAACAAAACCACCTACTGTAAAGGGAATTTAATGCGAGCTCGCAAAATTGTTTTGGGTGTAGCACTGGTTATGACCAGTCTGCTCACGCCCTGCCTTAGCACTTGCCCAGTTAGTGCTCAAACCCCTTCTAGTGCCGAGGCACTGTCTTCGGTGCCAGAAGTACAAGCTGGTCAACACGTAGAAAGAATTGCCTACAACACACCTTTCTATAAGTTCAGAGTCTATAACGGCGGAATGTATTGTGAAGCCAACGTGCGATTCTGGGTAAGAAATGGTGTTCAGGTAACTACCATGAAGATGGTAGGGAGTGAGTGCTATCGCCAGCGTATTCGGGCCAACTACGGTAGTGGCTACGAGCGACCTCTTACCGATTTCAACCCTGGTAACAAGCTAAGGGTTGAGACTCCACTATCTCGTCCGTTTGTTTCTGTACTCTATGGCCTGTGCGTAGTACACCAAACCTCACAAGAGAGAGTTTGTAGCCTTCTAGAGCGCGTCTAAGCCAGAGAGCTACTTACCCCACAGCCTATCACCACATAAATGGTGATAGGCTGTTTTAATTTCGACTTATAGTATCTTTGGGCTTATAAATATAGTTATATGGTATAATATAATCGTAATAATTAAATAGGTTAGGAGTACACTATGGATCTCTTTCAGGCAATTTATTGGGTAATAGCCGGTCTTATTTGGATAGCCATTGCATTTTGGCCAGCTCGAGTAGCAGGTCGCAAAGGTCACAGTTTTTGGGGATACTTTATCTTTAGTTTAGTCTTCTTTCCGCTAGCACTTATAGTAGCCTATGTGGTTAAAGATCAAAGTCACACATCGTCGTCCCATATAGAATCGGTAGATACTGTAGAGTAAAAGGCTTTAAAGCTTAGCGGTTCCTTCAATTCGCTCACTTATTTCAGAGGGAAACATATTGTCTGCTACTAAAGAGCTAGCATTATGCCAGGCTGGGTTATAACTACCTGAAACGGCTACGTCGCGCTCAGCCTCTGGCCCACCAATAGTTAGATCTATTAATTCATGGCGCGCATAGCCTAAGTAAAAAAACTCCCCTTCATGCTCAATCACTGAGCCAGTAAGTACGACATTGTCTTTACCCAGACCTAGTTCTTCATTTAACTCGCGCCAAATGCCGTCTATAGCACTAATATCTGACTCTTCTAGGCCACCACCAGGGTATACAACGTAAGGATCTCGACCTGGGCGAACTCGATCTATGCCTAATACTTTGTTGCCATCTTGACTATAAATAATAGCCCTACATCTGTCGGGTCTAGTAGTGGTGGCATCGGGAATGAAGGCATATTTTTCTTGTAATCTCAAAAGTGTCGCTGGAACACTCTCTGCTCTTGGTTCTATCTCTCTTGGTTCATTTCTTGGTTCGTTCACGGGTTACCTTTACATGTTTTACTATTTTATTAGCAGTCTGTTCTATTGTACCAGAGTTATTCACCACAATGTCGGCGTGTTGTTGATACTGAGCCAACCCTTGCTGCAGTTTAGTTTTATCTTTCTTTTGTTGCTGGCGTTTAAGCTTTATTGGGTTTAGATGAGCAAACTGCTTAGTATTTCGCTCAGATCTTTGCTTATCAGATAGAGTAAGTAGTGTTGGCACCCAGCGCTCCCCCAAAATTAGCTTGAGAGCTATACTAATATCCACTCCATGCAAACTTTCTAGTGTGGCCCTATCTATATGCCTGTTGGTTGCCAAAAAATGAGTAATTGTAAGGGCGGTTTTTGATGGTTTAGCATAGGCTTTTTGGTAGTCACGAGTATGTTCGTTAAAAAAGCCGACCTTAAGTCTAGTAAACGAATAATTGTCCTGCAAAAACTGAGCTACTGTGCCCTTGCCAGTTTCGCTTAGGCCGGCTAGGCCAACAATAACTGGGTTGTTAGCAAATAGTGGTGGAATGTTATGTTTTGTTACTTGTTGACGAATAGAGTTTTGTACTTCAATAGCCGGGCAATCAACTAAAACGGTAATATTGTTTGTGTGTTGATCTATTAAGATTTTTTCTAGATTTTTTTGATAAGTTGCATATAGTCTGTTCTGTTTTAGGCTAAAACTTCTACCTTCGCTTCGAGCTGAGCGTAACACTTGGTTGTAGCACTCTATTTTTTTTTGCCAAGGAGTGCAAGGCTTTAAGAATATTTCTATTCTACTGCCAAGAGGGGTAACGGCTAGGTCATTTTTAATCTTTTTATCGACTGCTTTGGCGATTTTGTTTAGCGCTAGAGTATCTTTTGGTCTTTTACGCTCGCGTGTCAAAAAAGTTGCAATAAGTTGAGCCCGCAACATTCCCGCACCTCTCTCTACAACCGCCACATCTAAATTTGTTGCCAGCAAAACCTTAGTTAGTCGGTTGTTGTAAGCGTCTATAAGTGCCTCGCACAGTTCACTGAAGGTAGATTTTACAAACCACCATTCAAAGAATTCTTTTGGGCTTAAATTGTCTGGTATCTTTTTTGAATAACCTGTAAACGAACCAAAGTTGTGTACATGAATACCTTGTGTCTCATAGGTCAATAGCTCGGCTTGTGTAGATTTACCTACAAAATCTGGGCCAGATATCTCGATAATTGTTTTTGTCATGTTGAAAATTGTTATATTGTGCGATATTATACTATTTATTATGTACCATGTAAAGCCTAACAAAGATAACATAGTATTAAAACAATTTAAGACACGCGCCCACTATGACCTTGAAATAGATGGCTATAACTTTATTCAACAATACTATACAAAGATACCTCGTCGTATCCGAACAAATAGTAAAAAGTTGAAAATTGAGTATGAAGATGTGGGTAAAAATTGTTCTACCCTAGGTGAAGCACTTGATAAAAATCTAATGATAGATATGAGCAAAACTTGGCAAGAGCTAGCTTTACTCGCCAACAAAAGCTGGTCACATACCCATGCCCGGGGTGGCACGCAATTATTCTACATAGATAGGCTTTCAAGAATTCACGATGCGAAGCTAGCCTTACTTACAAACTATCAATTACCAAAACTTGATAATTATGAGGCAAAGATTGAACCAACTTTCTTCTCAGATTTAGGTAAAAAAATACAAGAATTACAATATGGTATTTGTGTACCATCGCAAGGAGATCTACACGAACGCAATATTTTTACTAACGGTGTGATAGTAGATTTTGAAGGGGCTGGCTTTAATAATATTGCCACCGACATAGCAACATTCGTCTGGCACACAATATTTGCTGGTAGTTACTTTGGGCCTCAATACGCCAAGTGGGCAACTACTAAAACATCTAAAAAGATAACAGTGGGACCAAAATGCTTCTCTATTTTTGGCAATACCATTAATATAAACATTGGTATAAACCGGCAAGAACTAATTTTGCAGTTTATTTACCAATACATTAATAGGCTTAACCTTGCAGACCAAGAGAAATACTTAGATCAAGTTTGTTTAGCTATTGCTTTTCGTATTCTCACAACTTTTCAATTGAGTACAATGAGCGAAGAGGATCAAAAAATGTCACTAGTTTTTGCACACTTGTTTGCTAACACACAATTTTCACTCTGGGAAAAACTAAGGTTCTTTTTGAATTCTAGTGAAGATTTAAAGACATCACTCTAGCAATAACTTCTACCAACTGACTATCGCTATATTTGCGAATGTTATTTTTTATACTCATAAGTGAGTCTCGAATATCTTCCATATACTCTTTCTCTTCAATAGTGTTACTAGCCTGAGCATAGACTTTGCATAATATATAAGCCAGTTTTATCAACTTACGTCTTTCACCATAACTAGCCGGATGCGATAGTCTTACTAGTTGTTTAATAGTAAGGGCTTTTAGCTTATGAAAATCTAACACTGAAAACTTTCGAATTGTATCTAGACTAAGTATGGGTATGGCGCAATTAGAACTTAGCAAGGTATTGTGCTTATTTGAATCTATACAGGCCTGTACAGCTTTTCCATCTAGATACATATAGCTATTTTTTAAGTCTTTTATTGTGCTGTACTCAACGGCTGTATTACTACATTGCAAACCAAGTCTTTTTTCTAGTGCAATGCGTAATTCAGCCAAGATTCTGTAGCTATTTTGGTCTAAATTTTTTACTATAACCACATAGTCGATATCGGAATCGCGATCTAGGGTATGGCTAGCAGCGCTACCACACAAAACAATACCGGCTAGATTTTTACCTAGCTCTTTATAGTGCTCTGAGTATATTACTTTTAAAAATTCTTGGGGTATTAGATTGTACACTTTTTTACTAGGCTTGACGGTTATGTGTTGGTATTTATTATACTACTTATCGCTACTTAGGGCATAGTTTGTACAAATACTTTAAGACCACACATACTTATTAATAATATAAAGTAGTAATTATATAAAATATCCCTTGCGCAATTCGCAAAGGATAGTTAATTTATTGTTGTAACTTAAGACCTCTTTTGGCTATTTCCTCTGTTAGTGCGCGCTCATATGCTGCTCTAGTAGAGGTCCAGCCCGGATTATTCTTTCCAGTTTTTTTTAGATTGATCAATTCTTGATCGCTTAACTTAGCAAACCCAGCTTGGTATTCTAGGTAACTTTGTTGTGGGTTGGTAGCTTTAGAACCTGTCACGCCCTGCCCTCTCCAGTTATAAATCGCTAGTTTTTGTATTATATCACTTTTTATAAGTAAAAGGCCCCAACAATTGTTGAAGCCTTTTTAAGTTTAATTTACTTTAGTATCTAGTAGGTACTAACTAGTCTTCGTCGGTTGACGGTGCTTCATCGCTCGGCTCAGCCGAGGCTTCTGCACTATCTACTGCAACATCAGAGGCAACTTCGGGCGAACCCAAGCCGTTGCCGTTAACCATCTTATCTACACCTAGGGTCATGAGGGTATTTAGAAGGCCAGAGCCCACCGAGTCACCACCAACCTGGATTTGCGGGGTGAGTACCACTCCGCCCTTACCGATCTGCTCAAGAGCAGCAACCAAACCAGTCTGCTGCCGGCCAATGGCCTGCTGCTGGGCATCGAAGCCCTTGGCAACAGCAAGACCCTTGGCCTCGGTGGCCGTGGCTTCTGCCAGACCAGTGGCCTGAATAGCAGCAGCCTCAGCTTCACCTGTCAGCTTGGTCACATCGGCAGCTGCCTGACCCTTGGCACGCGCAACTGCAGCATCACCTTCAGCCTGGGCAACCGCGGCTTCTGCCTCGGCACCCTTGACCTCGATACTAACCTTAGCACGGGCCAGATCGGCCTGAGCATCGGCCACACCGCGCTGGTTCTCTAGGGCAATACGAGCCTGTTCAGCAATCTGCTGGCTCTCGTACGTCGCCTTCTGCTGGGCCGCAATCTCTCGCGTCGTCAGCACCTCGACCAACTCAGCCGGGAAGATGACGTCCTGAATGTACACACCCCGGACCTCTACCTGGTATCGTGTGAGATAGGTAGTGACGTACGATTCGGCCTGAGCCTGAACTTCGTCACGCTTCTGAATGAACTCGGCGGCGCCGAGCGACTGCAGCTTGTTACGGAAGTAGTTGCCCACCGCCGACTGCAGAACCTCATTAACCAGGTTCTGCATGGTTCCCACCATGCTGATGACCTTCGGCGCCCGGGTGTCGGGCACGTGAATCTGCACCTGTAGGTCAATGCTAAAGTCAAACGCTTCCTTGCTCTTGGCGTCGATCGACGACAGTCGGCCGTCGAGATCGTGCGCATCACTGGTCGCGTTGGCCCAGTTGAGCGTCAAAATAGACGTTGGCACAATCTCGGCCTCGTAGATGCGCGGGTTTAGGGTGTACTTGCCGGTACGCAGAGGTTCCGACCAAATCCCTTGGTGACCCGGCTCTACAATAGAGCCAAACTTGAACTCCTCACCCGAGGTGTCCTCGGTTGGAAGACCAACGTAAGCCTTCACTACTGCCACCTCGCCCTGGCGAACTACGAGCATCTCGCGAAGCTCGACCGACACCAGGAAGGGGTTGAGCATGTACTGACCGTAAAGCAGCGGATCGTGCTGCAAACCAATGCACCCACCAGCGTTCAAAAAAGCCTGGAAGTCTTGGTAGTTGTTATGCCGATCATTCTGCGGCGCCAACACCTGAGTGATGATGGTGTTGGCGGCAGTTCCTGCCTGCTCGGCGGCCACAACGTCGTCAAAATCACCAAGACGACTGGCAATGCCCTTGGCGGGCGCACCCTCGAGCGTTGTGACTACTCCGACAAGGTCGGTATGACCATTCGGCTCGATAGTGAACGGCTTGAGCCGTTCGCGCGGAATACTGTTTAGCACCTGCTCGGCGGCGTCTGAGAGAACTTCGCCGAACTGCGCCGTCGCCGTCTGAACCACGAAAGCAATTGGGTGCATTTGCTGGGTAGTGCCCGGCTGAATCACCGGACGCTGCACACCCCGCTCGCCACCATTGTTGATGAACGTCTCGAGGTTTGAGAACGAGCCGAATTCCGGCTTGTAGACGCCAGACTTCATGCCCGGTGGCAAATCAGCACCCGTTTGTGCCACGACCACACCGATCTCGCCGGCGGGGACCTGTACTAAGGGGTATTTGGTAACCCAGTATAGCGGCCAGAGCTTGAAGCGCAGACCCGGCTGAAGAAGCTCAGCCTGGTAGCCAGCCTCGCCTTTGAAAGCGATCAGCTGACCTTCTGGTAACTTCTTACCAGCACGCTTTTCGACTAGCCCAAATTCATCGGGGCCAATCATATTGAAGCTCTTAGTGATAAATCGCGCTGCAACAAGCAGAGCAATAAATGCAACTACTCCAACTACGATAGGCACAATTGGGAGTCCCCCAGATGCACCTAGTACATATGTATTGGAAGGTACCATGTCCTTTTAGGACCTTTCTTGTAGGAAATACATTCCGATGCAGTATTATACTTAATAACTACTAAATATGCAAGGTTTTTATAGGTAAAGGGCCCCAACAATTGTTGGGGCCCTGCGGGCCTATTTGACCTAGTGGCGCACGAACGGAAACACCTCAAAGAAGTTGTCACCGTTGAACCGGTGGTACTCCTCGCCACTGGGCAGCTCACCGGTCAGCGACCAGTCGTAGCTGTACCAGTGGCACACCTTGATGGGTGCAGAGGTGACTTCGCCGCCAAGCTTTTTGCAGTCGCGAATGGCAGCGTTGATCTCTTGGTTGCACATCGCCGTGGATAGCAGGTAGGCAGCGAACATCATCGCCACCATACCAGCACCCACGAAGGCAGCCGAGAACATCACCACTTTGGTGGCCACCCACACCCGGTTCTCGGGTGCGTAATAGGTGGTGTCACCCAGCTCGAGTAGTGCTTGACGCGCCAAGGTGTCGAGCGACATGTAGATGTGGTAGTACGCCACGCTGATAGCGGTGGTGAACACCACAAACGACAACTGCATGAGTGAGCGTCGGCTCATTTTATTTGTTCTTTCTGTTTGGGGATAGGTGCAAGCTTTTATTGCTAAAAGCTCCTTACTAAACATTACTTTTTAAACATTCGGCAAGGAACCTTTTGCCACCTAAATCTTCAATTATTGCGATTAAACACTTAGGTGGAGCCAGTTTTTGAGGAACTGGCAAACCTATTGCTCACATCTCGATCACCGGTCGAGGGATACCACCGACCAACTCATTGGCGAGGTCATCGCCGTAGTGCTTTCGGAGCTCGTCGGTCGCGGCGGCCATGCCGTGCTGGTGCAGGTGCGCGGTCTCCACGTTGGAGGCCGAGCCGGTCTGCCGCAGCGAGCGGATGACGGATTGGGCAGCGCCCTCGCCGTTGTCGCGGTCGTAGCCCCAGGGGTCGAATGAGTCACCGGAGAGATCGACCTTCATCACCCTGCCTTGCAGGTAGTCGAAGTAGGTCGTTCCGGTGTCGAGGATGGCCTGAGCCTGCTCGACGGTCATGTCGCCGTCCTGGTGGGCGAGAAAACCGAGGCCCTGGGCCCGGGCTCCGTTGAAGAGCGCTGCCAACACGGCAGCGCGGTCGAGATCACTGATGTCGATGTTCATGTGCTCATCTCTTTTCTGTAGATTTACTTGAGCCTAACTATACTAGCACAAACACACCTAAATGTCAATAGTATTATGCGGCCTCAATTATTGCTATACTAACCCTATGAAAAGCCCAAAAAAGCGACGTAGCAACAGGTTTTTAGTAGCAGTGGTTGTATTTGTTTTTATAATAATAGCTGTTTTTGGCTACTTGTATCTTACTAGAGCTAAAACAACTGCCCCTGCAAGCACCACCCAAAACACTAGCCAATCTACACCAGCACCGGTATTTAGCCCATATACAGCTAGTTTTCAAATTGTTATAAATGGTGAAACACGTACTTTTACCGACCCGCGCTACCACAATAAATCAGCCGATGTATACATACCTCCAGAAGGCTCTGGCCAGGTACAGGTAGTTGTAGCCAAGACCAACATTACCTGGGGCGATCTGTTTACTACCCTACCTATGAGTGTAGATACCAAATGTATTGTTACGGGTACCAAGCAAACCTTTTGCACCAACGCCACTCAGCAACTACGCTTTTATATTAACGGTATAGAGTCGCCCAACGCCCTTACTACTATTATTGAGCCAGACAGCCAGCTCAAAATAGTGTACTAAGGCCCCGCTAGCTTATATTGACATAATTAGTATCAGTCTGTATAATAGCGTTATCTCAACCAGAGTGTACCAAGAACCTGCGAAAGGATACATAGTGAGCGATACGTTGGTGCTCAACCCCAAGAAGGTCGAAGAGATCTTTCTTGACTGTCTCTACCGAGACGGCGAGGACACTACTAACCACGTTTTGGTAGAGGGAATTGTTGCCAACTACGGGCTTCACCCCGAACGTCTCGAGAGTCATCGTGAAGAAGTTATTGCCTTGCTGGCCGAACTACCAGATGAGTTTCGCGAGAACGGTGGCGGTGGCTGGAGTTTTCTCAACGCCTGCAACGACAGACACGGCAACTTGTGGACCGGATTACACAGCATTATGGAGCAACTAATAGTGATGGGTGTGGCACTAGGCCTTGTTCATTACCAGCTCCCCAAGGAGATGTGGTCTGTGCTACCCGGTGGTATGCCATACTTTTCTATTCGTATCTAGTACACCCAATGGGTTTATAAGCCCCGGAGAGAGTCACCGACTCACCTCGGGGCTCTTTTTATAATAAGCTCATTGGTTTTTAATGCCATCGAGTCGCAGAGTATCTGACTCATCGCTGTGAACACCGGCCGAGCCCACATGTTTATCACTTATTTTGGCTCCGTTTTTTATTACGTGTACTAGCGCCATGGCATGGCCACGCCCTAAGTCAAAATCGTCTTTGAGCCAAGCAACTATTTCGCCAGACTTTGTCTCGGCCCCATAGCCTTTGGCCTTAGCCAGAACTATAAACTCGTTTGGTGTTTTGCCAGTTTGTTTCTCTATATTGTCTAAGTATGCTTGAAACGACATGTTGTACCTCTAGCCCTCTACTACAACTTCAAAACCGCCGTAGGCCATCTTTTTCATATCGTTGGGCATTTCAAAACTCGTTTGGTCTTTATATTCTTCGCTCATCTCTTGCATTACTTTTTTGTTTACTTCGTCTCTGTGCTCTTTAGACTTAAAGACAATAAAAGAAAACCACACGTTCTCATCGGCACCGGCACCCGCCATCTCTTTATAGTCTCGTGATTTTTCATCGCCCTGCTCGTGCTGCACAAGGTCGTCACCTCGACACTCAAAGTATTGCAAAGCACCGTGCTTCATCCACGAGTCGCGCCCCATCATTGCCATTTCTTCGTACTCAGCTTCTTTACCTTTTGGTACTACTAGCACAAACCCATCTACATATTTTGACATATATTCCTTTCTTAAATTATGAATTTCTTATACCTTCTCTACAAAAGTATCGATAAACTCAGTAAGTTTTTTTGATACTCTTTTGAATACTGTATCTCGCTCAAGTATTCTTGGTTGTTCTTTGAGAGTTGCTACTAGTTCATCTCGCCTAGGTTTGAGGCCAGTAAATAAGTATTCATCTACCAATCGCTGCATTTGCTGTGGTTCTATATTCTCATCTCTACACATTTGTTCAAACGCTTGCAGCTTTTCTTTCTCCCAGAAGTTATCAAACTCATTTTCTACTTTTTCACTATCTTCTATTTGAGGCAGGGTGCTTTTTATAAACTTTTCTATAAGCTCTCTTTTGCTTCTTAGCTCTGGATCGCCAGCCAATATGTTGTTAATAGTATTTTGAATATTTAGTTTTTCTTCTTCGCTTGAGTCTACCATTTTGGCAATAAGTCGAAGTATATAGTCTACATTTATCTCATCTCTACTTATTAGTTCGAGGTCAAAATCTACATCGTCGAGAATTGATACTTTTTCTACATCATTTCTTGTACGGTCATAAATGTCTAGGTACTTACTTTTAAAGTCTTCAAATGTTTGTTCTTCTATACCCAAATCTTCAAAAGTAAAATCTACAAAAGATTCTAGTACATTTTTTACTCTCAAGAGCTCACGGAAACTTGTTACAAATTGCAGTTGCTGTTCTTCGCTAATAAGCTTGTCTACGTCTTGCGGATCGTTTGCTATCTTTTGCATTTCTTTTAGCATGGCGTTAAATTCTGCTACATACTGTTCGTATGGCTTGATGAATATTATCTCTTTGGCATCTTTGCTGCTATATAGAGCCACCGCCTCATCAGTGTATTTTTTGAGGTTTCGAAACACCACTATATTACCTTGCGATTTTTGATCGTTGAGAATTCTATTGGTACGAGAGTAGGCCTGTATAAGCCCGTGGAATTTCAGATTCTTATCTACATAGAGCGTATTGAGTGTCTTACTATCAAACCCAGTCAAAAACATATTGACCACTAGCAAAATATCTATCTCTCGCTTTTTTACTTTTTTGGCAATATCTCTGTAATAATTATAAAAGCTTTTGCTATCACGAGTAGTAAAGTTGGTGCCAAACATTGCGTTATAGTCAGATATATAGCTCTCTAACTTGTCTCGGCTATGTTTATTTATCTGCCCGCCACCTTCTATATGTATTTCACTATCAAGTATGCCATTGGCGTCTTTGTCTTCTTCATTGGCTGTGTAGCTAAATATAGTTGCCACTTTCAGATTGAGCTCGTCGGCTTCTTTCTTAGCCTTAAATATTTCGTAATATTTTGTCAGCACATCTACACTACTTACACAAAATATAGCATTGAATTCTTTGGAGTGAGTTTTTCTACTGTGGTTAGCTATTATGTAATCAACGATTTTTTCTAGTCGCTTTGGCGACTCCATTAGTTCTTTTATATCTATGCCCTCGACATCTATATCTGTATCGTTTTTGCTAGTGTGCTTTTGTTTGTATTTACCTACATATTCCACCGAAAACTTCAGCACATTATCGTCTTTTATGGCATCGGTTATGACATACTTATGCAAACAATCACCAAATAGATCTTTGGTGGTACGTTTGTTGGCCCCACTACCACTCGCATTCTCAGCGAGTATGGGCGTACCGGTAAAGCCAAACATTTGTTTGTTGGTAAAAAACTCAGTTATTTTTTTGTGAGTAGCGCCAAACTGGCTTCTGTGACATTCATCAAAGATAAACACTATCTTTTTGTCTTGCTGCTTTTGCATACTCGACAAGTGCCTGGCTGACGAAATAGCATTATTGAGCTTTTGTATAGTTGTGACTATTAGTTTACTCTCACCCCCAAATTGCTTGACGAGCATACGAGTATCATCTGTACCATCTACACTACC
>CAYZYH010000002.1:0-43926 GCA_964481235.1 uncultured Candidatus Saccharibacteria bacterium
GGCTTGTAAACATTCTATATGGTTCTACGTGAGTTTTGGTAACTAAATCTTCAATTAGCACACCTATATAGGCCTCGGTACGATCAAGAACAAAGGCTGGCTTTTGCAATGCTTTTCTGGCTGCATTAATACCAGCAATTAGCCCCTGGGCTGCTGCCTCTTCATAGCCAGTGGTACCATTAAGCTGACCTGCCAAGAATAGACCACTTATCTTTTTAGTTTCTAAGCTAGTTTTGAGCTGGTGAGGTAGAAAGTAGTCGTAGCGAACAGCATAGCCATACTCTAAGAATTTGGCTTTTTCTAGCCCTGGAATGGTACGAAATATTTTTTCTTGCCACTCAGGCGAGAAAGCCGTACTACAGCCCTGTAAATACATCCGATCACCGTCTGGCGTACCTTGCCTACCAACTGGCTCTATAAATATTGGGTGACGGGTTTTGTCTGGAAAATTATGCACTTTAAGGTCTAAACTTGGGCAGCTGCGAGGCCCTGTCTCGGTGATTAGGCCAGATGTATTACCAGATAAGCTATAGTTGTCTAATATCATTTGGTGAGTATGGGGGGTAGTATAGGTTAGCCAACATAGCTCTTGGTCTTTAATTGGAATTACTTCTCTATCTGGGTGGGTAAAACTTATTTTGCCTTTTGTACCCGGAGCTTCTTCTAGCTTAGAAAAGTCTATACTAGAGCGTTCTATGCGTGGTGGTGTGCCGGTCTTAAGCCTGCCTCTTGCCAAACCAAGGGCTATTAGTGATTCTGAAAGCCCATGGCTAGCTTTTTCGTCCATTCTACCACCCTTTTTCACTACCTTGGGGCCAAGTACAATCTCGCCATTTAAGAACGTTCCTGAGCAAATAATTACGTTAGAGGTAGTAATTATGCCGTTATCTTTGGTTTTTACACCGGTAATAGTGCTAATGGTAGCCTCTACTCCTTTGGCCTCGTCTTCTAAAAACTCAAGATTAGGAGTGTTTTTGAGCTCTGCAAGCATATGGTTGTTATACTCGTTTCTGTCTAATTGGGCACGGTAAGCCCTTACAGCCGGGCCCTTGCCGGTATTAAGCTCTTTTAGTTGGATGGCACTGACATCTACTACCCTGGCCATTACTCCACCTAGAGCGTCAATTTCACGCACCAAATGACCTTTGCCAGGCCCACCTACCGATGGATTGCATGGCAGAGTTGCTACCTTTTGCATGTTGGCGGTAATAAGTAGAGTTTTGGCGCCTAGTTTGGCGCTGGCAATTGCTGCCTCACAGCCAGCGTGGCCAGCCCCTACTACCACAACGTCGTATTTGGTTATATATTTACTCATAATTTTGACTTAAGTATACCTGATATTGGCCTATTTTTCAACCTGGTACTATCTGTAAGACCATTGACGTTTAAGGTATATTTTGCTATAGTCTGGTAGATCTCAGACCGCTGAGATGCTCATTGTAAAGAGGTAGAAATGTCAAGAACAAGGTTTGGTAACCAGCAAAGCATCGAGTATGTACTTACGCGCAACTCACTCATCTTGATGGTTGTGGCAATTGTGCCTTGTGCAATTATTGCTACAAGTGCATTCGCAAGCGAATCACAATGGGTGGCATTTGCTGCTCTATACACCCCAACAGTGTTTAGTATTGCTGTGTCTGCCATCTGTGTAGGCAGCGACGATATTGATGAACCAGTTTTTCCGCTAGTAGTAACTTTTGTAATTATTGCTATTGTAGGATTGTTTGTTGCTGGGTTTTGCAGTAGCTCAATTGATGCTAGTACTAGCATAAATGGCGACACGGTATACAGCACTAGTGCTGAAACGCTTAGTTGGAGCTCTTACGCGGCAGTACTTGTTAGCTTCATTATTGCTGGCTTCATTCATCTTCTAGCATTTTACCGTGAGTAAAACCCCGCCAGTACTCTGCACACGGAGTACTGGCTTTACCAGAGATTTTAATTATTTGAAGTTTGTGGTAAAACTTAACTATCTTCTACAACCAGGCCAATTTCGGCCGCAAGTTGTGGTGCAATGCCAATAAGTTGAGTTGGGGTAATCTTAGCCCCTTCAAGTGAAGTAATACCATATATACCCAATATATTACTACCGCGTAGGTCTAGAGAGGTAATTTTGGAGTTTGAAAAATCGGTTTTTTCTAACTCACACTTGCTCATAACCACATTATTAAATACCGCGCCGGCAAAATCTGCCTCTGAAATAACACAATCTTCAAATAACACATTTTTTAGTTGGGCAAACCTAAAGTTGGACAAATCTAGCTTACAACCAATAAAAGTTACGTCTTTAAGTGTGGATTCATATAGCTGTACTCCACTTAGCCTGGTAGATTTAAATACTACTCTACGAGCCGACATTCCTGGTAATTTTGCAGCAGAAAAATCGCTGTTCTCAATACTTATATCGTCTAAGTGACAATTTCTTATATTGCCATTTACAATAGTAATATTCGTAAACTTAGCTTCTTTAATAGATATAGATTTGGCTTTTGGGCTATCTATAGCCTGCTTAATACTTTCTACACAAGAAATAGTAGCTTCGTCGGTCAGTAAAGCACAGAGGTTGCCTTCAATACGCAGGTTGTTTGGTAGTTTTGGCGATACCGTCTTCATGGCTAATATTATAGCAGTAAATATTTGCCTATTGTGCGACGCGGGCATTATACTAAGCTTATGTTTAGCGAATACATGAGCGATTTTTTGGAATACCTAGAGGTAGAAAAAGGCCGAAGCCTTAAAACTATCGAGAATTATAGTTTGTATCTAAATCGATTTATTGAGTTTACCGATGATATTAAGGTAGATAAGATAGACATAAACAAAATAAGTAAATGGCGACAATGGCTTAATCGCTACAAGGGTGAAGATGGTCGCACTATGGGCAAGGCAACACAAAATTACCACCTAATAGCTATGCGCAGTTTTCTCAAGTATCTGGCAAGGCGCGACATAGACTCGCTAGCACCAGAAAAGATTGAATTGGCTAGCAGTAAGCGCCCTCAAGTAAGTTTTTTGACTCAAGAAGAGGTAATAAGACTATTTGAGTCTATCAACACAGATAACGTTATTGGCCTACGCGACAGAGCCATAGTAGAACTTCTCTTTTCTACAGGATTAAGGGTATCTGAGCTAGCAGCGCTCAACATAAAAGACCTCAATTTCAAAACTAGTGAGTTTTCGGTGCGTGGTAAAGGCCAAAAAGACCGCCCAGTATATGTGAGTGAGTCGGCAGCGTATATACTTGGTAAATACTTAGAAGCCCGGCAAGACGATTTTGCGCCACTTTTTGTTCACTACCGAGGTACTAAAGACGATTTTAACAATGGTGAATATACCCGCCTCACGGTACGCTCTATACAGCGCATTGTAGAGCGCTATGCCAAAAAAGCTGGTATAGCTAAGCATGTAACCCCCCACACCCTTAGGCATAGTTTTGCTACAGACCTACTCACCAATGGGGCAGATCTACGCAGTGTACAAAGCTTGCTTGGACACAGCAACATAGCAACCACCCAGGTATATACACATGTTACCGACCCTCAACTGCAAAAAACCCACCAGAAATTTCATTCTGGCAACAAATAGTAAAAGTGTTTTTGAATACTACGAGCAGGGGTTGGGGTTGCTTACGCTAAAGTCAGCATTCACCTTGAATTTCTTACATATATTTTGAGATGAGTACAACACGTCGTTGAAGTAGTTGTTGGTATAGATGGTTTTATAAGACCTAATACGACGAGTAAGGTCACCTACACGTACAGTGGTGTCAATAGTTGCTCTAGATGACTGAACATTAATAGCATTTCCTGTAGCATCGTTACTTGGAAACACCTCTGCTTTAAATGTAGAGTCGGCAAAACGAGGCCTTATTTGAATAGCAATGTAGTTATTGCCGGGTGGCACTAGAGGATTTGGCGATGTGCTGTCTAGACTAAGTACTATTACGCACCTGTATGGTGATTGGGCCGATGTACAGCTTGGGGTAGTACCGCTAGGTATAATGGCACTACCTGCTTTTACGGTTGGGGTTGAGCTAGGAACTATCAATGTAGAATTAAGCGACAAAGCAGTTTTTGGGTCTTGGTTGGCACCGGTTTTCCACGACACAACCGATACCTCAAGTGCCGCAGGTTTACCTGCGCCATAATTTGTTGAAAGGTATGAATCAAGAGTTGCCGATGCTGTATCTGTATTAATGTTTCCCCACTGCAACTTTATAGATTTAGGTATTGAAGAAGTGGTATTGGCGGTAGTGTCTAGCAGATATGTAAACAATTGGCTAGAGTTGTCTTTCTTTACAGTTTCTTCTATCGCGGTGCCCTTACTTGTTATGGTTTGGCAAGTAATATAGGTAACGTTATCATTGGGCACAACCTGCGAAGGTTGTACAATTTGCTTAATAGTTTCTGCACTACCAGTGGGTACATTTTCTACGTTGGTAGGATTGTTAGGATCGCAATTTGGGAGTTGCATGTTGGGGTATTTTTCTAAGAACTCAGATGCAAAAGCAGCTGCGGCTCTGGCTGCAGCAAGAGCACGGTTTGACAGATCGGTATTGGTTGCTTGTCGCGACTCACGAATAGATAACGCCGTAAGCCCAACTACCATTACAATAAAAACCATCGCAATACCTACCACCACTAGTATAGAGGTAACACCGTATGGGAAAGGCTTATTTTTTACTGTTCTCTGTTTCATGCTTATGCTTATATTATATCAGAAAATACTCAAAAACAAGTTTATATGGTATTTTCAACGATTGCAGTATTAAAAGATGCCTTGTCACAAAAGTTGTCGGCAGTGGCACAGTTGCCACCACCACTATCATTACCGTTTAAAACAGTCATATCTACCTTAACGGTTTTTTTGTAATTATGGGTTGTCATATAGGTTTGGCTTTGATAAGCTCCATAGATTAATTCAAATTTTAGGTTTGTAGCATAAGCATCTATTCTAGTAAGGGGCTCAGTAGTAGACGGTGTGCCGCTACAGGTAAGGTTATTATACTCTTTGGTAACAACAATTGTTCTAGAGGGTACTAGATACAACTCGTTAGTTATTTGGGTTGATTTACCACTCAATGCTCCAGGTTCTTTTAGACACAGCTTGGTACCACCATCTGTTACGTCTACAATAGTTTTAGATTCTACGATTCGTTTCATGGCCTCCATAGTGTCACGAGCGTTAACTTGATTGGTGCGAGTAGTTTTTGACCACACCGAGAACTTGAGTACACCAATAAAAGCCATAATGGCCATGGTAAACATTATAGCCAAGAGTGTAATAGCAAAAGTTAGCTCTATAAGTGTGAAGCCATAGTGTTTTCTTAAAGCTGTTGTTTTCATTATCTTACCTTATTGACTTTTAGTTAGGGTTACAAAGTTCTTTACATTGGCTGTTTGACCATACGGATCTGTCCAATACACACCCACTTCTGCTCTTATTGCTCCACATTCATTTATGTTGGTACACACCCCGCCAGCCTCATCGCTACCATAGCCCTCAAAAACTATTCGTATTACCTTGTTGTTAGATGGCTCTGATACCGTTAGTGGGTTTGCCAAACCATTGCATGCAGTAATATTATTTGAGTTTGTTTGGTCTAGAAGTGCCCAAGTTTTGTAGTTTGTTTGTGGCGGGGGTGGAGGTGGATTTTGAGCTAAACCCCAAACACAAAATACCCTGCCAGTATTGGATAAACTAACTGCAGAGCTACCGCCTGTTTGACCACCCAAAAAACTCGGGGTACCGCCGTTTTCATCCCACGGCAATGCCGATCTGTAAGAAAGTATGGCACTAGACTGCGCCTGGGCTATTAGTAGTGCTTGAGAGCGTTGCTGAGCAGCAATAGCACTTTTACGACCTTGTATAACACCGGTAAAAGCAAACCCTATTATGGTGCCCAAAATAGCAAAGGCAAAAATTACTTCTATTAGGGTGTCGCCAATTGGTTTTTTGTGGTAATGTTTTTTCATTGTATTCTGTATAATCCTGTAGTGCTACTACCGCTTAAGTCTATGGTAATAATATACACCGCTGTATTGTTTGAGTTAGAAATAAATAACTGAAAAGCACCACTGTTACCGCTACCTGCTGCCAGAGCAGTTTGAAATGTGGTAGTAGAAATACTAGCGCCTGGTTGTAACGCAACTAGCGCCATTTTTTTGCTCACACTTGGGTTGGGTATAAACAAGACTGGTAACCTGGTAGTGCTAGCAGACACCGGCGAACAAGTTAAATACATCATATACCCTGTAGCCGCGCAGTCGGCATAAGTAGAACCTGGCTTGGCCGTGAAGTTGCAACTCCCCGCCTGTAAACACGCCTGGGTAGGAAAAACCTTATTAAATAGACTTACATTGGGCTGACTGGTGTCGAACCTAAATTTAAAACCTTCTGGTAGATCTGTAGTTCTACTGTCGTAGGCAGTTAATTGAGTGCTCCCTTCGGTTTGTCTGAGTTTAGATATTGCCATGCACGACTTACCCACCCCAAAACAAGTATCACTAAACATTATTGCTTGACCATACAATGTATCTGGGTTGTTAGTTGGATTAGTTACCGGACCAGTTACGCTAGATGCGCCTCGTTGTGCCTCATTACGCACCAAATCTATTTGTGAAAGTATTTGTTGTGCAGCATCGTCGTTTACGGTTTGTTGGCGCAATCTGTACACACCACTAACTATAGCTACCAACAAAATAGATATTGCCATTACGATTGTCAATTCTATAAGTGAAAAGCCCTTGGCATTTTTTAAAAACTTCATAGCTCTTATTATATAACAGTTATGTATTGTGTAGAGGAAAAATTATGTCGAAAGACAGTGTGCGCCATTAATCTCTTGATATACCGAAACTGCAAAAGTTTTAGCATTTACAATAGGATTTACTTCGTTTCCGTCACACAATCCAGCTGCCATTACTATTAGTTGTGTAGATGAGGCAGCTTGTTGGGTAGTAGCGTATACAACATTACTAGCAGTATATTGAACACCGCTAGGGTCGGTATTTAGGGTGCTGTAGGATGCAATATCTGCCAAACCAGCCGGCATTGCACCGCCGTTATTACTAGAAAACTGCACTGCCATAGTAATTACTTGTGTTCCAATTCTCTTTCTTGCAACATCACGTTGTGTTCTTTGCACCCCTGCAACAGCAAAGAACACAATTACCATTATAAGTGCGGCTATGGCTAGCACAATTACTATTTCTATTAAAGTGAATCCTTTTTTTGGGGGAAGTTTCATAACTAACTTAGTAAGATAGATTTACTTAATTATAACACTTGTGTTTATATTTTAGAATTGGTTAAAACAAGCCAAGATACCAATTACTTATTTGTAGACCATAGAATAAGCCCAAATACAAACCAATTATTAGAAACGGGCCAAAAGGTACGGGGTCGGTACGCTTTTTTTTCTTGGAGGCAATAAGCACAACACCAACTGTTGCGCCTAGTAAGTAAGATATAAATATGGCTACTAATAGCTGAGGCACGGTCAATAGAAGGCCCATAGCAACAGCTAGGCGTATATCGCCATCACCCAAAAACCGTCCGCCACTAAAAAACCAGAGGGCAAAATATAAACCACCAAATACGGCTGTAGCTAATAGTTGTGGCACTACAGTTCCCCAGCCATAGGTAAATACCTGAATAGCCACTAAGGCAATACCTATACCAATAACTGGCAACATAAACCTATCTGGTAACTGCATATAATGGTAATCATACACAAATGCCGCTACCAAAAATACTGTAGCCAAACACCAACCGGCTAGCTCTAACCACTCTACTCTATAAATCGGCCCAAAATGCCAATACAATGCTACAAATAGTAAACCAGTGGAGAGTTCTACTAGCGGATACTGTATAGAAATGGGCTTGTTGCAATTACTACACTTACCTTTTAGCATTATGTAGCTAATAAGTGGCATGTTCTCGTACCACTTTAACTGATGTTTGCAGTGCGGGCACATAGAGCGCTCTGTTGCGATGCTACGGCCTGTTTTGGTACGCCACACCCAAGCGTTTACAAAACTACCAAGGCAAAGACCTAGGAGTAAAAATAGTGAAAGTATTATAAACATAAACTATATTATGGACAATATAAATTATAAAGCAACTGCAGTAATACCTAAAAAGGCCCCTAAGGACCTTTCTGGGTATTAATTCACTTTATAATTTAGTTATTAACACATTGTTGAGAGCCAGATACTTCACTCCAGTACACAACAGCAACCTGTTTGGGATTGGTTGTGTTAGCAATTAAACCATTATTACAAGTATGACCTACAGTTGGGTTAACTGCTGGAGTAGGTGCACTGTAGTAAACGTTTCCAGAATTGGAAGAAGTAAGGGCGGTGGTGTAATCTTGCGGTACTGGTGAAATGCCACTTAAGTAGTTGTTTTGAAATGCGGCAATATTTGCAGGATATACACCTGAAGCATTTGAGGCATACTGTTCAGCGCCAGCAATTACTCTAGCTGCATTATTTTTGAGAGAAGTATCTCTTTGTGAGCGTTGAGCTCCGGCAACAGCCAAGAACACAATTACCATTATAAGTGCGGCTATGGCTAGCACAATTACTATTTCTATTAAAGTGAATCCTTTTTTGGGGGAAAGTTTCATTAGTTTGTATTATCCTTTCAATACTTTACTTATTTAAGTTGTACACACTTAAGTGTGGTTAGTATCTATTTTGTAGCATAAGCACTATACTGTCAACAGCTTTTGTATAGTTTTTTGTTACTGACTACTGGTAGATTGGGTAGTTGGGGTGCTACTAGAGCTACCTATACCCCCACCTACCAGGCTATATACGGGGTAAAGTATGGCAATAATAATAAATGCCACCATAGTACCAAGCACTATCATAAGTGCTGGCTCTATAACGGTGCTAATGTTTTTAACTGCTTGGTCTACCTCGGCCTCGTAAAAGTCGGCTACCTTACCAAGCATATCGCTTAGTGTACCCGAATCTTCACCAATTTTTATCATTTGAGGCACTAATTTAAGAAAATACTTGTTTTTGTCTAATGCGCCAGCTAGCGACTTACCACTCTTCACATCTTCGGCGGCAGCATTTACGGTATCTGCCAACACTACATTGTTCATTGCCTCGGAGCTTATACTAAGTGACTCTAGAAGTGGTAAGCCCGAACCCGTAAGGCTACTAAGTGTGCGGGCAAAACGAGCCATATACATTTTTTTGAGTAATATACCTACAATAGGTATATTGAGTTTAAGCTCGTCCCAGTGCCTACGACCAACAGGCGACTTCACATAGGCTCTTAAACCAAAGATAGTTGCAATAAATATAAGAATAGCCAGCCACCAAAATTTGGTGAGGTAATTAGATATTTGTAGAGTTATCTGCGACACAATAGGCAATGGTTTTTTAAGCTGCACGTACAAATCACTTATTTGAGGCATAACCGCCGACATCATATAGAGCATTACCAAAACAATAACAATAAGTACTAATACCGGGTATATAAAAGCACCGCGAATTTTAGAGATAATTTGCTGCTTTTTCTCTTGCTGGTCGGCAAGTCTTTCTAGGGTTTCATCTAACGTGCCAGACTCTTCGCCAGCATGCACAAGATTGGTATAAACACTATTAAACACTTCTGGAAACTGCCCAAAAGAGTCTGCCAAAGTTTGCCCACCTTCTACCGAGGCGGCCACTTTTTGTAAAATACTTTTAAAATTCTTGTCGCTCACTTGTTCTATTGCAGAGTTGAGCGACTGAGTAATAGGCAGGCTGGCTTTTACTAAAGTCGCTAGCTGGCGGGTAAAAATTACTCTACTTTTGGCACTTACCTTATTAAAAAACTTAATATCTTTTAGTACATTTTGCTCATGATAAGTTTCTATTTTTATAGGATAAAGATTTTTGGCTTTGAGCAAATTGGCGGCTATCTGCTTGTTCTCGGCAGATATTTTACCCTCTACTACCTTTGTACTATCGGGGTCTTTGGCTTTGTAAGAATACTCTTGCACTTAGCGCTATCTCCTCATAAGCCTTTCAAACTCTTTGCGGTCTACTGCATAGGTTTGAGCTTCTTCTAGAGCTACTTTGCCGGCCTTAACCAACTCTACAAGCTGTTTGTCCATAGATTGCATACCTTCGTCGGCACTGGTTTGTATTACCGCACCTATCTGGTGAGTCTTGCCTTCTCGTATAAGATTACGCACCGCCGAGTTGGCTACCATTATTTCTACTGCTGGCATTCTACCACCACCTATAAGTGGTATAAGTCGTTGATTAATAATGCCTTGTATAACACCTGCTAGCTGAGTGCGTATTTGTTGCTGTTGGTGGGCCGGAAACACATCTATCATGCGATCAATTGACTGAGCTGCGCCGTTGGTGTGTAGAGTAGCCAACACTAGGTGCCCAGTTTCTGCCACAGTAATAGCCGTGGCTATCGTCTCTAAATCGCGCATTTCACCTATTAATACTACATCGGGGTCTTCACGCAGGCTAGATCGCAAAGCCGCTCCAAAACTAACAGTATCAAAGTGTACCTCGCGCTGTACGATAATAGAGTTTTTGTGATGGTATTGGTACTCTATGGGGTCCTCAATAGTAATAACGTGCATGGCCTTGTTGGTGTTTATAAGGTCTATCATGGCGGCTTGAGTAGTAGACTTACCAGAGCCAGTTGGGCCGGTAGACAGCACCAAGCCTCTTGGTAAATTACTAAATTGTTCTACTACCCTAGGTAGGCCCAACTCTTCAATAGTGCGAATTTTGGTGGGTATAAGTCTTAGCGCTGCTGCCAATGAGCCTTTTTCGTGAAAAGCATTTACACGAAACCGGCCTAGGTCGCCAAAAGCAAATGAAAAATCTAGCTCTAGCCTAGTGGTGAGCAACTCTTTTTGTTTTTCATCTATTAGTGTATAGATATGCTGTTCTATGGCTTGTTCGCTAAGCACTTGGTCGTTTTCAGACTTTAGCAAGCGACCATCTATTCTAAGCATTGCCGGGATACCAACTTGCAAGTGAAGATCTGACGCATTACGGCGAATAACTTCTTCTAGATATTTTTCTATGTGAGTAACTGTGTTGGGCTGCATATTTTTCTCCAAATTACTTTTTAAGAATCTGAGGCCACACGGGCTACCTCTTCTAGAGTGGTGACGCCACCTAGAGCTTTTAGTATGCCATCTTGAAGCATAGTGATCATACCATCGGCTTGAGCCTGTTTTTGTATTGTACTGGTCGTAGCGTGTTGTAATAGAAGTTGCTCAATAGCTGGATTCATCTCAAAAACTTCGTACAAACCAATACGTCCTTGGTAACCTTCTTGGCATTGTTCGCAACCTCGCCCCTTATATAGAGTATAAGCGGTTTGAGAGGCTGTTGGCAAATTACTATAACCCAAAGATTTCTCTGTATCGGCAATACTGGCTTGGTCTTTGGGTAGTAAACTGCCCACAAATTTATTTATCATTTTTACAGCCGCCGTACTAGCTGGGTAGCCGGCTCTACAATTGTTACATATCTTGCGCACCAAACGCTGACCAATACAAGTATTAATAGTGCTAGCTATAAGATAAGGCTCTATTTTCATATCTAGCATTCTGGGTAAAACCCCAGCAGCACCATTGGTGTGCAGAGTAGAAAGCACAAGGTGACCAGTAAGAGCTGATTGCACAGCTAAGTCTGCAGTAATATGATCGCGAATCTCACCCACCATAATTACATTGGGGTCTTGACGTAGTATAGATCGCAAGCCAGAAGCAAAAGTTAAACCTACATCAGTGTTTACCTGTATTTGATTCACTCCAGCCATTTTGTACTCTACGGGGTCTTCTAGGGTAATAATATTTATTTTTGGGCTAATTATTTCTTGAATAATAGCATACAAGGTAGTTGATTTACCCGAACCAGTTGGGCCGGTAGACAGTATCATGCCGTGAGATTTGGCCATACCTTTTTTTATTATCTCGTAACTTCTACCATATATACCTAGACTAGCAAGTTTAAAAAGCGCATCAGATTTGTCTAATAAACGTATAACTACTTGTTCACCCCAACTAATTGGTGCGATTGCAATACGTAAATCTATCTCTCGCCCACCTAGTCGGTATTGAGCCTCACCATCTTGCGGCACTCTATGTTCGTCTATCTTGAGCTTAGACAAAATTTTGATTCTAGAAATAAGGGCAGGCTCGGTAGTTTTTGGCAAAGTCATTACTTCTTGTAATATTCCATCTATTCTAAAACGGATTTTTAGTTCTTTCTCGCGTGGTTCTATGTGAATATCTGATGCGTGGGCATTAATAGCATACTCTATAATAGAGTTGAGAGCTCTAGTAATGGGTGCATCTTGCACGATAGTCTCAAGCTTTTTGGAGTCTTCTTTGTCGAAGTGCTTTACTGCTTCAGCTTGTTTTTGATCATCCTTTTTGTCTTGCCCTAGGGCCTGTTCTACCTCACTATCTAAGTTGGCTTGGTAACGGTTTATCCAGGCTGAGATTTGTTTCTTGGGGGCTAAATATGCCTTAATAGGATAACCGCTCTTGCGTGACAAGAAGTCGATAGCTTGTAAGTCTTCGGGGTCTTGCATTGCCACCTGTAAACGCCCTTCACTAGTACCAAACGCCACCGCGGTGTACTCTGCTGCATCATCTTTAGGAATTAAGTTAAGAGTTTCGTTGCTAATGTTTTGATTGCTCAAATCTACAAAAGGAATATTCTTAGTAAGAGCAGTTATCTTTACACTATCTTCTTCACTTAGTAGGTTCTGGCTAACAAGAGTCTGTAGAAGCGTTTTACCAGTTTGGGCAGCATCGCGCTTGGCCGACTCTAGCTTGTCGGCCGCTACCAAGCCATTTTGGGCAATAAACTGATCTATGCTGATATTTGAAGTTCTAGACGGCAAAATAACCCCCGCTCACCTTATTACCGGTACATTACCACCATTGTCTACAGGCACTAAGTTTTGGCTATAATCCTTTACATCGTTTTTAAGCGTATTGAGTTGCTCTTGGTTGAATGTAGGGTTTACTGGATGCGGCACCTCCACCATAATGCCAGAGTTTTTCGGTGCAGGCACAAAATAGCGGTATATAAAAGCTAGAGCAACAATAAAGATTACTACTGATATTATAATGGTAATGATATTTTTCTTAGGCATAAGCTATTTTAGGGGTACCTCGGTGCTTTCAATGTTGGCTTCTGGCTTAAAGAAAGTAGTCATAGTTAAATTGGCGGTAATATTGCCAGTTTTACCATTTAAGCTCATACTATTAAAGTTTATCACGCGTGCTGAATTCTCGGTTTTTTTAAGAAACTCTAGAATCGCACTATAACTACCCTCTACACTTACAGTAAACGTAAAAGGCGTAGCCTCAATGTTATTTGTACCGACAAGTGCGCCTGTACCTGTATTTGGTGTGGTATTAGTAGTTGTACTCGCACTAGTACTGCTTTGAGAGATGCTAGACACCTTTACTCCACTTTCTATACCCATCTTTTCTAATGATGCTACTAGGTTTTCATAATCTTCGGTAACTGGCATTGCCCGCAATATCAAGTCTGCATCTGAAACACCGTTTTCGCCCTTGGTATTGATAGCATCGTAGTTAGGCTTAAGTTCTTTTAGATTTTTTTGCTTGGTTTGTAAAGAAGTAAAGAGCTGGTCTTGAGCCTTGTTTACATTAGACATGTGAGTATACTTACCCACAAGATAATAAATAGCATAACCACCAACCAGTACCACTAAAACAATAATAACTCCGGCTATTTGCATATATCTGCGAGTCGTAGCGCTAGCAGCTTGGCTTTTGGGTGTATTGGGTACCTTAATAGCTTTAGGCTTTGGTGGTTGTTGTAATGCTGGTGTTGGGTTTGAATTTGGTGTATCCATGTCTATTGCACCTGGCCTGAGTTAAATAGTGTTGGATCTACCTTAAAAGTCATAGTAAATGAAACTGTAGGGCTATTGCTGTCACGACTCACAGAAGTTATTTTAACATCGGTAAAAAGTTGTTTTCTCTCAAGGTTGGCTTGGGGCTTAAAGTTTACATTGTATTGCTGCAGCGCTTCTGAAAATGTACTAACAGCTGCAAAGCTTGGTGCTGTACCACTTACAGTCACTAAGTAGTCGTCACTTATTTGAAAACTACTTATTTTAACATTGGCCGGTATAACACTACCAAGGTTTCTAAATATCTCACTTACATACAGTCGGCTTTTTTGTTGGGTAGCAAAAGCTGCCAAGTTTTCTTGTAGGGTTGCCGACTTTTGCTCAAGATCTCGCTTACTATTAATATCTTTTTTGAGACTCTCTATTCGTAGTTGAGTGGCTCTATTTATAGAATATTCGTATCCTAGAAGCAATACTAGAGTCGCTATAACAGTACCAACCACCAGAATAGTAAGAATAGTTATAGTTGCCGCAGTTCGCTTGCGCGTCATGTCTTTTAATTTAAGTATTCTCGCTTCTGGTAGCAGGTTAATTTGTAGCATCATAGCTTAAAACCTCTAAGTGATAGGCCTATTGCCGTTCCATAACTCAAGCTCAAACTTGCCAAGCTAGATTCTAATTCTGCTGGGTAGCTAATATTTTGCCATGCATTACCTATCTCTACCGTTAGACCGGTAGAGTTGGCAATATAAAGTGGCAAACCGGGTAGCGCAGCAGTACCGCCAGTAAGAATAATTTTTTCTACTTTGAGGCTAGTGTTCTTCTCTTGAAAGAAAGTGATAGATTTGTTTATCTCGTCTACTAATTGGTCAACTATAGTCTTTAGAGTTTTAAAAACCTGGCCCTCTATCTTGGTTTTGTCCATACCAAATTTATGCATAAATTGATCAGCCTGTTCGTCATCTATACCCAAATTTTGCACCAAAGAGCGCGAAAGAGCCTTAGACCCAACCGTAACCGAACGCACTAAGTGCGGTACCAAATCTTCTACTATAGCCATATCTGAGGCCTGACGACCAATATCTACCAACAACAAACACTTTTCCCTGTCAGCTGGCCGTACTAAAGACCGAGCCTGAGCTATAGCGTTTATCTCTAGGGCTAGAAGCTCAAAGCCGGCCTTTTGAACAATTTCTAAATACCTATTAGCAACTACATTTGGCGCAGCCACCAATAAAATATCTAGTTCTTCGTTTTCTACGTCTTCACCAACCACCGCCCAATCTAACTTAACTTGGTCTATAGCCATTGGTATTACCTTGTCAGCCTGAAACTCTATGCTACCGGCTATCTCATCGTGCGTTAGCTTTGGGGTTTGAATAATCGCTGTATAAGATTGCGAGGCATTTAGGCTAGCTACCACGTTTTTTGAGGTTACCTTAGCATCTTTGGCGAGTTGACTAATCAAACCAGCTAGCTTGGTTTGATCTATTTCTGACCCACTTGCAAAAAGATTCTCTGGTATTTCTATATCACCATAAGTAACCAGATTGGGTCTACCATGTAGCTGTCTAAGCTGAGTAATTTTAACACTACTAGAACCAATATCTAGGCCAAAAAAACTGTCTGATTGTGGTAAAAACTTCATAATACTACTCGATATTTTTTTGTATCTAAAAAGCTATTGTTATTAAACAACTCATCATTAAAACTGTAATATTCTTGTTTTGGGGGATTTTTCACTTTAGTAGTCATACAATAACAGCAGTTTATACTGTTTATTTTAACATAAGAGTTATATATAAACCTACTTATATAGAAGTAAGTTTTGTGATTTATAATTGTTAATTTTGAGATTTATTGAATACGAGGCTGATATTCATTGGGGTCTATTTCTAGCCCGGTGCTAGTATCACCGTCTTTTCTACTTAACCCAGGTGCAGGAAAAGCCAAAGACTGCACGGTAAGCACAATTTTCTCGGCAGGTGTTGGAGTATTTCTATTATATGCTCTGCGACCAAAGTTAATTGTGCCTCCACTAGCCCACATGCCGTTCGCTACTAGGTTGTTTGAGCATGCCGCAGCTGTAGTTGATACACCTTCACCGCAAGTATAAATAGATCCAGTAGCAATAATTGTAGCGTCTACTCTAGTAACAGCGTTAGAAATATACACGTCGCCCTCTACAAAAATTGCAAAGTTTGGTAGTTGGCTTGGTGCGGTTAGGTTTACAGTGGCTGGATAAGTAATATTTTGGGTAATTGTAAGTACACTAGGTTCTGTTACATTACTGGCAGGTCTTACCCATAAGGTACCTCTACCATTCACCGTCAAAGCTCCGCTAGGAGTCAAATTAAATAGGTTAGATGGACTGTTGCCAGTTTCTTTTTTCTGGATACCACCACCAGCTGAAGGGCTAGGGTTGGTGGTTTGCTGCGCTAGATTGGGGCTACCTACCGGACAAGTTGGGCTACCCATGGGCGTGCCATCATTACAAAATCTTAAATTAATATCAGTACATGCTAAACTCAGATCGGTATTGATGTTCGCACCTACTATAGCAGTATTGTGTGGCACACACTTAGCGTTGGCTGGAGAGACACCAGACCCATTTTTGGTCCAGGCCGAGTTTATTGAACTAGCAACCGTGCCAAAATCTATACTTGCCGGAGAGTATCCACCTGTAGTACAAGAGTTTTGTACATTGGTTTGTTGAACACCAAGGTTGTAGAAATTAAATGAACAGAAGTTAGTACCCGAACCACTAGCTACAACTACATATTCCGCCTCGGCTGTTGGTGAGGCGTGGTTGCTAGAATCATACCGACGTCCACCGGGGTTATCGTTTAGGTTGGTGGCAAGGCCAAGACTCTGCCCAACAATTGTACCTACACTACGTACATCGCCACCATCAGTTTGGAGCCATGGATAGTACTGCAATGCATTAACTACTACCGTTACATCGCTAGCACTGGTATTGGGGCTACTGCCCGTTACACCATTGCAGGTAATTCGGTAAGTAATGGTATTAGACGCAGCGGTATCAGCATTGTGATTTTCTCCTGACGAATTGTTTGTAGCCTTTGCTCCAGACCAAGAAGTGATAGCAGGGTTAGAGCTAGGTACAGAAGCGCTACAACTAGTGGTATTACTACTTTCCCAGGTGAGACTTAGTGGTTCATTAATATTTACATATACCGTGCCGGCGTTGCCATTTGCCCTAATAATAACTGCTGGCGGTGGCACTACCGTAACAGTCACAGAGTCGGTAGCCGTACCACCAGACGAAGTAGCACAAGTAATGGTGTATACCCGAGTGACTGGTGTATTGGCAGGCGTGGTGTTGTCTAATGCTACCCCCGAACCGCTAGTGGGCTTGGTGCCTGTCCAGGTATTTGTAGTTGGGTTGGCGGTAGCTGTACAAGGGTTGGTGCCGGTAGAAAGATTGGTACCACTCCAACTGGCGGTGAGGGCTGCGTCTCTTGCTATGGTTACGGGGCCATTAGAATTATTCACCTTGAGATCTACAGTGCCTACCGGGTTATTTTTGGTAATGGTAGTTGAGCAATTTGTGCTTTGCAGGCCGTCGACGTTTTCAAAATAAGCTCTATATATATAAGTGGTTCCGTCGGGTTGGTTATAATAAGCATAATTTGAAACTCCAAACTTATCAATATCAATATTTTCAATTTCAAAGGCTAAATCAGAGCTGTTAAATACTGCTACTCGGGCACTTTCGGCATTGGTACCTGAAAAACTAAAATAAACTGGATTAGTGCCGGCACTCACTGTTTGATTGGCAGAGGCAGAACAGGTTGGCATATCTGGAGTGTAAAACCAATATTCATTTTTGATAGTACTCTCGGGTATATCGGTAGAAAGCGTATATTGTCCGTATGTAGAGGTAAGATTCGGCACTGAGCCTATACCACTACTCCAACACGTATCGCCATTGGTACATTCCTTAAAACCGCTTAGCTTCCAATCTAAACCATTAATGGTCATTTTCTTAGGTGCCCTCACGTATGGAGTAAAAGGGTTTGTATTAGCTTTAGCATCACTAACTGCATTATATTTTTTGTAATTGTATTCAGTAGTGCAATTAGGGTTAGAGCAAGTTTGGTCGAATTTTTTGTAGTAAATAAGGTTCTTTTCATTGTACGTAACAACATCGCTTGTATCTGGGTTGGTATTATTGTAGCCCTGATTGGTATCATTTTGCATGGGCGTATAAACCCCTTCGTTTTGTGTCTTAAGATGATTACCAAGTCTATTTCTTATTGAAAATTTACTAGGTGTAGAAATTGGTAATGCCGGTTGAATATATTTTAGATTAACATCTCTTGTATTTCCGTTGGTTACGGTTGTGTTTACTTGCGACCAATAACCGCCGGTTCTTGCGCCCACAGGAACGAGGCTATTTGAGACAGGGTTGGCTGTTGAAACCTGAAAGTTGAAAGACACAACCTGACCATTGCTATCTTCACGACAATCTAGTGACCATTGGTTACCGCCATTAGCAACCTGCAAAAAAGACGTTGGGCTACCATTACTGCCATAGCCCATTATTATAGTCTTTACATAAGCACAACCAGCATAAGCAGGTCCAAAAAAACCACTGTTTATTCTATAGTCTGTAGTACCGCCACCTGGAGCATGAGCAATATTTTGACCTTGCGATGCAGTGATCTTAACCGTAGCATCTACATTTGAACCTACTTTAGAAATATAGACTCGATCACCAGTTGTATCATCAATATAAGATAAATAGATAATAGCTCCGGCATAACTGCTTGTTCGACCTGTATGAACACCGCAGTCACTTACTGTATAGGCCTTTGCTTTGGGGCTAAACATAATAACAGATGCAATCACAACACTAAAAACAAGCGCAAGTTTTAATAGTAAATTTCTGTTTACTATCTTAGCAGCAATCATCATTTAACCACCTGCATATCACTTAGCGTTTTTTGTATATTTTCGGCCTGGTTGTTATCGTCAGTAATATAAACAAAATAGAAGTAAGCCTCTTTGTAATCAGCATCTGATTGTGGATTTTCATTTATTGGTAAGCTACCTGTAGAGATTTCGCTTGGGGTGTTGAGCTTTTTGAAACTTTCAATATAACTAATAATTGGTCTCAAGCTCACCTGATACTCCCAGTTGTCTTCAACATTTGGATTATTCCCAAACTGAGTACTATAACTAGAGTCTGAATAGTACTTCCAATTAAGACGATAATCAGCCTTGAGGTGCTTAAGAACATCCTCTGGACTCATTTTTTTGTTTACTAGTAACTCACGATACTCTTCGGCTTTTGCCTTAGCATAATCTCTTTCTTGTTGTATCATTGCTTGATTGCCAAAATTCGGTAATTGTGGAGGGTGCAAAGTGTCTGGTATGACCAGGTTACCAAAATAGAACACGTAGCTAAAACCTCTTTTTGCTTGGGCTTTTTGCAAATCTATATAGTTTCTCATAGCAATCTTATAACCTATTGTTGATACCCAATCGTTAAGAGGCTCGGAATCTTGAGCGGCCCCAGCATACGAAGTTTGTTGTAATGCTAAGCGAATATCTGCATCGGTTATATTTACGTTATTTTTTTGTGCAGCAACTTTGTACTTGGCGGAGTCGATAATAGTGTTGAGCGAGGCGGCTCTATCTAATTTATAGGATTCAGTTGCTACATTTAGCGTACTCTCGACCTGATCTTTTGAATATGCCTGTCCATCTACCTTGAAGGCCGTGTTGGGCCCTACATAGTAGTTTTTAAAGTATATAAATACACCTACTATCACAAGAACAACAAGTATAACCAAGCCAATTATCAATCCAACTTTGAGAGTCTTGTTGGGTTTATTGGTCTTTTTTACCTTTTCTGGCTTGGCATTGTGAGGTTGTTGCGACTTAGATTCCATAACTCTTACGTTTTATTGTACCAAATAACTTAAATCAAACAAGTATATGTAAGATTTTATTTATAAGTAATAATATACTTGTATCTGATATAATAGCCTTATGAGTCTTTCGCTTGGCATAGTAGGTTTGCCCAACGTAGGTAAATCTACTCTTTTTAATGCCCTTACCAAAAACCGCGTGCTTGCAGCTAATTACCCTTTTGCTACCATTGAGCCCAATGTAGGAGTAGTAAATGTTCCTGACGAGCGCGTGCAAAAACTCGCCCAAATTTCTAACTCTGCAAAAATTATTCCTGCCAGTTGTACGTTTGTAGATATTGCAGGAATTGTACGTGGTGCTAGCCAAGGCGAGGGTTTGGGTAATAAATTTTTGAGTCATATACGTGAGTGCTCGGCTATAGTGCAAGTAATACGAGCATTTGACGACGATGACGTTATTCATGTAGAAGGTAAAGTAGATGCACGCGATGACATTGAAACCATTAGGGCCGAGCTTTGTCTGGCCGACATCGCAAGTATAACTAAACGAATAGAAACTCTACAAAAAGAACTCAAATCTAACCCCAAAGTTGGTACCGATATTAAAGATCTAGAAAACATTAAAACAATACTAGATAATGGTGATTTTATCTCTGATTCTTACAATGAGTTACCTGAATCGGCTAAAGACTTGCAGCTAATTACAGCTAAAAAGTTTATATATGTTTTTAATATTGATGAAAGTAAGCTAGCAGACGAGAAAAAGAAACAAGAGCTAAAGTCTATTGTACCCAACTCACCATGCGTGTTTCTCTCGGCCAAAACCGAATCTGAGTTGCAAGATTTACCAAATACTGAAGCACAAGAATTACTTGAAAGCTTGGGGCAATTAGAATCTGGTCTAGAGAGCTTAATAAGGCTAGGTTATAAAACACTTGGTTTGCAAAGCTTCTTTACAAGTGGCCCTAAAGAAACCCGTGGCTGGACAATTCACACTGGCAACACCGCACCACAGGCTGCAGGGGTAATTCACACCGACTTTGAAAAAGGATTTATCAAAGCCGAGATTACCAGTTATGAAGATTTTGTAGCTGGTAATGGTTGGGCCGGTGCTAAAGATGCCGGCAAGGTTCGCTTAGAAGGTAAAGACTATATTATGCAAGATGGTGATGTTGTGGTGTTTAGGTTTAACAATTAGCTTTTACCTCTTCGGCCAACTACAAAGATACCTATAAAAAGTATTACAGAAATAGCTATATAGCCGACAGTCGCAACAAAATTAGTGTTGCTACCTTGTAAAAATAGATAGTTATATATTGCGACCATTCCTCCAGCTAAAAAACCTATACCTATACTATTCAGCCGTAATTTTTGTCTTAAGTCCTTGATTGTGTAGGCTTGCTGAATAGTAAAAATACCAACGAGAATATAGGCAGTCGACATAGCTGCAAACAGTTTACAGGCAAGTGGGTCTACAGGAAAATATGCATCACTACCATAAAACTGATACTGTATTGAGCTCCAAGATTTAATAATAGCTACTTGGCAAGAGATAATAATAAGAGAGTAAGGAACTAGTAGCCATAAAAAAGATATTTTCTTGTTAAATCCTAAATACCATACTATTCTCGCTGAAACCAAGATTGATGCATAATAAAAGTAATCACCTATATTTGTAATCATTTTTAGTAAATCAGAGTTATGTGAAAAAACATAAGGAACAGAATATAGTATATTTGCTACACCTATAAGCAAGACTGCTAAAGAATAGTAAAGGCTAAGTGGAAGTTTACTTTTTTTATAGAATAATAACCCCCTTAGTCCAAATACTGTAGCAACGACACCTAGTACAAAAAATGGTATGGCGTTTGAAGGCATTGGGTAAAGCATATGTACTATTCTAACACTAATTGATTTTTAAAAAGATTTATTCTACTTTGAAGATTTTTTACGACTAATCGCAAATATTCCAATAAACAAAATAAGTGCTGTTACAATATACGCCAAAATATTTAAACTACCATTGTTACTGCCTTGAAAAACCAAGAAATTTATTACTGCAGCAATACCTCCTACTAAGAACGACAAACCTATTAAATACAATCGGGCTCTTTGTTTTGAGGCTTTTATGGTCTTGGCATGATAGAGCGTTAGTAGCCCTACAAAAATATACGCTGTAGACATAGCCGCAAAGAACCAGCTAGCGACTAACGGAACTGGATACACAACGATATGACCAACAAACTCATAGTGGATTGTGGGTAGGTACACCAAGCTTGCCCAAAATGCTCCAATAATAGCAAGCAAATATGGTATTAAAACCCAGTGATAGCTAATTTTTTTATTAAAGCCTAGATACCATATTAATCTGGTCATCACGATAATTGCGAAATAATATAGTAAATCACCCGCCAAAGTTGTAATTTTTAGGGTAGCGACATTATGGGTAAATACAAACGGAACTGAATACATTAGTGCAGAGAGCCCAGCTACTATTGCACCTAAGCCATAATAAAAAATAAGTGGAGTTTTTTGTTTGCGATACAAATACATACCCCGAACCCCGAATAGAAAAATTGAAACACCAAGTACAAAAAAAGATATTACGTTGGTAGGCATACTATATAGCATGGCTACATTTTAACACCTTTTGATTAAGCGCTACTACTTTGCGCGCTCTAAGTATGCGCCGGTGCGTGTATCTACTTTTAGCTTATCACCAACTTTAATAAACTGTGGAGCCTGAACTTTTATACCCGTCTCTAACTCTACCTCTTTGGTTGTTGAACTAGCACTATTGCCTTTATCGCCACCTGGTGCAGAAGTTACTTTGAGTACTACATTTTTGGGCCATTCAAAACCAATTATCTTGTCGTCAAATATAAGTGCGTCTATTTGGCCACCTTCTAGAATATATTTTGGAATATTTTGATCTAATTTAACAGGAACCTCAATAGTTTCGTAACTACTTAGATCCATAAAATTGTGCTCATCAACGGTAGAATATAAGTACTGAACAGTTTTACGGTCTATATTGGCTGGTGTTATTCTGGCATCATTGCGAAAAGTTTTGTCTATAACATTTTGGGTAACTAGGTTTTTGAGTTTGGTGTTCACTATACTACCTCCCCGTCCCATCTGTTTCTGCGCATATTCAACCACCTTATATGGAACTCCATCTAAGTCTATCAGGGTTTCTTTTCTTAGGTCTGTAGGGCTATACATTTTATTTCTCCTATAAGGTTTGTTGGTAGAGTTGGCCAGCGAAGCTTTTTTTCTAAAGCGTAGTTAAGCTACGTAGGTCAAAAACTGGAGCCTTCAACAAAGTTGGCTGCTATATTACAAGCCAACTACTTCACTACAAATGGTATAAGACCTATGTGTCGAGCTCTCTTAAGCGCAGTAGCAAGCATTCGTTGGTGCTTCATACTAGCTCCGGTGCGCTTACGAGATTCTATCTTGCCTGAGCTATTAATGTAGCGCTGTAAGGTCTTAAAATCTTTGTAGTCTATGTATTCCAAGTCTTCTGCATAGAATTTGTTTTGTTTAGCTTGATAATATTCTGCCATAATTTTCCTTATTTAATAAATTTGGTTTCGAAGTAGTAGATAACGAAATTCGCTAAAAATAACTCTTTAGAATGGGATGTCGTCTAGATTGATCTCCCCTTCACCCATATCTTCAATAACTACATCGTCTTTTTTGCTATCTTTCTTAGACGGTTTTTCATTGCCTTGCGTAGATGTTGTAGCTGATAAACCCTCTGAGTTATCGCCTGCTCCACCTACAAAATTTATGTCTGTTGCAACTATCTCGGTTCTTTGACGTTTAGCACCATCTTGACCTTCCCAATTACGTGTTTGTAAACGGCCAACTACTAGTACTTTGCGACCTTTTACTAGATAATTAGATGCTAATTCACCTAGTTTACCCCAGGCAACAATATCGTGATACTCTACAGAGTCTTTACGTTCGCCAGATGTATCATTCCAGCTACGGTTAGTAGCAACTGCAAATGATGCTACTGATTGCCCACTTGGAGTAGTTCTTAGCTCAGGGTCTCTAGTGAGATTACCCATAACTATTGCTTGATTAAAGTCTTTAGCCATTATACTTTCTCCTCTTCAATGTTATCTGACTTGGTTTTAGTCTTTGTTGCTGGTTTTTGGTTGGGTTTTTTTAAGTACCGAATGTCTTCTAGGCTAACAATTAAAAAGCGCATGACTTCTTCGGTTATTCTTAGTCTATCATTAATACCCCTAACTTTGCTGGGATCTAATTCTATCTGGTAAAAAATGTATATTCCCCAATCTTGCTTGTTTATTTTATAAGCAAGCTTCTTTTTACCCCAATTGTCTGTATTGGTGATTTTACCACCAAATTCTTCAATAATTTTTTCTAATTTTTTGGTTGTAGGCTCTAAATCTATTTCTAGATCTGGGTGTAAAACCACCGCTACTTCGTAGTGTCGCATACACTTCCTTTCTTTGGCACCCCTCAACCGTGAAGTTGAGGTTTTACTGTGCATTATTAATACAGAGTAAAAAGGCGTGTTATTACTTAATTTATATCTCAATAAGTATAGCTTATAATTTACAGGTAGTCAAGGTATAATAATGGTATATATGCAAAAGTTATCTAGTAGTTTTATAGGTCTTCCGGTAGTGAGTGTACAAAGCTCAGAGCCGCTGGGGTTATTGAGTGATTTAGTTGTAAAATCAGAAGATCTCAAAATAGTATTATTGGTAGTATCTAGCCACGCAAAATCAAAAAGTAAAAAGTACTTATTACCTAGAGATATAAGATTTTTTAATAATAAGAAAGTTCTGATAGACTCTGTACAAAACTTAAGCGATTTTGATGAGTTAGTAAGATACCAAAACGATATACTAAATAGCTACAGATTACCTGGTAAACGCGTTGAGTCTGCTAGCGAAAAAAAGATTGGTAAGGTTACCAACTTTTCCTTTGATCCGGCTCATTTCTACGTTACTAAGCTCAATGTTAACCCTGGTTTTTTTAAAAACTTTTTAGTTACCAATTTGCTTATTGATCGCTCAAGTATTGTAGAGACCAAAAAAAACACCATTGTAGTAAAAGATAATTTTGCTAAAGTTAGTAAAACCGCTACAGCCCCTTTACCCCAACGCAGCTAGAACTTAAAATCAATATTTTCTATAACACTCTTAATATTGTAGTAGCTAAAGCCTTGTCGTAGTAAATATTCGGTTAACTTCTTTTTGTCTTGGTATTTCGATTGTTTAATTTTTTTACTTATAATTGTTGTAATAGCATTAAGCTGATCGTTCTCTCCTAGCCCACCTAATACGTTTGTAATTGTATCGTTTGATATTCCTTTACGCCTTAGCTCAGCAGTAAGCATCTGTTTTGAGCGAGGCTTAAAGGTTTGTCTATCTTGTACAAAACTTGTTGCATATAGCTCATCGTTTAGGTATTTCTCGGCAGTAAGTATATGAATAGTAGCATCGATATGCTCTTGCTCATAACCTTTATCTACTAAATATTTATTCATTTGCCAAATGGTGCGTGGCCCATACCGCAAATAGTAAAGGGCTCTATTGTAAGTTTTGGTGATAGCTGATGCTTTTTTAATATTGGCCTGATCTGTATTAGATAGCTGTTGACCTACTTTGAGTTGAAGAGTTGCCAACTGCAGCTCGCTTAAAGAGCAAAAAAACGCCTGGTCTACAAATATATTGTAGTAACCATCGCGTTTTTTTTGTGGACTAATTTCTGTAATTTGCAACATTATGGTTTACAGATTACCCAAGCTAAGCAGTAGCGATAGTGCGAATAGATTTTTCTAACTCTTGCATTACTTTGGGATGGTCTTGTAAAAACTGCTTGGCAGCTTCTCTGCCTTGCCCAATCTTTTCATCTTTGTAAGAAAACCAGGCACCAGCTTTTTGCACTAGATTGTATTTAACCGCTAAGTCAATCATATCGCCAGACTTAGAAATTCCTTCGTTATACATTATGTCGAACTCAGCAATCTTGAACGGTGCGGCAATTTTATTCTTTACAACTTTTACCTTCACGTGATTTCCAATTACATTATCGCCATCTTTTATTTGCTCGGTACGTCTAATGTCCAAACGTACAGATGCATAATACTTAAGGGCATTACCGCCAGCAGTTACCTCTGGATTACCAAACATCACACCTATCTTCATACGTAGCTGGTTTATAAATATGACAGTGGTATTGGACTTAGCAATTACTCCGGCAAGCTTTCGCAAAGCTTGGCTCATAAGCCTAGCCTGTAAGCCCATGTGGCTATCACCCATTTCTCCATCAATCTCTGCTCTTGGTACAAGAGCAGCTACTGAATCTACTACTACTACATCAACTGCACTAGAGCGAACCAAAGTTTCACAAATCTCTAAAGCTTGCTCACCAGTATCGGGTTGTGATATCAGTAGATCGTTTAGATTAACGCCAATTTTAGATGCGTACTCTGGGTCTAAGGCATGTTCGGCATCTATAAAAGCAGCTAGGCCACCGTTTTTTTGTACCTCAGCCACAGTATGAAGAGCAAGTGTAGTTTTACCACTAGATTCTGGACCATATATTTCTACTATGCGACCTTTTGGTATACCACTACCTAGCGCGAGATCTAGCGACAAGCTACCAGTTGGTATAGTCTCTACGGCTACTTGCATACCTTCGCCAAGCTTCATAATAGAACCTTGGCCAAATTGACGTTCTATTTGTTCTACCGCCAAATCTACAGCTTTTAGGCGAGATGACTTCTCTTGTGCGCTTAATTGCTCACTTTTTTTATCTTTTTTTGCGCTACTACTTTTAGAATCTTGCACTAGTTGCTCCTTAACGGTCTTAGTTGTTTTTGTAACTGTTGCTGTTGCCATGTTGCCCTCCTAGGTATTGTTCGGTTTATATTCTTAATAAATCAACTATACCGAACACTATACGTACATGTCAACAACTTTTTAAACTTTCTTTATTAAATCAATTATACCGCACTTATGTAAAGTAAAAGCCCAAGAAATAGTTTCTTGGGCTGAGTTTTATACCTTTTTTGCGGCTTTCCGAACACTTTTTGCAGCGGCGAAAATATCAGCCGGATACAGCCCTGCACTATGCATTGTATTGTGCCATTCGGGGTGAGCCTTGAGGCGGGCAACAAAGCCGTTAACAACAGTTGAGTTGGCAAAGGCTTGATCTAGCAATTCGCGCACAAAATCAGCTTCGCTACCGCCTTCGCGATCAACTATTGCTCTAACCAAGATAGCTTGGTCATTTGTTAAGCTTGCGCCGGGTACAACATTGTTGTTCTTTTTAATACCTAAAAATTCTTGCAAACTTGTTTTTACATAGTAGTTGAACACATAGCTATACGAACCAAGCTCAACCGTCACTTCTAGGTTGTTGATGGCATTTTGCGAAGCCTTAACGACAACTCTTGGGAGATTGAGTTGTTCACAAAGCCAACGAGCTACAAGCTCTGTGTTTTGATTAAATCCACTTCTGTGACCAGCAATTTTTTGCTTAATCTGCCTAGGCGAAAGCTTCTCTAGCTTATTTAGACATTTTCTAATTTTTCGCTCTAGCTCATCTGCAGTAGGTGGTCTATTAGGCATTCTAAGCCTTTCTGATGGTAGGTACAAACTTTCAAAAGTATATACTACTACTTAATAGTTTGTAAAGCTTAGTGGCTTGGGTTGTTATTAATCCACTCTGCTATTTCTTCTGACTTAGTTGCACCACCCAATACAACTGCTCGGTAAATATCGGTTGATAAATACTCTTGATCTAATTCTCCTGCCCGAGATAGCGATTTGGTATAAACAATAGCATCGCGTTGATCTTTTGATAAATTATTGTACCAATCGACCGGCATGACAGTTGCAAAATCATCTTTGTGTTCGTCTATTCTTCTTAATAACCAAATATCAAAATTAACTAATTCGCCGTCTACATCAACCTTTAGGCCTATCCACACACCTGGTGGTGAGCTTGGCCTAGAGGGCGGAAATTTTGTATAATTAACCACATTTAACTTTATAACTTTTTCATTTATTAAAAATTCTTGCGCAAGATCAACTACTACTTCTCGAGTAGGTTTTTGGGTTGTGTAAACATGAAAGTCTATATCTGCTTTACCCATAAGGTTATACAGATAGCTACCGGTTAATTCTACTTCTCCAATTTTTCTCAATATAGGTTCAAGTGCAAGATATTCTAATGCTTGAGTAGCGATATCATAAAAATGCTCTGAGTCTTTTAAGGCTTGTTCTTTAGTAATCATCTAAAGTTATTAAAACTTAGTGGAAAATCAAAATCAGCATTCCGAAGTGCATCCATCACGGCCTGCAAGTCGTCTTTTTTGGGGGCGGTTACGCGTACGGCTTCGCCTTGAATGTGGGTCTTAACTTTCCAGCCTTTTTCTCGAATAAGTGCGGTGATTTGCTTAGCCTTAGTCTGATCTAAACCTTGCACTAAAGGTAGTGTTTTGCTGGCAATCATATTGTTCTCGCGCACCTCGCCAGTTTTGTCTAAAAACTTTAAACTCAACCCAGCTTTTATAAATTTGTTCTCTATTACGCCCTCCATGGCTTCTAGCTTGAGCTCGCTATTGGCTTCAATATTTATTACGTTCTGGTCTTTATCAAACTCTAGCTTTGCCCCTGTGCCAGCAAAGTCATAACGATTCGTTATCTCACGCTGAGCTTGCTCACATGCATTAATCATTGAGCTAAGATCATATTCACTTACTACATCAAAACTAGAATCTTTGGCCATACTAATTACTTATTAATTCTTTCTCTTCATCATCAGCTATATCGTGCTGATTTTCGTGGTATCTTTGAACTGCTAAATCACACAAAAAATCAAAAATAACAGTTTGCGGTATTTCTACTTCGTGTTGATATAAAACATCTCCTTCATCTTGTGTCACGGTTCCTTTATCTATTGCTTTCCGTAATGCCTTTGGGCCATTCTTTTTGTAATTTCTTTCTAATGTTCTATACAGTTCATTTCGATGGTATCGATATGCCAATGGTCTCTCTCCATCAGGATAATCATTGTATTTAACTTCAAAATCTTTTTCGGGATCCTTAAGGGTGGAGGCAAATTTTTGTACGTTTTCTTTAGTAGATATGCCGCCCATCCAATTCGAATAGTAGGCTATCATGGCCATTACATACTCTTTAGGGCTCATTCCTTGTAGTTCGGGCATATTCTGTTTTTCATTTAGTTCTAATTGTTTTTTAAACTGTCTTTCGTGTGTACTCTTTGTATGTTGATAGGCTGCAGACAGAGCAGCTTCTTCATAAAATTCTCCATCCTTAATTCCACCGTAATTTCTTTCATAGTATTCATAAGTTTCATCTTGAGAATCTTTAAACTTCCATCTAGAGATTCTTTTAGCATATTTTTTTTTCTTTAAACCATTATAGCTAAATGGGTTTAAGCTCTTTTCAGTAGCTTCCCACTCTACATCTTGTTTATATGTCTCTGTAGGCAAATCAAGCTGATCCACTAAACTCAAAGCTTCATCTATTTCGCCTATTCGCACATATGCAATGGCAAGCTTTATTACCTCGCTATATGCGTAGCTAATTTCTTTTTCGGGAATAAGATCGCGAGCTACTCGCAAATATATGTGAGCTTCTGAGGTATCGGTGAGCTCGGCCATAGCCTCTTCGGCTAATCTTTGATGTTCTACGGCATCTATCTGAGTACCAATCGAATCTTCTCGAACCTTTTGTTTTTGCTCATCTACTATGGCCTCTAAATCACTTTGCAGGCGAGCATCACGCATACTCAAAGGAACGTCTTCTCTTCGTTCACCCCCACCATGATCTTCTTCGTAATATACTTTCATACTCTATATACTACTACATTAATATAGCCTATTTAAACTGCGTATCTTTACCAAACTCGAGATCGTTTTTGGCTTCACCAGGTTTGCCAAGGGTACCTAGGTCTTTATTGGCTACCACAGAGTTAGTAACAAATACCTGGGTATTACCGGCGTTTCCAGTAGTGAGTTTGATGCTTGTTTTGGCTTTAAAAAGCTGAATAGCACCTGGCAACATTGTACCTCTAAATACATCTTGGCCGTCTGCTACTACAATTATCCAGGTAGCTTGGTTGGATATTTTTACTAGCATTTCTACTCCATCTACTGGTGCCGATGAAACTTGGGTGGTAGCACTAACCGCATTTGGTAGACTAGCAGTTACTATTTTGGTAACAGAAGTTGACTTACCTAGCTGGTTTTTTGCTGTAACAGTTATTTGATTTTGACCATCTAGTAATGCTACTCTTTCAGAAAAGCTACCATCTGAGTTGGTAAGAATCGGTGAGTTGTCTATAAATACATCGGCATCGCCATTGGTTTGGCCAGAAATAATTACATAATTAGCAGTAACTTTATCTTGAATATTATTTAGTGTTATTTTGGGCGGTGCAGCCAATACAGCAACCTGCCAGCCCAGGTAAATTAAAATAATTGCAAAAAGCAATACACTGGTAATAATTAGTAGTGACTTGGTACTGAGTACAAAACTGGCTCTACCGAGAGGCTGCAAACCCATTTGTTTGTCGTCTTTTACTATAGAGCCAGAATTTCTGCTTTCTTTATAGCTCATGCGCTCTTTTTTGTACAAATTGATAATTGGTGCGGTATCAAAACCCAAATGATCGGCGTAGCTTTTGACATAGCCTAAAGAGTAAACATTATCGGGTAAATGTTCGTAGTCACCAGCTTCAATAAGCTCTAGGTAGCGTTTACGAATCTGAGTAGATTTTTCTACGTCTTTTAGACTTTCTTTAAGTTCTTCACGTCTAGTTTTTAGTAGTTCTGCTACCGAAAGATCATAGGCCGATGGCGAATGCAAAAAAGATTTATTCTTAGACGAAGAGTTGGAACTCACCTTTACTCTTCACTCCCACCACTCAATTCAGTAATACTACTTACTAAAATTTCACGAGGCTTACTACCATTAACAGGCCCAACCACTCCCTTTTGTTCCAAAATATCAATAAGTTTGGCGGCACGAGCGTAGCCAACACCTAGTCGTCTTTGCAATAAGCTACTAGACCCTTTATTGGCAGAAATCACTACCTCAGCTGCTTGCTCCCAAAGATCATCATCCATAGCATTGTAGTTACCAGCTCCGCCGCTACCCTTAAGATTGACGGCTTGGGCTAACACCTCGTCATTATATTCTGGTTGGCGTTGCTCACGCAAAAACTTAGTAACGGCACTTACCTCTTCATTACTTACTAAGACGCCTTGTACGCGCTTAGGTTTAATAAACTCGGCACTGCTAAATAACATATCGCCTTTACCGAGTAATTTTTCGGCACCACCAATATCTAAAATGGTGCGAGAATCTACATTGCTGGCTGTAGCAAGAGCTATTCTGGTAGGTACATTAGCCTTTATAGTACCAGTAATAACGTTAACACTTGGTCTTTGCGTAGCTAGTACTAAGTGAATACCCACCGCTCTTGCCATTTGTGAAATACGTTGAATAAGACTTTCGACATCTTTACCAGCTTGCATCATCAGATCGAAAAGCTCATCTATAACAATTACAATATATGGCATTCTATCAACATTTTTTACCATATTGTATTCACCAATGTCGCGCTTACCGTATTCAGACAAAAGTTTGAGTCGGCGTTCCATCTCGGCAACTGCCCACTTAAGCGCTGAGACTGTTTTGTCAGACTCGGTAATCACTGGTGTAAGTAGGTGTGGTATATCGTTGTACAAGGTCATTTCAACATGCTTGGGGTCTACAAGTATTAGTTTGAGTTCACTAGGACTATTTCGATATAAAAGACTTAAGAGTAAGGCATTGATAGTAACAGACTTACCTGTACCAGTTGCACCAGCAACTAGTAGATGTGGAGCTTTGTTAAGATCATACGTAATAATATCGCCGGCTACGTCCCTACCTAGCACAAATGAGAGCTTTGATTTTGCATTGTCATATTCTTTAGAGAGAAAAATATCTTTTACACGAACAATTGCGCCTTTTTTGTTTGGAACCTCTATACCTACCAAACTTTTACCAGGTATAGGTGCTTCTATCCTGATTTGTGTAGCCTCAAGAGCTAGAGCCAAGTTGCGATCTAGGGCGGCAATTTTGCTCAAGTTTACTCCTGTTGGTGGCTTGAGAGTATATTGGGCAACAGTTGGGCCCACATCTACTCCATCCATTTTCACCTCAAAACCGAAATCAGAAAAAGTACTAGAGATAATTTTTGCGTTCGCCTTGGCATCACCGGGATCTGGCTGAGTAGAGGTGGCCTCAAGTAAATCTATCGGAGGATATTTCCAGTCTTTATCTATTGAATACATAATTGGTTCGGTTCTTTTGGGTCCTTTTTGGTCGGAGTCCTCACCGTTAGCACCAATAGTACCTTTTATAGGTAGCTTGGTGTTAATGTGGAATTTATTATTACCAACAGTTTCCATTTCATCAGAATCGGATGATTTTCTACCTATTAGGGTATTAAATATTTCACGTAGGCTGGCGTTGGCGGTTATAACTAAGCTTATCAAGATTAACATTACCAAAATAAATATCGAGACTGGTCTATTTAAGACCGCCGACATCACCGAATAAAGAGCATAACCCACTATGCCTCCGTAAGCGCCTATCTCAGATATCTCTACCCCTTCTGGCATAGTGATGGCAGCAATAAGAGTACTTAGAAAGACAAATATCAGTACAGTGCCAATTAAATTGTTAAACTTATAGCCTCTGCCCTCTTCTTCGTTGGTGCGAAAAAGAAGATACGCCGAACCAAGTAAAGCAATTGGCAGCACATACACTGCCTGACCAATTACAAACTTAGTACCGGTAAGTATCCATTGGCCAAGAGTACCGGCAAAACCAGCTAGCGCTAGTACCAAAAATACTGCCAACATTATTAGAAATATAGCAATTATCTCTCTGTTTGCACCACTACTGAGCTGAAGCCGTTTTTGTTTCTCTGGCTTTTTCTTAGTGTTTTTTCGCTTTTTCTTGCTTGCCATTAGTTTATTATACCTCGCCCTGAATAGTACTGACTAGCGCAATAAAAACTAATTTATGAAATGTATTATTTACCCTCATTTAGGTACCATTATAGCATAGTCACGACATAAATTCAAGGCTTGTCAAATATATTTAAATTGCTTATGATTATGTTAATGAAAAATATCCTTAAAATCTTCTCTTACTTAAAAGGAGAGTACGGTCGGCTTGCTATTGTAACGCTGTTTAATATTTCAATTGGTTTGATAATTGCAGTTATTCCAATTTTTTACGAAAGACTAATAGATTCTATTATTAAGGTATTGAACCAGCCTAACCCACATATTTCAATACTTTACCCTAGTATTATTGGTATTGCTGCATTATTATTTTCTGCTGATTTGATATCGTTTTTTAACTCGAAGGTATCAGATACTCTACGAATTCAAATTTCAACTAAGCTAAGGTTACTTATTTTCCCAAAGATACTTAACCTAAGCACTAACTATATTGAAAGACACCGACCCGGCTCAGTTCTTACCAAAGTGAATCAAGCAACTGGAGATTTTGTAAACTGGGCCTGGAACCTAAACGACTGGATAGGCACAACCATTACATCTACCATATTTATACTTATAATAATATGGACAAAGAGCGTGGTTATTGGCTTATTGTTTACGATAGTTTTACCTATATTAATATATATAAGAATTAGAAATATACGTGAGTCAAAACCGGCCCGTGTACTGGCTAATAAGTCACAAGAAAGATATTCTGGGTATTTGTCGGAGGTCATATCAAACCTCACCATGATTAAAACGCTCTCTTCAGAGAAAAAGACTACACAAAATCTCCGACAATACGCCAATGCTATAAAAACAAATAGACTCAAGCAATTCAAATATGATCAAAAGTACCGGCTTATTGGTGGAGTTGTTAGTTCAGTCGCTATAATTGCGGCCTTAGTAATTAGTAGCTACTTAGCCATCAACAAGGTTCTTAGCCCGGGTGTGGTTTTCTTGATAGCATTTTATGTTCGTAATTTAGTCAACTCTACCTACCCCCTTGGTAGATTTATTCAAGATACCTCAGATACCGATATTAGTTCTGGAAGACTAGTTGAGTTCTTAGAAACTAAGCCTGATTTCACCGATAAGCCAGGTGCCGAGGATCTAGCTAAACTAGAAAATATAGATTTAAAAAATGTGACTTACGACTACAAAGATGGTAAAAAAGGCGCCGTAAAAAATATTTGCCTTACTATAAATGCCGGCAAAACAGTGGCGCTTGTGGGGCCAAGTGGTGTTGGCAAGTCTACACTCACTAAACTACTACTAAGATTTTATGAACCAACCAGTGGTAAAATTACTATTAACGGTCAAGATGTGTCTCACTATACTGCGGAATCAATTCGTCGTCATGTAGGTATGGTAATGCAAGATGTAGCACTATTTAATTCTACTATTATGGAGAACTTACAAATCGCCAATGCCAGCGCCACTGAGAGACAGATAGTTTTAGCGGCCAAACAAGCTCATGCCGATGAGTTTATTCGTCAACTACCCAAAGGCTACAAAACCTTGGTTGGTGAGAGAGGTGTAAAACTTAGTGGGGGCCAAAAGCAACGTATAGCTATAGCTAGAGCGATACTCAAAAATCCTCAACTAATAATTTTAGATGAGGCTACTAGCGCCTTAGATAGTCAGTCTGAGAGGTTGGTACAAGATGGTTTAGAAAAACTTATGACTGGACGAAGTGCTCTTATTATAGCTCACCGTTTAAGCACCGTAATGCATGCCGACGAGATATTAGTTTTGCAAAAAGGCACTATTGTAGAGCGCGGTACCCATGCGCAGTTAATAAAATACAATGGCTTATACAAAAAGTTATTCGACATGCAATCGGCCAGTGGAAAAGTGCGACTTTAAAAAGTAATTAAAAAGCCGTGTAGCTAACGCTACACGGCCGTAAAGCCCTCAAACGAATCTGGGGGCAAAATAAACCGGATAGGACCGGCAGATCCTACGATAGGGTCTTGCTCACTTGTAATGTGATAATCGTCTTGATCAGGACGATAAAATACCAGATCAGCCCCAGGATAAGGCCGAGTCTCTAGCTGGCGATATATTCGCCCAAGATCTAGTGGTATTTGCTTAGCCGATCTCTGCTGTGACTTAGTGGGGGCCTTGCGGAGTTGTGCAAAGAGCGCACTACCAGCACCACTGTTTTCGTCACTAGACTTATCGGCTGGTCTCACCATTACCACAGGTCGCCAAGCAACCTCTAAGATTCTACCAGTTCGAGTATACTCATAGACTGTTTGCATACCAAACTCGTCGGCACGTGCAAATTGATACCACTGTCCGGGAACTAGGTTTAGGCCAGCTTCTTGTGGCTTAAACTCTTCTCGCTTAAGAGGGAGCTGTCCGCAAGCTCGCACTAGTAGTTCATCGGTCATTAGATAGTACCCTTCTGGCACCTCCGATTCTGAACGCATTTCATCCATGCGTTCAAACTGCGAAGCAGAAGTAATCAACCCGCTTTCGCCAAACTCGTAAACTACCAAACCAATTGGTGTTTGCTTGATAAACTTCCAGCCTGGCTCGAGGTTCCAAAGAGAAAACTTATCGGCAACACCTTTCACGAACAGTGATAGTGTATCTAGTACCCGACCATTTTCAACCTGAACATTGTGCAGTCGTTCGTTAATAACTTCTACCTGGTCGCGCTTTGCACTACGATACTCGTCGGCAAAGGCAGTAAGTGCTATAAGGTTTTGGAGGTCTTCATAGGCCTCTTGCAACTCTCGAAACTTTGCCTCACTACCACCCTTTTTGTCGGGATGGTAAAGCTTACTCATTGCACGATACTGAGCATCAACCAAAGCTTTTAGATCAGAGTTAGGTGTCTCTTTAACGATTTTAGGGTGTAGTCCCAAAATTAAGAACGGATTCACGTATCCCATTTACTTTTGCCTTATCTTACGTAGCCGAATTGTCAACTTCACCATTCAGTCTTTCGTAATGCGCTACAGTAATCTGCTAAATCGGTAAGGGAAGTGATTTCTACAGGTTGGCGACTCGTAACGAGCTCCAATGCGTAGTTAAGACGATCAAACTTACTTAAGTTGCTAGCACCCATTATCTTCTTGGGCATAGCATCGAGAATTCTTTGACAATCTTCAATTGCTATATCAATCTCGTCCTCGGTATCAAAGGCGTCGATATCAAACATATCGAGCCAACGCTTTGCATCATGAAAATCAATACCAACCTCTTCGGCGAAACGAAGAATGTTGTCAATTTCGACAGTAGTGAGTGCTGGATACTGACGCAGTAACTCAGTGTCTACAACAGACTTAGGGTGTTCACCCATCAGCTGTACAACGCCACCAGCAAAACTTGCAGCAGCAGTATCGTTGTCGCTGTAGCGACGCTTGGCGATATCGTAAATGTCTGACGCATGCTTTCGCACTCGTCTGGCAAGAACAGGGTTTTCGATAACCTCTAATTCGCCCTTAATAGTTACAGCAACTAGATCGGTCGCTTGGCTAAAAGGAACTAGAGCGGTACCGGTATTTTGCTTTGTCATGGTTCTACCTTCTTAAGTTCTAGAAAACAGGTCTCGGCTATTATACGCAGAAAAAGACCATTTTGTCAATATTTTTTATGCTTGTAAAGCAAAATCCCTTCAACTATTTAGTTGAAGGGATTATTAGTATTGGCTTAACGCCAGCCACCTTGCTCGGTAGAGTAAATTTCTAGTTCAGCACAAAACTCAGATATTACAAAGGTGCTTGTAACTACACTCCCCCTTTTTAGTGCAAGCGCCAAGCGTTGAGCATTGGTTAGTAGCGCACCACTTTCTTCATCGATTGTCTCAATAAGTTCGATGATAGTAATGGTATGATCTATAGCCTCCTGGAGTGTGTCTGGATCATCTAAGTAGCTGATATCAAACTTCTCAAACCATTGTCTGGCAATATTTGTAGAGATACCAAGTTCTCGTGCGGCGTGCGAAAGCCACTCTTCTTCAGTAGAAAAGTTCATTTTTGCCTTAATGTAGGTACTAGGTAGCAAAATAGATAGTAGCGACTAAAGGCACTTTTGTCAATAAAAAACAGACCTTATCATAGTCTGTTGTGAGAAACTTGGGTTTTAGTGAACACCTTTAAGAGCCTTACTCAAGTTCCGCACCTTCGTGTGCGCAACTCATGTTCGGCAATTAAGGCCTCTAAGACCTCGCTATCTGTCGCCTTACCTTCTAGATTAAACCTAGCGAACTCGTCGTCTGGATGACCACTCTCTTCTTCAAAAACATGTGTGTATAAGGCGAACAGCTCTGTATTGGTCATAGCCTTTAAGGTACTTATAAAAACACAAAGTTCACTAGAGCCATCTGAGAAAGCGGGCAACTTTCTAGCCTCTCTTGAGTTATATTGGTGAGGTACAAGCTACCTGTTTATAGGGTAGTAATATATTAATACTCCTTTGTAGGTTGGTTGTCAAATAATTTTAGTGTAATTACTGGTTTATTATTTATATTTCAGCTTTAGAAAAAGTAGCGCAGACAAAAGCATGAGCATAATAACATTAGCAAAGATAATTATTGTATCTGACTTAAGTAACCCATAGAGTAACCAGAGAAGCGTGCCACTTATAAGTAGGCAGATCATAGCAGATGACAAGTCTTTAGTCTGTTTTGACTTAAAACTTTTATAGACTTGTGGTACTTGTGAAATAAGTATTAGTAGGGCTGCAATTAGCCCCACGAAAAAAGTAAGATCCATTTTTGTTTATTTAAACCTCAATCACTACCGGCAATACAATTGGACTTCGCTTAGTTACCTTGTACAAAAGGTTACTAAGCTCGTCTCGCATACGAGCTTTTACAATTGGTGAGTTCGGTGGGGTTTTGGGGTTACGTTTGGCAAAGATGTTTTTTACTATCTGTCGACTCTTAGTCATTAGCTCTTCATTATCTTTTACATAGATAAATCCACGACTAATAATGTCTGGGCTGGTCACTAGTTTGCCGGTTTTACAATTTACGGTAGCTATAACTGTAAATATTCCGTCACTAGCCATAGCTAAGCGATCTTTTAATACAATTTCTTGCACATCTCCAATACCACTACCATCAATAAGTACTGAACCAGACTGAACTTTTGCACCAAGCTTAACCTCTCCGTCCTTGGTGGCCTCAAGAGTTTGACCATTTTCTATTACAAAGATGTTTTCTGGCTTTACTACTCCTCCACGCTTAGCTATCTCGGCATTATGAACCATATGGTGAATTTCACCATGAATGGGTAGGTAGTATTTGGGGCGTACCAGCTCAATCATTTCTTTTATTTCGTCATAGTAGGCATGTCCAGAGGTATGCATTATTCCAAGATCATCAAAATCCTTGGTAGCCTGTTGATATACATATGGACCCCATCTAAAGATATCGTCTACCATTCCCCAAACAGATTTTTCATTACCAGGAATAATAGAGCTAGAAAGTACAACTACATCTGAAGCTTTGAGTTTAATGTCTTTATGCTCACCTTTACCCATACGCACCAAGCCTGAGTTGTCTTCACCTTGGTGACCAGTAGTAAGTACCGCTACTTCACCATCCTGATATTTGCTTATATCTGATGATTTTATAAGCAGTCCAGGTGGAACTTTTACATAACCAAGCTTTACGGCTATTTCCATATTGCTCAGTAAACTTCGACCAGCAAGAGCGAGTTTGCGCTTAGCTTTTTCGGCGGCATTTACAAACACCTGTATTCTATCTACCTGAGAAGCAAACGAGCTTATAATGACTCGTTTGTTATAATTACGCACAAAAATTTCATCGAGAGTTTTAACAATTTCGTGCTCGGTGGGGCTACTACCAACGTATTCACAACTTGTGCTGTCACACATTAGCATTAGTACGCCTTCGTCGCCAAGTTCTTTAAGACGATCCTTATTGGCTGGCTTACCACTAATAGGGTCGTCGTCAAATCGCCAGTCGCCGGTATTTATAATTGTACCCACGGGTGTCTTAATAGCAATACTACAAGCGTCTGGAATAGAGTGAGTAATACGAATAAACTCAATACTAAACACACCGAGTTGTATTTTCTCACCAGTGTCTTGATTGATAGTGCGAAGATCTGGTTTGAAAGGAAGTTTATACTCTTCTAGTTTGCGTTCAATAAATTTTACCGTAAAGTTTGCCGCATAAATTGGTGCGGGCAGTTTGGGTAAAATAAAAGGTATGCCCCCTACATGATCTTCGTGAGCATGAGTAATGAGATGCCCTCGAATTTTGTGTTTACGCTCTTCTAGGTATTTAGTGTCGGGAATAATATAGTCTATTCCTGGCATATCTGGACCTGGAAACATAAAGCCCATGTCCATTACGATAATATCGTTCTCGTACTCTAGCGCCATCATGTTTTTACCAATTTTATCAAGACCTCCCAAAGGAATAATCTTCAACTTACCAGCATCGATTTTGCTCATACCAACAGACTTTGTAGCTGTGTTTGCGGCTTTTGGTTGGCTTTTTTCATTAAAGCTACCTTCTGAAAATACCGCTGGACCACGATCATACTTACGACGTTGAGCGAAATTGTCCCCACCCCTACCAACACCACGTGGTTCTTTATTATAACCACCTTGACCACCACGATTTTGACGACTGTTATTGTTTTTGTTGTATCGTCCTGATTGATTGTTATTACGCTGCGAATTAGCCGCTTCGGCTTTAGCCTTTTCCCGTGCTGCTGTACCAGCCTCTACTAATTTTGGTGTGGGTTTACTGCTGGTTGTGGTTTTTTTTACTGTCGAACTAGTATTATTTGTGTTGGGTTTTGAGTCTTGTGGTTTGGCTGAGTTTTTAGAGTTAGACATACCTAAATCTTGTGCCGTTAATGGTCGGCTATTAAATTGTTTTTTCTTGTTAGAATCCATTTTTTGGATTATTTCTCCTTGTTTTACATCTCTTAAGATGTTTAATTTTATTAATAGTAATAGTATGTTTTGTCATACTGAGTACAACGAAGTATCTTTTCTGCATCCAAGATTCTTCACTGATTTCAGAATGACAACATTAAGTTTTATTGGTACCTAGGGTTTTTAAAATAGCTGGTATTTTACTAAAGTCTTCTAAAAGTGTACTGCGCATACCTCCGTTATAAAGGGCTGCAGCTGGGTGATAAAGGGGCAAGAACACCATACCAGAGCGTTTGTAGACTTTTCCGTGAGCCTCAGATATTTTTAATTCTGGCAGAAACACCTGCATACTATGTCGACCTAAAAAGATTATCAACTTGGGATTTATAACTTTTATTTGGGCTAGTAAATAAGGTAAGCAGGTATCAATCTCTTCTTTGTTTGGGTCGCGATTTTCTGGTGGACGAAACTTAACAATATTAGTTACAAATACATCATCACGACGCAAATCTATAGAGGCTAGCATTTCATCCAAAAACTTACCACTGGCTCCCACAAATGGTCGTCCCAATTTGTCTTCTTGTGCGCCAGGAGCCTCACCAACAAACATTAGTTGAGCATCGGGATCGCCATCACCCGGTACTGGGTTGATACAGCTTTTTGCAATCTCAAGCCCGCAGCTTCTATCTATAATTGTCGCTGCTATTTCATCTAGCTTGGCTTGTTTTTCTTCGGTTGTCATTTAGACTTTTATCTTTTACTCCCCCAGTGACATCTCGATTATTGTCGGGATGCGGCTGGATTAGCACTTCCTGGTCAAATTACCCTTTTGAGTGGTTGAATATGGAGAGCTAGTTCAAGAAAAATCTGAGGCTCGTAGCGAAGCGTAGTTGACCTACGTAAAGCGAGAACCGCAAGATTTGACGCCGAAATAGTCTTCATACTTCAACCACCATTACTTATCGGCTAGTTTCTTGGATAAGTTTAAGCGCCCTTTATCATCAATTTCTGTAAGTTTTACTCTAAACTCATCACCTTCACTAACGACATCGTGAATACTTTTTACGTGCTCATCACTAAATTGACTTATGTGTACCAAACCCTCTTTGCCAGGTAATATTTCTACAAAAGCTCCAAAATCCATTACGCGTACTACTTTGCCGTCATATGTTTTTCCTACCTCTGCATCATCGGTAATAGATTCTATCCACTCTTTGGCAGCTTTGGCCTTGGCCTCGTCTTCTGAGTAAATAAGTACTAGGCCAGAGTCTTCAATATCTATTTCTACACCTGTTTCGGCGGTTATTTTTTGAATAGTTTCACCACCCTTACCGATAACTTCGCGAATTTTTTCTGGATTGATTGTTACTTTGGTAATACGCGGTGCATACTGACTCACTTGTTGGTTTGGCTTAGCTATAACTTCTAACATTTTGGTCAAAATATGCTCTCTGCCCTCTTTGGCCTGAGCTAGGGCGTCTGACATTATACTTGGACTAATACCTTTTACCTTAATATCCATTTGTAGTGCAGTAATACCCTTTTTAGTACCTGCTACCTTAAAATCCATGTCGCCAGCAAAATCTTCAGCGTCTTGAATATCGGTAAGTATTACGTATTTTTTAGGGTCATTGTGATCTATCATTAATCCCATAGCAACACCAGAAACTGGCGAGGATATTGGTACACCGGCATCCATTAAGCTCATTGTGCTACCACAAACTGCAGCCATAGAGGTTGAGCCAGCACTACTTAACATTTCGCTAACTACTCGAATAGTGTAAGGAAACTCTTCTACCTCTGGTATGACCGGAACCAACGCTTTTTCTGCCAAATAACCATGGCCCACTTCTCTTCTACCGGTCGATCGTACTGGTCGAGCTTCGCCGGTGCTAAAAGGTGGAAAGTTGTAATGGTGTATATAGCGTTTGGTAGAATCTTCTTCCATAGTATCTATTTGTTGAGCATCAGATATAGAGCCAAGTGTGGTAATAGACAATCCTTGGGTAGTACCTCGAGTAAAAACCGCAGAGCCATGAGTTCTGGGTAATATACCGACTGCTCCAGAGATAGGACGTACTTCTGTAAGCTTTCTATTGTCGGGTCGCTGACCATCTTCTAAAATTGCTCGTCGCACCTCGGCATCAATAATCTTTTCAAATACTATTTTGATATCAGAGTGACTATAACGTTGCTTACTATCGTCTTCTACCTCTTCAGAAAGCGTACCAAACTCTTGTAGTACCTTAGACTCTAGCTCACTTATCGCCTCGTGACGCATCTGTTTGTTTTCGTGTCGTATGCTTTTACCTAAGTCTTTTTTTAAGAAGTTTGATAGAACATCCTTTATATCGTCACTTGGAGAAAAAAGCTCGTATTCTAAAGGTTTTATGGCCATTTTTTTCACTAGTTCTTCTTGTAATTTAATAACTGGTTGCCAACTTTTAACAGCAAGCTCTAGACCGTCGGTGATAGTTTTTTCATCTTCTTCGTGAGCAGCAGCTTCTACCATCATAATGGCATCTTTTGTGCCAGCAACTGTCAGGTTGAGCGTGCTATCTTCTTGCTCTAAGACTGTTGGATTAACAACTAGCTTACCGTCAATTTTGCCTATTCTAGCTGCTGCTACCGGACCATCAAATGGTGCGCCGGTGAGCATTAGAGCTGTTGAAGCAGCAATAACAGCCACAATATCTGGTTCGTGCTGCAAATCAGCACTAAGAACGGTTACCATTACCTGGGTATCGTTTCTAAAAGTTTTTGGAAATAATGGTCGTATTGGTCTATCAATTAGCCGACTAGTAAGTACAGCTTGATCGCTTGGTCGACCTTCGCGCTTCATAAAACGACTACCAGAGATTTTGCCACTAGCATAAAGTCGTTCTTCATAATCAATTAGTAGTGGAAAAAAATCGGTCTCTGGTTTGGCATTTGATTCAACTACGGCTGTTGCTAAAACCACCGTATCACCATACTGTACCAGAACTGCTCCATCGGCCCTAAAAGCCAACTGACCAGTCTCTATTGTTAATTTTTTGCCAGCAAACTCGGTTTCTACCTTTGCTTGTTTGCCATCAAATGGATGAATTATATTCATTTAAATACCTATTCTTTCTTCAAATACTCCAAGATATATATTTTTCTAGTTAGTTTTAAGAGAGTTATTGTATCAATATCTTCAAAGACTTAGTATATTAATCAAATAACTCTACCACTAACACTCTTGTCTAGAGTACTTTTTTTATTCAATTTTCAACATATGAGAGCCAAAAACTTAACGTCTAAGCTTAAGTTTTTTTATAACTGCGTTGTAACGATCTTGATCTTTTTTGTGCAGATAGTCGAGTAAACGACGTCGCTTACTCACCATTGCCAAAAGACCTCTACGGCTATGGTTGTCTTTTTTGTGCTCTTTGAGGTGTTCGGTAAGCTCGTTAATTTTTGAAGTAAACAAAGCTATCTGAACTTCAGCTGAGCCAGTGTCTTTTTTGTGCAACGAGTGCGTTGTTATTACTTTTTTCTTTGTAGTTTTAGCAAGCATATGATTACTTTATAGTAGCAGATTGTCAGGTATTAATCAAGTGTCAGTGAGTCTTTTAGCGAATAATCACCTATACGAGTTCTAATTATCTGGGTGCAAAATGCGCCGGTTTTTAGTAAATTGCCAATATCTTCAGCAAGCGATCGAATGTAAGTACCAGATGACACATCGGCTTCTAAAGTTGCATAAGGATAGTTGTAGTCAAGTATTTTTAAGCTGTTGATTGTGACTTTTCTCGGTTCTATTAACACTTTTTCGCCTCTTCGAGCAGACTTGTACGATCTTACGCCGTTTACCTTGATTGCACTATATTGTGGTGGTACTTGGTCAATCTTGCCTGTAAAAGCCTGTATTACGCTCAAAACTGTATTTCTTGTGGGCTTTTTGTTTGATATATTTGTAATCTCTCCTTCGCTATCCCCTGTATCTGATACTTCACCAAGTTTGATAGTAAATTTATAAGTTTTATCAAGCTTTAAAAAACTATCGCTTTTTTTGGTGTAGTCTTTGCCGACTAACACAATAAGTAATCCTTCGGCCTGTGGATCGAGCGTGCCAGCATGCCCAACCTTTTTTACGCCACTAATACGCCGCACTTGAGCAACTATACTAAAGCTACTCCTAGAGCGTGGTTTGTTTAT
>CAYZYH010000002.1:44026-79376 GCA_964481235.1 uncultured Candidatus Saccharibacteria bacterium
TACGCCGCACTTGAGCAACTATACTAAAGCTACTCCTAGAGCGTGGTTTGTTTATAAGATATATTCCAGGATTAATTTTCAATTTTGAGTTTTCAATTTTCATTCAAGACTCAATTCTCATTGCGCAATGTAGAAGTTATCTTTTGAAAAATCATGACTAACTGTTGACACTCATCCTGTAATTTCTCGATATCTTCTAGTTTATTTGGCTCAACTACAATAAGCATTCGTAGCCAATGTTTGGTCTCTTGTGTTTCTTTTTTACAAATATAAATCTTATGATGGAAATCTTTTTTAGAGCTTGCTCCATTTGCTTCTTGGTAATTTACACCAACGCTTGTTGCAGAACGAACAAGCTGATTAATAATTGGAGATGAAATGCTTGTCTTCTTTATCGTCATGCTTAACTTGAGAACATTTTCACCAAAAGTAGCAGTACGTTCTTCAAGATCATATTTGTTTGATGATTGAGTCATTGTAAATTCATTATAAATTGCAAAATTCTAAATTGAAAATTGCTTAATTCTCCAAATACCACAAATAAGCTCGTTGTATTAAACTTGGCTTATTTTTTTTTAGAACGTAGTGATTTTACCGGCTTTGAACCTGCCTCTGAAGTGTCCCGGTGTAACTTGTCCGGTTCCGGTCCTAAGAACTTTTTTATGCTTTGCTCACCCTCATCTTTAGAATTATCAGTATTATTTGTCTCGGCATTTGTTTCAAACTTAGACACCTCGTCTTCGAGCACCTCGTTGAGTTCTTGATCGTGCTGCAAAACCACACCTTCGGGTGTAAGCTCTACACCTTTTTTAGCTAGTTTCTCGGCTACGGTTTCAGATTTGTGGTCTAGCTTTTTGGTCTTTTTTTCTGGATGGAAAACGCCGTGTTGTCCATTATTATTGGTAGAGTTAGTTCTGTTTTGGTTGTTAAACAATGCATGTACAATTTCTTGTTGTTTGGCACCACCGCTCATCATTTGAGCAGCAATAGTAAGACTTTTCGCGGTAGTATTAGGCCCAGTAAAGCCTTGGGTGGAACTCATAATACCACCAAGTAGTGCGGTGGCTACGTTAAAATCTATCATACCTTGAGCAACTGACTCTACTACACCTACTAACATTTCACATACCGAACTAGCTTGTGGCTCAATGTAGTTGACGCTACCGTACTGTTCGTTACTGCGATGTGAGTCAATATTTATAAGGTGTAATCCGTCAAAAATAGTTGGATTTTGCTCTAAGATACTATCAATTTTGGTAAGTTGACTCACACCTAAGACTACCACTAGATCAAATTTGTACGATCCATAACCAAAACTGGCATCTTCGGCAGTAAAATTACCAGCATACGGCGAAATAATTACATCTAGACTGTTGTCATTTACCTCATAACGCAGTTTGTCTACCTCTACCTGAGTAGTATCTAGACTAATAATAAAATCACGAATACCATCTAGGCTTCGGCTAATACCATGAGTATCTAGCACCTTGCTAATTTTAGGCATTTCGCCAGTTACAATTGCGCTCACTTGTTTACCGGCTCGTTTTAATATCAACTCAAGCGCCACCATAGCACCTAATTGATCATTATTGGGTTGACGACCAGTAACCAACAAAATATGGTTAGCTTGGCGCATTAACTCTACAGCCTGTTGTTTGGGGGTTAGTTCTTGTTGTTGCATTTTTTATACAATTATTTGTTCTGCAGTATTATAACAAACCATTGCGCTTATGTCAAGCTTTTATTACATTAAAAACCACCTGATTTCTCAGATGGTTATATAGTTACAGATCTGGGCCAGGATAGGTTACCAGTAGATTGAACCCGTCGTCTTCACGAGGTGGATCTGCTAAAAGTGCTGTATTCATGTCGTCCATATCGGCTTCAGATACTGGCAAACCCGCCATACTATGACGTAGCAAACAAGTCTTAATTGGGGTTTTAATATATGCCCCTTCAATATAGCCTTCTTCACCCATATCGTGCATAATCGCTCGCAAATGACTCAAAAGATGTTGTCTTTCTGTCTTGGTAACGTTTGGAGCAACATATATGAGTGTGTGGCCGCTACGTAAGGCACCTTCGGCTTGAGTATAGGCTATTCGCCTGGCATCTTGAGTAATGTTTTCGGGTTTTACTCTGCCAAACAAACATTGCTGAATGTCGTAAATATTGACATAGATGTAGTTAGGAACAACAGGTAGGTACTTTTGTTTTACAAAGGTAGTCTTGCCCGATCCTGGCAACCCCACTAGCACGATCGCGCGCATGTTTTCCCCTTTGAATTTAACAGCGAACGAATCAAATAGTATCAAGTTTGGCACTACAAAACAAGTACCAATTTATAAAAGTAAAACCCGCCACTAGATAACCCTGCGGCGGGAAGTATATTAGAAGTTGTTGTGTTTCAGCCAGTGTCGCATGGCCTGTCGGTGGGGCGCCAAGGTCTTGCCATCCCACCCCTTCTTGAAGACCCACTCGACAAAGAGCTGGATCTGCTTTTCGGTCGAGTAATCGATGCAGCCCACACGACACGTGAGCTGTGGCATGGCGATGTACACCCGACGCTTACCTGAACTAAAGGTAGTACCATCATCTCTTTTGTTCCACGTCGGCATCATGTAGCTCGGTACCGGGTGGTTTTGAACTGCATCGAGCATGGTCTTCTCAAAATCAGCAAGCAAACCAGCTTGCGCCACGAGCATGAGCCGCTCAACGTAACGTTGCTGAATGGCCTTGCGCTTGCGGTATTCACGCTCTCTTTTGCGATCACCGTACCAGTTGCCTACGATCGCGCCAGGAACCATGAAGTGCTCGCGCATCTCAAGGTGGCTAATGGCGTGTTGGCCAATCAGCCCTTCAGGCAAAATTGCCCGTATGACAGCGAGGCGATCACGTGGCTCAAGACTTTCCGTGACAGCCTCGCTCCACCGATAGAAGTGGTTGAGATGATCAGCGTCGCGCCGATCTTGTACCAACCACTTCATATCTCGATCGAGTTTGGGCGGAATCAAGTGGTCCTCGACGTCGTCCCACTCTACACCGTCTCGATGCATCCTTTTCAAAACCTGGCGATCATGGTGACGTCGCCTACGCGAGAGCCTGTGTTGCTCTTGGTGGGCCCTCCTACGCTTGCTCGGCAAGATGGAGCGTCCCATCTCACGCGCCTTGTCGTCTGTGAACATTTTTCTCTTTTCTTTTGATAGCAGGTGCAAAGGGTTCACATGTCTGTATTGCATGTACCCAGCCAAAGCCATGCATAAAATGCATTAGCTCTGGTTGGGCCCCAACCGAACATTGTCGGTTGGGGCAAGTACGCCGTACGGGATTCGAACCCGTGTTACCAGGATGAAAACCTGGCGTCCTAGGCCACTGGACGAACGGCGCTGGCCTAATAGTTTGCCAAAGCAAACTAGCTCCCGGGAGAAGATTCGAACTCCTAAAACCAGGACCAAAACCTGGCGTCTTGCCAATTAGACGACCCGGGAAAGGCCGTTAGTGAGTGGTATTTTTGGCAGCAAGCCAATTACACATTCACTAGTGCCCCCCGTGGGATTCGAACCCACAACCCTCAGATTAAAAGTCTGGAGCTCTGCCGTTGAGCTAGAGGGGCGTGCTAGTTTTATTTAATGCTTGCTAGCAAAGCATGGTACCGGAAGTAGGATTTGAACCTACGAAGACGAATGTCACCTGGTTTACAGCCAGGCCCGTTTGGCCACTTCGGTATTCCGGCGTGGAATCCCCAAGAAGTGCAAGCACTTCTTGGGGTGAGTGGAGCCGGAGGGAATCGAACCCTCGTCCATACTACATCTACTCTACGCGATACGACCATTCCCCTTTTTGAGCCTTACGGCAACTCTAGCCTGGGTAGCTTACCGAATCGTCTTTCCGATTGGTCAATCTATCTTTCTAGATTGTCAGCGGTCTTTTCCAGCTGTCACCTTCGCTTCTGTTGCCAGGCTGCGATAGATGGCCCCGTTATTAACCTAAAAGGCGAATAACAGTCTGATAATTCCGTATTAGGCGGCGTTTATCAGGGTGCTTGTGTTTAACGAGTCTCAAGCAACTCGGGTCGCGTGTAGAGCTTCTGGTTGTATGTCGAAACCGATCGGCCCCAAAGTATCTTTTACTTTACAACGCAAAAAATACATTGGGAACGAGCGATAAATATAAAAGCTCCAATGTAAATGATCTTTGGGTTTTAATACCCAACCAGAATTCTTAAATATTAAGTGCTCTGGTTGGGCACCCATCTACCGTTGGTAGATGGGTGCGGATGTTATTAGAGCTTGCACTCGCCAACGCACGTCGGGCAATCGGTGTAAGGAAAGCCCATGTGTTTTTCTGTAGGTGGCGGTGTATCGCTACCGTCGTGGTAGAACAGCTCTATGCAGTATGTTTCGCCATCGTCATAACTAATGTGTGATGCCAGGTACTCGGTCACCACCACAAGTTCGCCAGTGACGATGTGCCGAAATATTGCTTGCTGGGCAAACACATCGGTTTCGTCGCAGCCCATGTACACCAGTGGCTCACCATCAAGATGATCGAGCTCTACTGCCAGGCCGGCATGGCGCATCACTACGACCGCCTCTTCTAGTCCACTGCCACAGATTCCTGTGCTCCAGCTCATCTTCTCTCTTTTCTAGTATAAGAAGGTACTTATCGGGAGCATCCCGGCAGAAATATTCGAAACATATATTTGTTCAAAAACTTGTGTCAGGGCAGTACAAACCCTGGCTAAAGGTTTGTACTGCTTGGTACGTTTCCTGGTTATATTTGAGGACGCACCAGTCCTATTCTACTCAAACTTGAGTAGTTTTCTTTGAATCTCTTCTGCCCACTTAGGGAGGATTCAAGGCAGGGGCACCAACCCTGGCCCACCAATGTTACTTACTATGTGGGAGAGAATAGTGGTTTTTGTATCGCGCATAGCGCTTTACAAGTTTTCACTAAATCTCTAGTTGCTCCCTACAGTTCTACTATCCAACCAATAGCAACTACCTGGTTGGTGTAGTCTCAGGTCACCCTATCCTGAGAAGGGTTGGTGGTGCCACCACCAAAGATTGGGAGAGGTTCTACTTGTTCGCCCGGGTGGATGCGCACACCCAGCTGGCCGGTAGAATAAAACCTCTCTAAAGTAGTCACGATCTACCATTTACTTAGTCTTTACCACTCTCGCAACTAGTGCGAAGGATCGGTGGTAAAAACCAGTGCTTATCACAACGTGTCTACTTTAAGTTTCGCTTGCTAAAAGATAGTATGCATCGGCCCGAGCGTATCGGTAAACGCGCACCTTTATCTCAAAGCAAGCTGGTTATCAGTGAGGCAGCAGTCCCGCCATTTACTGTAACCGATTAATTTTGAAAGCCTTTGGCTCTCGATCTAAACCTAATAAATAAGCTTAGATCGAGAGCCAAGGTCAAATATATAATAGGTGCTTTTTGCTATCCCTAGAGTCTGCGATGCTTACAATCTGCCTCGAAATATTTTAAATATAGGGCACTGTAAAGCGGTCGCAGACTTTAGAAGATTGCAAAGTGCAGTTTCGCCCTTTTGGGCTCATCAGTGCTGGCACACACCAGCAGACTTACTCCCCCTCACGCTAACGTGAGGGGGTTGGTAGTTTGTACAGGAGTAAAGACTCTACTGCACCATCTCACCCAACTACCGGGCGGGTTTATTAACGAGTTAGCTCTCGCTTTGCACTTTTACGTCTGCCGACGAACCTTGCTCTACCAATTCTTTTTTCTCTTGGTAGAGCTTCTGTTGCCAGGGAGGTTAGTCCCCCGAGCTGAGCGCTGCCAACGCGCTTCCCCACGGGTCGAATCCCGCGAGGGAGTTTGTTGACCCGACCTGCACGGTCGGCTCCCAGTAGTGATCATCGGGGTCATCCCCGAAGGTACCCGTAGGGTACGCCCGACCACAGTCTGGGCACCACCTTTGCAGCTGTTCACCTCTGCCGGTCGAGACCAGCACGGTGCCATCTACGGCGCACTTCTCTGCTTGCATGTTGGTTGTCATACCGAACACATTATTTTTTGGCTAATGCACTCAGAACGACAACCTACAATACAAGATAGGCTTTGCTTCATTGCTAAAAGGTACTGTCTGGTAGTATAGCAAAATTTTTATTTTTTGTCAATAGTTTATTACACTTTATTTATCTATAGCACATTTAACAGGTCTGTTAGTACTATATTTTGTGTCTGAAGATTTATCACTTATGTGATGGTTGATGACTTTTTCTACAAATATAATGCCATATATTGAAATCGCCCTGGTCTTGCAAGTGCAAGACCAGGGCGTGGTGGTTTTTTACGTCCCTACGCTGGCTATAAGCCTTTTTTAGTCCCAACATTGGGGGTTCTGGAAGCGCGGGAATTGTTGATCTCCGTCTATTGGGAGACGAGTCAACCCTCTATTAGGGTTGACTGTATTCAGCTTAACCTCACGTGGCTGTAGAAATAGTCACGGGGTTACTGAATGACGAATACTACTAATGCTCTTGTAGCAGTGCATGGAAATTCAAATACCACTCATCCTGGGTAATTCCTTTCAGGAACGCTGCTGGCTCAAACGCCTTACCCCAGGACCTTCCTGGGGCTCCTCGCCGCCCCCATCTTGGGGGCACTGGGTGGGTTAGATCCCATCCATTAAGCACCCCCTTAATTTACGGTTGGCGAGAACAGCTAGTAAGTAATATAACAAAAAAACACTATTTTGTCAATAGTTGTCAACAAAATTTGCTATTTTTGGTTTTTCCAGGCCATTTCAAAAAGTTGACGTAAAACACCCGCAACTTCTTTACTTTCAATAACTATACCAACCGGGTCTTTGTCTTTGTAAGTAGAAATTGCCACAACATTTTCATATAAATTTAAATCTGCCTTTATGGCTACATCGACTTTCTTGGTTTCACGAAGTATGTTTCTGTCTGATTTTAACTCTCCATCGCTATAAGAGTATAGTAGTTTACTCGATATCTTTTTTCTGAGCCGTCTCTGAGGGTTATCTTCTAAGATACTAGGATGTATTTTAATAACTTCATCTATATTAGTAACCCCATACATCACGGAGTTCTGTTTAGCTTTTCTTCTAAATTGGCTAAAAGTACTATGAGCACCTTCTTGACCTTTGTAAAATCTAACAACCGGAGTATCGTCGCCATCAGTTGCACGTGACACTTCTTTAAGACTTGGTAATAAGTTCTTGAGTTCAGATTGTTTTTGGGTAACAGCTTGAGTTTGGGCTTCTAGATATCTCTCTATAGCCTCTGGCGGCTCGGCTACAAAAACGGTTTTTTTACCTTGGGTGCTTTCGCTTACTAAGCCCATTTGGGCTAGTTCGTCTAGTATTACATAGGCCGTAGCTCGATTAATTTCGGCTTGTTCAGCAATTTTTTGTACGGCACTGGGGCCCAAAAATAGTGCTGCTACATACACCTTGGCTTGTTTGTCGCTAAACCCAACAGATTGGAGTTTGGCAGCTAGTTCGATAATTTGCATTTACTATTACCTCTTTATGTCTTAGAGCTTAACAGTTTTGCTCGCTGTTGTCAATAGTTTTCAACAAAATGCTTGCATACGAATACACCCCTCTTAAACACTAAAGCTTAAGAGGGGTGTTAGTTTGAGCCTTGCAGGCCAGCAAATTTTCTCTGACAAAAATCACAAGACTCTAGATGGATTTGAGCAAGTTCTAAGTATCGTTGACCTAAGAACTCGTCTCCTTCCATGTACTCGGGCACTACAATGTCACATCCAGGTGAAGGCTTGGTGAGTTGGATGTGAGGAAAGGTACTATCTTGTTTGCTAGCAACCATATATACCTCCTTCAAAAGGTCTTTGTGCTAGTCTTTTTGCGTTGCCTACTATATATTATTGGTTGTAATAAGTCAATACAATCTAGCGAGTCTCTGGCATATCACACTCACTACGAATCTTTCTTTCTAGCTCAGATCTATAGGCTTCTATTAGCTTAAAGCCTTTTATCCACTTTTGATCAATATCTACCTCTACTACTCTTACCCTCTCGCCGTTAATGGTTATCCATTTGTCTGTAGCACTATTTCCATCAGTTTGGTGACCACCGGTTTTAAAATCTACCCGGTATAGTCGTCCAGATTTATGGGTAATTTTTAAATCAACTTTTTTACGATCTTCTTCTACAGTAGGTTGTTGGGTTCTAATAACATCACTCATGCCTTCACAAACTTCTTTACCTACTACTTCTGTTACAAAACCAGCCACTATAGCCTCGGCTTTGCCATGTGGCCACTCGCCTATACCGCTCAACCAACCAACTAGCTGATCGCGTGTAAAAGAACCGTCTCGTCTATCTATAATTTCTTTAAGCACATGATTAAATGCAACTAATCTATTCATTAATTTGTCATACTGATCTTGTTGTTTTTTAGATCTATTTTTACGATTTGCAGGTAATTTATCTTTGGCTTTTTCTGCTTGGTAAACCAACGGAGCTTCTAGTATAAGTTGGCAAAAATACTCCTGGGGGGTGCTGGAGTGATTGGGATTTTTTATAAATCTATCAAGCACATTTTTTCGAGCTATAGCATCGGGGCGTGTAGTCATTACCTTTACTCTCTGTCTATCTTGCGGATCATGTATATCGGCTAATTTTAAGGGGTGCTGGGGGTTACTAACTTGTTGCGCCAAACTTATTAGACGTTCTTTTTCTTTGCCCGGAAGAGTTTCAAGTTCGAGTTTTTCAGAACGAGCCTTGTCACGTTCTTCTCTTATACCTACTACAACCTCTGCAAACTGTTCAAACTGCGAATCTTCTTTATTAACCAATTCACTTTCTTCGGGCTTGTTTTTGGGCCTACCTTTAGGCTTGTCTCTGTGACCACTTGGTGTGTGAATCTCAATACTCATATTGCTTATACTAACATAACCACCCCAACGGTACCAAGTAGACTTTACATATACAGTAATTTGCGCTATACTTTCATCTGTTACTAAAAATCTTAAGAAAGATTTAAAAAATAAGGAAATCAACTTAAAATAATATGCCAATTATCAAGTCAGCCAAAAAAAGGATGAAACAAGCCCAAAAGCGTCAACAATACAATGTGGCTGTTAAATCTTCTGTAAAAAAACAAACCAAGATAGTAAGAGCCGAAATCAACTCTGGTGATGTAAAAAGCAACGAAGCTCTAGTGTTAGCTATTGCACAACTAGACACTGCCGTAAAAAAGGGTGTGCTACACAAACGCACAGCCGCACGCAAAAAATCACGCCTTACAAAGGCCTACAATACGGTTGCTAAAAAGCCATTTGGCACCGAAAATCCCGGCAAACCAGGTGTAAAAAAGACTACCAAAAAAGTAGTAGCCAAAAAGCCCGCTAGAAAAATTGTTACTGCAAAAAAGTCGAAAGCCAACAAAACTACACCTAAGAAAAAATAATTACTTGTTTGTTTATATTAAAAACCCGAGTGATTCTCGGGTTTTTAATATTCAGCCTAGTTTAAATTAAAATTCTTGCTTAGCTAAAGTACGCTTAGTTTATATATAAGATCTTCCATGGCATCGCGAGAATCTCGTTCTCCAGTTTTTACTGAAAGGTCACATTCTACAATTAGTTGATAGGCTGTTTTTAACTTATCCATCTTGATATTGCGTACCAAATTTTGAGCCTTAGTAGCGGCATAAGGTGACACCCCGAGTTCTTTTATCCATTTATTACTGCTAGATTGGTTGTCTTTTGCCAGTACTAACACTCTGTATTGATAAACAATAGCGCCCAGTATTTTCTGGTCTGGTTCACCTAGCAAAGAAAGATTGTGGTATAACTTAACTGCTTTTCTGCCTTCGCCTCTAATAATCGCGTCGGTTATCATAAAAGCAGTTTGCTGTAAGTTGGGCACTACTAATTCATCAATAGATTCGGCAGTGATTTGTGGGTTATATAAAGCCAGTTTTTTTATCTCGTTAAGTAGCTGCCATTGGTCACTACCCACCCTCTCTATGAGTAAGCTTATTGTGCGATTATCGGCCTTAGCGTGATACTTTTCAATTTCTTGTTTTACCCAGCCTACTAGTTGAACAGGCATTAGCAGGGCAAAATTTTTAGAATTTTTTTGCTTAGATAACTTCTTAAAATACACACTACGCTTGTCTACCTTACTATCTGTAATAATAATATTGGTAGAGCTAGGTATGGTATCTAATAGTTCTTGTAGCTTATCGGCACTGAGCTTTTGTGTGCTTAGATCTCTTACAATTATTAGGCGACTACTAACAAACATAGGTACAACAGCCAGCGAATTGAGTAAATCACTAAGATTGCGCTCGCTCATATCAAAAGTCTCCATATCTGAACTACCGCCAGTCTTTTTGACGTACTGCTGCTTGATGTCGTCTATGCGCTGGCTTATTGCAAAGCTATTCTCGCCATAAAAGTAAAATATCATAGTATTAGTATCTGGTAATAATTATTAAGTATCAAGCTAAGTTAGTTAGTTCTGGGTGGTTTTTGACAATGAGTACATACATGGGTGCCTCGCCCGGCTACTCTAATTTTTTGAATTGGTTTACTGCAGTTGGGGCAAGGTTGGCCGTTAAGCCTAAAAACTTTGGCAAACTTAAGGTAACTCCCTTTTTTACCCTCGGCATCTACATAGTTTCTGTCGCTACTGCCACCTTGGGCTATGCTAAGTTTCATTACGTCTATTATTGCGCTAAACAACCTTTTAAGTTTAATAGTGCTAATATTTACAACTTTTGTAGCTGGGTGAATACGAGCGATAAATAAACTCTCATCGGCATAGATATTGCCCACGCCAGCTAGAACTGTTTGGTCGAGTATGGCGGCTTTTATTGCTGCACTACCACGTTTTTGTAATGCAGAATTAAATTGTTCAAATGTATAATTTTCTTCTAGAGGCTCGGGGCCAAGCTTACTTAAAAATTTATTGTTTTTATAAAGGTCTTTGGAGGGCTCTAATTTAACCCAGCCAAATTTACGCTGGTCGTTAAAATACAAAATTGAGCCATTTGTAAACTTAATTGTGACTCGGGTAGATTTGTCGGGTAACTTGTTTACTAAACTATCGTTGGGGTGGCCAGCTCCAAAGCGTTTTTTACCATCTACAAACACTAGCTGTCCAGTCATTTTGAGATGAATTAGTAAGCTATAGCCACTCTCAAGCACAATAATAACTACCTTGCCCCTTCTGTCTACCCTTTCTATTTTGGCACCAATAAGTTTGGTGTTAACAAGTTGTTTTGAGTTAGGAAATCCTTTGGGCCAATCAAAATCTACCGACCTTACTTGTAAGCCGGGTAAAAACTGCTGCAAACCTATTCGAACTGTCTCTACTTCTGGTAATTCTGGCATATAGTTATTATAAACCAAATACGGTACATTCTATATAACACTAAGCGTCAGCAAATATTTGATGTATATCTGTAGTTATGGTATAATACATGCATTCGTTCTTTAACAACCCCTACTTACACTGAAAGGCAAGGTAATGCCTAGGTATTCTGTTGTAGTAGCCTGCAAAGAAGAGCCTGCACAACATTTTGAGGTCACCCATGGTGGCTCTCACCACAGCCGTAAACCTGTTGAACTGCACACCACCGACCAAACCATACTCAAGTACGTGCTACTAACGCACATTAGAAACTTTGAGAGTAAGTATGGTTGTCCTGATGCTGGCGGACATATCTTTACCAGACAAGACTTACCGAGCCTAAAGATTCGAAAAGGCACTACTTTGGTAGAGTGTTTGCACGGTGCTGTGAAATACATGCCGTCTTTTCGCGTCTGCAGCAATTGTGATTGGAAATGCGGTGGTGGCACCGATCTTGGTGATGGTGAATTTTTCTGCTGGAATAAGAAATGCTGGAATAAATCAGTGGAGCAATTCAGCGCTAAAAAGAGCGCTAGCATTGAAAAACATCGCCGTGAAGGGCTGTGTATATTCGAACAGGCCTGGATAGGGCTTTGCTCCAAAAACGCAGTCGCCGATCAAGTAGTCTGTAGTGATCATCTGGGTACTAAGTGCCGCTGTGGCGCTCAAGCTACTAGAGAGTGCAGTAATGCAGGTTCATTTGTATGCGGTAGACCGCTCTGTAATGAGCACCAATGCCCACAGCATTCGTAGAAGCCTCTTCTTCTTCACACCGAATCAGTAAGCAATCCCCACCCTGGGTAACCAGGGCGGGGATTTTTGAATTATAGAACGTACTCATTTAAAGAAGCATTTAAATTTGTAGAGACAGCATTGACTAATAAGCAATAATATGCTACTATTATTCAGATCTCCAAATGGAGTCGAACCTATTATTCGGAAAGTGAGACCATGAGCAAAGGCACGGTTGCAGCTCTAGTAGTGGTAGTTCTGGTGGTGTTGTTTTTGATCTTCGCAGTGAGTAAGTTCACTATTCTTTTCTTGCTGTTTCTGTCTGTTGCGATTAATATCGTGCAGTACAAGATTCGCAATAAGAAAGACACCGAGCCAAAGAGTACGTCAGACGAACCTTTTGGCTCACCGTAAGTAAACTTGGTTACCAAAGAACAAATCACACCCTGAAAGGAGTGAAGATGGCGACCATTCTGGTGGTTGATGACGAACGAGTACTTAATTTGCGAGATTCTGTACATGTACAAACGTGCAACGAGGCGCTGGTATTTCTCGAGGGTCAGCCCGTCATCGACGAGCTTTGGCTCGATCACGACCTAGGGCCCGATGAGGACGTAATGCGCCTGGTAGATCACCTATGCGAGATGGCCTTCTTTGAGATGGGTTATGAGATTGGTAGAATTGTGGTTCATACTATGAACCCAGTTGGTGCCGAGAACATAATTCGTGCTCTTAACCGCTACTACCCTGTGCATCGTGTTAACGTCACTCCCTACATTCTCGATATCAACGCGAACGAAAGAGTGTGAGCATGTTAACAATGCGTGATTTGCTACCAACTGCAGCCGAGAATGCACTCATTGTAGTTGAGTGTGAGTTGCAACAAGATACAACTCCTGAAGCACTTAAAGGTATGGTGTCGGCACTGACGCTCGCCAAGACTTTTGCCTATGGCTGGGGTCAAAGCAGTGACAGGCCGGATGCCGATACTGTGATGGAGCTTGTGTTGCTACTTGGTGAATACGTGAAGCCTAGTTTTAACAAACAGGGTTGGCGAACTACGCCAGTTAGCTTTGCCAATATGACACTAGCTGTACATGCTAGCTCGCTAGCCAATGCCATGAAGCAGTGGTGTTTTCTGTTTGCTAGTCAGCTCTGGGATACTGCAGACGAGGCCTACTACGCCTTTGAGCGGATTCATCCGTTTAAAGACGGAAATGGCCGTGTTGGCTGGCTTCTGTGGCTTATCTACACCTACCTAACCACTGGCGAGTGGCTACAAGAGCTCCCTCCGGAGTTTTCTGAGCTAGCTGCGCGCTTTGGTCACAACTAATCAACCCCACCTTCAAAACATTGAAGGTGGGGTTTTACTTTAATACACTAACGTTCTTGTTCAATAATTTGTTTTGCTATTTCAATTGCTCTGTCATGGTCATTTACAGTTAGGTCGCCGTTGGCAAACATTTCTTCTAAGCGGTTTTTAACAATACCTATTAGCTTACCGTCAGCCTTAGTAAAGTCTGGAATAAGAGCCATGATGACCTTACCATCTATGCCAAGATCTCGCGCAATGCTAGGTTTTTGCACTTCTGCAGGCTGAGCTTGATGTTTCTTCCATAGATCTACAATTGTATCAAAGGCTGGTTTTTTGTGACCAACTGAACCGTCTGGCAAAGTTGAGTGACTGGCAATACCATCGGCCTCGTGTAATCTTACCAGGTCACCAAAAGCTGGGTGGTTCATCATTTTCTTTTGATTAGCTGGTCGCATCTCTGGTAATTGTTTTACATCAATGTGGTGGTCTATTAGCCACAATATGTTTTCTTTTTGAGTATTTGAAAACTTAAGTTTGTTCATAATTGGTCGAGCCAGTTCAGCGCTAGTTTGAGCGTGTCCATGAAACTTAAAATAGTTTGGATCTTCGGTGGCTTCTTGGGTGTGTGGCTTGCCGATATCGTGTAAAAGCGCGGCCCACAAAAGCTCTTCACTAGCATCTAATGGTAGGGCCTCCATTATAAGAAGTTGGTGTGTCCATACGTCACCTTCAGCATGAAACTTTGAACCTTGCTCAACACCCTTTCCGGTGGTAAGCTCTGGCAGGTAATGATCTAAAATACCTAGTTCGTCCAGATCTTCTAATGCCTCACGACGAGATAGAGCTGTTTTAAAAATTGCTGTTAGCTCAGTTCTCATTCTTTCGCCCGATATGTTATCTATAACACCTTCTTTTACAGCTTCTTTAAGAGCACGGTGTGTACCTAACTCGTAGTTAAACCCAAAACGATTTTTAAACCGTACTGCTCGCAAAATGCGCAAAGGGTCTTCTTGTATTCGCTCGTATGGATCACCGACAAAGCGAATAAGTTTATTATCTAAATCACTGAGGCTTTCGCCTACAAATAACAATTGATGAGTAACAGGGTCTAGCGCCATATTATTAATTGTAAAATCACGCCTTTCTAGATCATCCTCTAAAGGAACGTTGTCGGTATAAACTTGAGTAGCTTGACGGCCCAAATGCGCATCTACGTCTTTTCTAAAGGTCGCTATCTCTAACTCTACTCCACCAATTATTACTCTAGTAACCACATAAGCCTGCGAGGTATCTGGAGTTTTAGATTTTTCAAATAGTGCTTCTATCTGCTCTGGTTTGGCGTTGGTAGCAAGATCATTATCTTTTGGTTCTAAACCCAGCATAATATCGCGCACTGCCCCACCAACAATGACGGCTTCAAATCCTTGAGATTGCAGCTTTTCACAAGCCAAAACTGCCTGATGCCACTCAGGGTGCATTTCGCCTCTAGTCTCGGCTGGATTGTATGGTATAGTCTCCATTATTGATTATTATACAAGAAATACTGTTTGGATGGTCTTTTATGTAATAAGTTAATATTGACTATTTGGTATAATTATGCTAATATCTAGGCTGTTAATAGCACCTACCGCCAGGAGTTAAGGGTGTCAATAATGACAAAAAATGATCTTGCATCGGTTCATTTGAGGTTCCGTACCTCGAGGGTGCCAGAGAGACTACCCGTGACAGAACCAGAAGATTTAGAAAGTATGTTCAAAACTGCTACTGCTACTCGTGGTGAAGAACTATGGATGTCTGAAGGCACGGTAGATCTTGAAGGTCTATATGCCCAGATGAATGCGGCCGGCTACCAGCTAGTGGCAGGTTATGCTCGTGAGCGCTACAACTCCTACGGGGGTGCTAAGCGCACCTATGTTCTACACTTCCACTTTGTGAGAAAAGAAGTTGCTAGAATCCCTAGTAACATCGCTGAGCTTGAAGAAGCCTTTGATCAACTCGTGAAGAGGGCTTTTTGGAACACTCAGGTGTTTCGTAATCCAGGCGAACTTGGCGACTGGCTCAGCTTTGCTTGCACCAATCGCGAGCAGCGTTTCGCCATGGAAGATCTAACAAGACCCAGAGACATTACTGCAGACACAGTAGTCGACTTCAATAACGGCATGCCAGTTCTTAAGTAGAAAAAATCTACAATACGCCCCGGCGTCTTCCCATTTGGGTTGATGCCGGGGCGGTTTTTATATATTCCTAATCTAAATCTCCCCAACTTTGACCAGTTTTTATTCCTACTTCTATGGGCACCTCAAACTTGTGTACTCCCACCATCTCGCGCTCCATTATTTTGGCAACCTGTTGTGTTAGATCGGTTTTACATTCAACAATGAGTTCGTCGTGAATTTGTAATATTAGGTTGGCACCCGCTGGTAATTTTTTGTGTATTTTTACCATCGCAAGCTTCATCATGTCGGCGGCTGTGCCTTGCAGAGGCATATTGACTGCCGCTCGTTCGGCTGCCGAGCGCACAATAAAATTACTTGATCGAACATCTGGACAAGGTCGTCGTCTGCCAAATATTGTTTCGGTATAGCCTTTGTCGTGGGCCATTTTTTTTATGCTCGCAATATAATCGGCCACTCCCTTGCGAAGTTCAAAATATCTATCAATAAAGTCTTTGGCTTGTTCGTAACTAAAGCCTGTGGCCACAGCTAACCCATGAGTGTTCATGCCATACAACACTCCAAAATTTATAGCTTTGGCAGCGTAGCGTTGCTCGGGAGTTACATCTTTTGGTTTAATATTAAACATCTCTGCACTAGTAAGGGTATGAATATCAGCCCCTTCTCTAAAAGCTTTTATCATTGGTCTGTCTTTAGCCAGTGCTGCAGCAAGCCTAAGTTCTATCTGGCTGTAATCAGCCGAAACAAAAGTATTTCCAGACTGCACCACAAAAGCCTTTCTTATGCGCTTACCTTCTGCAGTTCTTACTGGTATATTTTGCAGGTTAGGGTTGGTGCTGTTTAATCGCCCAGTCTGAGCGATAGTTTGGTTGTAACTGGTATGAATCTTGCCATCATGAGCCACGTAGCCCGGTAAGGCATCTACATAAGTGCTCATTAACTTGGTAAGTTCTCTATACTCAAACAGCTCTTCTATAATTGGGTGTTTGCCTTTGAGCTTCTCGAGTTCACCGGCTGCAGTGCTTACACCGGTTTTAATTTTTTTGAGACCCGTTGTATCAATCTTTAGTTCATCAAATAATATTACCTTAAGTTGTTGAGTAGAACTAATATTAAACTCTCGTCCAGCGTGTTTGAAAATAGCAGATTTTATTTTGTTAAGTTTTTTGTTAAATTCTTTAGCCAAACTTTCTAGATATTTTTTATCTAGGGTAACACCAGTTAGCTCCATGTCGCCCAACACCTCAATGAGTGGCCACTCTAGTTGCTCAGCCATTTCAGCGAGTTTTTTTGTACCAGTGGGTTCAGTTTTGAGTGAGTGAGTTAATTTTTTGTACAAACGCCAAGCAATATCGACATCTTCGGCGGCATATTGAGTGGCGGTGGCTACCTCTACTTGATTAAAAGTAGCCTGGTTTTTACCCTTTTTACCTATCAATTCTTCAATATCTATCATAGAAATACCTAGCTCAGAGTATGCTAGCTCTGAGAGACTTTGTGCTCTACCTATAGGATTAATTAAAAACGCCGCTATCATGGTGTCGAAAACAATATTTTCTAGTTTGATACCATAGTTGGCAAAAATTTCGTAATCATACTTAAGGTTGTGACCAATTTTACCTATCCTGTTGCTTTCTAGTACAGGTTTGAGCGCATCTAGTACCAACTGTTTTGGTAGTTGCCCGCTAGCAAGCTCAAGATCGTCATAATTTTCAGAGTCGTCTCGTATTAAAATTTGCTGGGATTGGCTAAGCAGTTTTAGCTCAGAGGCAATTCTAGGAGTCGATGAGGATCGCAAAGGAGGCGTAGATTTGCTACGTTGACTGCGACCCGGAGTCGACGACAACGAAGTGCCCTGAGATAAATCTGCGGAAGTGTGGCCAATGGGTATATAGTAGGCCTCCGCCTCTTTAAAACATAATGAGATGCCTACTAGGTGTGCCGATATAGCATCGGTGCTGGTAGTCTCGGTATCTATGCTAATTACTCTTTGTTTTGCCAATACCTCTACCAATTTTTTTAGAGACTTTTCAGTACTTACCATGTGGTATTTGGCTTTTTTAAGATGATCACGACTCTTGGCAGAGCTTTCTATTGCTTCAACAGCTTCTTTGGTATTCAACTGCTGCTCTTCAGTGAAAGATTGGTTGGGTAGCTTAGAAAGTAAACTTTTAAATTCAAGTTTGTGAAAGAGATCAAAGACTTTTTTTCTATTATACTCGTGTAGTGCAGCATCTTTGAGATCAAACTTAAACTCTACATCACGCTTAATAGTAGATAAGTCCAGGCTCAAATAAGCATTTTCTTTACTGGCCTCAAGTTTTTTCGCCAATGCCGGTTTTATTTTGTCTAAGTTTTTATAAATGTTGTCGAGAGTTTTGTAAGTAGACACAAGTTCAGTAGCACCTTTGTCCCCAATACCTGCTACGCCTGGAATATTATCACTAGTATCGCCCTTTAGTGCCTTGTATACAATAAACTCCTCAGGGGTAACACCGTAGCGCTCCCGTACTGCAATTGGGTCGTACATAAATGTATCGGTAAAGCCTTTGCGCATAGTGTATACACTTACGCTGTCGCTCACTAGCTGCAACTCATCTAGATCACCAGTAACCACTACTACATCGTGTGATTTTTGGTAGTTTTTGGTAAGTGTACCAATAATATCGTCGGCCTCATAGCCAGTAGATTCAATAAGAGGTATATTAAATGCACTAACTACTTCTTTGGTAAGTGGCATTTGGGCGTAGAGCTCGTCTGGGGCTTTTATGCGAGTAGCTTTGTAGCCAGTGAACTGCTCGTGACGAAAAGTTTTACCTGGTGCGTCCCAGGCCACTATGGCGTAGTCTGGCTTGATCTCACGCAGCGCAAGTAACATCATCATAGTAAAGCCATATACAGCATTGGTTGGCGTGCCATCTTTGGTGGTGAGGTGTGGTATAGCATGAAACCCGCGGTGAACTAGAGCGTGACCATCAAAAACGACAATTTTTTTTCGCTTTTTCATATGATTATTATTATAGCATCAAGAGGCTTTATATGATTAAATAACAATATGCCTGAACCAAGCGAACCAACTAAACGCAGTGATACATCTGGCGTTCCACCATATCCGCCCGGCGACAAAGATCGCGGTGTTTCGCGCGAGGCCAATGAAGAAATAGGCTATGGACCACCCAATGAAGAAACAAATGCAACGCTCCACAGAATTCGCGACGAAGAAGAAGCTAGACTAACTGGTAGACCACTAAGAGATCCTGCTGCACAAGCTGCCCAACAAGCTATTAATGAGCGTGGTGCACAGGCTGCTTGGCTCAATACGCCAGATGGAAAAACTTTTTCCAACCTTATAGCCAAGCAAGAAGCTGGTGGTGCACTTTCTAGCGATGAAATTGCCGCCCTAGCCCGCATTCGTGCCAAGCGCGAAAATAGACATAATATATAAAAGCCTAAAAGCCAACCTTACTCTCAAAGAAATTTGGGAGTTTTTATTGTCTTAAGCGATATAGTCTTTGAGTCGTTTAGAATCTTTGTGTTTACGTAGCTTTGTGAGTGCTTTGGCTTCTATCTGGCGAATTCGCTCACGAGTGACTCCAAATTCTTGCCCTACTTCTTCTAGGGTGTGGCTCCGTCCGTCTTCTAAGCCAAAGCGCATACGCAATATTTTTTGCTCACGTGGTGTAAGCATATCTAAAGTATCGTCTATATGTTCTTTAAGTAGTTCAAAAGTAGCAGCCTCGTGCGGACTAACCGTATCTTGATCTTCAATAAAGTCACCAAGGCTAGAGTCTTCATCTTCACCAACAGTGGCATCTAAACTAGTAGTGTCTTGGCTGATTTTAAAGATATGATTTACTTTATCTACATCTATTTCTAGCTCTTTTGCAAGCTCCTCTGGCAAAGGCTCACGCCCCAACTCTGTGGTCAGCCGACGTTGTGTACGAACAAGTTTGTTGATCGTTTCTACCATGTGTACAGGTATACGAATTACTCTAGCTTGGTCGGCAATTGCTCGAGTGATAGCTTGTCTTATCCACCATGTTGCATAAGTACTAAACTTAAATCCTCTAGTGTAATCAAACTTTTCTACTGCCCGTAAAAGACCAGTGTTGCCTTCTTCTATAAGATCGAGTAGGTCTAGGCCACGGCCAATATACTTTTTGGCAATACTAACTACTAATCTTAGATTAGCTTCAGCCAAGGCATCTTTGGCAGCCTTGTCTCCTTTTTCAATACGTTTTGCTAGCGATACTTCATCTTCTGCGGTTATTAGTGGAATTTTACCAATTTCGCGCAAATATAAACGAACAGAGTCGTCGGCTATGTCTTTAATGTAGTCGTCACTAGTAGCATTTTCTATATCCTCTTCAGGCTCAGTTTGCCAGATCATTTTGTCTTTTTGATCAACAACTTCTACGCCCTGCTCTATTAGCGCAGAGTATAAATCGTCTAAACCTTCAATATTATTTTCGGCATCTGGAATATCTGAAAGAATTTCTTGTTGGGTTACAAACCCTTTCTGTCGACCTTTGGCAACCAATTTATCAATGGCTTTATGAAGAGCATCGTCTTCACTAGATACTGGGTCTTGTTTTTTGGGCATTAAATTTACTCCTCGTTTAATAAGGCTTGATATTTTTGTAGTAGTTTATTTACTTCTATAGTGTTTTTTTCTAATTCGGCTCGTGAAATCTCGCGAGTGAGTTGGCGTTTGGTTTTTTCGCGGGCAATTTTATTGAGACGGTGTATTTGGGTAAAGGCTTCGAGCCGTGCGTCATGTTCTGACAATGCAGAATACATGTGTTCTCCCCGTAATGAGAGTATCTTAACATAATCAGAATATTTAGGCAATAGTTTGGCTAAGCGAATAGAATTAGCCTTGGGGTTTGCCTTAAGAGTCAAGATGATTGGTTTATGTAAATCGGATAAATTTTGTGAATCAATATCTTCGAGACCATCACGTGCCGATATATTGGAGAGCATTAACTCGAGTATAATTCTCTCAATCTTCTCGCTGCGTGTTAGCTGACGTTTGGGTTTATCCGACTGTTTTGGGTTATCTTGTTCGCTAGACTCTATAACCATAACAGGTTTACGATCTAAACCAGATGCTAGTTTTTTTCTAATACTTAGTTCTTCTACATCTAAAAGTTGAGATATTTGCTTTATATAATGATCTTTTTCTATTTCGTCTGTTAATACCGCTATGGTTGGCAAAACAAAACCAGCAAATTGTTTTTTGCCATGAGCAGTCTTGATATCAAATTGTTTTTTGGCAACTGAAAAAATATAATCTGGTGCATATTCAGCCAACTTTACTGCTTTTTTCCATGCTTGTGGATCTTTAGTAATAAGCTCATCAGGATCTTTTGCGCCAGTGTAGCTAATAACCATTATTTTTACATCTAGTGTACTAGCTAGCTCAAGTGTTCGCTTGGTAGCTTTTAGGCCAGCTGAATCTTGGTCAAAACATAGTTTAATATTTTTGGTAAGTCTTGCGATAATTTTGAGTTGCTCTAAGGTAAGTGCCGTTCCGCTCGCTGCCACTACATTCTCAACTCCGTTATTTGCCAAAGCAAGAACATCCATATTACCCTCAACTAGTATCACTTCGTTAAGGTTTCGAATAGCTTCTTTTGCTTGAGTGAGTCCGTAAATAACCTGACCTTTGTGATAAACCAAGGTTTCTGGAGTGTTTATGTATTTGGCACTATCTTTTTGGTCTTTAAGCACCCTGGCAGAAAAACCTACTACTCTACCTTGGGTGTCAAAAACCGGAAACATTAAACGACCACGAAAAATGTCGTAAACAGTATTATTTCCGGTTTTTTGCTTAGCCAAACCTGTATCTCGCAACTCTTTTTGAGTAAAACCTTTAGACAAAAGGTATTTACATAACATCTCCCAATCTTCAGGACTGTAGCCAAGACGATATTTTTTTATAATATTTGAACTTAGATGACGATCTTTAATAAAATAGTCTAGCGCTAACGGCGTCCTAGACAGTGTAAGGTGGTAGTATTTCATGGCCTGTTCTAGTGCATCATAGAGACGACTTTTTGATTGACTTTGTGCTTGATCTTTGGCGCTACGTGGCTTGAGCTCTACACCCGCTTTTTTAGCTAGAAGCTCAAGGGCTTCTCTAAACTCAATACCCTCAATGAGCATAACGAAAGTAAATACATCGCCGCCTTGCCCAGTGCTAAAATCATGCCAAATACCCTTTTCAGAGCTCACCATAAAACTAGGTGTCTTTTCAGTCTTAAATGGGCTTAAACCTTTAAAATTACTACCGGCCTGTTTAAGAGGTATGTAGCTACCTATAACTTCGACTATGTCGAGTCTATTCTTTATCTCTTCTACATCATTCATACATCTAACAGTATAGCGTTTTTTCGCAATAATGAGTAAAAAACTCGCATATCACTAAGATATACGAGTTGGTTTTAGTTCAATTTTTGAACTATTTTATCTACGTTCTGGTTGCGAAGACTACGCCTGAAGGATCGCGATAATGGGCGACTTTTTTGGTGCAAACCTTAGGCCTTAGTTCTAAAAAATCTGGTCGATTTCTCAGATATGCCTTAACGGCAGCCACGCCCTTTCGTTTGCACTTGTTACGATCCTTGGTCTGGCCAAGTGCCATAATCGAATTGAAAGCAATTGTGTCTAGGGTGCTGGTACACGACTTCAAGTACATCGATTCGTCGCCTAGTTTGAGCTGAGCAAGTGCTAGTTGCATCGCATCGTTGGCGATTCTTATTACTTCGTTGCGTGTTACGAATGTTGCTGTGTTGTCATAGTCAACTTGCACGTCTATTCCCTTCAACGTGGTTAGGTACAATAAAGTTTATTTATACAAAACAATGCTATAAAAATCAATAATATTTTGTTATTTAATTTAGTTGCTTAATTATCAATAATAGCTCTGGTATTTGAGGTGTCTGTTTGTTTAAGAAGTGGCCATAGCCACTAAGGCGTATTTTTTCACCACCTATCTGTTCTGCAAGTTCAATACTCTTGATGGGTTTTACCAGTTTATCGTCAACTGAGTATATATTAAATATTTTCTGAGCACGCATTGCGACTTTTTCAATATTCAGTATTGGTGGAAAAAATTTCTCTGCATCTTTTCTGCCTGGCTCTAAGAAACCCGACACCAAAATAAGTGCTTTTGCTTGTTCAGATTCAGCACCTCTGTATTTAGCTAAATACCTCAAAAGTATATTAGTTCCTAATGAGTGCCCTATAAGAATAGGGTTATCCTCTAGCGTGCCAATAGCTTTTATAGTAGTTGCTAACCAGCTTTCAATATTTGGGATAGTCGGCGCTGGCATTTGTGGAGCAATAAAACAAAACCCCATATCTTCGGCTTGGCGAGACAACCAACCCATCCAGCCATAGTCTGGGTGATCAGCCCATCCGTGTATTAGAACTATTCTGTTACTCTTTTTATTCATTTGAGACATTATAGCACTATTTAATTAGACTATTATTTTAATATTGTTATGTTTTTGAAAATAGTTAGGATTGTATATAGTAGACCTATATGAAGTATCTAAGATTAAATCAATACATTAAAAATATTGAGCCACAGACTATTATTGTGGATGTTTTTGATACATTACTACTCAGAAGATGGCAGCCAGAACAATGGAGATTTTATGTATTAGCAAAACTATTTGAAAAAGAATTTAAAAAAGCAAACTTAAATGCCTCAGCATACTACCTATACAAACAACGTATATATTTTAGCAAGGTGTTGCGCCTACAAAACCATTTAGATGGTTATGACAATGAGGCTACTCATAAAACAATTATTAATGCGATAATACTAGATTGTGAACGGCGACAACGCAAATCTCTAAACACCAAATCTCGTAGCTCTTTATACAAAAAACTGCTGAGTATAGAAATAAACCATGAGAAAGATCAGTTGATATTGAATAAAAAGCTTTATAAATTACTTATTAATCAAAAGCAATCCAATAAAAAAATATATTTCATAAGTGATATGTATTTTGAACAAAATGATATCACAAAGCTATTAAGTAGCTTTAAAATTAAGTTTATTTCTGGAGGTGTAAGCTCAGCAGATAAATTGCTTGGTAAGTCTAGTGGTCGGTCTTTTGTGGTACTAGCAAATAAATACCCTTCCATAAAGCTAAACCTATCTCTATACATTGGCGATAACTATAAAGCAGACGTTTTGCGACCAAAGCAATTTGGTCTACAGTCGGTTTGGCTATACTTACCATTGCACCGCTTAAAACTTCTTTTTGGAAGGGCGGTGTATAAAGTAGCCTTAACTAGCTTGTCTTTAAAAGAAAAATACATACAAAACAAACTACAAAAGAATCAGCTAAGTAAGCTATTTTCAAGAAAATCTATGAATACCAAAAACGAAGCAACCTATTTAGGTTGGATTTTTGGGCCAGCATTAGTATATTACTTACATCGTTTGGGTACCCAGAGTCAGGCAGCTCACAAAAAAATTATATTTGTTACAAGCGAGAGCCTAATACTTGAAAATTTATACAAACAGCTAGGTTTTGGTAAAACAAAAAAATTGCCCTACCTCAACAGAACCGTATTAATTAAGTCTTACGCCCACCTGTTATCAAAAAAAGGGTTGCAGTTAACCGAAATAGTGCCATTAGTAAAAAAAATTCTTAGGCGAAAAGACACCACCAACGCTTTACTTACTTTGGGTATAATTTCAAAATCCAATAAGCACCGTCATTTATTGGGTAAATCTATCTTGAGTAAAAAGTCTTTAAACAAAATAGATATATCTGAGGCACAAGAAGATTGGAGTAATCAATATTTATCGGTAGTGAAGAGCTGGAAATCACTCGGTCTAAATAAGCAGCCTAATATAATGCTGGCAGATGTTGGCTGGAACGATACCGTCCAGATTTTACTGTCTGAAATATTAATCGATAAAACTATTAGTATTACAAAAATGAGTGGACTATACTTAGGCAGAACTGGTGTGAATATATTTGATCCACAAATAGTTACAAGCTCACAGGGCGTAGTATTTAATTCATTGAAAGGTAGAAAAGAAAAATATCTTTACCAACCAGAGGTATGGGAAAGCTTTTTAAATCAAGACAATATTAAAACTGAAACCCAATCAGATATTATGATTGGGTTGAGCCAAGCTATTGAATATTTTAATAAAAGCCAACTCACAGCTGAAGATTTTTGGAGACTTAACAGGCAAACAATTTTTAGAACCTTTAAAAAGCCTACACGCCGGATGATCGAAGTGATGTCTTCTTTGCAATTTGATTATGGAACTGCAGAGGAACCTATTTGTCCCCTAGTCAATATTTCTAGTACCAAATTACAAACTTATAAATGGCTACTTTTTGATAGGAAAAAGTTTAAATCATTCTACTTTCACCAAGGCTGGAAATGGGGTGCGGCTACTTATTACCGCTTTCGTACACCTTATCGCTTGTGGCGGTTTATTACCAAAAAGCCTAGCTACTAGTACCAAGTCATCAACTTTCTTTATTGGTGTAACCCAATAAATTCATGAGATCGTTAATAATTGGTGATTGCAAAACTTCTTGTTTTTGAGATTTGCTTAAACTGACTTTTTTAAATCTCTTTACCACGCCTTCTTTATAAAACCTGGGGTGGATAAAAAAATCTTCTCCCAAGCCCTTATTCATCTTCTCGAATATTCTAGAATCGAAGTTTTTACCTTCATAAGCACCAGCATTACCGCCTATAGCATGCAAGGGACGCTTTGGTGGCAAACTGATTTTTATATTTTCTTCAACACCTAAAAAATCTAATACATTTTGGAGTGTATACTTAGTATCTTGGCTAAAATCTTCACTCCTTATGACTATAAAAGGTATCTGACGCGTGTTTATGCTACGCAGAGCATCATAGTAAGTGTCGCGCCAAATATTAGCTAGTTGCCAAATCTCCATTTTGTCATTTTCAAACCTAGACCTACAGCTTTCTACAAAAGCAATTGGGTGTTTTACAGTAATTATTGCAAATACTTTAGTGTCTCTTGGTCTTTGGTTGAGTGCTGTATTGAGCCAATAGACATACTTTGTACCGTCTATCACGATTGGCTTATTAGTTTTTTTGGCAAGCTCGTTATGTATCTGTATTGGATTTAAGCTAAAAGATTTTTTAATAATGTCTTTATCGATTACCATACATTCCCGACTAGAAAGTTTGCATTCCATACAGTCGGCAGACTGACCATGCAAGTGGTATTTCTCAAAATATCCTTTTAGTCTACATACTTCTCCTGCATACATGATTTTATTTTGCAAATCTAAATACCTACCAAGTATTGTAGATCCGCTGTATGGAGTACCTAGTATAAATACACTCTTGTTTAATGGCGTCTTCATATCTACTAAGTGTAGTTGTAATTAGTGCCTTATTGCAACTACAGAAGAATAACTCAACCCACTACTGAGTAATTTCTTGTACCCTAACATTTGCTAAATGTACTCTTCTCACCTCGCCATCTATACCTGTCTCTTTTTGTAAAGTTTGGCTTGGTATAGTTTTCTGTAAGGGCAGTACGATTTCACCATTAGGCCGTCGGGCGTTTTGCAAAAACTGGTACATAATTGTTTGCACCACAGGATCACTACATATACTCTCAATTAAATGTCGATATTGTTCGTCTAGTAATAATCCATTAGGTGTTGATATTTTAACAGAACCATCCTGATCTGCATCAAAACGAATAACCATTTCTCTAAGTGTGCTAGGGAAATAGTAGTTGTGAATTGCCTCTGATACAGCTAGCTTGAGTAGGTCTTCACGTACCGAGTTAATTGGAAACCCATCGCTTATATCACCATAGTCAAGTGATATATCTATAGCATCACTATAACTACTAGTCTCGATTGGTGGTGGCAACACCACTACAGAACTTTCTGAGTTAGTGTTTCTATCAATAAATCTCTTTCTTTTTTCACTAAGAAAGTCTGGATGAATATATACGGGATCGTGGTTGGCGAGCTGTTTTGCAAGCTTCCTGGTGGCCGGAACAGACATCCACAGTGGCACCCTTGATCTTATAGGGTTACCGATTCTATCTCTGCTCTGTACTGCTAAAGAATCTTTAACATAATTGGGCATCTCGGCATCTCGATCTTCGGCGAAGGCAATCGGGCCTATTCGATAAATATCAGTGTCAATATATCTTGAGGCCAACTCTTCTGGGTTACCGGTCTGATCATGTTCATCTAAAACTTTTTCGGTCCTTAATTCTCTTGAGGGCATTTCAATAGAATCAAATACAAATTCGCCAGTATCTAAAAGTCTGTCAAAAGAATCTAAGGTTTCAGATAAAGGTATGGTCATCAAAAAGCTTTCTGGCTTTGATTCTGTTACAAACTCGGGCTTACGCTTTACTAGCCAAGTAACAGAATGGTGCCCTTGAAAAGTAGTCTTTTCTAAGACCTGTAGTGAATCGTACTCACAATCATCAGAAGCATGAATAAAAGCATTTTGAGTTCTTAGTGCTTCTTGCAATCTTAAATATTTCTCACTTTCTTCACTAATAATTTCTGCATTAGCCCTAGCGCATACCGTTTCTAGAAAATCTTGTTCAAAGCCAGCAGTAAATACAACATGGTCTACTATTATATATTCGGTGTGTTCATAATCTACTTCCTCGCCTTTTGAGTTAATAAACACACCTTCCACACCTTTTTTGGGTAAGCCTATATTTACTTTTATTTTACCGTCTGGCGTATATTGCAAACCAAGTGCATGTCCTGGGTATGGGTTGATTCTGTGTGGATAGTTGGGGTCGTCAAATCTTGGAAAATCTGCACCTAGCTGAGAGTAGCGGGGTCTTATTGAGCTCACATACTTTTGTCCATTCTGCGCTTTCTGGCCCACCCAAGACACTTCAATTTGTGTGTCTTGACGGGTTGTTAGCCCGGTAGAGCCTTCGTAACCAAGAAGCTTGCCTACGGTTGTTGCCCCAGAGTCACCAGCACCAATTACTGCAACCGAATGATAACTGTCAAACGGCCTTTCTCCCTTTTGAACGCTTTTTATTATATGTCTCTGAAATTGACCCAAACTTAGCACTCTGGCGTCTTGGCCTAACTGAGCTTTCTCGGCTTCTTGAGTAAGAACTTTTTGTGATTCTATTTGTGCTTCTTTGGTACCCTCAAGTTCAAATTTATCTTTGCCTAGACCGGCGGCAACAATCACTCGATCTGTTTGTAGTTCGTAAATTTCCCCGGTTTCAGTGTCTATCATTTCAACAATCGTAGAGCCTAGACCCCCTCCCGAGTGCGGATTTCTTCTTACGCTAATTACCTCGGCGCAAGTCATGGTGTGTCCGGCAAGAACTTGATTTATTCGGGTGGCTGTAGCTATATTGTCTTGAAAATCGTACGTAACATTATCTAGATCTGGCTCCTGAACATCTCCGAGCCCCAAGCTATTCTTATTACCACTACCGCCAGCAACATTATCTTCAGGATCAGAGCTTTCTGGACCAGTCTTAGTATTTAGACCATGTATATCCATATCTGGTTGAAACTGGCCTCCTATTCTATGACTTGCTTCAATAGTGAGAGCGGGGTGAGCAGCGTTTTCGTGTAAACGTTCGGCATTATAAACTTGCGCTTGAGGACCAGAGCCTATTACAATTTCAGCAAAGTACCTCCTACCAGATTTAATTTGTTCTTTTATTTCATCACTTTCTCTTTGAACTAATCTATCGATAGCCAAGTTTACTAATGCTTGTCCTCTATCAGATTTAGCTATCCCAGACAGGTAGGCTGTTAGATCTCTATGGGTTTGTCCTTCTAAATATGATCGGTCGGAGGCTAGTATTGGATCGGTAAGCATTTTTTGCCTAAGTGCATTCCTAGCTTCTGTACGAGAACCTATCGACTGAGACTCCACCCTGCCTCTTTTAATTTCTCTTCTTACTTTGTCTCGCCTAACGTTCTCTGCAACTTCTTCCATTAATTCATAGCTATTGGCCACAGTTGCGGCCAAGGCTCGTAGTTCTGGCTCACGGAGTCTTTGAGCTTTTACTCGTCTTGCTTCTATTGCCCTAAATCTCTCTGTAGAGGTAAGTATTCTATCAGCGCCAGAGCCCGTCTCCGGATTGGTCAAATCTATAAAAAGTTGTGGCTTTGGTTTTGGCTCTGGACTACCGCGATGTTGGACTATTGTTGGTTCGTTCATACCTAATACTAATTATGTTTATACTTATATTGTACAATCATTTTTAAATTGACGACACAGTAACTAATCTTTTTTAAGCATAACCATAAAGGCTTCTGGCGGTATATCTACCTTGCCTATTTTTTTGAGTCTTTTTTTACCTTTTTTTTGCTTATCGAGTAGTTTGTTCTTACGGCTAACATCTCCACCATAAAGTTTGGCTGTAACATTTTTACCCATAGCTTTTATGTCTTCCCGAGCAATTATCTTACCGCCAATAGCCGCCTGCAAGCTCACCTCAAATTGTTGACGAGGAATGACATCTTTAAGCTTTTCAACTATCTTCTTTCCCAAATTCTGCGCCTCATTACGGTGAGTAATAAGACTTAGTGAATCTACCATCTCGCCACCCACCAAAATATCCACGCGCACCAGGTTTTCTATTCTATAATCTGAAAGGTCGTAGTTAAAAGAACCATAACCCGCTGTAATACTCTTAAGGTCGTCATAGAAATCTGTCAATACATTACTCAACGGTGCCTCAAATTCTACCAACGCCAAAGCCGAATCTATATAACTTAGGTTTTTTTGAATGCCCCGAACGCCGTTTACGAGCTGAATAACCGAACCAAGATATTGGCTGGGTACAATAACTTCACCTTTTATCCATGGCTCAGCAATAGATTCTATACGTCCGGCATCGGGCAGATCGGCAGCACTCTTTACTCCTAAATTTTGTCCTGAAGTGATTTTTACTTGGTAGTCTACACTAGGATTTGTAATAACCATACTTAGATTAAATTCTCTTTCAAGTCTTTCTTTAATAATTTCTAAGTGTAAAAGACCCAAAAAACCCAACCGATAACCAAAACCTAATACTTGTGAATTTTCTGGTTCGTATTTAAGAGCAGCATCGTTAAGGGTTAGTTTAGAAAGTGCGTCTTTGAGCGCTGGATAGTCTTCTCCACTACTTGGAAAAAAACCCGCATATACAAATGGTTTAACTACTTTGTAGCCAGGTAGCTGTTCGGTAGCTTGTGCATTATCAAGGGTAACTGTATCGCCTACGTTTGCATCGGCTATAGATTTTAAATTTGTCACACAATAACCAATTTCACCACAGCAAATCTTTGGGCTAGATTGCATGGTCGGCACAAACAGGCCAGTATCTATTGCTAAAGTTTTTTTGCCTGCTGCCATCAACCATAGTTGGTCGTTTTTGGCTATCTCGCCGTCTACTATTCTGAGATATAATATAACGCCACGATACTCATCATAAACAGAATCAAATATTAAAGCCCTGGTAGGTTTAAACCTGTTTCCTTCTGGTGGTGGAACCTCATTAATAATTTTATCTAATAGTATCTCTATGTTGGTACCGTCTTTGGCAGAAATCTTTAATATTTCGTCAGGCTTACATCCTAGCAGTGAACTAATTTCTGCGGCTACTTTATTTGGCTCGGCGGCTGGTAGATCGATTTTGTTTAATACCGGAATAATCTTGAGATTGGCCTCAAGTGCTAAGTATACATTAGCTAGAGTTTGGGCTTGAATGCCTTGAGCCGCATCTACCACCAATATTGCTCCTTCACAGGCTGCTAGGCTTCGGCTTACTTCGTAGCTAAAGTCTACATGGCCCGGCGTATCTATTAAATTAAGCTGGTGGTCTTTCCATTTCATGCGTACCGGTTGAAGCTTAATGGTAATACCCTTTTCTCGTTCCAAATCCATAGAGTCGAGTAGTTGAGCTTTCATTTCGCGCTTTTGCACCGTCCCAGTTAGTTCAAGCATTCTATCAGCAAGTGTGCTTTTACCGTGGTCTATATGAGCAATGATTGAGAAGTTTCGAATGTTAGACTGGTTCATTTGCTAATTCTTTTTAGAATCTTTATTGGATGCATTATTTTGGCCAAGATCTTATCGGTCTCATGTACCCTTAATAATTTGGCACAAACAAAGAATATCATTATGCCGCTTATTGAAATTGCTGCAAATTTGGGTGCAATAGTAAGAAAACCTACGTCATTAGCATATAGTGGAAATACATTGGTAATTAACAAATATATCCATAGAGACATCACGCTACTGGCCAAAGTAAGCTTAACACCAGATTTAATAATAGACTTGTAGCCGTAGTTACCAATTTTTCTAGTGAGTAAAATCATAAGTAATATAAGCTCATAGAAAGTCGATATAGTAAGTGCTAGTCCTAGGCCCGACACACCATAGCGAGACGAAAGTATAATACTAAGAATAATATTAATAATAATTGAGCTCAAGCTAGTAAGAAGTGGCGTAAGAGTATCTTCGAGTGAATAATAAACTCTAGCAACCATAAAAAATAGACTAGTCGCGATTATTGATCCCGCCAACCACCCAAGAGTATCTGACGTTGCTTGATCACCAAAACCAAACAACAACCTAACAATGTAACCACGCATTACTATCGCAATAGCCGCAGAAGGAATTACAAAAAACATTATCAAGCACATGTCACGGACAATAGCCGATGCCAACCTAGCCCTATCTTTAGATTTAGCGGCGCGAATAAGGCTAGGGAAAACGGCTGTAGAAATTGCCATACCAAATATTCCTAATGGCACATTCTTAAGATTGTTGGCATAGTAGTAAGAAGTAAGGCTACCCACGGCCAGTTTAGAGCTGATTGCAGTTTGAATAATCCAATTAAATTGATCAATGGCCAAGTCAATTGAGCGCGGTATCATCAGCTTGATGGTTTTAAGTACACCTGGGTGTAACAAATTAAAACTAAGCCGATATTGAAAATGTAGTCCAATTATTCCAAAAAATTGCAATGCCAACTGCAATGCTGCCCCCAGCGCTACTCCCCACGCCACCCCGTAGATAGGCTGATCAGGAAAAAACTTGCTCAAAAAAACTATACCTACGATAATACCAACGTTATACATAACACTGGCCATAGCAAATAGAGTAAATCTATTAAAAGCTTGCTGGATAGCACCTAGCACACTAGAGATAGAAAAAAGAAATGGTGTAACTAGCATTATTCTTGTAATATTGACTGTTAGATTATAGCGCTCAGTATCGAAGCCAGGTGCCAACAGCTTAACTAGTTGTGGTGCAAATATAAATGCAAGTGCACAAAGAGCTATGGTTACTACAGAAAAAATATTTAGTAACGAACTAGTAACGTGCCAAGCCTCGTCGGTTTTTTTATCTTCTATATAGCCAATAAAAACCGGTATAAAAGATACAGCAAATGCTCCTGAGACGAGTATTGTAAATAGCAGATCAGGTATGCGAAAAGCAGCGGTGTAGGCGTCGGTACTGGCAGACACACCAAAGTTACTAGCGAGCAACCTGTCTCGCACTAAGCCAAGTAATCTACTTAAAAAATAACTGAGCGAAATTAAAAACGCCGCTACTGAAAGCGCTCGTGATTTATTTAGTCTTTTTAAAATATTTTTCACTGTTTTATATTATACTTTCATCGTTTGATAAGCACCAGGCTACAATTTCTTTATAGGCACATCTGATAAGTATTGGTTGTGAGAAGTTCATACCCCATACCCTGATACATAGCGTTAGCAGCTATTCTATGGGGATGTGAATTCAATTTAACTCTCTTAATTCCTTTATTTTTTGCAATAGCTAGCATTCTTTTCATTAGTGTCGTGGCAATACCTTGGCCACGATAGTCTTTGTCTACTACTACGTCTTCTATTATAGCCCTAGAATCGTAAGGTGTTTGAAACATCGCAATTGTTGCTGTCCCTACAATTTTTCCATTGCTATCTTGGGCTATATACACCCACACATTATTTTGTTGCAATACACTATTAATGTGTTCTTGCGTAATCATAGAACTTGTTTTTTCTGGAAACAACTGCTGGTGCAGTTTATTGATTGATTCTATTAGTTCTTGGCTGTAGCTTTTAACTTGCAAAAAAGATATGTCTTCTTTATATGTATACTTTGACTTCATATACTATTCTAAGGCCGTTTTGGTGTCTTTTTTGGGAGCAGATTTGTCAATTTTACTAAAAAGTTTGGTGAATTCTGGACCTTCTAGTGTTTCTTTTTCTATTAAGGTCTTTGCAATAAGATCGAGCATTTTACGATTTTTGGTTATTGTAGTTCTAGCAACTTTACTTGCTTCGGAAATTAGTTTTTGCACCTCTGTGTCAATCTTGGCGGCAACTTGCTCTGAATAATTTTTGTGCTCGCCCATTGTTTTACCCAAAAATACCGAACCTTCACTATCGCCAAAAACCTGGTTTGATAAACTTGGGCTCATACCGTATTCCATAACCATACGCCTTGCTAAGTCGTTGGCATGTTTAAGGTCGCTACTGGCACCGGTAGTGATATCACCAAAGACAAGCTCTTCTGCAGTACGACCACCAAGACTCATGGCTATATCGTCTTTAAAATCAGCTACTGAATGCAAATGCTTGTCTTCTTCTGGTAGACTCCAGGTAACGCCACCCGCCATACCACGTGACACAATAGATACTTTGTGTACAGGGTTACAATGTGGTAACAAGTGTGAAAGCAACGCGTGGCCAGCCTCGTGATAAGCAGTGATCTCTTTTTCTTTTTCGTTTAGGACATGACTTTTGCGTTCTGGACCTAGCGCAATTTTCTCTACTGCTTCATGAAAATCACCCTGGGTGATTTTTTTACGGTTTTGACGTGCAGCAAATATAGCAGCCTCGTTGGCGATATTTGCCAGATCTGCACCAGATACTCCTGGGGTCTTTTTGGCAATTTCACCTAGCTTAACATCTTTTTCTAGTGGTTTGTTCTTAGAATGAACTTCTAGTATTTCCTCTCTAGCTTTCATATCTGGACTATCTAGAGTAATGCGTCTATCAAACCTACCTGGTCGCAATAGCGCAGGGTCTAATACATCTGGTCGGTTGGTAGCAGCCATCACGATTACATTGGTACCTTGCTCGAAACCATCCATTTCGGTAAGTATCTGATTGAGAGTTTGTTCTCGCTCATCGTGACCACCACCCAAACCAGTACCTCGCTGACGACCAACAGCATCAATTTCATCAATAAAAATTATACATGGCGAATTTTTTTTAGCCTTGCTAAATAAGTCTCGCACCCTACTTGCGCCAACACCTACAAACATTTCTACAAATTCTGAGCCCGATATTGAGAAAAATGGCACGTCGGCCTCACCAGCAACTGCCCGCGCTAGTAGAGTCTTACCAGTACCTGGAGCGCCAAACATCAATACACCTTTTGGAATTTTTGCGCCCAATGCTTCAAACTTGGAAGGAAATTTAAGAAACTCCACTACCTCTTGCAGTTCTGTTTTGGCTTCAATTGCACCAGCTACATCGGCAAATTTCACCTTCTCTTTTTCTAAGCCAAACACTCTAGCTTTGCTTTTTCCAAAGCTCATGGCCTGATTGTTACTACCTTGCGCTTGGCGCATAATAAAGTAGAAGAAACCAATAATAATTACAATAGGCAAAATTCCCAACAATATATCAAACCATTTACTGGTACCGTCATCTGGGTTTTTTACATCAACTACTACCTTAGAATAATCTAACCCGTAGTCTTTTAAACTACTTGTACGTTCTTTGTAGCCAATCTCTTTTCCGCCATCTTTTAGAAAGACAGTAATTTGATCATTAACGACTTCAATTTTTTCTACTTGTCCCTGTGAAGTTTGTTCAATTATTTTGCTTAGACTTACTTGAGTAGGTTTCTGTTCATTGTAGTTGGCAAAAATTAAAAGACCAGCTAGCACAAGCACGCCAACCGCTACATATATAAACTGTCTGGGAATCTTTTTTAACATAAATTATTTAAGCACCTCAAAATTTACTCTAATATTATTATCACTTGAAGGATCTTTCACTGCTCGCCTATCTACTACTAGACTTGGTAGCCAAACAATTTCATTTTTAGTGTTTACCAATACCGGCCAAATATCTCGCATATTATGCGGAATCTTTTTGTCTACAAAGACATCTTGTAGCTTTTTGCTACCCGACATACCAACTGGGTAAATTCTATCACCATTCTGGCGATGCCTAACCATTAATCTTTGTTTAGCAACAACAATGTTGTCTGCATTATTTTTACTAAAAGACTGAGGCTGAATTGCAACTCTAAAAATGTCGTTTTCAAATGGCGCCTGGGGAGTCAAAATATGTGTCGACCTGTCGGTATAACTTACTGAATTGTCTGGTTGGCAGGTGACCTTTACAGTATCATACCCTATGGCCAGGTGCAAGCCATTTTTAAAGTGTTGGCTAGCACCACTTCTACCTTTCAATAAAAATTTTTCAGCCTGAGCAATATTGCTTTTGCTTAAGTTTACCCCTGACTTAATTTGCCGTACAACATACACCAATAAACTTGTAGCAATCTGCGGGGGTAAATCTCTAAATTCTTTTTTATCTATCAAGATAGTTTTTTTGTATCTTTCGGATTGAATTCTGCCTAGTAAATCTTCTAGTTGATAATCGATCTGTTGATTGAGACGACTTAGTTTGTGCAGACTTTGAGTGAAAGAGTGGTGAAAGTTACGATACAACATACT
>CAYZYH010000003.1:0-78552 GCA_964481235.1 uncultured Candidatus Saccharibacteria bacterium
GTTTTCGCTCTAAAAACTCAGATCTTTCTGTCTCATCTTATATCTTTATAAAATCTGCAATATTGTGCCAAAAGTAAGCATAAGGGCTTGACAGTGCTTAAGCTATGCGGTAGTATAGCTAACACTATGAACACCATAGCAACCAAATTAATACGTTTTGCACAAAGCCCAACCCAAACTGGTACGGTTAGTGCATACCATTCCCGAGTTATATGATTTAAGTATTTATTTGTAATCAAAAAAGCTCGGGAACAACAACTATTACCCGAGCTTTTTTGATTGGCGAATAAACGCCCAAAAAAGTACCATACCTTGTACCTTAAATCTCACATAGAAAGGAAGGCTCTTGAAGAGCTTTCGCAGCTACAAAGCCCTATACGAAGCATTGCTAAAAGAAAAAGGCGCAAAAAGCAACTTAATTAAGCTAAAAAGTCTTTCAATAAAAGCTTTTGTATGGCTAATTGTAGTAGAAGCAGTTGTAATTGCCTAAGTTTACCCCGCCAAGTCTTTTATCGACGGTCTTACTTCTGATAAATCACTAAGCTATATGCTGGTGATTTCATTAGTAATTTTGGCTGTGTATTTGGCAGGTTCTTTGCTTTATCTAAGAATGGATCATTTTAGAATTTGGGCCATGTGGCTTAACTATATGACTATCTTAGGTTATAGCCACCAACATCTGTTACTACTAGATGTTAATTGGCACTCTCGCCATTCAACTGGCGAGAAAGAGTCGGTTTTGTCTAAAAACATTCGTAAGATCGACAGATTAACCGACGAGCTGATTTTTGAGGCCCTGCCGGCAACTCTAAGAGTAATATGTGTAAGTATTGGTCTATTGTTTGTGGGCTGGCAGTATTCACTGTTTTCGGCTGGCACGGCAATTGTTTATACCATTGCCGCCACACGCACCGAACGCCGTTACGAACCTAATAGAGTGGCAGCACATATGGAAGACAAGGCATTTAACCGCTGTGGCAGTGAACAAATTACCAACTGGCGGACGATTAAGCAGTTTGGTTTGGAAAAAGACCAGAGCAAAGACTACATTTCTATGCTCAACAATTTCGTAGATGCTGAACGTATACGTTTTGATAGTTGGCTTCGTGATGTTCGCTTACAAGATGCAGTAGTGTCTTTTAGTAGGGCATCATTGTATGGGTTTATGGCCTGGCAGTATATGCAGGGCCAAATTACCATTGGTGCAATCTTTTTGGTGATTGCTTGGCTTGAAAAGATTTATAGCAACTTGTATCAGTTTGTGCACTTTCAGCGCTACAAGAATGAGGGCGAAGAGGCCCTACACGAACTGGCCGAGATGTTGCAAACCAAACCAGCCGTTGAGCAGTTAGAAAACCCCAAGACAGTCGATAATTTGACTGGTGCTATTCACCTAGAAGATGTATGTTTTAGCTATGATGATAGCGAAGAACATGCACTTAAAAATATTGACCTTGTAGTAAACCCGCATCAGGCAGTGGCACTTGTCGGCCCTTCTGGGTCGGGTAAATCTACAGTAGCTAGTTTGCTACTTAGAGAGTTTGATCCAACTGAAGGCGCAATCTATTTTGACGAAACGTCTCTTGTACAACTCGACTTTGAGCGGTATCGCAAAAAAACTGTTTCGGTAGTGAGCCAGACAGTACAGCTATTTGATGCTAGTGTTGCTGACAACATTCGCTTGGGTAGCCCAAATGCTAGTGATGAAGACGTGGTAGAAGCGGCTAAAAGGGCTGATATTCACGACTTTATTGTTAACGAGTTGCGTAATGGTTATGACACTATTATTGGTCAAGATGGTATTCGCCTAAGTGGTGGACAAAAACAACGCTTGGCAATTGCGAGAGCCTTGATCAAACGACCAATACTCTTGGTTCTAGACGAGGCTACTAGTGCGCTAGATGCTATCTCCCAAGCCGAAGTACAAAAAAGCATTGAGAAGTTGATTGAAAGTAGAGAATGTACGATTGTGATTATTGCACATAGGTTCTCTACGATTAAAATGGCTGATACAGTGGTTGTGCTAGAGGGCGGTAAGATTGCCGAGCTTGGCACGCCTGACGAACTTGAGAAAAACGGTGGTTTATACCGACGTTTGCGCGATCTTGAGATAGGTGGTGATCTTTAAGCACCACTACTTACCCCTCACCAAATTGGTGGGGGGTTTACTTATGCTTGAAAAATAACTATTAAAGTATCAAGATTATATATGCGCACCTTTTATAGAGAAAGAGCCTTAAGATGACCAAGCCCACTATGCTATATAAAATTGATTTCAACTTGCGCAAAAGAAGCTTACTTGAAATTATTGTTGAGGAATACTCACAAGGAGCAATGGTAAAGGGCGAAGGAGCATTTTTTAGAGGTTCTTGTATTACAGCCAACACTAGAGGAATCTACGTGTGGCGTGACGGTGCAATGACCCCACATGCTTCTGATTGGCACTTTGTGCTTATTCTAGGTGAAGAAAAATTAGCCACTTGCCTTCTAGAGCTTTTTTTAGAATCTAATCCAGATTTTGATCAAGAACAAGCTCAACAGCACGTAGATGACGTAATTGAAGAATTGAATAGTTCTAGAATCTTAAACAGGTCTTCTCTAAATTAAATATTATAAATAACCCAAGATTTAAACTTGGGTTTTGTTATAATTGAAACATGAATAGACCAAAACAACTCATACTAGTACGTCATGCCGAAAGTGTAAGAAACAAAGCTAAAAGTTCGGTGTATTTTGCCGATGAATATGCAAGGCGTCATGTGCAAGGTATAGCCGATTATAAAATACCTATAACCGAAGTGGGAAAAAAACATGCTCTAAAGACTGGTAAATATATACGTGAACGGTTTGGCTCTTTTGATTATATTTATCACTCTGGTTATAAACGCACCGAAGATACCCTACAAGCAATACTAAAAGCCTACTCAGAAGAAGAGAGAGACAAGATGAAGTATCGTCACAATCTGTTTATACGCGAAAGAGACCCTGGCTACGCTTACGACATGACCGAGCCCGAAGCCAAGAAAGCCTTTCCATGGCTTCAAGAATACTGGAACACTTACGGCGGGTTTTTTGCTTACCCTGTAGGAGGTGAGAGTATTGCTAAGATGACTGAGCGCGTACACCAATTTCTAGGCATGATCTTTGCTCAACATGCTGGCCAAAAAATAATGGTGGTAACTCATGGCGGCACCATAAGAGCCTTTAGATTCTTACTTGAGCATTGGGATTACGAGCAAGCTATTTCGTGGCCACCAGGTAGTGAACCAAAAAATTGTGGAGTAACTGTATATAACTACAACGAATCTGAAAAGAGCCTCCAGCTATCAGAATACAACTCTACCTGCCCAGATTAACTATGAAAAAACCATTACTCAAAGCTATCCTAAAAGACCTTGGCCCAATTTTATTGCGTAATATATTCTCTTTGGTGTCGGTAATAATTGGCGGATTGTCGCTACTACTAATATTTATTGGTGATACCCGCGACGGTTTATTCTTGGGGCTGGTAATAACAATCAATATTATTATTGGTATTACCCAAGAACTACGCTCTAGAATTGCCTTAGAAAAACTTCAAACTTCTATTGCTACGAAATACAGTATTCAACGCGGGTCAAAAGCGCTCAAACTACTCGCCGAAGATATATGTGTTGGCGACATAGTAAAAACAACTTTGGGTGACCAAGTGCCCGTAGACGGAGTGATTATTAAATCTAGCAGTTGTGAATGTAACGAAGCCATGCTAACTGGTGAATCTGATAATGTTACTAAACGAGTAAACGACAAATTACTAGCTGGCAGTATAATAGTCGCTGGCTCAGCCGAACTAAAGGCCGAAAAAACTGCCGAGTCGAGTTATTTGGCTACCATGACAGAAAGTTTAAAAAAATACAGCCGCAACCTTTCGCCTATACAGCGAAGTATGCTAACTTTTATTCAACAAATGGCAGTTATACTGGTAATAATTGCGGCCGCTATACTCATACGATCTCATTCTGCGGGAGGTCAACTGTCATCTGCTATAAATCAAATAGCAGCAATTGCATCTACAATTATTGCTGAAGGTTTGGTACTGACGAGCACAGTGTTTTTTACCTATGGGGCAATTAAGATGTCTCAACAAAAAGTCTTATTGCAACAAATAAATTCTATTGAAATACTCGGTAGAGTGGCAACTGTGTGCGTAGATAAAACCGGTACTCTTACTGAGAACCAGCCAGTTTTTGAGAAGTTGGTAAGTTACGACGATTCGTTAGGAGGTAAGAATGAACTAGCGAAGCTTGTTGCCTCATACTCTAAGGGTGAATCTACCAAGACAAGCACCATGATGGCACTTAACGACGCTTCCATAAACAAAAAACCGTATAAAATATACGATCTTTTGTCGTTCTCTTCTGAGCGAAAATATGCGGGCTTTAGATTGGAAAAAACCAAAAAAATTGTCATAGTGGGCGCAAGTGATTATTTTGTAAACCAACTTCCGGCTACTCAAAAAAAATGGCTAGAAAACCAACTTCAGCAATATACGACTATGGCTAAAAGAGTGTTGTTTGTGGGAGTAGCAGATGATGGAGACATGACCAAGCCGAAGAGTTTGAAGAACTTAACAGTATCTGGACTGATACTTATGAATAACCCTTTGAAGGCTGCTACCAAAGACATTGTGAATTATTTACAAGATAGAGGAGTACAAATATTAGTTATTTCTGGTGATAACGCTAAGACAGTAAGAGCAATTGCCGATCTTGCTGGCATAGATCATAAGAACAAGGTAATTGAGGGTTTGCAAATAGAGAAATACAGTGTCACTAAACTCGCTCAGCTTATTAAGCAAAAACCTTTGTTTGCTAGAGTACTTCCTAGTCAAAAAGAACAAATTATTAGAGCAGCACAAAAATCTGGCCCGACCGCCATGATAGGCGATGGTGCCAACGATGCCCTGGCAATCAAACGAGCAGATGTAGGTATAGCAATGTTTTCTGGTGCACCGGCTAGTCGTCAAATCGCCGATGCAATACTTATTAACGACTCATTTGCGGCATTACCGGCTGGAGTAAAGCTATCAGATACAATTATTACTACCCTAGAAATGATTGCTTGCTTGTTTTTTAGCAGGGTTTGGAGTGGAGTGCTGTTGCTAGCAGGTACATTGGTTATTAATGTAAATTATCCATTTACGCCCAGAAATATTACCTTACTAAACCTATTTATAGTTGGATTTCCTATATTACTATGGGGAATTTGGCCACGTAGTCGTGAGCGCAGTATACACGATGCAAGTTTTTTGAAGCGCACACTACCATTTTCTATTACTAACGGCGCAGTAATTGCTTTGCTTGCTCTTATAACATACTACTTAGCTATCTCGGTGTTTAATTTAAGTAGCGCCAACCCACAAATAATTGCTTATATTTGTTTTGCAGTAATGAGCGTTTTTACAATTAGTATTATTCCTGGCGCTATGCAGGCAAGCAAAAATAGCACCCAACAAGCTTTTATTTATATGTCTTATGCAGTAATGGGGCTCGTGGTTATTTTGGTTTTATGGGTACACCCACTAGCTAATTTCTTTGGTTTAGATAAGCCCACCTCAATACTACCAGTGATAATTGCAATTATTATATCTTCTATTGGTATTGTTTTGCAAAAATTACTAGCCAACAATTATTTTGGTGACAAACTATATCAAAAATTTTCGAGAAAAAATAAAAAAGCCCATACCATGTAAAGGTATAGGCGTGCAGGTGCTATGCTGCGCTGGGCTCAACAACTACTTTAGTCGAAGAAGTTATGTCGTTTAGGCGTTTAGTTACGTACTGGTGGTGAAGTGCCCTACGTTCTATTTCGCTTTGTAGATCTTTTTCGGCTCGTCTGGCACTTTCTACCCCATGAAGAAGTGTTGCAACCGAAGAAACCAGCATTATTGGTGTAAATAAGGTGCTAGTGATCTTGCTACCAACCAACTCTAATACCCCCCTTGATTATCGGTACATATTTTTTGGACGAATTACAATGCTAACAAATTATCAAGCATAAGTCAATACTATTTATGCTAATAAAAATAAAATAGCAACTACTATCTAGGCATCATGCCAACTTATAAATACCTGTATAATAATATAAACATGAGAGTTTTTAATAATTCATTTACAAAAAAGTATGGCTGGCTTATTTTTGTAAGCTTTGGGCTTAGTGTAAGCGTTTTGTTTTACATACTAGGTAGTATTACAGCCAGCCAGAAACTAGTGGTAATACTCTGTGTAATTGGAATATTACCAGAATTGAAAGCGATAGCAAAAGACTTGTGGAATAAACGGTTTGGTGTAGATATTATTGCAGTTGTAGCAGTTTTGTCTTCTTTAGCCCTGCAAGAATACGCTACTGCAGGCGTGATCCTGCTAATGTTTACAGGCGGTACCGCCCTAGAAGAATATGCTAAATCTCGTGCTCAAAAAGAATTAAATAGCTTGCTCAGCAGAGTACCAAAAATAGCACACGTAAAACGTGGCAAAGAGTTTGTTAATGTTTCTGTTGAAAAGATCAACCCAAACGACACACTTCTTATTAAGCCTGGTGAGGTAGCGCCAGTAGACGGAACTATTATTAGTGGCGACAGTAGTTTTGATGAATCGGCAATTACTGGCGAGAGCTTGCCGATTGATAAACAAAAAAACGACTTGGTACTATCTGGCACTATCAATCAAGATTCGCCAGTGCAAATAAGAGCGGTTCGCTCGAGTGGGGATAGCCAATATGGACAAATTATTGAGTTGGTTCGTTCGGCCGCATCTAGTAAGTCGCCAATAGTGAGACTAGCAGATGCCTATAGTGTACCTTTTACCATTATTGCCTTTTGCTTGGCAGCTATTGCGTGGTTTATTAGTGGAGATCCGGTTCGAGCCCTGGCGGTTTTAGTAGTGGCCACACCCTGCCCACTTATTATTGCTACCCCCGTTGCTATTGTGTCTGGTATGAGTAGAGCAGCACATTTAGGCATAATAATAAAAGATGGAGCGAGTCTGGAAAAACTAGCAATGCTAAAGGTTTTGGCCTTTGATAAAACAGGTACTCTTACACAAAACAAGCCTACTATTGCTACAATAAATCCAGATGGTATAAGTGATGCTAAGTTGTTAAAACTTGCAGCTTCTGTTGAACAAGATAGTAATCATATACTCGCCGGCGTAGTTGTGGCCGAAGCAAGACGAAGACATATCATTCTAGTCAAACCCGATGAAGCTCACGAGGTGGTTGGAGGTGGCATAAGTGCTAAGTTTGGAAGTAAAGATATTCATGTTGGTAAGCTAAGTTTCTTAGCCGAGTTTGGCGTGAGAGTTCCTAAACAAGAAAGTAAAAGTGTAAAAACAACCATGTTTATTGCCGAAGATAAAAAGTTTTTGGGCTCGATAGTATTTGCTGACCCCATTAGAACCAATGCACTAAATACACTTAAGCGTCTAAAAAGTCTTGGTATAAATAAAACATTAATGTTGACCGGCGACAAAGAAGGGGTGGCTAAGACCATCGCCCAAGAAGTAGGTATAAGCGATGTACACGCCTCTCTTTTACCAGTAGACAAGCTGCACGTTATAGAGGAATATACTGCTCGTAAAAAAGTTATTGGTATGGTAGGTGATGGTGTGAATGATGCCCCTACTCTAGCCGCAGCAGATGTAGGTATTGCACTTGGCGCGAAGGGTTCGACCGCAGCTAGCGAGTCGGCAGATGTCGTTATAATGTTAGATGATCTTAGTAAGGTGGCCGATGCAATTTCAGTGGCCAAAAGAAGTGTGTTGATAGCCAAACAGAGTATATTGGTAGGCATTGGGCTAAGTATTGTATTGATGATTTTTGCCACGCTTGGTAAGATACCACCATTGTATGGTGCTATCTTACAAGAAGTTGTAGATGTGGCTGTTATACTTAACGCTTTAAGAGCTCACTTAAAAAGGATTGCTTAAATAAGTAAGAGGATTATTGAACTGATGTTGCAAGTTAAACCCGGTCTTTATAAGCACTACAAAGGCAATAAATATCTAGTTTTGGCAACTGCCAAGCACTCAGAAACCCTTGAAAAAATGGTGGTGTATGTCAGTTTATATGAAAATCCTGAGAGTCAAGTGTGGGTACGCCCGGCCAAGATGTTTGTGGAAGATGTTGAACATAAGGGTAAAATGGTGCCAAGATTTAAGTTTATAAGCAGCTCCTAGACTGATTCTAGAGTTATGACAGATTAGTAAAGCAATTGAAAAATAATGTCAGAAAGAGCATAATATATTTAAACATAACAATTTTAAAAAGGAGAATTAAAAATGTTAGAATTTTTTACTAACAACTGGCAGGGTATATTGCTTGCAACTGTTGCCGCTATGGCAATTGGTAGCTTGTGGTATTCACAAGTGATGTTTGGTAAGCACTGGCAAAAGCTAGTGGGCCTAAAAGACAGTGATATGAAAAAAGGCATGGCAAAGGGTATGGTAGTGATGCTTGTAATGGCATTTATATCTGCATTTGTACTAAAAAGGTTTATAGTAATATCTAATCCAGAAGATATCTTGCAAGCACTTAAACTAGCCATGTGGATATGGTTTGGCTTTATTGTTACCTACGTGGTTGGTGGGGGTGTCTTTGAGCGCCGTTCACCAGAACTCATGGCAATAAACCTAGGCAATCAACTAGTAACATTACTAGTCATGTCTGCTATTTTGTTCAAATTTTAGATATTAATAAATTTTTATTTTATAATAATAGTTACTATGAGCTTTACAACTAAAGTTTACGAGGTTGTTTCAAGTATTCCAAAAGGCAAAACAATGACTTACAGCGAGGTAGCGGCCTTAGCAGGCTCGCCAGGAGCTGCCCGGGCTGTTGGTACAATACTCAGTAAAAACTTCAACCCAAGTGTTCCTTGCCACAGAGTTATTCGTGCCGATGGTAAGCTGGGTAATTATAATCGCGGCGGTAGTGAAAAGAAAAAACAGATCTTACAATCTGAAGGGGCTTTAAAATAGCTTTAAATTTAAAAAAGTTTTTGTAAAAAAGGTATTTTTAAGCTTGCTCTCAGCTTGTATGCTTATGCTTGGTTTATGCACTAAAAGTTAAGAATATTTACACTAAATTCGTTTGACCAGCGGGTGTATAATATAGGTGTAAACATGCTAAGAGAGGAGGTGAGTGCAATGAAGAGACGTGTACTACGCAGTATTCGTAAGATGCCCCAGAATTTACTCCGCGACAAGCAAGTAATGGAAGATATTTTAGATGAAATGGCGACCAAGTGGGCGACCAAAGCTGAGAAGTTGCAATCTAAAACTTTCAACAAAATGTATACCAAGACCAAATAAGCTAATACCAAAAATATTAGTACTAGAAAGGAAACAACGTTTTGATTAGTGTACAAGACTGACAAACGGACGTTTGAACCATCAATCGTCCGTTTGTGTTTTGTAGCCAAGGCACCCAAGTCTTATTGTTGAGTGCTTTTTATTGTGCTAATATAGCGCCAGCACCTTTTTAACAAGGAGAAATGGTGAGTACGGACCTAGCGTTACCCAATAGACTAGACGCACTTAGTAAATTACTTTTGTGTATACGCCCCTGTGACATTGAAGATATTCATTCTAAGTGTAGAAATGATAGCGAGGTTATTGGCGAACTAGTCAGGCTACTCAACGAGGCCGAAGTAGAGGATCCTGAGCAGTTGCTTGAAGACTGTGGTTTTTTTAAAGAAGACGAACCGGCAGAGAGGACGCCTTCAGAAGACCCGGAGTTACTAGCTACCGTTGCCGATGTATTGTCTATAGGCTGTGGAAAGCAACTTCCTGATAGAGGTAATTTGGTTGTTCACTGTGATAAGGTATATAGATGTAGTGACTGCCAGACTAAGCTAGAAGGTATTGGCTATGTGCGGTTACTAACAATTATTGAGTCTCAGAGTCGCAAACTAGAAATACTATTAGGCATAAAAAAGGCATTAAATAGTAGACTTCAAACCTAAATTAGATCCCCCATCGAAAGGTGGGGGATATTTATTTGTTATAATAGAAAACATGAAGACAACAATCTATTCCTGGAACGTTAACGGTATCCGTGCTGTAATTAAAAAAGGTGAGTTTAATAAATTTATAGAAAAATACGAACCTGACATTTTGTGCTTACAAGAGACCAAAGCCAAACAAGGGCAGGCCGAGATAGATTTGCCAAGCTACAAAGAGTATTGGTGTGATGCCGAGAAAGCCGGCTATAGTGGTACAGCAATACTAACCAAAACCGAACCATTGCAAGTTTTGAAGGGTTTGCCAGACAGTATTATTAAAAAATATAAAATGGCCGATAGTTATGGCGACCCAAATGCCGAGGGTCGAGTAATAGCGGCTGAGTATGATAAGTATTTTGTAGTTACAGTCTATACTCCAAACTCCAAAGATGATTTATCACGCATTCCCTTGCGACACAAACACTGGGATCCAGCATTTTTAGAGTATTGCAAACAACTAGAAAAAACCAAGCCGGTAGTTTTTTGTGGAGATTTGAATGTTGCCCACACCGAGGATGACCTTGCAAGACCCAAACCCAATATTGGCAAAAAAGGATTTACCGACGAAGAACGCGAAGGCTTTAATAATTTTATTGCGGCTGGATTTGTAGACACGCTTAGGCTTTTTGTGAAAGGTAATGGTCATTATACTTGGTGGACACATTGGGCCAACGCCAGAGCCAACAACGTAGGCTGGCGTATAGATTATTTTCTGGTGTCGTCTAAGCTCAAAAGTGCCGTCAAAAATGCCGAGATACATGCCGATCAGATGGGCTCAGATCATTGTCCTATTAGTATTACTATTGATATTTGAGTGTATTTAGGATACAATACCAAACATTATGTCGAAAAAAACCCAAGAACAAATTGTAGTGCTTAAAAATAAACAGACTGGTTCTCGTTACTACACTCGCAAAAATCCCAAAAATACTGTAGATAAGATTGAGCTCAAAAAGTTTGATCCCAAAACACGTAAGGTAGAGTCTTTTGTAGAAGTAAAAGCCAAACTTAAGTAAGCGCCAAGACTCTTGTGCTAGAAGTGTGTCATCATATTTGATACAATTTAGTGTATGAAAAAATATTTACCAACAGCTCTTATAGTGATTGCCGTACTTTTAATTGGCGGATTTATTATAAAAGCCCTCATTACACCAGATTCAGCACAAAATAGTGCTACAACAAAAAAAGACATTACTCAGTCCGACAAAGACGCACTTAGAACTGGTGGCACGGTCGGTAATGCCAGTAGTAAAGTGGTAGTTACCGAGTTTGGTGATTATCAGTGTCCAGCCTGTGGGGCCTGGCACCCCTTTATTAAAGATACTCTTATACCCAAATATCAAGATAAGATACTGTTTGTATTTAAAAACTTTCCATTGGTAGATCTACACAAAAACGCCCAAACTAGTGCACAATCAGTTGAGGCTGCGGCATTACAAGGAAAGTTTTGGGAGATGCACAATATAGTATACGAGAATCAAAAAGATTGGGAGAACGAAAAAGACCCTAACGGTAAATTTGAAGATTACGCCAGGCAAATAGGGCTCAATATAGATCAATGGAAAAAAGATAGAGATTCTGCCAAAGTTAAAGATTTGATAAAAGCCGATGTGGCCTTGGGTGAAAAACTTGGTCTACAAGGCACCCCAAGCTTTTTAATAAATGGGGTTCAAGTAAAACCCAACTCAGAGGCTGAGCTCTTAGCTGCAATAGACAAAGCCCTAAGTGATGCCCAGTAGGCTAAACTTTTATGCGACTAAGTGACAAAACTAAAAATATAATACTTATGCTTCTCGGCATTGTCGCTCTTGCTGGACTTTTTGATGCAATGTATCTAACTGTTACTCACTACACCAATGCTTTGGTACCGTGTAATTTTACCCAAGCTTGCGAGACAGTACTTACTAGTAGTTATTCAGAAATATTAGGTGTGCCAATTGCTGCACTTGGCATGGTATTTTACACCGTAGTGCTTTCGGCTAGTATATTCTTTGTTCAACACAAAAATTATCATTGGTGGTTGAGTGCCTGGGGTGTGATAGGTCTTTTATCGACTATTTATCTGCTCTATATTCAGGCATTTGTATTAAATGCCTTTTGTCAGTACTGTCTACTATCGGCATTTACATCGATACTTATTTTTGTACTAACTAGCGTGCTATACTTAAGCAGTAAAGAAGTAGTTAAAAAAGCTAAAAAGGAATAATTATGGTTAAAAGTGATGTAATTGAATTTTACGGCGAAACGTGCCCACACTGTCTGAGTATGAAACCAGTTGTGCAAAAAATTGAAGCTGATAACAAGGTTGAGATAGAAAAACTTGAGGTTTGGAATAATAAAAAAAACCAGGCAGTGATGAAGAAATATGAAGACATCATATCTAGAGCCTGCGGAGGCTTTGCTGCAGTACCAAGTTTTGTAAACACCAAAACCAACCAAGCACTTTGTGGAGCCCACGACGAGCCCGAAATAGTCGCACTGCTAAACGGCGAAGATTGTACCGATAACGTGTGTATGCCTCATAGTAAAATGAAAAAATAGAGTACCATATTCAGCTTGTTTTTACCTTGAAGCCTATGATTGTATCAGATACAATATATACATAAGCATTTTAAGGAGAAGCATAGATGAGTCGTAAAACCCGAGTAGCAATTAACGGTTTTGGTAGAATTGGCCGAAATGCGTTCAAAATTGCATTTACCAAACAAGATATCGATATTGTTGCTATCAATGATTTAACCGATAACGCTACCTTGGCTCATTTACTGCGCCATGATAGCAGTTATGGTCATTATCATAAGAAAGTTACGAGCACTGACACACATTTGGTAGTGGATGGTAAAAAAATACTAGTTACAGCCGAACCAGAACCCAGCAAGCTCCCCTGGAAAGAACTAAAAATAGATGTAGTAATAGAATGTACCGGCCGATTTACTGATCGACCAAGCTTAGAAATGCATTTAAAAGCCGGAGCCAAAAAAATTGTATTAAGTGCTCCAGAAAAAGGCGAAAATAGTGACACTTTTGTGTTTGGCGCCAACGATAATAATTTAGAATCTACTCAAACAGTAGTTTCTAATGCCTCGTGCACTACAAATTGTATAGCCCCAATTATGGCAGTTTTGTCTAAAGAGATTGGCATAGAAAAGTCTCTAATGACCACCGTACATAGCTATACACAGTCACAACAGCTTCAAGATGGACCAGCCAAAGATTTACGTGAAGCTAGAGCTGCAGCTGAGAATATTGTACCCACCACAACTGGTGCTGCTACCGCCGCAGCGCTTACCGTTCCCGAACTAAAAGATAAATTTGATGGTTTAAGTATAAGAGTACCAACTCCTGTAGTTTCGCTTAGCGACATTACTTTTTTAGCAAAGCGCAATACGTCAGCAGAAGAAATTAATAAAATCATTAAAAAAGCTTGCCAGAGCAGTCATAAAGGAATTATCGATTTTACTGAAGAAGAATTGGTGAGTAGAGATTTTATTGGTGATCCTCATAGTTGCATAGTAGATATAAAACTAACCAATGTAGTCGATGGTAATCTGTGTAAAGTAGTGGCTTGGTATGATAACGAATGGGGATACTCTAATCGTTTAGTAGAGATGGTACAAAAAGTTGGAAAATTATTAAAATGAAAGTTTATGTAGCTTCTGACCACGCAGGGTTTATAAAAAAAAATCTATTGGTAGAGCGCCTTAGTAAAAAATATGAGGTAGTAGATATGGGTCCTACTCAACTCGATCCTACCGATGATTACCCTTTATTTGCAGAACAAGTTGCCGATTCGGTAGTAGATGACAAGGGTAGTTTTGGAGTGTTGGTTTGTAAAAGTGGCGAAGGTATGGAGATAGCAGCCAATAAAGTAGACGGTGTACGGGCAGCATTGGTTTGGAACAAGCATTTGGCATACGAAACTCGCAACGACAATAATAGTAATGTGTTAAGTTTGCCGGCAGGAGAGCTTAGTGTTGATGAAATGTATGAAATTACTAAAGAATTTTTACAAACACCTTTTTCGGCCTTACCTAGACACAAACGTAGACTAAAAGAAATTGAAAACATCGAAGATCAGCAATGAAAATAATCCCCGACATTTTAGCAAAGACCACCGATGAATATCGCAAAAATTTAAGAGCTGCTCGACAGCTAACCGACAGGTTTCATATAGATATTATTGATGGCAAATATGTAGACAATATTACTATTCAACCTCGCGACATTCAAAAACAAATCGACAACAAGATGGATATGCATCTTATGGTTGAAGATCCTGTTTGGTATGCGCGCGAATGTGTTAAATTAAATCCTCATATTATTATTGTTCAGTTTGAGTCGCCAGGAGATGTTATGGCTGCCCTTGAGCTAACAATGAAAAACGGTTTTAGAGCTGGTTTATCTATTAATCCTAGCACTTCAATTGAAGATATAAAAAAATATCTAGACGTAATAAGTCACCTACAAATAATGGGCTACCAAGCTGGTTTTGCTGGCACCAAGCTAGACAAATCAGTTTTAAGTAAGCCTAAAGAAGTGAGAGAAATTAGGCCAGATCTAGAGATAGGCTTAGATGGTGGAGTGAGTGACAAAACAATCTCGGCAATAGTAAAAGCACAGTTTGATACTATAGACGTAAACTCATTCTTGTTTAACAACCCAGAGCTAGATTCTTTAAGTGCCTACTCGTTTTTGATGGAAAAAACATTATGAAAAAAAGGCTTACCCAATTAGAACTAGCATTGAAAGCCGACGATATTCGTAAAGATATATTAATTATGCTAGAACATGCTGGAAGCGGGCACACTGCAGGGCCACTAGGTATGGCCGATATATTCACAGCGTTATATTTTGGCGATCTACTACAATACAACCCTAAAAAACCTGATTGGTCAGAAAGAGATAGACTAGTCTTAAGTAATGGGCACATTAATCCAGTGCTATATGTCACTATGGCTCATGCCGGTTTCTTTGATAAAAGTGAACTTAAAACTTTACGACAATTTGGCACAAGGTTACAGGGTCACCCAGAAAGAACTCGTCTGCCGGGCATAGAAACTACTAGTGGTCCGCTTGGTTCGGGTGTTAGCCAAGCTGCCGGCATGGCTTATGGCTTGCGCATAGATCATCATAAGAAACCACATGTGTATTGCCTTACTTCAGACGGCGAACATCAAGAGGGCAACACTTGGGAAGCGATAATGTTTGCAGGAAACAACCGATTAAGAAATCTTACAGTTATTATTGATAGAAACAACATACAAATCGATGGCTTTACTGAAGATGTTATGCCACTCGAACCACTTGCGGCAAAATACCAGGCTTTTAATTGGCACGTTATAGAGATAGATGGGCACAATTTTGAAGAAATAACAGGCGCTATTAACCAAGCTAAAGCAATTTTTGAGAGACCAACTTGTATTATTGCGCACACTATTGCTGGCAAAGGTGTAGACTTTATGGAAGATGACTTTCGTTGGCACGGTATACCACCAGGTAAGCAAGAGATAAGTGGCGATCCTGCCCCCAAAGAGCAATTAAAAGTTGCCTTAAAAGAACTTAGGACTCTGCGAGGTAAAATAAGGAGTGAGCATGAGTAACTCACAAAAGCTTAGCCCTAAGCTTTTCACAAAAAATATAGAGCTTGTGCCCAATCGCAAGGGGTTTGGTGAAGGCTTATTAGAGGCTGGCAAAAAAGATAAAGATGTTGTAGCACTCTGCGCTGATCTAACTGAGTCAACTCAGATGGAAGCGTTTAAGCAAGCTTATCCCGAAAGATTTGTAGAGATTGGTGTAGCCGAACAAAATCTAGTAACAGTCGCATCTGGCCTGGCGGCAGTGGGAAAAAAACCCTTCGTTACTAGCTATGCAGGTTTTTCACCCGGAAGAAACTGGGAACAAATAAGAACTACAATCTGTCTAAACGACCGCAATGTAAAAGTAATAGGAAGTCACTCTGGAGTTTCGGTTGGTCCAGATGGAGCAACCCATCAGATGCTAGAAGATATTGCACTTATGCGAGTTTTGCCCAACATGACGGTAGTTGTTCCTGCTGACAGTATAGAAGCTAAGAAGGCTACAATTGCACTTTCTAAAACCACTTCGCCAGCTTACTTGAGATTGGCTCGCGAAAAAACGGCGGTAATAACAACCGATAACTCACCTTTTGAAATAGGAAAAGCGCAGATTTTGCAAAATGGAAAAGATCTCACCATAATTGCTTGTGGACCAGTTCTGTATGAGGCTTTGAAGTCCGCAAACGAACTTGCAAAAAACGCCATTTCTGTAGAAGTAATTAATTGTTCAACTATTAAGCCGTTAGACACCAAAACAATTGTGACTAGTGCAAAAAAGACACGTAGAGTAATTACCTTAGAAGAAGCTCAAGTGGTAGGCGGAATGGGTGGTGTAGTGGCCGAAACCATTGCCGCACAATATCCTGTGCCAGTCATGAGACTGGGTATACAAGATCGTTTTGGTCAATCTGGTACAATAGACCAACTTTGGAGAGAATATGGTATAGATACTCCTACTATAGTAAAATTAGCAAAAAAATTCGTTAGAAAGGTAAAGTAATGAAAGATAAACTACAAGTCATGTCTATAGGTGATGTCGTTACGGACGCTTTTATAGAGTTGCTACCAACTGAGGCCGAAATAGACCAAGATAATAAAAAACATCCATTATTATGCATGACATATGGTACTAAAATACCTTTTAAAGACGCAATAATAATAAATGGAGTTGGTAACGCTGCCAACGCTGCCGTAGCCTTTGCTCGCCTCGATATTCGATCGGCTTTAAGAAGTGACATTGGTGACGATTTGGTAGGGCGCGACATTTTACATGCACTATCTCAAGAAGGTGTTTCTACAGAGTTTATCCAAACCAACAAAGGGTTTAAGAGTAATTATCATTATGTCCTATGGTATAAAGACGATAGAACAATTTTAATAAAACACGAAGATTATAATTACGAATGGCCTGAGATTAGACCTTATCAAAAACCTGAGTGGATATATTTAAGTTCTATTGGTGAAAAGGGCGACGTCGTTCATAGAGGCCTAAGCGACTATTTATTTACTAATCCAGATGTTAAGCTGGCTTTTCAGCCTGGTACTTTTCAAATTCGTGAAGGGGTAAAAAAACTACACAAGCTATATAGCAAAACGGAGATATTTGCAGCAAACAAAGAAGAGTACCAACAAATTCTAGAAAGCGACATTAAAGATGAAAAAATCTTAATAAGTAAGATGCATACTCTAGGCCCTAAGACACTACTACTAACTGACGGACCAAACGGGGCCTTTGCATCAGATGGACAAAAAATAGTATTTATGCCTCCCTATCCCGACCCCAAACCACCGGTTGATAGAACTGGCGCCGGCGACTCTTATGCAAGTACTTTTACGGCAGCAATAATAGAAGGTAAAGATATGGGTGACGCTCTGGCTTGGGCAGGAATCAACTCTTGTAGTGTGGTACAAAAAGTTGGTGCACAAGCCGGCCTACTAAGCCAAGAAGAAATTCAATCAGAATTGAAAAAAGCTCCCAAAAACTATATAGCAAAAGTGTTTTAGGTAAAATGTCTATGGTCAAGTTGGCTAGCTATAGACTATAATAATGCTTATGTATGACTTAATTATTATAGGTGGTGGTCCGGCTGGTATGACAGCGGGTATTTATGCAGCCCGCAAAAAACTCAAAACACTTATACTGACGCGCGATATTGGTGGGCAAGCAGCGTGGAGTAGCGATGTGGAGAACTACTTGGGTTTTACTATGATAACTGGTGCTCACTTGGTAGAAAAGTTTGAGAATCATGTAGAAAAGTTTAAAGACGTGCTTGAGCTCAGGTTAACTACTAAAGGGGTTAGTGCTGTCAAAAAAAATAAAAACTACTTTTCAGTAACAACAGGCGATGGTCATAGCGAACACGCCCGTTCAGTTATTATAGCTGGAGGAAAACTACCAAGACCACTTGGAGTACCTGGTGAACAAGAATTTCTAAATAGAGGCGTAACCTATTGTGCCTGGTGTGATGGTCCTCTCTTTGCCGACAAAGATGTGGCTATAATTGGCGGTGGTAACTCTGCCCTAGATGCTGCTTTAAACATTGGTCGTAGCGTAAAATCTATTGTAATAATTAATATCACACCAGAACTTACTGGCGACCCAATTATGATAGAAAAAGTTACTGACTCACCCCATATTCGCATACTAAATAATACTGAAGTTGTTAAAATTAACGGCGAAAAATTCGTGAGTTCTATTACTATAAGGACTCACGGTGACAAATCTTCTACTGACATACCATTACAGGGCGTTTTTATTGAAGCTGGTAGCTTACCTGCTACAGACTACTTAAAGGGTTTAGTTAAGCTCAATAAGGCTGGTGAAATAATCATATACAAAGATAACCAAACCTCGATAGCTGGTTTATTTGCAGCAGGCGATATTACCGATATTAATGAAAAACAAATTATTACTGCTGCCGGTGAAGGAGCAAAGGCCGCAATTGAAGCCGCACGTTATATAGCAAAGCAAAATGAGATTTAGCTAAATTGACTGTATTGTATGTATCATTTACAATATAAAGCTATAGCATAACAACTATTAAATTGACCATTGCTTTTTAAGGGAGAACACATTGCAGAACGACAACAAAACTAAAAGCACAGATTTTTTGCCAGGCAAACCTAGTATGGATAGCATGAGTCGTACTAATAACACCGTTACAGCTGTTTCTTCGGGGTCTGGCTCGAGTTCAACAAAAACACCCGAGAATGCCAGCGCACACGTAATAGATTTAAAGAATGCCCCTACAACCTTTGCAGATTCGCCACTTCTTAACGAAGATACTCAACCAGAACCTGCCGATAAAGCTCCAAAAGTTGCACCCATAGTAAACGAAATATCTATAAAAGACACCAAGCAAGAAGATGCCTCACCATTGACTACCAATACAACAGAATTAGACCCCAAAGCGTCTAGTGGTCAGTCTGCTAGTTCACAAGATAGTATGGCGTCAGAAAAAGGCGTAGACGATATTAACCTTTCAGAAACCTCTCCAAACAATGAAGAAGAACATGTAGAACAACCTAAAAAAGGCAATAAGCTGAAGTGGGTACTAATTATATTTGGAATAGTTGTGGTTTTAGCAATTGTCGCTGGGGCTGTATACTATATTACTAAGACTACCGGAAATCCATTTTAACGATACCTAAGAAAGGGACTATAAATGAGTGATAATAAATCAGACAAGGAAAAATCTGACATAGCAATAATTTACACCACACCATGGTGTCAATTCTGTAAACATGTAGAAGCCTATCTAGACGAAAAAGGCGTAGCTTATGAGAAAATAGACGTGCAGGCCGATCAAGCTAAAGCCAAAGAGATGATTGAAAAATCTGGTCAAATGGGTGTGCCTGTTACAGAAATAAAAGGTGAAATAATCGTTGGTTGGGACAAACCCAAGTTTGAAGCCCTGTTTGCTTCTCAATAATACCATTACATTAAAATTATAAAACAATCCGAATTGATGTAGGATTGTTTTATAATAAGTGTATGAGTATATTTACACTCAACTCCAAATACAAGCCATCCGGTGATCAGCCAACTGCCATCGCAAAGCTTAGTGGTGGGTTACAAAAAGATCTCAAAGAGCAAACTCTTCTCGGAATAACCGGTAGTGGCAAGACTTTTACTATGGCTAATGTGATAGCAAACTACAATAAGCCGACTCTCATACTTAGCCATAACAAAACCCTAGCAGCTCAACTGTATGGAGAATTTAAAGAGTTCTTCCCTACTAACGAAGTACATTATTTTGTAAGCTATTTTGATTACTATCAACCTGAAGCCTATATTGCTAGATCAGATACCTATATAGAAAAAGATAGCGCCATAAATGAAGAAATAGACAGATTACGCCACGCCGCAACAGCCGCCTTACTTAGTCACAAAGATGTCATAATTATTGCTTCAGTGAGTTGTATCTATGGTATTGGTAATATTACCGACTATACCAATATGACAATTAAGCTAATTGTGGGCGAGAGACGAGTGCGCGACAAATTGCTTCGTCAACTAAATGATATTCAGTACAGTCGTAACGACACTGCTTTTGAACGTGGTAGCTTTAGAATACGTGGCGAGAACCTAGACATTTTTCCAGTAGGCGAGGAAGTTGCGTACAGAGTAGAGTTTTTCGGTGATGAAATAACAGCTATTAAGCAAATAAGTTATTTAACTGGCGAGGTTATAAAAAACTTAGATAATCTTTCGATATTCCCCGCCAAGCACTATGTGACACCGCGCGAACAACTCCAGCAAGCAATGGTGAATATTCAAGAAGAATCTGAGCAGCGGGTTAAGTGGTTTAAAGACAACGACTTACTTTTAGAAGCCCAACGTTTAGAAAACCGTGTTAAGTACGATTTAGAAATTTTAGAGCAAACAGGCTACGTAAAAGGCATAGAAAATTACGCACGCTACCTTACTAATAGAGAGTCTGGGTCACAACCCGCTACGCTCATGGATTATTTTCCAGATGACTTTTTGATGTTTATAGATGAGAGCCATATGACTATCCCGCAAGTTGGAGGTATGTACAATGGCGATAGGGCGCGTAAACTAACCCTTATTGAGCATGGCTTTAGATTGCCCAGCGCCCTAGACAACAGACCACTTAACTTTACTGAGTTTGAGCGACATATTAATAAAGTAATATATGTTTCAGCTACTCCAGGAGAATACGAGCTATCACGAAGTAATCAAGTAGTGGAGCAAATTGTGAGACCAACTGGTTTACTAGATCCAATTATTGAAGTTAGACCTAGCGAAAACCAAGTAGATGATTTACTAGCCGAAATAAGAGATCGTATAAAAAATGGTCAACGCACGTTAGTGACCACCCTTACTAAAAGAATCGCTGAAGACCTGAGCGACTACTTACAAGACTTAGGAATAAAGGTGCAGTACTTACATAGCGACGTTGATACCCTAGAGCGTACAGATATTCTTAGAGATCTTAGACTAGGTGTTTACGACGTATTAATAGGTATAAACTTACTTCGTGAAGGCTTAGATTTACCCGAAGTAAGCTTAGTGGCTATAATAGATGCCGACAAAGAAGGCTTTTTGCGATCAGAGACTAGTCTTATACAGACTATTGGCCGTGCTGCTCGGCATCAAGATGGTAAAGTCATAATGTATGCCGACAAAATCACCGGTTCTATGGAGCGGGCAATAAAAATCACCACAGATCGAAGAACTCGACAAGAAGTTTATAATAAAAAGCATGGCATTACACCCAAAACCGTTAAGAAAGCTTTGGCCGAAAGTATGCAGGCTGAGATAGAAGCTGAGAAATCTGACTTGCAATCAATTGATTTCAAAAAAGTGCCAAAAGACGAGTTGCAGTTCATGACCAAGCAACTTACCGAACAAATGGAGCTTGCAGCTGCAAATCTACAATTTGAGCGTGCCGCCGAGCTGCGTGATCAACTTGAAGAGATCAAAGACGTACTCAATAGTAAGAGGATGAGTAAATGAGTGAACCAACTCCACAAAATAATGAAGAAAAATCTATACCAGCTTTTAGATTACACACAAAAAAATCACATCTTCATCCCAAAAAACTACTTGAATTTGAGGGTGACTTAGCGCAAAATTATCAAATTCGGTGTGTGGCGCAGTATAGCGAGCATGCATTAAAAGACATGTCACGCGCAGATGCATATAGACTACTCGAAACCAAAGGTGAAATGCTCTCGCACCTTGCCGACGAAATACGACGTTACAAGATTGCAATAGCGCCTACATACCACGTAGTTGGGGATAGCGAAGAGAATGGCCTACCGTCTTTGTTTGTTGCTACTGCTGAAGTTAATGGTGTAACAGCAAGAGACTTGCTTTTACCCACCAACCGCGATAGCAAAGAATTACAAAACGCTCTACCGCTTATTATTGAGCTTGTAGACAATCTAGTCGATTATTTACACACAAAAGTTGCTAATGGAGAAGATTTTTATAGAGACATATTTAAAACAGACCAGTATGTTTTTGGTACTATCAAAGGTCTATCTCGGCCAGATCTATACTTTATAGATACAGATAGCTTTGAGTTGTCTTCGCCATTGCATCAGTATCAATGCCTTATTAGGCCCTTGGGTGCTCTCTTACCGTTAATTGAAAAGATCGAACAACTGGTAGGGACTGAAGTTATGCTAAGCGCTAGAAATAAATTATTAGATACAATTAATAATCTCAAACTTTCTGAACACGACAGAACCGAAACCTACGAACATATTAAAAGAAGACTTATGCCGAGAAGTGACAAGGTGTCGGCATGAGTGATATCACTAACAACCCAGAGACAAGACAAATAGGTGGTAATCAAGCTGAGACTAGCGTAATACCTCCTACTAAAGAAGAGCTCAAGACAACCGAAGACTTAAAACGAATTGCTAGTGAAACCAAACAAAAAAGCGAAACTACAGAGACTAACCAGAGAGATAGCGCTAAGCTTAAGGCTATAGTAGAAAAGTTTGGAGACATGGGCTGGAAATCTACTCGAGGACCAAACGGTGAAGACCTAGGTATACCCCAGACCTTAGCAGCTCCAGTACTTCGTGAAGATGGTAAAGTCGATACTGAAGGTTGGCGTACTGCAGTAGTATCCATTGATGGTAAACACGTTGTTCTTATGGAGGAGTTAGATGAGGATGGCAAAGTAAAGTCTTCACGACAAACTAGTCTTGAGAGTTGGGAGTTGGAGCAGATGGGTATTTCTGCCAAACAAAAAATCGAGGCAATGAATGGTTCTGTAAAGGATCAATATCGGGACGAACAAGAATTGTCCACAAACCCAGAAGAAGAAAATATGTCTAATGTGGAGTTGTCTGAAGTAGTTACGCAACCAGAATCACGTCGTTATAAACCAGGTGATAAATTTACGTTCTTAGTGCATGCACCACTAGACATTCGAGCTCGCACCGAAGCATTGGGTTTAGAAGAATTTAACTTAACAGAGAGGCCACTCAACACTACGCTTATTGACCAAGAACATAGTTGGACGTTCGAGGGTATGTCTGGGCTTATAATTGAGCCACCTAGTAGTCAAGAAAAAGTGCTTGGTGCTTGGTCTTACGACTCTGGCTTGAACGATATGGTGAGAGAAGAAGCTCAGCCAGACCCTAGTACTTTGCTTGAAGAGACTCAACCCGATAATTATAATCAGGTAAACATTACTAGCGGTAGAGTGATTGGAGTATATATACGTATTCGTGAAGACGGTAGCGATATTGGAGATCCCGCAAGATCGGCTCAACTTAGAGAGTTTGCCCAACAAAATGACTTACCAATTGCTGAGATAGTTGTACAGCCCCAAGAATTCACTGACAAGCCGCCAGAAATTGTAAAGCCCAATAAAGATCTGACTACGATTGAATTTACGGCCAATGGTAAGAAATTTAGAGTGGATGCGCTTGTGGCCAATCCTGCCAGGCCTTTGCCTGGGGATGAGCCATATGAAGGTTATTTTTTGAGGGCTAGATCTATAAATCAGTATGGTGAAGCTGGGGGAGATGTCAGCGACCCAGAATCTTTTCAAATTATTATTGACCAACTACAGCCATTATTAGAAACAGATTTAGAGCCTAGCACAAGAATTGCCGTCGAAAAAATGTTACGTCGTTATAGTAGTGAGCTAAGCAAATTGAGATAAGTTACTACTTATATATTACTATCTAGTTCTTGAATAGTATTGACATTGGTGGTACAATTGAGCCTTAAATTATGGCTCAACACGACAAAATCATCATTAAGGGTGCGCGCGAGCACAATCTCAAAAACATCGATGTCGAGATCCCTAGGGACAAATTGGTGGTGATTACAGGACTCTCTGGAAGCGGTAAGAGTTCATTGGCATTTGATACTATTTATGCCGAGGGACAACGCAGATATGTAGAATCACTGAGTGCATATGCTAGACAGTTTTTAGGTCTTATGGAGAAGCCCGATGTTGACCAAATAGATGGTCTTAGCCCAGCAATATCGATAGATCAAAAATCCTCTAGCCGCAACCCTCGTTCTACCGTTGCTACAGTAACAGAAATATATGATTACTTACGTTTACTCTTTGCCCGTATTGGTGTGCCTCACGATCCAAATACTGGAGAGGTATTGACCAAGCAAACCCCTCAACAAATTGTTGATACTCTAAAAAAATATCCAAAAGATACCAAAATAATTATTTTAGCTCCAATAGTTAAGGATAAAAAAGGTGAGCACCGTCACCTATTAGAAGAAGCCCAAAAAGCAGGTTATAGTCGTGTAAGGCTGGATGGTAAAATTTACGAGATAGACGAAGTGCCAACACTAGATCGCCAAAAAAAGCACACTATCGAAATCGCTATAGACAGAATAAGTATTGATCAAGAAAATCCTCAACGTCTAGTAGAGTCGGTAGAAGCTGCATTACACCTGGGAGAAGGTGTTATTAATGTGCTAAATTTCGACACTAATGAGGAGCAGTTATTTTCAGAGCACTATACCACGGTAGATTCTGGTTTTGCCTTGCCAGAGATAGAACCTCGTTTATTTAGTTTTAATTCCCCGCATGGAGCTTGCCCTAACTGCATGGGTCTAGGTTCATTACTAATAGTAGACCACGATCTTATTGTTCCTAATAAGAAACTAAGTATTGCCGAAGGGGCTATTCGTCCCTGGAGTCGTACTACTCAACGAATGAGTTGGTATACTAAGCTGCTAGAAGCTGTCGCAAAGAGTCATGGATTTGATTTAGTAACCCCAGTAGAAAAGCTAAGTCAGGAAAATTTAAGTGTTCTCTACTATGGCACCGGCAATGAAGAAATTGGCGTACCTGGTCCGGGCGGTAAAACTTATAAAACTAAGTTCGAGGGTGTTATTCCTAATTTAGAGCGTAGGTATCGCGAAACCGATAGTGATTTTGTAAAACGCGAAATTGAGAAGTATATGACTACCCAAGTATGCGGTAGTTGCGATGGTAAACGTCTCAAACCAGAGGTACTAGCTATTACTGTTCATGATAGTTCTATTGCCGACGTTACCGAACTTACTGTAGAGCAAGCCGTGGAATATTTTTCTAAGCTTAAACTCAATGAGCAGGAGAACATTATTGCCTCACAAATACTCAAAGAAATAAATGCTAGATTGAAGTTTTTAAATAATGTTGGTCTTAGCTACCTATCGCTAAATAGAGCAGCCAATACTCTAGCTGGCGGGGAGGCACAACGCATTCGACTGGCCACTCAAATTGGCTCAAGTTTAATGGGAGTATTGTATATTCTCGACGAACCCTCAATTGGTTTACATCAACGCGACAACGATAGGTTGATAGAAACCCTCAACACCCTAAGAGACCTAGGAAATACGGTTATTGTTGTTGAGCACGATGAAGACACTATAAGAGCAGCTGATTACGTAATAGACGTTGGGCCATTAGCTGGTGAAGCTGGTGGAAAGATTGTCGCAGTAGGCACACCATCTGCAATAGCAAAAGCCAAAGATTCACTGACTGGCCAATACTTAAGTGGTAAAAAAACAATAGCTGTACCTAAAAATCGCCGAAAGCCAGACGGAAGATACCTAGAGATAGTTGGTGCTAGCGAACACAATTTAGATAATGTAACAGTTAAAATTCCACTTGGAGTGATGACGGTAGTAAGTGGAGTTTCTGGTAGTGGTAAATCTAGTCTTATAAATGATATCCTAGCTCGCAAACTCAGCCAAGAATATCACCGCAGTCAAGAGCCTACAGGAAAGTTTAAAGAAATAAAGGGTGTTGAACATTTAGACAAGGTAATAGATATTGATCAAAGCCCAATTGGGCGAACACCTCGCAGTAACACCGCAACTTACACGGGTGCATTTAATGATATTCGTGATCTTTTTGCGATGGTGCCAGAAGCAAAGATTAGAGGTTATAGCGCTGGCCGATTTAGTTTTAATGTAAAGGGTGGGCGTTGCGAAACTTGTAGAGGTGATGGCATTATCAAGATTGAAATGCATTTTTTACCAGACGTGTATGTTACCTGTGAGGCTTGCCAAGGTAAACGCTACAATCGTGAGGCTCTAGAAATACTATACAAAGGCAAAAATATCTCCGACGTACTAAATATGACTGTAGAGCAAGCTGGTGAATTCTTTAGTAATATCCCTTCAATATCTCGCAAACTAGAAACACTTATAAGCGTAGGATTGGGTTATATTAAACTAGGCCAACCCGCCACTACACTATCTGGTGGTGAAGCTCAGAGAATAAAACTGGCTTCAGAGCTTAGCCGCCGAGCTACTGGCAAAACACTTTATATATTAGATGAGCCAACTACTGGTCTTCACTTTGAAGATGTTCGAAAACTACTAGAAGTACTACAAGCCTTGGTTGTGATGGGTAACTCTGTTTTAGTAATTGAACATAATTTAGATGTAATAAAATCCGCTGACTGGGTAATTGATCTTGGCCCCGAGGGTGGTATTGGAGGTGGAAAAATAGTTGGTGAGGGTACACCAGAGGTAGTTGCTAAAATTGATAAATCTTATACCGGACGATATCTAAAAAAACTTCTTAAATAATAGTTATTAACACACTAACATATGGCCATGCTTTTTTGTAGGAAGAAGTATAAAATAGTATCATGAATACCCATATAAAGAATCAACTTACTAAACTACCAGACTCCCCGGGTGTTTATTTTTTTAACGATAAAAAAGGTAACATAATATACATTGGTAAAGCATCAATACTAAAAAGAAGAGTAAAATCTTACTTTCAAAAGAACCATAAAGATTACAAAACTCCTCTTCTAGTAAAGAATATTGCTAGTCTTAAGTGGATAGAGGCAAGCTCAGAAATAGAAGCTTTATTTCTAGAGGCCGAGTATATAAAACGCTACAAACCACTATACAATGTTGAGCTCAAAGATGATAAGAATTTTATTTACATAAAAGTTACATTGTCTGAAGATTTTCCAGCCATATCCTTAGTGCGTAGACCAAGTGACGACAAAGCTCGCTATTTTGGCCCTTTTGTAGCTGGCTTTCAAGTAAAGCAAGCTCTTAAGTACTTACGTAGAATATTCCCATACTATACACGTTCAGACAGAAATCACTCAAGCAAACTAGAGTATCAAATAGGTGTTCTGCCAGACCCAAATATCTCAAAAAAAGATTATCGTCTAAGAATACGTAGGCTACTTTTAATACTCGAGGGTAAAAGTTCTGTGCTAACCAAACAATTAGAAAGAGATATGAAGAGAGCGTCAAAAGCTAAGACCTACGAGTTAGCAGCCGAATTGAGAAACCAATATCTTGCCCTAAAAGGTCTTTCTACTAAGATTGTTTTCGGTAAAGATGAGACTTTTAATATTGAACTCGACAAGGCTTTGGAAGAGATTACTAGACTTTTAAAACTAAATAAAATACCCAATAGAATAGAGTGTTATGATATATCTAATTTCTCCGGCGGTGATGCAGTAAGTAGTATGGTGGTCTTTACAAAAGGTATACCAGACCAAAAACAGTATCGTCATTTCAAAATGCACACACCGGGTCCTAACGACTTTGCCATGATGCAAGAAACTATACGTAGAAGGTTTTCTGAACGCAACAATAAATGGCCTAAGCCCGATCTAATAATTATAGATGGTGGAAAAGGCCAGCTAAGTTCTGTACTTAGTGTGTTGAATGAACTAAAACTAGACATTCCTACTGTAGGGCTAGCTAAAAGATATGAAACTATAATTATGTACAATACCGCATCGGCAAATAGCTTTTCTAACCTCAATTTTGAAAATAATTCTGTGGTTTTATATTTGGTTCAGCGCATACGTGACGAAGCACATAGATTTGCGGTGAGCTACCACAAACTTTTGCGTAAAAAACGCACCCAAGTGTCTGTACTTGATAATATTGCGGGAGTAGGACCAGTAAAGCGCCAAAAACTTTTGCGCAAATTTGGTAGTGTAAGAGCAATAAGCAAACTCAGTTTAGACGAGCTGACTGAACTTGTAGACAAAAAAACTGCAATGGCTATTTTTGAACAACTACACGAATAGTCTACAGATGTTACATATCTATTAATTGTTGATATTTTCTGCTAAAATAAGGCAGTGTTAAGGAGATTCTTACTAATTTGGTTAGCTAATGCCATCGGCCTGTTTGCAGCGGCTTTTTTGTTTGCGGGGGTTGATTATGGCAATAAGCTTGTGGTGTTAATTTTGGCTAGTTTTATATTTGGGTTGGTTAACTCACTTATTAGGCCCATCATAGTGATTATTAGCTTACCGGCAATTGTACTTACACTAGGTTTATTTACCTTGGTTGTTAATGCTCTTATGCTCTATCTAACTAGTCGCCTTTATCCAGCCTTTCAAATCCGTTCAATTTGGTCGGCTATAGGCGCAGTAATAATTGTATGGTTAGTAAACTATATCTTTGAAATATATATACTTAAGGAGAAAACAGCATGAAAAACATTCTTTCAATAGTAACGGTCGTTTCGAGCATACTGCTAATGGTTGCTATTTTGTTACAAAATCAAGGTAGTGGTCTAGGCTCAGCATTTGGTGGTGAAAGCAACTTCTATCGTACAAAACGAGGTGCAGAACAGGCTCTGTTTGTTGCCACAATAGCGCTAGCTATAATATTTATCGGCTGTCTCATTGGGTTATTACTCGTTCCATAAAATTAACCCATGGCATCTTACCTGCGTTTTCAAATAAATAGAAAAACCCGGAGAATGCGTTCAGTGTTGCATACTTGGCGGGTTTGGCTTTTTAATTATCTAGATAGACATATATATGGTGGATGGCAAAAACTTGGCGCTTCACGTTGGTTATTTGTAGCCTGGTTGCTTATTGTATTTGTAAGTGTATGGGGTTTTTGGCAGCAGTACGACTCAATAAACTCTCATTTTTTAACCCAAGCTCCAAAGAGTGGAGGAGTATACAGCGAAGGTTTAGCCGGAACAGTGAAGGCTGTTAATCCATTATTTCCAGAAAGTTCTGCGTCTAGCGATGTTACCTCGGTAGTGTTTAGTGGTCTTACTAGAGTGGGTAGTAACAGACAAATAGAAGGTGACCTCGCCAGTAGCTGGGATATTAGCCCAGACAGGAAAAGTTATACTTTTCACTTGAGGCCAAACTTGAAATGGCAAGATGGTACTAAATTGAGCGCAGAAGACGTTGCCTTTACTATTAACAGAATACAAAACCCCGACACTCGTAGCCCACTAGCAAGTAACTGGACAGGAGTTAAGCTAGAAGTGGTTGATGCGAATACAGTAAGATTTAGTCTTCCGAGTAGCTACTCACCATTTTTATATAGTACTACCGTGGGTATTATCCCTAAGCATTTACTAGAAAATATTCGTCCAAGCTTATTGCGTACCAATGAATTTAACCAAAAACCGATAGGAAGTGGGCCATACATTTTACAACAAATAGAAGATGATCAAGACCAGCTAGTACTAAGGCCCTACAAAGACTATCATTTTGGCAAACCCTATATAGATAAGCTTAATTTCATTCAGTATGCTAGCGCCAGTGATTTTTTAAATGCCTACCAGAAAAAACAAATTAATGGGTTTACTACTACTAAGCCAGAAATAGAAAAACAAGCCTCAGAGATAGAAGATTTAAAAATTCACCACTTAAGCATGCCAGCTTACGCTGCTCTGTTTTTCAATACCAAATCTCCAGTAGTGGCGAGTGCAGGATCACGACAAGCACTTTCTTATGCTATTAATAAGCAGGCTATTGTTGATAAACAGCTTGATGGTCAGGCGGTGGTAGTGCACTATCCAATTTTGGCAGGATACTCCGGTTTTGACAGTACTGCTGCAAAGTACCAATACAACATAGACCAAGCCAAAAGCGCTTTGGCAGCTAGTTCTGGCACGCTAGGTAAAGATAGTCACATAAGAATTGTGACTCTTAAAGATTCAACTTACGAAAAAGTAGCCGAAGAAGTTAAGAAGATGTGGGCCGAAGTAGGGGTTTCTGCCGATGTAATTGCTGTGCCCCTAGATGATTTACAACAAAATTATATTAGACCACGAAACTATGACGTATTATTGTACGGTCAAGATATAGGCTTTGACTCAGACATATATTCGTTCTGGCACTCTTCTCAGGCTAACGACCCCGGTCAAAACCTAAGTCAGTATTCTAACGCAGAAGCCGATAAGCTTTTAGAGACTGGGCGTATTGCTAAAGATCCAGACTATAAAAACTCTAGGTATGCTACATTTTTACAATCTTGGGCAAAAGATCTTCCAGCAATAATACTGTATAGTCCCTATTTTGATTACGCCCAGAATATACAAGTACAGGGTTTGGCAGCCAATAAACTCGTTGAGCCTAGCAATAGATTTTTAGATATTCAGAAATGGTATGTACAAACCAGACAAGCTACCAAAGCGAGTGTAGCAAAATAGTATCGGCTATAGAATAGGTAATGTACAATGTATTTATAGGTTAGTACTATCTTCTTCGAGCGGATGTGGTGGAATTGGTAGACACGCTAGCTTCAGGAGCTAGTGAGAGCAATCTTGTGGAGGTTCGAGTCCTCTCATCCGCACCACCAATTTCGACCCAATGTGGTCGTTTTTATTATTGACAAAAATCACTATAGATACTAAAGTGAGGTAGGTTTTTGTATTATAAAAATTCTGTACCTTACCAACTAGGAGATATGAAATGTCTCAACCAAGCACTACTCAAAGTGGTCGAGTAGGCCTACGCATGCTAGAGGGTATACGTAGAGGTGGTATTTATCCTCTAGATGATAAGATTGCCGAGTTAGTAAAGCACATGCAAGATAACGATTTGCTCTTAAGGACAATTGGCACTAACGAAGAAGAGCTAGAACAAATTCGAATCGATTGGTATATAGACCGTGCCAGGTTCGAACTAGAAGTTTTACGGCGTGGTAGCAATAACTACTACTGGTGGCATCTATCAGAATTGTGGCGTTATGTACGTGTAGCCAACTTAAGCTTGAGTGATATTGGCAGCAGCGAATGGGAGCTTAGTAGATTAAAAAGAAAAAACCGGCGATCTTTACGAAAGCAAAGTAGATTGCTAGAAAAAATCTCCTAATCTTGCCCCAAGTAATTTACTTGGGGTTTTTAATTTTTAGGTTTTAGGGGCAGGAGTTGTCGTGTAGAAGAAGTTGTATCCACCATCTCTATTTCTATCCCAGGTATAACTTGCACCTAGTAGACACCAGAATTGCTTGTAGCAATCTATTCCAGCTATTTGATTTTCAAAGGTTGTATCTTTGGCATGCTCTACGTTGTTACCAGTGCGTTCTAATACAGCACCTGCGGGTACACCACTTTGAGGTCTTAAACAAAATGTATTACCAACCGGCACCGCAAACGAAAATCTTCCCTCACCATCGGTTGTAACTGTTCTATCAGCACTACAGGTGGCTATCACTACATTGGCAAGCGCTGCATTATTTAAAGTAACCCGCCCATTTATAATGACATTATAACTCTCTGAGTCTACTCCAAAAGGTTTGGCGGGAGGTGATGGTGCAGCAGTTGTAGCCGGCACTGTACTGCCAGCATTTAGCTGATCTTCTACGGTACCAGGAATTGTCGCGCCTTTTATCCAGCACGAGTAACTTGAGCTCCACGGTGCCGTGCCACTTTTGGCAAAAGATAGGTAAAATCTCTCATCTTGAACCTCTGGTGGAGCATCGGCTGGGTCGGCATAGCCCTTATAGTTCCCCCAAGTAGCAGGACTGTATTGGTAAGCACCACGATAATTTGGATTTTTCTTATTTTGATAGAATGTACCCGACTCACACTGTGCAATACGCGGTCGCCAATAATCTGGATTATCTCTAAAAACCGGCGCACTACCCGCAAAAGATTTATATATAACAAATACTCCAACTATCAAAAACAAACATATTAGCCCAAATGCAAGTAACTTGTTGTGGGGGATGGTGGTAAGTGATCTTCTAGAAAAGTGTTCTTTTTTGTTTTTTGCCATACTTATCTCATACTATACTATTTATGTTTATTATAATCAAATGTTACAATTTACATTTAGTATCAAAATTGTTATGCTAAAAGCATGTCGTCCCCCATACGCGAGCTCTCAAAAATACTACACGGCGAAGTTTCAACTTCCGAAAGATCAAGATCGTTTTTCTCTACCGATGGTAGTATTTTTAAGGTTATTCCAAAATCGGTTATTTACCCAAAAAACGATGAAGATGTAATAAATACTATCAAAGTATTAAATTGGAGCGCGCAAGAAAATAATAAGGTGTCTCTAACGGCGCGCGGTAAAGGTACCGATCAGGGTGGAGGAGCTCTCGGTAACGGTGCTATATTGGTGTTTCCAGTACATATGAAGGGTCTGGTAGATATGACCAAAACGACCGTTACGGTACAGCCTGGTATGATCTACTCTCATTTACAAGGAATACTACAGAGTCACTGGAGGTTTTTACCACCCTATCCCGCAAGTATAGACTTCTGTACATTAGGTGGTGCGGTCGCCAATAATGCAGCGGGTGAAAAAACTATTAAGTATGGCGCTACCCGTCATTGGGTAAAAAGTCTTAAGGTAGTTCTGAGTAATGGTGACGTTATTGTTACTGAAAGGCTCAATAAAAAACAACTCCGTAAGAAGAAAGAGCAACCCGATTTTGAAGGACATATATATAGAGAGATAGATAGGCTGTTAATTGAAAACCACGCCTTACTACAAAAAACAAGACCCAAAGTTAGTAAGAACTCTACTGGCTATGATTTGTGGGATATTAAAGGTAAAGACGGTTCTTTTGATTTGAGCCAATTATTTGTTGGTTCACAAGGCACTCTTGGTGTAGTGACAGAAATCACCTTTTATACCGCACCTTTTAATCCTCAAACAACTCTGTTGGTTGGTTATTTTGATGATCTAGAAAAAGCCGAAGAAGCAGTAAGAAAAATACTACCTCTTAAGCCCAGCGCAGCCGAAATGGTAGATATTCATACCCTAGAGTTTATGCGTGATCACAAACCCGAAATGCTACATGGTCTAGATATGAACAACCTACCCAAATTGATAGTACTTATTGAATTTGACGACATTAAGCCACGTGATCGTAATAAAAAAAGTAAGCTTTGCTGGAAAATTCTTAATAAACATTCATTAATGACTAGAAAATCGGAAAAACCTGCTGAGCAAGACAAGCTTTGGCGCATTAGAAGAGGCGCTGCTGCTGTAATATGGACACACCCAGGCTCTAAAAAAGCACTACCTATTATAGAAGACGGTATAGTACCAATTGAGAAAATGTCACAGTATTTACAGGGCGCATACGCATTGTTTAAAAAGTACAATATAAAAATTGCAACATGGGGACATGCTGGTAACGCCAACATGCATATGCAGCCTTTTTTAGATCTTGCCAATATGCGCGATAGAGCGAAAATTTTCAACCTAACTGATGATTATTATAAAATGGTTATAAAACTGGGCGGTAGCACCAGCGCCGAGCACAACGACGGTATAATGCGTGGACCCTACCTAAAAGATTTATTTGGTGCTAAAGTCTATAACCTTTTTAAAGAAGTCAAAGACATTTTTGATCCACTCAACTTTTTAAATCCAGATGTAAAAATAAATGTTACCAAACAAGACGCCATGATAAAAATGCGTAAAGAGTACTCAATGCGACAACTCTACGAACATTTACCATCAACTTATAATCATTAAATAGATGTTTATGAAATATATAAAAACAATATATAAAATACTAGTAGCAGTGTTGCTTGTTTGGTTTGGCGGCTTGGCCGTGCTGGGCTACAGTCTGGGTTTATTGGGCCTTGGTATCTTACTAATCATATGCGGTGGTTGGTGGCTTATTACGGCACCAGTGATATGGAGTGACTACCTAAAATATTACAAAAGATTGCCCAAGAAAAAGCGCACTCTTTGGAATGAGCCCAAAAAAGCATACTATAATTTGAGTGTATATATATTTATACCTGCGAGCATTGCTATGGGAGTATTATTTATATACCTTGCTTGGTTGCAAAAGTGATAAAATAGGTTATACTAAACACTATTGTTTTGACCTATATGCGGACTTGGTGGAACTGGTAGACATGCAAGCTGTTGAGCGGTAGCGAGCCAATAACAATAGGCTTGTTTTTTAAAGCCCCTTCATCTAAAAAATAGATTATAATAATATACATGCGGACGTGGTGGAACTGGTAGACACGCAAGCTTGAGGGGCTTGTGGCCGAAAGGCTGTGGAGGTTCGAGTCCTCTCGTCCGCACCATATTTATGGATATTTTTAGTGAGATAAAAAAGCTACATCTTAACCCAAACGAATTTATTGTTGTAGGTGGTGGTATTTTGTGTGCACTAGGCATAAGAGACACAAACGACATAGATCTGATTGTTGACAAGAAAATTTACAATAAATTTAGAGAACAGGGTGACTGGATAGAGAAGAAATGGCCGAAGGGCCAACCAACCCTTAGTAAGGGTATTTATGATGTTGGTATAGATTGGAGTGATGATCAAAAAGTCTATACTTTTAATGGATTGCGAAATAACTCAGTTATTATTCAAGGTATAAGCTTTGTATCTTTAGAGACACTAAAAGAATGGAAGCTTAACAAAGGCAGAGAAAAAGATAAAAGAGATGTTGAGCTTATTAATAAGTTCATTGATGATTTATAGAATCTATAACATTATTTAAAAGCATCACCACAGTAAGTGGCCCCACGCCACCAGGTACTGGCGTAATAATGCTAGCTTTTTTGGCAACATCGTCAAAATCAATATCACCCCGCAATTTGCCGTCTACATTATTTATACCTACATCTATAACCACGACATTATCTTTAACCATATCGCCGGTTATTAGCCTCGGTGATCCAGCAGCACTTACTACAATATCTGATTTTGAGGTAAGGGCTTTTAAGTCTTTAGTCTGCCTATGTGCTACTAGTACTTTGGCGCCTGCATTTTCTAGAAGGTATCTAAGTGGCGCACCCACTAAGTGACTTCTACCAACAACCGTTACTATTTTATCTTTTAACTCAACGTTGTATGTGTTGAGTATGTTCATTACTGCAAGTGGGGTGGCTGGTCTCAGGCCTGGGCGACCATTCTCGAGGGCGTCTTGGCTAGTACTAGTAAGCCCATCTACATCTTTGGCTGGGTCTATATAATCAATAAGGTCTTGTGGATCATACCATCCAGACAGTGGCAACTGAATTACAATTCCATGTATTTTAGGGTTTTTACTAAGTTCAGTAACTTTTGCAATACACTCAGATCTACTATCACCAGACAGGTCTATGAATTCGGCTTGTATACCAACTTCTTTAGCTCGCTTAAGCTTCATATTTATATAAACCAAAGATCTAGTGTCGGGTCCTATACCAACAATAGCTAGTTTGGGATTGATTTTATGTTGTTTTAACACATCAACTCGGCTTTTAAGCTGATTTGTAATTTTTTGTGCCAACAACTTGCCATCCACAATTTTAGTCATATGGTTAATTGTAACAAAAAAAGACCTTTAAGAAAGGTCTTTTTTTGGTGGGTGATGAGGGACTCGAACCCCCGACATCCTCGGTGTAAACGAGACGCTCTAGCCAACTGAGCTAATCACCCATGTATTTGGTGCGGGTAGGGAGACTCTAACTCCCGGCCTCATCCTTGGCAAGGATGCGCTCTAAACAACTGAGCTATACCCGCGCGTCAAAATATTGTTTTAGTTTCTCGTAAATATAGGTATATTTACTGTCAACCATCACAACTACTTTTCCTTTCAATTCTAATGATTACATTTGAATTGTACCGAACTGAATTGTATTTCGTTCGTAAAGGAGATTGACTTGCGAAAACCGTAGCATGATATTGGCAATATGATGCGTAGATTGTAGTAATCAATGGACGTGGTGGCGAGACTCGGAATCGAACCGAGGACACGAGGCTCTTCAAGCCACTGCTCTACCAACTGAGCTATCTCGCCTCGTCAAAGATATGCTTTTTATTTAACATATAATTAACATGTTAATTATCGCACATCTTCTCCTCTCAAAATAGTAAATCTTATTTACTATTTTGGGTTAGGATAAAACAGCTAAAAATGAAATAACGAGAATAATCATAACAGAATCAACACTAGATTTCCAGCCCTTTCGGGTACTCTAAAAAACAGGTATAATGTGTGAGTTATTTAAGAAATCTTAAGGCGCGTTGGCCGAGTGGTTAGGCAAGGGTCTGCAAAACCCTGTACACCGGTTCAAATCCGGTACGCGCCTCCAGTACTTTTATAAAATTAGTTATTAGCTGCCTGATTGCGCCTAACTATCTCTTGTTCCTTTGCCTCTATAACTGCTGAGTCAGAAATAGTGTGAACACCACTATCGGCAAGTTCTTGGAGTGCTTGGGCTCGCAAAGAATGCTTGGCGTCATTTTTAGCACGCATCTTATGAAGTTGACCCACAAGTTCTTCATGTTCTGCACTTCTATTAAGTGTGTCTGAACCTTGTGTAATGTGGTCGCCATTGTTGGTTGGTTCGGTCATGGTTTTTGCTTTCCTTGTTTATTGGTTTATTATAAACTAATAAACAAATACTGACAATTTACATAAGCGCGGGTGGTGGAATTGGTATACACGACAGACTTAAAATCTGTTGCCCCTAGGGCTTGCGGGTTCGAGTCCCGCCCCGCGCACCAAATGTGGTACAATTATTTAATGGAAAATTCAAAACCAACGATATCACAGGCAATCTCAGAGGGTTGGCAACTTACAAAATCTAACTACCCAATACTCTTGGGGTCTTTTGCGATACTTATAGGCATTAGTATTGCTTTTTCTATTGTCGACAATATCACTACTGTGTCTAAAAATAACAATCCTAGTACTACCGTAATGCTATCTCTTGCTTTGGCATCGCTAGTTGCTGCAATTCTAAGAATAGGCATACAAAATCTTACCTCTATTGGCTTTACACAAATACAACTAAATATTTTAGATAAAAAACCTACAGGTATTGGTTTGCTTTTTAACTCCGAAAATGTTTTCTGGAGATATTTAGGCACCTCAATTGTTTATGGCTTAATTATTCTAGGTGGTTTGATATTACTTATAGTACCAGGAATAATTTGGGCTCTTAAGTATCAGTTTGCTCTGCCGCTAGTAATCGATAAAAAAATGACTCTTTCAGAATCGATAAGTAAAAGTGGTCAAATTACCAAAGGCTATAAAGGCTGGTTGCTTGGTTTTGCATTAGTTCTTGGACTTATAAATATTGCCGGGTTTTTAGCCCTAGGAGTGGGTCTACTCTTTACCATTCCACTTACGGCAATGAGTCAGATTTGGGTTTATCGCAAACTACTCGGTGTTAGTAATTCAGTAACTACCCCAAATTAGGCTACATTATAGGTTGATTGTGCTATAATTTAAAACAATATAAACGGAGAATAAGAAAATGATTTTATGGATTGTCCTGGCTCTAGTAGCAGTAGTACTAATATGGTTATGGTTTACATACAACGGACTAATAAAGGCTCGTTTGCGTGCCGACGAGGCGTTAAGCGATATTACGGTTCAAGAAAAACGTCGACTCGATCTTATTCCTAATCTTATAGAAACCGTTAAAGGCTATGCCAAGCACGAGAAAAGTACGTTTGAAGAAGTAACCAAAGCACGTACAGCAGTAATGAAGGCACCTGAAGGTGATCTTAGTAAAAGGGCAGAGAGCGAAAACATGCTCTCAGGAGCTCTAAAAAGCTTGTTTGCGGTGAGCGAAAACTATCCAGACCTAAAGGCTAATGAAAACTTCCTGAGTTTACAGAGTGAACTTACCGATACCGAAGACAAAATTCAAGCAGCCCGCCGATTCTACAATGGCAATATACGTGATTTCAATATGAAGCTACAGGTTTTTCCAACTAGTGTAATTGGCGGTATGCTTGGTTTTAAATCTCGCGATTTCTACGACGTAGCCGAAGGCGAAAAAGAAGCCGTCAAAAAAGCTCCAGAAGTTAAGTTTTAATATTCTAAAAATAAGTAAGTAAAAACTCGCTGTATTAGACAGCGAGTTTGTTTATATCTCTGGCAAAATAAAGTTTAACTGTATCTTTACTAAGCCAACCTTTTAAATAAAGATTTAGGAGAACAAGCCCAGAGATAACAAATATATCTCTACGATCGAAACCGTAACCCTGAGCATCTGCCCACATACTTATATTGTCGTCAATCTGTCCGATTGATTCAAAAGCACCGCGTTTATCCACCACACCACTCGAAACAGATGTTTCACAATCATGTGCAAAATTGATTATTTCTAACCTTTTGTCGCTATGATAGTAGACATCCCTTAACTTCGTTGGCAAAACAAGATCCCAGACCTCACGAATTTCGGCGGCTTTACGAGGCTTAAGCTTTGTTACTGCACAATGCATTATTGAGCAGCTTCTTGGCCTAGAGGCATCGATAAGTGATATACCAGCTACGTCGTCACCAAGCGACTCAGTGCAAAAGACAGGATGGTTGTCGCAATCTAAGTAAATGTCGCCAACCCTGATTTTATTTTTATGCCGGCGTACCATTGCATTTCCTTTTTATTGACATACAATCAATGAAATTCTACCTTTAAAAACTGTTTTTGTCAATATAACTCGACCCCCAAATAAGGTATAATATAGCTATGTATTCTGAGATAGCCAAAAACAAACGTAATAGTGTTTTTTTAATTTTTTGTTTTTTACTGGTGATAATAGGATTTTGCTGGGTAATTTCGCTCGCCTACAACGAACCGACAATTTTATACTTTGGCGTAGGATTCTCTACTATATATGCACTAATAAGTTATTTTACCGCGAGTAGTACAGTGCTAGCTATTTCAAAAGCAAAACAAGTTGAAAAAAAAGACAACCCCAAACTGTACAGAATAGTAGAAAATCTTTGTATTACGGCCGGTCTACCTACGCCCAAGATATATATTATTCAAGACTCCGCGCCCAATGCTTTTGCAACTGGTCGAGACCCTGAGCACGCCGCAATATGTGTTACCTCTGGTCTTATAGATATTATGGACAAGACAGAGCTTGAAGGTGTAATTGCACATGAGCTTAGCCATGTCGGCAACTATGATGTGCGATTTATGACCCTAGTAGTGGTACTAGTAGGGGTCTTGGTTTTATTGTCTGACTGGTTTATACGCATAACAATATTTTCTGATGATAGAGATAGTGGCGGTAGTAGTATGCAGGGCATAATGATGTTGGTGAGCTTGGTATTGGCAATACTAGTACCTATTATTGGTATGCTTATGCAACTAGCTTTTTCACGAAAACGTGAATATTTGGCAGATAGCTCGGCTGCTCTTCTTACTCGCTATCCAGAGGGTTTAGCTAGTGCCTTAGAAAAGATAGAGAGTAGTACTGAACCACTAGAGGCAGCCAATAGAGCAACATCCAATCTTTACATAGTTAATCCTATTCGGGCAAATGTAAGGGGTAGCACTAAGAGTTGGTTTTCGGGCCTATTTAGTACTCATCCACCGACTGCTGAGCGCATTAAACGTTTACGCAAAATGGGTACCCATGCTTAAATGTAATATAATAAGCAAAAGGAGTAATTATTATGAAATCAAAGAAAGCATCCCTAAATCCATTATCCCTAATAGCTGATACCTGTAGGTATTGGCAAAAATACGTTTGGCGAATTATTTTTCTTACTGCCATTGTTGCTATACCAGGTTCAATTGTCCGTATATTACAGTTTGACAGTGTTAATGATGCTAGTATTATTGCATCACTAGCTGGCCTTTATCTGAGTGTAGCCCTCACTTGGGTATTTTTCAAAGAAGCCGATCTCAAGAAATACCGGGTTCCTAGCCTTTATGTGCGCTCAAGTAGTAGGTTTTTACCATTTTTACTTACATCTATGTATTTTGCACTCACAGTTATGCCGGTAGTTTTTGGTCTAATGATTATTATTTTGGCTGCTTCTAGCCAGGTACCTATGTATTTTGCGGCATTTGGTGTGGCACTAAGTGTTGGAGCGCTATATTTTGTAGTGCGTTTTTCATTAGCCACAACTCTTGTCGTGCAAAACGAAATATCGGCCTTTAATTCTATGCGACTAAGCTGGGAAGTGACCAAAGGATTGGTCATAAAAACTGCTTTTGCCTGGACATTTATAATAATTGCCATTGTTCTAGTGTCTGGCATGTTGTTATCTGCACTAGAACTGATAAATTTCTTGAAGGAAAATATTTATGCCCAGGTGATTATTAATGGCTTACTCCTGACATTTTTTATGCCATTATTTGTAGGATTTGGCGTACAGATAGTAAAAAGAATTGAAAAATGAGTCCTGCTAAGCGAGTAAAACAATTACGCAACTTACTAGAGAAATATCGGCATGAATATTATGTTTTAGACAGTCCCACTGTGAGTGACGAGGTTTATGACTCGCTCAACAATGAACTTAAAAACATAGAAGAAAAACACCCAAATCTCGTTACTGCAGACTCACCAACCCAAAGGGTAGGAGGAAAAGCCGAAGGGCGGTTTAAAAATATCACTCATCCTAAGCCAATGTTGAGTTTAAACGACATATTCTCAATAGATGAGCTCAAAAAGTGGGAATCTAGAATGCACAAGTTTTTGGGCAAAAACAGCCTTGAGTATTATGCCGAACTCAAACTAGATGGCCTAGCTATGCGTTTAGAATATGAAAATGGTAATTTTGTAAGAGCAGTTACTAGGGGCGATGGGTATAGTGGCGAAGACGTAACTCATACCGTAAAGACAATTCAAACAGTACCTCTTACTTTAAAAAAAAGTACCAAAGCTCCTGCTCAAGTCTACAAATATTTTGAGGTACGTGGTGAGGTTATTATTCCGCGTGCCGAATTCGAGCGCATTAACAAAGAGCGAGCTAAAAATGATCAACCTCTTTTTGCCAATCCGCGTAACGCTGGTGCAGGCACAATTCGACAGTTAGATCCCAAAGTAGCTGCATCGCGCAAGTTAGAATTTATTGCCTACTCTGTAGAAATGGATATGCCCGAACTTAAGACACACGGTGACGAACACAATCTAGCCAGAGAGTTGGGCTTTAAGGTTGAACCGCATGACAAAGTTTTACCAAGCGTTATAGATATAGAGAAATATATTAAGTATTGGGAGACTAAGCGCACCAGTTTACCTTATCAAACCGACGGACTCGTATTTAATATAAATAGTAATGATGAATTTGGGAGTTTGGGGGTGGTTGGCAAAGCACCACGAGGCGCGGTAGCATACAAATACCCGGCTGAGACTGCCACAACTATCTTAGAAGATATTCGTCTAAGTATTGGTCGCACTGGTGCAGTTACTCCATATGCGGTGCTCAAACCAGTGGTAGTAGCGGGTAGTACTGTGCGTCGTGCAACGCTACACAATCAAGACGAGATTGACCGCAAAGACATTAGAATTGGTGATACTGTGGTAATTCAAAAAGCAGGTGATATTATACCCGAAGTCATCGAGCCAATATTAAAGTTAAGAACCGGAAAAGAAAAAAGATTTATAATGCCCAAAAGTCTTAATGGCGTAAAAATTGTTAGACCCAAAGGTGAGGCGGTAGCAAGACTCGATGATTTGAATTACGGCGAGGTAAAGTGGCAGAAACTCATTCATTTTGTATCTAAATCAGCTTTTGATATTGATGGCTTAGGCGAGAAGATATTAGCCCAACTAATGAAGGAGGGTCTAATTGAAACTGCAGTTGATATATTTAAGCTAAAAGCAGATGATCTTGTGGGGCTAGAAAGATTTGCTGAAACATCGGCTCAGAATCTCATTGATTCTATTGCCGAGCATAGCTCTATAACCCTTGGTCGTTTTATTTATGCGCTTGGCATACGCCACGTGGGCGCCAAGACAGCCAGAGATATTGCCGAGTGTTTTGGTAGTATTGATAAATTTATGAGCGCTAGACCCGAGGAGTTTGAAGATATAGAGGGAGTTGGCAAAGTTGTTGGTCATAGTGTGGCGCAATGGCTAGGCTTAGCAAGTAATCAAAGATTTGTAAAAGACCTAATATCTGTTGGCGTAAAAGTATTACCACAAAGTAAATCTACAAACGGCAAACTTAGTGGCACTACTTGGGTTTTTACTGGCACTCTTAACGCTATGAGTAGAGATGAAGCTGCCGAGAAAGTTACTAAACTTGGCGCCAATGTCACCAATACGGTCAGTAAAAACACTAGCTATGTTGTAGTGGGTGAAGAGCCGGGTAGTAAGGCTGAAAAAGCAAAGATACTAGGTATTACAGTATTAGAAGAAGATGAGTTTATCAAAAGACTATCATAGTACTTCATGCTTGCAGAATACACCTACCATTGCGCTATAATAGATAACTGCAAAAAGGCGCACGGGGGAGCGCCTTTTTGCATGTCGGTGCGGTAGGCATCGAATCAAGAAAGAATTTCGGGTATAATAAAACTATGGGTAAACTTACAAAAGATGAGATAGAATACGTAGCCTCTTTGGCGCGCATAGAGGTTGGTGGCGACCAAACAGAGTCTACAGCCTCAGATATAAGTGCGATACTTGGTTTTGTTGACAGTTTACAAGCCATAGATACAGAGGGCGTAGTACCAATTTCTCAAGTTACTGGCTTGAGCGATGTTTGGCGAGAAGATAAAGTTGTAGACTGCAAAATCAGTAGAGATGATTTACTATCAAACGCTCCTAGGTCTCAAGACGGTTACGTAGTTGTAAAGAAAGTTTTGTAATGACCAATTTATCACTTTTAACAATTAGGCAAGCTCACGAGCTTATAGTAAGTAAAAAAGTAAGCGTTATAGATCTTGTCGAATACTATTTAGATGTTATAAAAAAACGCGAACCACAGGTGCGTGCTGTAATTACCCTATGTGCAGAAGATGCAATCAATAAAGCCAAACTTGTGGATACTAAAGTTGCTACCGGTAAAAAAATTGGATTACTAGAAGGTATACCATATACGGCTAAAGATATGTTCTCAACTGATGGGGTGCAGACTACAGCCGCGAGCCAGATATTGAAAGACTATCGCCCACCATACTCTGCAACGGTTATTAACAAACTAGATGAAGCAGGGGCAATTCTAATTGGTAAAACCAATCAAGATGAATTTGCCCACGGCGGTAGCACCGAGAACTCTAGTTTTGCCAAGACCACCAACCCCTGGGATACTAAGAAAGTACCAGGGGGCAGTAGTGGAGGTAGTGCTGCGGCAGTTGCAGCAGACTACTGTGTGTTTAGCTTAGGAACCGACACCGGAGGTTCTATTCGAGAGCCTGCAGCTTTTTGCGGGGTTACAGGCTTAAAGCCCACATACGGTTTAGTTAGTAGATACGGTGTTATTTCAATGGCTAGTAGCTTTGATTGTATTGGACCAATTACTAGATCTGCCGACGATGCTGAGATTGTACTAGAAGCTATTGCTGGTCAAGACCCAATGGACGCCACTACACTAAGCGATTCAGAGAAGTCAGAAGACCCTACAGTAATAAGTAATATAAGAGTTGGCATTTCAAAAGAATATATCAACCAAGTCGTTGTTAAAGAATTTACTAAGACTCTAGATGTTGAAACAAGTGAGATAAATATGGTAGACAGTGTAATGGCCTTAAGTGCCTACTATATACTCGTGCCTTCAGAAATCAGCTCTAACCTAGAACGCTACGATGGTATTCGTTATGGACAAGTAGCCAAAGATGCCCTAAATATTACCGAGCTTTATTCTAAAACTCGCGCAGAATTTCTGGGCGAAGAGGCTAAACGCCGTATTTATACTGGTACATACGCACTCTCCTCTGGATACTACGATGCATATTACAAAAAAGCTATGCAGGTTCGTCGATTAATTTGCAATCAGTTTGATAAGATATTTAGCAACTGCGAGCTTATAGTTCTACCTACTACATTGCAACCAGCATTTGAGTTTGGGGCCAAAAGTGATCCAATAGAAATGTACAAGACTGATCTACTGACCGTAACCGCAAATCTTGCTGGCCTACCTGCTATTAGTATACCAGCTGGTATTGACGGTGATACTAATATGCCCCTTGGTATCCAGATAATCGGCCGACAGAAGGCCGATAAAACGGTCTTGGCTTTAGCCAAAGAGTTTCAATCTAAGACGAATTGGCATTTAAAATTGGAGGAGATTAAGTTATGAGCTCATCGTTAGTTTCGGTTATTGTGGCGATTATAGTTTTTACCGCCATTGGTTATTATTTTCTAAAAACTCGCGCCAATAAAACACCCAATAAAAATCGTGATTTTGACGCTCAACAAATAGACCGCTCAGGATCAGAAGACTCAAGTACTGCAAGTGTCAATAAAGATTTAGTTAAAACAAAATGGGCCGAAATAACTGCTATGCAAAATAATGGAGCAAGCGGGCTGAAAAATGCGCTTTATGAGGCTGATAAATTATTAGATTACGTGATGATTTCACAGGGCTTTTCTGGAGAAACTATGGGCGACAGACTAAAAAGTGGTGGTGGAGCTTTTACAAATATTAATGCTATTTGGGGTGCTCACAAATTGCGCAATCAGTTAGCACACGAGGTTGAGCACGATATCGTACCCAACCAAGTAAAAAATGCCATAGAAACTCTTGGCAAGGCTATTGAAGAGCTAGGGGTATCTATAGGTTAACTACATGGCAAAATATACTCCAACCATTGGTATAGAAATCCACACCCAGCTTGCTACAAAAAGTAAGATGTTTTGTGCCTGCGACAATCATAGCGTAGAGGCAGAGCCTAACACCAACATTTGTCCAGTTTGCTTGGCACTACCTGGTGTCTTGCCTGTACCCAATAAGGGAGCGGTAGAGCTAGCTATTAAGCTATGCAAGGGCCTAAATGCAAAAATTGCCGAAAATACAAGCTTTGATAGAAAAAACTATTTTTATCCTGACTCGCCCAAGGGTTATCAAATAACCCAAATGGATGAGCCAATTATTCAAAAAGGTTACGTAGAGATTTTGGTGGATGGTGAGTTTAAAAAAATTGGCATTCATCGTGCGCATTTAGAGGAAGATGCGGGAAAACTAACACACCCTATAGGCAAAGATTACAGCTTGGTTGATTTTAATAGAGCCGGTACGCCACTTATTGAGATAGTTAGTGAACCAGAAATGCATTCGCCAATTGAAGCCAAAAGATACCTTCAAGAGGTTTACGCAATTGCCACTACTCTAGGAGTTACTCATGGTGACTTACAGCACGGCAATTTTAAGTTTGATTTGAATATTTCAGTAAGTGATAATAATGAGCTGGGCACACGAACTGAACTAAAGAACCTTAATTCTTTTAGAAATGCTGAGCGCGCTCTGACCTATGAAATCAAGCGACAAATTGAGGTGATAGAATCAGGTGGAAAAGTTGACCAAGAAACACGTGGCTGGGATGACGGCAAAGGCAAGACCTTTAGCCAACGTGGCAAAGAACACGCACACGATTATCGCTATTTTCCCGAGCCTGATATTCCACCACTTATGCTAAAACCAGAATTTGTAAGCGAGGTACAGTCGCAAATTAATGACGTAGTTATGCCTATTCAAGTACGCAAAAATCTAGTTAAGCTCAATATTAGTATTGATTCGCAAGATATTTTTGTAAGTCAAAATACAACCGGCAAAATATTTTTTGAGGCTAGTAAGCTACTAGGCAATAAGCCTGAGATAGACAAAAAAATTATCAATTGGCTTACAGGTGACTACCAAGCTTGGTTATCTGAAAATAGCGAAGATAACTCAAGGCTTACCGGTGAGAATCTGGCTGAGCTTATTGAGGTGGTCCAAAAAGGCGATATATCATCAAAGACTGCCAAGAGTATTTTTGCAGAAGTAATTACCGGCTCCAGGCCCAAGCAAATCGTAGAGCAACAAGGGCTAGTACAGATTTCCAACAACAAAGAGCTAGAAGACATTGTGCGTGATTTGATTTCGAAAAACCCAAATGCCGTATCCGACTACAAAAACGGCAATACAAAGGCGGCTGGCTTCTTTGTGGGGCAAGTAATGCAGGCTACAAAAGGACAAGCAAACCCTGGCAAAGCTAATGAGCTTGTGCTTAAATTATTAGAAGAGCAATCTGTCTAAATTAGTAATCTTAACCAAGAAAGTCATAAGTAATGTTGTTCGAGTCTGATTTGTTAAGTAGCTTCAATGAAATGTGGCAATCTATTGTGCAGGCTTTGCCACGGATTGGCCGAGGCGTTGTTTTTGTAATTATTGGTATTTTGGTGGTTAGACTATTAATGAGGTTGTTGTCTAGATTCATTGATTACTTCCATATTTCACTAGGGCTAAAAGAAATTTTAATAATTTTAGCACGTGGCGGATTGTGGGCTCTACTTGCAATTGGAATATTACAAATACTTGGTCTCACTAATATTGCCTTTGCACTTACTGGTTTTATTGCCGCGCTTTCTATAGGTATATCCCAGGGATTTACGCAGACAGTTTCAGATTTGGTATCTGGTATTCAACTAGCTAATGATCACGATTTTAGGGTGGGTGATAAAGTAATTGTGGGTGATAGCGATATGCGTCAAGAAGGCTATATTGTAGAGATGGACACCAAGAAAACTCGACTTATAGACAATAAGGGCGACCTACATATACTACCCAACTCACTAGTTGACAGAAACGAGTGGACGCTTTTAGAGCGCGATGAAATAACTATCGCACATCTTAAAAGAAGTGATATAATAAAGGTAATAAAGCATAAACTTACGAAAGGCAAAAAATCATGAATGGCGTAGAAATAGCTCTATTAATTGTTACATCGATTGCACTAATTATCTTAATTATATATACAGTAGTATTTCTAGTAATAATGGTTAAAGCCCTCAAACAGATTCAGCTGGCTGCCGAAAAGGTTCAAGAAAGTGCTGACTCAGCTACTGAACTTGTAGATGAAGTAAGGCGTACCGTAGTTAATCCGGGTATTATTGCTATGATGATAGAAAAGTACTTACATGGGCGCAGTAAAGCCAAGAAAGCCAAAAGTGATGAATAGCGAAGACAACAAAAAAGGTTTTTTTAAAGGCGTAATTATTGGCGGTATAATAGGTGGTGCTACTGCATTGCTATATGCTCCTAAGTCGGGCAAAGAAACAAGAGAAGATATTAAGCGCAAGCTAGACGATGCCTATACCGAACTTAATCACAAAGCGCAAGAAGCCCAAAAATCTGGAAGTGATCATACTAAAGAACTCTTAAAAAAAGCCGAAGATATTAAACGTCAACTAGAACGCCAAAGTAACGAGATAGCTAAAAGTGGTAAAAAAGTAGGTAAAGTAACCGCTGAAGAAGCCAAGGCCTTAGCCAAAAAAGCTGCAGAACTAACATCTGAACTTGCCAATAGTACAAAAAAAGTTGTTAAACAGAGCCAAAAAGAAGTAAACAGACTACAAACCAAGGCGGCCAAAGAACGAGCCAAAAAAGACTATTCTAACAATAAGAAACCTGCCGATAAAAAATAGATGTCCAAAACTCCCAAATCACACAAGATTGCTAACACGATCGGGCTAGATCACATAAATGAATTGCTGTCCAACCAAAGAAAGCTAACTTGGCTTAACATTAAGGTTGGGATGTTAAGAGGGTTTGGTGGTGTAATAGGTGCAGCCATTGCAATTTTACTAATTGGTTTTTTGGTTTCAAGGCTCGGTGGGCTACCATTAATTGGTGATTTTATTAGAAGTATTGGTGAAGCCGCCAATCTTCAGTAGTTAAAACGCAAGTAGTTTAAAACTGATATAATACAACTTAGAAGAATAAGAGGTGAGTTAAAGTTGTGAGTGTAAATGTAGACAATCTTAATCCGGTAATAACCAAAGCCCGTAATTCTAAGGGCTTTGTTGATTTTGTGCATTTACACAATCACACCCACTATAGTTTACTAGACGGACTACAAAAAGTTCCTACTCTACTTAACTATGTACAAGAACTAGGCCAGACGGCTTGCGCAATTACTGACCATGGTAGCTTGTCTGGTGCGATAGAATTTTATAAGTCGTGCAAAGAAAGAGATATTAAGCCTATAATTGGTATTGAAGCATACATAGCACCTAGAACCTATCTAGATAAAAATAGCGCCGAAGACCGCAATCCATTTCACCTCATTTTGTTAGCCCAAAATATTACTGGCTATAAAAACCTTATGAAGCTTAGTACTATAGCAAACCTCGAAGGCTTTTATTACAAACCTCGTATAGATCACGATCTATTAAAAAAACACAATGAAGGTATAATTTGTCTTTCTGGATGTATTGGTGGCGAGGTAGGGTCCCACCTTAACAACGACAACTACAAAGAAGCTAAAAAAGTTGCTCAGATCTATAAAGATATATTTGGTCGCGAAAGATATTATTTAGAAATGCAACCCCACCTAGACTGGGAGCCTCAAGTGAAGGTTAATAATGGCTTAAAAAAGCTCAGTAAAGAACTCGATTTGCAGCTGGTTGTAACTGGTGATGCTCACTATACCAAGCCCGAAGATCACTATCCGCACGATATTTTACTTTGCGTACAAACCGGCAGCACCATTGAAGATCCTAATAGATTTAAACTAGACCAAGACCTCAGTATTCATTCTGGTGCCGACATGCTAGAAAAATTTAGTGATCATCCAGAAGCAATCGCTAATACTGTTAAAATTGCACAAATGTGTGATTTAGAAATTGAACTAGGTCGCATACTTATACCGCGATTTCCAGATTTGCCCGAAGGTGAAACTGAAAGAAGCTACCTCCGTAAATTGGTATTTAGTGGCGCCGCCAATCGATATACTGATATTCCAAGAGAGGATTTATTAGAAATTACCGAAGACAAGGTGGTGGAGAAATTGCCAAGCAACGTGTTGGAGCGAATTGAGTATGAGCTAGAGGTGATCGCCGATATGGGTTATGAGGGTTACATGCTTATAGTTGCAGATCTTATTAACTGGAGTAAAAGCCAAGGTATTATTTGTGGACCAGGACGCGGTAGTGCAGCCGGCAGTATCATTGCTTATGCTACCAATATTACCGAGATAGATCCATTAAAATACGATTTGCTATTTGAGAGGTTTCTAAACCCAGACCGTATTAGTATGCCAGATATCGATATGGATTACGCTGATGACCGTAGAGAAGAAGTAATAAATTATGCTACACAAAAATACGGACAAGATAGGGTAGCGCAAATTATTACTTTCGGCACAATGGCAGCTCGCAACGCCGTAAGAGACACTGGTCGAGTATTAGACATGCCTTATGGCGAGGTAGATGCTATCGCTAAGCTCATACCAGCGCCCGTACAAGGTCGACATATACCACTCGAAAAATCAATCGTTGATAATCCAGAGCTTAAGGCCGAATATCAAACCAACCCCAAAGCCAAACAAGTTATTGATATTGCCACAAAACTAGAAGGCACTATTAGAAACGCTGGCACACATGCTGCCGGAGTAGTAATTGCTCCAGAAAACTTGGTAGAATACGTACCTTTGGTGCGGGCTAGTAAGGGTGGTATAGCAACACAATACTCGATGAATCCGGTTGAAGATTTAGGCTTGCTCAAATTCGACTTTCTTGGTCTATCTAACCTTACTATTATAAAAAACACTCTTAGAATTTTAAAAAAAGTATATGACATCGATCTAAAAGTTACCGATATTCCAATTGACGACACTAAGACTTATGAGCTAATGAGTAGAGGAGATACGACCGGAGTTTTTCAGCTAGAATCTGCGGGGATGAAACGTTATTTACGCGAGCTCAAGCCTGACAAATTTGAAGACATTGTAGCTATGGGTGCGCTATATAGACCCGGTCCTATGCAATGGATAGAAGACTTTATTAATCGTAAGCACAACCCAGATCTTATTGCTTATGGTCATCCCAAAATGCAGGCTGCTCTGCAAGAGACTTACGGTATAATTGTTTATCAAGAACAGGTAATGCAAATTGCCAAAGATCTTTGTGGTTTTACAGGGGGTCAAGCCGATACTCTAAGAAAAGGTATAGGTAAAAAAATACCAGAAGTCTTGGCCAAAATGAAGCAAGAATTTATAGAGGGAGCTATTGAAACTTCTCAAGTAGATCAAAAATTTGTAGAAGATCTTTGGAAAAGTTTAGAAGATTTTGCTGCGTATAGTTTTAATAAAAGTCATGCTGCTTGTTATGGGCTTATTGCTGTCCAAACAGCCTACCTCAAAGCTCATTATCCGGCCGCATTTATGGCTGCCCTTATGACTAGTGATCATGAAAATTTAGACAGAATCGCTATTGAGGTGTCTGAGTGTCGCAAGATGGGGCTCGAGCTACTCCCCCCAGATATTAACGAAAGTTTTGCAGAATTTGCGGTTGTTCCGGATACCCAAAATATTAGGTTTGGATTGGGGGCGGTAAAAAATGTTGGCCTTGGCCCAATAGAGAAAATTTTAGAGGCCAGAAGCGAGGGAGGAAAATTCAAAAACTTAGAAGATTTTTGTAGCAGAGTAGAAGCTACCGTAGTGAATAAAAAGGTCATGGAATCCCTTATAAAGTGTGGTGCTTTTGATGGTCTTGGTGATAGAGATGTACTTTTAAATAATGTAGAAATTATTACGAGTTATGCATCGCGAGTGCAGAAAAATGCCTTGAGTGGTCAGGTAGATATTTTTGGTAGTATTGGAATGGATCAAGAAAGTCCACCATTAGCACTTGTATCACCAAAAGACAAAACCGACCCTCGCACACACCTTATGTGGGAAAGAGAGTTACTCGGGCTGTTTATTAGCTCTCATCCCCTAGATGACTTTAATAATTATCTCACTTCTAAAACTCAAAATATAAAAAACTTTAATAAAAGTGACGACTCCAAACCAATTACCGTAGGGGGTATAGTAATAGGTTTACGACAAATATATACTCGTAATAACGACCCTATGGCTTTTGTGCAATTAGAGACAATATATGGCGATGTAGAAGTAATAGTATTTCCGAGAGTTTTTGAAAAAGACAAAGCTATTTGGGCACTAGACAATGTTTTGGAGGTCAAAGGCAAGATAAATGCACGCGACAGAGATGGTAACCCCACCGACGACTTAAAGGTTATCGCCAACCAAGCTAAATTAATAAACCACCAAACCGCCATGCACTTTCCACCACCCAACCAGACAGTTATGGGAGGCATAGAATCTCAAGTAAAAGCAGTAAATAGTGACAAGACTACAGGTATAACCCAGATCATCATTACTCTACAATCAGCTACAGAGAGTGAAAAACTTTTGGCTATTAAGAAAACACTACAAGCCCACCCCGGCTCTACTAGTGTGTTGCTGCATTTTAGTGGCCAAAATCAAAAACTCAAAATACCTACTGGTGTGAAATGTAATGATGATTTCTTGAATAATCTAAACAATATAGTTGGAAAAGATAGTATTAAAATTAAAAGAGCCCCAACAAAAGTTGAGGCTTAGTTATGTGTTTAGCAGTTTACAATTCTATATGCTCTCAGCATTTTTAATATTTCATCCGGATCAACCACTTCGGTCTCACCGAATCCTTCAATTTCTACACTCTGACGATTAGGAATCAAAGCACTATTCGTGAAGATTTTTTCAAACGCGACTAGATATTGTACGGTTTGAGAAATGAGTTTAATGTCTATATCTTTGCCTACAGGAAGGTTATATCTTCTAAGCCTTTCCTCCGCAATAACTACAAAAAGCTCACTTACAATAATTTGCTTACTTACTACTACCAGATCGTAAGCGGCTATATCACCAGAACCTAGCCAAAAACCATTCGCATTGTACCAATGTGCCTGGGTGATAATGCGGTTACTTTGTGATCGCCACTGATCTTGTTGAAGGCCAAATGGCGGGGCTACATATAGTTTTCTCTTGGCATCAGCATAAATGCCTTTTACTAATTGTGCCACTATCAACCTTTCTAAGTAGGTTCCTTCTCTTTTTTAGAGAGCTTCTAAAAACATTAACAAACTTAGTAATATTATTCAAGTGATAATTAGTATTTATTGGTACAAATATGTGAAATATCAGTGTATATTGCCTATGTTTCACAGATTAGTACAGATGTGCCCGCTAGGGTGGTTAAACTCTTGCAGTAGTAAATGGTTTGTGGTACACTGGCTTGGTTATGAATGCAATCGCTACTCTAGAAGCCAACCAAAAAAAGACCAAGTTACCCGAAATTCGTGTAGGGGATACTGTTCGTATTCACCAACGTATTAGTGAAGGTAAAAAAAGCCGTATTCAGGTTTTTGAAGGTTTGGTTATTCGCTACCGTAAGACCGGCAGTGTACAGGCTTTTATTACAGTTCGTAAAATCGCCTCTGGCGTAGGTGTAGAGAAAAGTTGGTTAGTACATAGCCCAAGCATAGAAAAAATTGTGGTAGTTAAACGTAGCAAGGTGCGTAGAGCTTTCTTGAGCTACATGCGCGACCGTAGCGGTAAATCTGCTCGCCTTGCTGAGATGGGCTTTGACAAAGAGATCACCAACGAGGCCGACAGCCGTACCAAGACTCAAATAGAGGCCGAAGACAAGGCCTCCAAAGAAGAAGCTGAGCAAGCTAAGATAAAAAAAGCAGTAGATGAGTCTGGTGATGCCAGTGCCAAAGACGATGCTCTAAACGATACAGATACCGAAAGCACTGAAGATATTGCCAAAGAAGAAGACAAACGAGCTGCCAAAGAAGACCCCAACCCAGCCGAAGACAATGTGCCAGCAACTGCACCACAAGACGAAAAGATAAACTCTGACGGTAACGATGAACAACGCGAAGCAGCCGAAGAAGCTCAAGAGGGTGTAGACAAGGAGTAAATATCAATAGATAGTTTAAAACCCCCGATATCTCGGGGGTTTTGTTATTGATTACTTTTACCAAGCCTGCTCAATATTTTGGAGTGAATGCCCTGGCAAGACTAGGGTCAATAATGGTGATTTGAATATCACCATCAGACAGAGCCCACTGCACTCTACTAGCTCTTTCAACACTAGCTCGCGACATGTTCTTGTACCCAACGGCGTCAATACATGCCAAACCGCCTCGCAACTCGTCTTCAATTGCCTCGGTAGCGGCATCAGCCTCGGCAAATCGTTTGCCACAGAACGGACAGTACTGAATGCCTGTGAGCAAAGTTGGGAAATTCTGTCTGCCTTCGGCATTGCTGTTCTGAAATAACTTGCCACCCTCGTGACCATCGACATAGGTGATTGCGCAATCTTCTGGTTGCGCTAAGCACTCATGAATATGAAGTGACGTATCTTTTTCTGCTAACGATCGCAAAAAACTCATACCTCTAAATTTCATTGGTTTCTCATTTCATCTATGAAGGTGCTATTTACTACTAATTTATAATAACACAAAAACCACTATTAATCAATCCAGACTATTGTCATAATTTGATATAGTGGTATAATAAGTTCAAATCTGTTGAAGTTTAGTAAAGGAGCTACAATGGACGCACCAGAAAAGATTAGTACCGATCCAACCGGGGTACCAATTAGACCTAGTATAGAAGGATGGTTATTCTCATCACTATGGGGGTCAGTATTTAGCTGTTATTACCTAGAAGGCAGTAATGTATATCATTTGGTATATGTAGATGAAGAACTAATGAGTCAAAAACCAATTGGTAAAGCCAAAGATATACCAGAAGCCAGAGAAGTGGCTATGGCTTATGCAGAAACTTTTTGGCAATCTGGCGCTACTGCACTACACCAAAAGAAATGGTGTACACCCAAACCATGACACCACATGCAAAGATAAATTAAATCCCCCGCCAATTTGGCGGGGGATAATTTTGTCAATTAAAAGCAGATTTTAGCTACTGTGTATTATTAAAACCCTCAGTCTCTAACATATTAAGAAGAAACTGTATATCCGTGTTTCCTCCAGCAAAAACTAGCCTAGATATATTATTATCACCCTGACTAAAAGCTACTACTATCTTGGAATGATCAGCGCTTTCTAAGTGGTAAATACCAGACTCCAAAGCTGTTCTCAAGATCTCATGGGCGGAATGGATTGGTAACAACTCATTTGAAGTTCTTAAACTCCTCTGCGGCCTATTGGCTTCTATTCTAGTAAATTCAATAAGCCTGAACTGAATAACGTCACTCGGTTTTACCACAAAATGTGTGTTACTTGCCATAGCTATCCTCCTATAGGTGCTGTCGGCTAGTATAAACTAAAATTTGTTGTTTGACAATATCTAGTTGCAGTATAATAGAGCGGTAATGAAAAAATCCCTGGCCAGCTATAAATATGAAACTAATTTGCATAAGCAAGGTTGTCTATTTGTGGCTGGTATAGATGAAGTGGGACGAGGTTGTTTGGCAGGGCCACTTGTTGCTGCGGCAGTTGTATTACCAAGCGACCAGACCCTTGAGTTATTCGATTCTAAGTCTATTAGTAAAACCAAACGAGAAAACATTGCCAAACAAGTTAAAGAAGTCTCATTGGGCTATGGGCTAGGCTGGGTAACGAATAATGAAATAGACAAGTATGGGTTGGCCTGGTCTCTACAAGAATCATATATAAGAGCACTAGTAGACTTAAACCTAGAGGTTAGCAAGGTTATATTAGACGGTAATGTGAATTATTTAGAGGAATTTAATATTTGTGAAACGTGTATAAAGGGCGATAAAAAAGTTGCTTGTGTGGCAGCCGCATCAGTGCTTGCCAAGGTAACGCGAGATAACCATATGGCAAGTGTATCTGGTAAATATCCAGAATATAGATATGAAACAAATGCGGGCTATGGTACTGTTTCACACCGAGAAGCTATCTATAAACATGGTATGAGTGATCTGCATCGCAAAAGTTTTTGTAGAAACATCGTGCAATAAAAAATCCTGTCCGCTTAAACTAACGGACAGGATGCTTATCTACCCACTATTACCCTATTAAGTATTATCTCAATAAGTTCGTTGCCAGGTACTGGTGCACTATTAACAGAGTCTAGAACTCTATCTAGATCAACACCCATTTGGTGTAGCTCTACGATATTGCGTAAGTAAGCCATATCTTCTATGTAGCCCTCAAAGGTAGTTGTAGCTTTGGCGCCACAAGGCAAAACAAAACAAACCACTACTTTTTCCAGGCTCGACTCTAGAGATACGGCGCCCTCTTTGAGTAACGTAATCATTAACAGATGAGACTCATATGGGTTGAGGTATTCAAATTCTTCTAAAAATACCCCGGTAATCTGTCTAGTCACATATACATCACTATGAGTACAAAGTATTGTATCCACTTCTTTACCCCCTGTTGTAGGTGCAATTTATAAATTTAACTATACTCTTAAGATTTTATCAATGCAAAATATTTAAGCTTGCAATACTTAGGGTAAAATTTCAGTATGGATATATGAAGAACACCACAGCGATTGGTAATAGCGCTGAAACACTAGCCTCTGAATACTTGGAGGGTAAAGGTTATAAGATAGTAGAACGCAATTACAAAGATAAGTTTTGCGAGATAGATATTGTCTGTACTCACCAAGAATTTATAGTTTTTGTAGAAGTTAAGTATCGATCTAGAGCCGACTACGGCGGAGCAGTAGGAGCAATTACGCCAAATAAGTTTAGACGCATACAAAAAGCTGCCGAATATTACTTGAGCCAACATGAGGTATGCAGTAGTTTACAGCCTAGGCTCGATGTAATAACGGTAGTAGGAGATATGAACAAACCAGCCATTACACACATAGAAGATTGCGAACTATATTGACAAAATATACAAGAATCATTAAACTGTAGCAGTTATTGTACCTTTTAGAAAAGAGCTGAAGTGTCGCTCAAAACTCCCGCTAAAGATGCCTACCTACAAATTAGCGCCAAAACTCCCTTAGCTCAAAAAAAGTCTGTACTTTGGTTTATGAAGTCACTTGTTACACTTGCAATAGTTGCATTGATTCTAGGTGTATTTCGGGTTTACGACATGCAGTCGGATAATTTTATGACTGTATTTAGTGTGGTCGTTTTTGTGATAATGCCACCGCTTTTTATCATATTGTTTGCTGAACTAAGCTATATGAAAAAGGTTAGAAAAGCTGAGTATGCCTATTGTAAAGAATATGCAGAGAATCTATTGGGTCGCGAAGTAACGGTTGGCTACAAACAAGATGGTAGAGTGACTTTTAAAGTTAATGGAGTGGTATTGTGTTTCTACCCCGAGACCGAAGAGATTACTTTCTTTGATGGTAGAAAAATGAATGAAGAAACACTTGCTCTTTACTATGAGTTGAGTAATCAACAAGACCAGCAGTAATACCGGCTTTTATATTTACAAAAAACTTATATTAGCACTCTTGACACTAGAGTGCTAATTTTTATATAATTAATTTAGTAATAACTCTAGCTTTACTCGAGAATATATGATAGAATTAATTGGTAAAGTCGATGGAGTAGTTTACAAAAACACATTTCCACCGACTTTTTTGTTCAGATAAAACTATATAAGTAAAATCTCAGCAAATATAACATACAATTTAATAAGGGAAAAATAAGGAAAACTAAATATATGCAAAACAATTTTACCAGCGCTATAGAACAAATATGTGAAGAAAAAGGTATCTCCAAAGAGTCTGTAATAGAGGCTATTGAGGCTGCTCTGATTGCTGCATACAAAAAAGACTTTGGTGACAAAGATCAAGAGGTGCGAGTAACTCTAGACGATGATACAGGGGAAGCCCGGATATTTGTAAGTAAAGAAGTAATTAAGACCGTTCAAGAAGGTTTTGAAATGCTACAAATAAGTTTAGAGGATGCCAAAAAGATTAACCCCAAAGCCAAAGTTGGCGAGATGGTAGAATACGAAGAAGACAATAAAGAATTTGGTAGAGTAGCAGCTCAAACCGCAAAACAAGTAATAATGCAACGTATACGTGAGGCCGAGCGCGAAGTTGTTTTTGATGAATTTAGCGAAAAAGAGGGACAGATAATTGCCTCTACAGTGCAACGGGTAGAGCGTGGTAATGCCTATATAGATCTTGGGCATGCTGTCGGCGTACTATTTCCGGCAGATCAACTTCCAAACGAGCGCTATTACACAGGCCAAAGATTGAAAGTATACGTAGTGAGAGTAGAACAAACTTTACGTGGCCCTCAGATAGTAGTGAGTCGTACACACCCAGAAATGATCCGTAGACTTTTTGATATGGAGGTGCCAGAAATTAGTAATGGTAGCGTAGAGATTGTCGGCATAGCTCGTGAAGCTGGTATGCGCACCAAGATATCAGTAAAAAGTAACCTAGAAGGTGTAGATCCAGTTGGTACTTTTGTGGGTGGACGAGGCTCTCGCGTGCAGGCAGTAATGAATGAAATAGGTGAAGAAAAGATAGATATTATTCCTTTTAGCGAAGATCCAGCAGAATATATCTCTTCAGCACTGTCGCCTACCAAGGTTATTAGTATAAAGCTAGACAATGAAGAAAAAAAAGCTGTAGTAAAAGTTCCCGAAGATCAGCTAAGCTTGGCTATCGGTAAATCGGGCCAAAATGTTCGTCTGGCCGCTAAACTTACTGGTTGGAATGTAGATATTGATGGTGCAGATGATGCCCATGTAGAGGAAACCGCAGAAGCAGTAGAGGACGAACCAAAAACTATCAAAACCAAAGATTTGGAAGAATCTTTGATATCTGAAATTAGCGAAAAAGACAATAAAGAGCCAGAAAAAGAAGCTAACGATAAAGCCGAGCAGCCCAAAGAAGATAACGACATGACATAAGGCTAAAGCCAAAGGAGGAAAAGACTATGCAACCAGAGTTTCCAGATGTATTCGAGAGATTCACGCAAAATGCCAAGAGCACACTAGAGTATAGTGGCCAAATCGCTATGCAAATGGGAGCTGTTTATGTAGGTACCGAGCACCTGCTACTTGGTATACTTAAGAGTAATACATCTCTTGGTGCTAGACTCTTAAGCGAAAGTGGGGTTACGCTAGAAAAAATAAAACCTAGCCTGCTCACTCCTTCGGCTAAGATTAACAATCAGCCATTTAGCCCTAACATGATAGATCTTTCTGAAACTGCAAAAAAAACTATCACTTTGGCGTTGAGAGTAGCCCAAGAGTTTGGTCAACCATATGCCGGCACAGAACATCTTTTGTTTGCAATACTTAGTCAAAAAAATTCCCGTGCTCAAACAATTTTGGCTGAAATAAAAGTAGATCCATCCAAGCTTAGAGCCAATATAGAGACTTTTTTACAAAATCAACCTCATAGCTTTGAGGGTCCAACGGAGTCGCGGCTTTCTAGTAAAGGCAATAATTCTAGTAAAACTCCAGCCCTAGAGCATTTCAGTATAGACCTTACTGAGAAGGCCCGAGAAGGTAAGCTAGACCCTATGGTGGGTCGTGTTGCCCAGTTAGAGAGAATGATATCAATACTGAACCGTCGAACCAAAAACAACCCAGTGCTTATTGGTGAGCCTGGTGTTGGCAAGACGGCTATCGTAGAAGGTTTAGCTCAAAGAATAAGTACAGAGGATGTGCCCGATTTACTGGTGGGTAAAAGAGTAATGATGCTAGATATGGCTTCGGTAATTGCCGGGACCAAATTTCGTGGTGAATTTGAAGAGCGACTCAAGAAGGTACTAGACGAAGCCAAAGAGTCTGACGATGTTATATTGTTTATTGATGAGCTACATAATGTAGTGGGGGCTGGAAGTGCCGAGGGTGCTATTGATGCTGCCAATATTTTAAAACCTGCTTTGGCGCGTGGCGAGGTGCAGACTATTGGTGCCACAACACTAGAAGAGTATCGAAAATATATAGAAAAAGATTCGGCTCTAGAGCGGAGATTTCAACCAGTACAAGTACCCGAAGCCACGGTTGATGAGACTATAGATATATTAAAAGGCCTTAGGGCACACTACGAAAAATTCCACAACGTAGAAATATCTGACGAGGCTATTGAGCAAGCAGCAAAACTCGCTAAACGTTATGTAAGTGATAGGTTTATGCCCGATAAAGCAATCGATCTTATTGACGAAGCAGCAGCCCAAGCTCGCATTAATCGTGGAACCGTTGGCAAAAGACACAAACAACTCGAGAAAAAACTCAATGATCTAAATACCAATATTGATGATGCAGTTTATAATCAAGACTTTGAGTATGCCGCAAAGCTTAAAGCAGAAGCCTCTGTAATAGAACAGAAGCTCAAGGAAGAACTAAAGAAGAATGAGAAAAAGGCTAGTATCGCTGTTACAGCAGAAGACATAGCTGTAGTTATTAGCCAAACCACTGGCATACCTATGACCAAACTTATTAAGTTTGAGACTGAGGCACTACGTAATTTAGAGCGCAGCCTAAAAGCCAAGGTGATAGATCAAGATGAAGCAGTTGAGGCAGTAGCTCAAGCCGTACGCCGTAGCCGAACAGGAATTGCCGACGAAAACCGACCAATAGGCTCATTCATATTTTTAGGACCAACTGGAGTTGGTAAAACTGAGCTAGCTAGAGTGCTAGCCGAAGAGTTGTTTCAAGACAAAGACGCTATGATAAAAGTAGATATGAGTGAGTTTATGGAAAAACATAACACCGCTCGCTTAGTAGGTGCTCCGGCTGGTTATGTCGGATACGACGACGGCGGTCAATTGACCGAAAAAGTACGCAGAAGACCATATAGTCTTATTCTATTTGATGAAATAGAAAAAGCCCACCCCGATGTGTTCAATATCTTATTACAAATTTTAGAAGATGGTACTCTCACCGATGCCAAAGGACGCAAGGTAGATTTCCGCAATACCATCATAATAATGACTAGCAATGTAGGGGCACGTCAACTGCACGAAGAAGCTGTGATTGGTTTTGAGACTAGTACTACTGCGCAAGAAGACCAATTAGAAAAACTACACGAAAAAATGCAAGCTACAGTAAAAAAAGAGCTTAAAAAAAGTTTTAGACCAGAGTTTTTGAACAGAATAGATCATATAGTTGTATTTAAGGCGCTATCAAAAATTAGTATTGCCCATATTGTAAATCTACAACTAGCCGATTTATCGAGAAGATTAGAAGCCAAAGAAGTTAGTCTTAAGTTTAATCAGGGGGTCAAAGACTTGCTACTCAAAGAAGGCTACGACCCAGACAACGGTGCAAGACCTATGCGTCGGGCTATCCAAAAGCTTATTGAGGACCCGCTTGCTACCCAGATGATTGAGGGTACTATAAAATCTGGTGATACTGTGAAGGTTACGGTGAATAAAGCGGGCAATGTAGAGCTAAAAGTAGCGCTTGGTGTATAAATTGACCGCGATACAGCCTATCGGAGAATTAATATATCCAAATAACGTAGGGTACCTGATTAGCTCAATCGATCAAAATAGACCACTACAAAAAGAATGGCAACAACCAGTGCAGCTTTGTTTGCAAGAAATACAAAAGCAACTACCGAACCTTATAAGTGGTGTATATGTAAGGGGTAGTGTTGCTCGAGGTACGGCAATAGCCGGTGTATCAGATATAGATCTAGTAATAATAACAAAGAATACTTTAGTATCTTTTAGTAAAGATTGGCAAAGAAAATTTGTAAATGTACTAAGAAATAAACACAAACAAGTGGACGATGTAGAGTTTGAGTTGGTTTCTTACTCACAGATCATGAACTTCGATAGGCCATCTGGTATAAGGGTGCTACTAACATTGCAGGGCAAATGTATTTTGGGAGAGGATCTTATAAGAAAATTCCCAATACTTAAACCTAATGAAAGTGCCTTTGTACATATACCGTTCTTTAGTAAATTTCAAAATAACATTACAAAAACTTTAAAAACTAAAGAAATATTTCTTCCAGCCTATATACCTTGGGTTTCTAAGCGGTACATACGTACTGGATTTGAGCTTTGCATGGAAAGAGAAAAGGTATTTACACGTGATCTTTATTCTTGCTTTGAAATATTCTCGAAATATTATCCAGATAAAAAAATTAATATGTACAATACACTTGAGCAAGTAATTAAGCCTTCATGGACAAAGAGCGAGTTATTAGAGTGTATAAACACACTTGGTGATTGGCTATATCTAGAAATAAAAAGGAAATATCCAAGATTTATCTAAAAATACTTTCGTGTTATGTTCGCAATGTGATAAAATATAGTTATAGGGTAATTTTAGTAAAAAAATGGCAAAAACTCATAAACAATTCGTGTGTCAAAATTGCGGAGCTACATTTAGTAAGTGGTCTGGTAAATGCATGCAATGTGGGGCATGGGATAGCTTAATAGAGTCGGTGGCGGCAACCAAAATGGTTGGCAATAAAGTCGGTGAGCTACCATCGGTTGAAAAAGTACAAAAACTTTCTGGCATAGAACCCAACAAGACTCCACGTATCTCTACGACAAGTAATGAGGTAGATACTGTTTTGGGCGGAGGGATAGTACCGGGTAGTTTAATACTATTAGCTGGTGATCCAGGTATTGGCAAAAGCACACTCGTACTGCAATTGGCTAGCAATGTTTCTGCATCGCAAAACAAAAAAGTTTTGTATGTTAGTGGTGAAGAATCGGCTAATCAAATTAAGTTGCGAGCCCAACGCATTAAGGGGTTAAGTGAAACCTTTGACTTTCTTGCAACTACCAACTTAGACCAAGTGCTGTCACAAACTTTTAACTCAAATTATAACTTAGTAATAGTAGACTCGATTCAGACCATGGCGAGCACGGGTGTTGCTTCTGCTGCCGGAACAATTAGTCAAATTACCAACGGCGCAAACGCGCTAATGCAGGCCGCTAAATCAACTAATACTGCCTTTATAATTATTGGGCATGTTACCAAAGAAGGTAGCTTAGCTGGGCCACGTCTTCTAGAGCACCTAGTAGATACCGTTTTGCATTTAGAAGGCGAAAAGTTTGGTGCGGTTAAATTTTTGCGTTCAGTCAAAAATAGATTTGGTTCTACAAATGAGGTAGGTGTACTTGAAATGACTGATGGTGGATTGTTGCCACTAAAGAATCCAAGCGGAATATTGCTAGAAGAGCGTAGTAGTAGCCCGGGTAGTGTAGTGTTTGCAACTATGGAGGGTACCAGGCCACTACTTGTAGAGGTGCAGGCATTGGTTAGCCCTAGTGTGTTTGGCTACCCTAAGCGAGCTGCTGTGGGTGTAGATTTAAATAGACTAGGCTTGTTGTGTGCAGTCATGACAAAACGTGGTGGAATCAATTTGAGCAGTAGTGATGTGTATGTTAATATTGTAGGTGGATTAAAGATAACAGAGCCAGCTATAGACCTTGCAATTATTTTGGCAATTGCCTCTGCTCATAAGAATAAAATTATTGATCCATCATATATTGTTTTTGGAGAAACGGGTCTTAGTGGAGAAGTTCGTTCAGTTAATAGTTCAGAACGCCGTATTAAAGAAGCTCATAAATTAGGCTTCGATAAAGCAATAGCTCCTCCTAGCGTAAAGGGTTCTAGCATAAAAAATCCAAAAAATATAATTGAAGCTATTGGTATTATTACTAAAAGCTAAAACAGAAAGGTAAAAATGTACTTATTTATTATATCTATTTTGGCAATGGTCTTGTTGGGCATGGTGTTAGTTATTTATTTACTATTAAACAAGCAAACCCAACAAGGTATTCAGGGTAAGATTGACAAAGCTCACAACCCAAATAAATCACAAATATTGGTCGACACTTCGGCAATAATTGACGGTAGGATAGCCGATGTAGCCAAAACCGGCTTTGTGCCAGGCAAACTACTAGTGCCAAGATTTATATTGGCTGAGTTACAAAATATTGCCGATAGCGAAGACCCAATGCGACGAAGTCGTGGTAGACGTGGGCTAGAAATGCTCAACTTACTTCGACAAAACCCCGATGTAGAAATAGATATTATTGAAGAAAATCCTAAAGATGTTGCAGAAGTAGATCATAAATTGGTACACCTAGCGCGTGAGTACGGCACAAATATTCTTACAACTGACTACAATCTAAATAGGGTTGCAACAATAGAAAATGTAATGGTGCTAAATATGAACGAACTGGCCAATGCTATAAAAGCTTTGGTTATTCCTGGTGAAGAAATGCGAGTAAAAGTAGTACAAAAGGGTAAAGAAAAAAACCAAGGCTTAGCTTATTTGGCGGATGGTACTATGATAGTAGTAGAAAATGGTGATAAGCTAATAGGTAAAGAAGTAGATGTAGAGGTGACTCGAATATTTCAAACGGTTGCTGGCAAAATGATATTTGCTGCGCAAAAAGGAAAATCAAGACGTAATCAGACTACACACGTAAATAAACGTACAAAACAAGCTTAGATTATAAAATTTAACCAGATTACAGAACCTATAAAGGTTTACTAATAAAGCTAAGGATTTACCTTGGTAGACCCAACCATTGCATAGTCATTTATACCATCGTACGCCGACCCCGCCCAGGCATTCCAAACTATAACGCCACCACTAGAAGCTGTTGAGCCGGTAACAGGTGAGTTATTCATATATAAAACTGCCGAGAAAGAACCACTACCAGTTAAAGTACAAGATTTTGGTGGTGTACAGCTTAGGTTGTAGCTTGAGCTACCACCACCAACCGTTACGGCTACAGAATTACTTTGAGCACTATATAGTCCGGCGTCGTATACTTTGGCGTAATAACCATGTGGGCCATTGCCAGGAGTGTCATTTATGCTTACAGCGCCTCCTGCTCCAACACCTGTTGAGCTTATAAGATTACCATCTCTAAAAATATCTACTCTATTAACTGGGAATTTGCCACCAACAATATTGGCTGTTACGAGAACAGTAGATCCACTGACAGTGGCTGAGACACTTATAGAAGGCTGAGCGTCGCCACATTGATGAACATCGTCTTTGTCGGTCGGTACACTACCGCCAGAGCTATATCCCAGACTTCTAGCAAGTGCAGCTACAGGAGGATTCCAGCGGTTGAAAGATGGGTCGGTAGTTGGAATTTCGGCATTCATTGTACTACCCGTAACTTCTTGTTTTGCTGCTTCTGGGGTACATTCGGTTGCTAACTTACCACTAACGGTATCTATAACTCCTTTTTGATCACCATCAGCTTTGCTCAAGTTGTACCAACTAGAAAAAATATCCGTACGAGTTTTTTTACTCGTGGCTGTTGGCGTTTTACCAGTATTAGCATCTAAAGTAACCTGTTTTAATCTAGGATCTTGCACGAATTGCTCTACAGGAGTGTTGTCGGTGACGGCACGCATAAACTTATTCCAAATTGGTGCCGAGACTATACTAGCTGCTTGAGTCATTGGTTTATTATCATTATTTCCTGCCCAAACAGCAGTTACAATAGATGGAGTGTAGCCCATTGTCCAGGCGTCTTTATAGTCTTCACTAGTACCAGTTTTGGCAGCTACTGGGCGATTGGGTAGTGTTAAGGGGTTGTTGCAACTAAATGCACCTAAGCTACAACGTGCAGCATTATCAGTCATGATACTTGTTATTTCTGAAGTAATTTGGGGGTCTAGAACTTGCTTAGATTTATTGTTGTCGCCCGTATTGTCATCGACAGTCTTACCTGAAGGGTCGGTAATTTTTAACCAGTAAATCTGATCATGCTTCTGGCCGTTGTTGGCGAGTACAGAAAATGCGTTTGCCATATCAACCATTTTAACTTCACCAGCACCTAGAGCTAAACTTAGGCCATACTCATCGGTGTTGCGGTCAAATGTAGTTATACCCATGTCTTTAGCGGTTCCCAGAAATTCGGTTTGACCACCAATGTAAAGAGCCTTCACTGCCGGAATATTAAGAGAACTAGCTAGAGCAGTTCTAGCGGATTGCACACCATAAAACCGCTTAGTATAGTTCTGGGGCTTATAACCTCCACCAAAATCAGTCTGGACATCATAGAAAGTGCTACCTGGCCCCCAGTTTTTCTTAAATAAATTGGAGTAGACTATTGGCTTAATAGACGATCCTGGTTGTCTACGGGCAACAGCAACATTATAACTACCAAAATCTGGATTGTTGTAATCGTAACTACCAACCATTGCGAGTACCTCACCGTTTTTTGGGTCGGCTGCGGTAAGGGCAGCATTACTACCGCCGTTCGCCTGAACACTAGCCATATTAGATGCAACTGCATCCTCGGCTTGCTTTTGCTTATCATAATCTAGACTAGTTATCACTTTCAACCCACCCTCGTTCACTCTTTTTACTCCAAACTGATCTTCTAAAAGCTCACGAACGTATTGCACGAAATGTGGAGCCGTAACATTTGCATAAGGGTTGTAGGGCTTAAGTTGAGCTAGCACATCTACTTTCTTAGCTTCGTCAGCCTGTGCTTGGGTAATTTTCTTTTGTTCTACCATGAGGTCTAAAACCTTATCTTTTTTGGCAAGTAATGCTTCTTTATGGTTGCCATAAGGAGAATAGTAAGTGGGTGCTTGTGGCAAACTCGCCAACATAGCACACTGCGAAAGTGTAAGGTCTTTAGCATCAACCCCAAAAAATTGTTTTGAGCCAGCTTGAACACCATAGGCAGTTGAGCCATAAGGAATCTCGTTGAGATAAAGTTTTAGAATATCATCTTTCTTGTATAGCTGCTCTATTTCTATAGACAAGATTAATTCTTTGATTTTTCGACTATAGCTACGCTCTCCTGTGAGTAGGGCGTTTTTTACATATTGCTGGGTGATAGTTGAGCCACCACCCTTGGTAGGGTCTTTGAAAATAACACCGGTAAAAGCCCTGGCGATTCCTTTCGGACTAAACGCACCCTGTGAGTAAAAATCCTTATCTTCTAATGACACTGTTGCGTCTTTTATGCATTGGGGCATCTGATTAAATTCAATAAGGCTTCTGTTTTTGTCACCATAAACCTCAACCAATAAGTGCTCACCTGTTCTGTCATATAATTTGGTGGTCTGAGCGCTAGCTAAGGCGTTGATTTTATTCGGGCTAGGTAGATCTTTGGCAAACCAAGCAAATACCGCTGCTATTAGCAGTAAGCCCGATAGTGCGCCAATAGCATAAAGCTTGAGAGCTTTTTTGCTACTCACTATCTTGAATACATGTTTTGGTTCAAGTTTTTTTACACCTTTTGCTGGTGGAACGGCTGGAACAAATAGCCAACCAAAAACTCCCCCCTTTTTCTTAGTGGGGGTATTGATGCGATTTGAACGCGAAATAGGTGTATTGGCGCTAGATTTTGAACCAGTACGTACTACTCGGCGTTTTCTTTTGCGGGGGTAGGGTTTTCTTGCCATTTATAGTTTATTCTTTACTTATGATTATATACAAAAAACGAGTCTACCGCTATAATGTGACTAGATTACTACTCTAAAATAGTTCAAAAAAATATGACAAAAAACGATCAAGAAAGAATAGACCAGTTGCTTACCCGAAATGTAGAAGATTTAATTGTAAAAGAAGAAATTATTAAAAAACTTCTTTCTGGCAAAAAACTTCGCATAAAGCTCGGTATAGACCCAACTAACCCACAAATTCATATAGGTAGGGCTACTACTTTATGGAAACTACGTGAGTTTCAAGACCTAGGCCATAAAATAACGCTTGTGATAGGAACATTTACGGGTGTCATTGGTGATGCAAGCGATAAAGACAGTGAGCGCCCAATGATAGAGAAAAAGGTTATTGAAGAAAACGCTAAATTATACGCCAAGCAGATTGGCAGAATACTAGACATTAGCAAAGTAGAGTTTTTTTATAATGGTGATTGGTTTAACAAAATGAAGCTGCAAGATTTTTTTAAACTAACTAAGCTTTTTACAATCCAACAAATGACCGAGAGAGAGAATTTTGCCAAGCGTATAAAGGCTAATAAACCGGTTGGCATTCAAGAAACCCTTTACCCAATGCTACAGGGTTACGACTCGGTAGAAATGAAGACAGACATAGAGGTAGGTGGTACAGACCAGCTATTTAATTTATTGGCAGGGAGAACTGTGCAAAAAGCCTATGGTCAAGAACCCCAAAGTGTAATGACATTCCATTTAATGGAAGGTACAGATGGACGTAAGATGAGCTCCAGTTGGGGAAATTGTATATACATAAATGACGAGCCAAGCGACATGTATGCCAAAGTAATGACCATACGCGATGAGCTAATACCTAGCTACTTTAGGATGGCTACTGACGTTCCATTAAATATTATTGATCAAATAGAAAAAGATATGGCTGCCGGTGACAATCCGCGTGATACCAAAGCAAGTTTGGCACGGGCTATTGTGGCCCGCTACAACGGTGAAAAAGCGGCCTTAAACGCCGAAGCTATCTGGAACAAGCAATTTAGGGAAGGTGAAAAACCAAAAAACATAGATACTATCAAGATTAAGCCCGGTAGACTTGTAGACCTTATAGGTATGCATTTTGATTTAAGTAAGTCAGAGGTAAAACGCATTATTGAACAGAGTGGTGTGCGGGTAGATGACGAAGTGGTCAAAGATATTGAATTTGTACTAAAAAAATCTGCTTTGATTCAGGTAGGCAAACGCCGTTTTGTGAAGTTTCGTATTTAAAATATCTATGAGCCAAGTCTTTTTAGTGAATATCAATAAAGTCGAGTTCGGCATTTGTTCGTGCTAAAATAAAGTTATGAGTAAACTTAGTTTAGAAAGCCCCGTATCGGTACTGAGTGGGGTTGGTCCGGTTATAGAAAAGGGCTTACACCAACTAAATATTAAAACCATTAAGGATTTAATATTGTATTTTCCTAGGCGTTGGGAGGATTTTAGTAAAATAAGTAAACTAAAAAATATAAAACCTGGACGAGTAGCGGTGAGTTGCGAAATAGAGCAGATAAACGTACGACGCAGCGCACGCAATAAGCGTTTAACTATTACAGAGGCAATTTTATCTGACGGAACTGGCACTATTAAAGCGGTGTGGTTTAATCAACCCTATTTAGTAAACACTCTAAAAAAAGACCAAACATATCTATTTTCTGGTCAATTTGAGTTCAAAAATAACTACCTCAGTCTAAATAGTCCTACTTTTGAGATAGCTAACCAAAGCAATAATAAAGGCAAGATATATAGCATATATTCAGAGAATAGTATAATTTCGTCAAAGATTATTCAAAAGCTCATTGGTCAAGTAATACATTTATGTGATGAAATAAACGACGATTTGCCTGTTGAGTTCGAAAAGCGCTACAACCTTATAAACTACTCAAAAGCAGTTAAGAATCTACATCAGCCAGACGACATGAATCTGGTAGAGTTGGCAAAAGAACGAATGAGTTTTGTTGAGTTATTTGAGTTGGTGTTGACTGGGTTGGTAATAAAAAACGACATAAAAACCGAAGTATCGCCTAAAATCGACTTTAGTCTTGAAGTGGTAGAATCTGTACTAAAACAGCTTAGTTTTAATTTAACCGACGCTCAGAGAAAAGTGTCTTGGCAAATATTTAAAGATCTCGAAAAATCCAAACCTATGAATAGAATGCTAGAAGGTGATGTGGGCTCAGGAAAAACTATGATATCGCTTCTGGCAATCGCTATGACTGTTAACTCTGGTTATCAAACAGCATTAATGGTGCCAACAGAGATTTTGGCGCGCCAACACCTTGCTACTTTTAAAAATATCTTAAACTCTTTAAATATTAAATGTGAGCTGTTGGTAGCGGCACTCAAACCATCAGAAAAAACCAAGTTGCAAACAAATATCTTAAACGGTGATATACAAGTTGTTATTGGTACGCACGCACTACTATCTACTGGTGTAGAATTTAACAAATTAGGGCTTATAGTAATAGATGAACAACATAGATTTGGGGTAAACCAGCGAAGAGCCCTCAAGACCAAAGCCAGTTTTATGCCACATGTACTCACAATGACGGCAACACCAATACCGCGAAGTTTAGCTTTAGTAGTCTATGGCGATCTTGATGTATCAATAATTGATGAACTTCCGCCGGGTAGAAAGCCAGTTGAAACTAAGGTGGTTCGCGAGATAGACAGAAGAATGGTTTATGGTTTTGTTGATCAATTAATTCAACAAGGTCAGCAAGTGTTTATTATTTGCCCAAGTATAGCGCAAAACGACTTAAGTGGTATGAAGTCTTTAGAGTCAGAATATATAAGACTTCAAAAAACTGTCTTCAATCATCGTAAAATTGCCATGTTACACGGCAAGATGAAACAAAAAGACAAATCCAAAATAATGGATGACTTCAGATTAGGTAAATACAATATACTATTAGCAACAACAGTAATTGAGGTGGGTGTAGATGTACCCAATGCCACAGTCTTGATGGTTGAAAATGCTGAAAGATTTGGCTTGGCTACACTCCATCAGCTGCGTGGTCGAGTTGGAAGGAGCAAGCTCCAGTCGCATTGTTATTTGATGTCTGAAACTGATAACCCACAGTCTTATAACAGGCTTAAAGCTCTTGAAAAAACTAATGATGGGTTTAGACTAGCACAAATAGACCTAGAGCTTAGAGGACCAGGTGAAATATATGGCCAAATGCAGCATGGTGTATTGGATTTACGCTTTGCCAATGTCTTTGACACTACTATGCTGGCAAAAGTTCGTGAAGCAGCTCATTCTATGGTAGCAAGTGAAAATATGCTACAATATTCCAACATAGTTAAACGAATTAATGTACTCAAAAAACTAACCTCACTAGACTAAATAATATGAATTCTGGCGTCATCACATACTTCACAAAAGGAAAATTATTCAACTCTGTTGGAACACATCAAAAGTTTGATAAAACAGCATATAGAATACTTCTGCCCAACATAGAAAAAGACAAGTTTCCAACAAAGTCTCTAATACTAAGTTTTGAGGGAATGGGTGGACCTGATGGTTTAAAATTTAAAGGCAAATACAAATCGGATCACCTATGGGACCCAATTAATCAAATTGGTTTCTTACCATTATGGATAGAAATACATTTTAAAAACCTTATAATTGCACTTAAGAAAGACGATGTTGTTAAGGCATCTTTTGAGGCTGGATTTTTAGCACACTATCTTACTGATAGCCTTACACCAGCCCATCACGTGAGTAATAAATTAATAACTGCCGAATACGAAAATTCTAGTAAAGCTCGATTGGGTTGGCTTTATTTTGGGCGTAAAGGACTAGTGAGCTCACACGTAATGTTTGAAACCGGAGTCTCTACCACAGTGGCTTTAAATAGACTTAGAATAAAGTTTGATGAAAATCTATATGAAAGAATTCAAAAAGACGGTATTAAAAAGGTTGTAGAAGAAGAGTCGTTAAGAATAGCAAAACTAGACCTGTATGATCAATTTTTAAAAAAGGGCTGGTCGGCAAGTTTGGCAAAAACTGTCAAGACAGTGGTAGTAAGAAGAATCCCTCAACTTATTTCGGCAGCTTGGTTGGCTGCATATGTTCAGGCCGGCTATGATCGGCAACAAGAGACCAAGGCTGTTCAAAAGTAATCTCCAAGGTTCTTTCGCCTATATCTATAGGGTAAATCCCGGTAAAACATGCACAACAGAGCTTATCTTCTTGTACACCAACTGCATCAATCATACCTCTATAAGATAAAAACTCTAGACTATCGGCCTTGGTGTATTTACATATTTCTGCGATTGTTTTTCGTGAAGCTATTAGCTTGCTCTGGTCTGGAGTGTCAATTCCGTAAAAGTCGGGAAACCTAATAGGCGGTGAACTAACTCTTACATGTATTTCTCTTGCTCCGGCTCGACGTAGCATTGCTACAATTTTGTTCATTGTTGTGCCTCGCACAATTGAGTCATCCACCAACACAATTCTTTTTCCGCTCAAATGTTCTGGCAGAGGGTTGAGTTTCATATGCACGGCTCTTTCTCGTAGATCTTGGGTAGGGGCGATAAATGTCCTATGTATGTATCTATTTTTTATGAGACCATGATCAAATTCTATGCCGAGTGTGTTGGCATAACCAAGAGCAGCTGGTATAGCAGAGTCTGGTACTGGTATTACAAGATCAGCATTGGCTGGAAATTCATTAGCTAACTGTACACCGAGTTTACGACGTACCTCGTTAACCAACTTACCTGCTAGCACACTGTCTGGTCTAGCAAAATATATGAACTCGAAAACCTCTAGTTTGGGGTCGGGCTGTTGAATCTGCCAACTTCTAATTCCTTTTTTATTTATTCGAATGAGTTCGCCTGGCTTAACATCGCGTAATAGGGTTGCACCAACCATATCGAAAGCACAAGTTTCAGAAGCTACAATATATCCGTTTTCTAATTCACCAATACTGAGTGGTCTTACACCACATTTATCTCTAAATGCATAAATAGCGTTTTTTGTAAGCATTGTACAGCTGAATACTCCGCTGAAAAGAGGCCAGGCTAAACGTATAGCTTGTTCGGCGGTTTTTCCGTGATATATATAGTATCTAATAGCATCAGACATCATTTCGCTATCGTTACTACCTCGCTTATAAATTTTCTTAGATTTTAGAAACTCTTTTAGCAACACTGTTGAAGGCAGGTTACCGTTATGTGCAAGGGCAACAACATCGTCACCTCGTAAGACCGGTTGCATATGGGTATCGTGTTTACCTCCAGAAGTTGCATATCGATTGTGTCCAATTGCTAAGTTGCCATGAAGTTTTTGAAGATCTTCTTCGCGGTAAACTTGCGCTACCAAGCCTGCACCTCGATGTGAAAAAAACTGTCCATCATCTACCGTAACTATACCAGAGCTCTCTTGACCTCGGTGTTGAAGTGCGGATAAAGAAAAATATGCTAATCTAGCTGCAGACTCATTAGTGGTAAAAACAGCCGTAACGGCACATTTTTCTTTTAGTTTTGACAAAGTTTCCCTCCTTAGTTAAATATATTGTATCATAGTGCATATGTTACAAATAATTGGTGGCGAATTTAAATCTCGTAAAATCTTGCAGCCCAGCAATACAAAAACTCGTCCAGTGAGTCAAAAAGTGCGAGAGGCAATTTTTAATGTACTAAGCACTAGAGTAGAAGGCGCACAGGTTGCAGACCTATTTGCTGGTTCAGGAGCACTAGGTATTGAGGCGTTGAGTAGGGGGGCAGATTTCGCTGTATTTGTAGAAAAAGACCCGAGGGCTTTAAGTATGATAAAAAACAACATACAAAAACTTGGTTTAACGAGTCGATCAAGTGTAATACACTCAAGCGTTAAAAACTATATTGAGTCGACAAGTGAGTTAAAGGATATTATATTATTAGATCCACCATATGTTGACTTTAATATAGAACTAGTCAACATGGTGATTAATCTGTTAAAATCAACTGGTGTGATTGTGGTAAGTTGTTCTAGAAACGCCAGCTTAACCGAGTTGAGGAAGGAATATAAAATTGCTCAACAAAAAATTTACGGTGATACACAGATTGTTTATATAATAAAACAATAACTTATGCGGATGTGGTGGAATTGGTAGACACGCTAGCCTTAGGAGCTAGTGGGGTAAAACCCGTGAAGGTTCAAGTCCTTTCATCCGCACCATGCAATTATAATTACAAAACAACAACGTCTTTGTTTGATGTGTATGTACTAAAGGGCTTCGGTATTTTACCGGAGCCTACTTCTTTATTGATTAAACTTCTGATAACATCAATACAGTTATGAATTCTAACAAGCTAACAATAGTAGGGGGAAAACCTCTAAAAGGTGAGATATCTTTACGTGGTGCCAAAAATGCGTTGCCTAAAATAATGGTCGCTGCATTACTAAGCAATGATGAATCAATAATATCAAATGTATCAGATATATCGGATGTTGAAATTGTAACCAATATGATAAATCTTTTAGGTGGATCGGTCGAGGAGGTTGTTCCTGGAACCATCAAGATAGTATCAAAAAATCTTAAGCTTGTTTCAGCTAAAGAATTGCACGAAGTTGCTGGTACTAGTAGAATACCAATTCTTTTTGCGGGCCCTCTCTTACATCGTTTGGGTCGAGCTGTGTTACCATCTCTAGGAGGCTGCAAAATTGGTACGAGGCCAGTTGATTTTCATCTGTCTGCCCTACAAAAACTTGGTGCCATAGAACATGATATAGTTGGTGGTTTTGAACTTTCAGCCCAAAAGCTGCATGGTACCAAAATTACTCTAGATTATCCTAGCGTGATGGCTACCGAACAGATATTAATCAGTGCGTCATTAGCCGAAGGCGTGACCGAGATAAGTAATGCAGCAGTTGAGCCGGAGATAATTGATCTTATATGTGTTTTGCAAAAAATGGGTGCCATAATTTCTGTTGATACCGATAGAGTAATCTCAATTAGGGGCGTAAAAAAGCTTCGTGGTTTTAACCACAAAGTAATGCCAGACCGTATTGAAGCGGGTAGTTGGGCTTGTGCAGCGGCAGCAACAAATGGAAGAATATTTGTTCGCGAAGCAAGACAAGCGGATATGATGGCCTTTTTAAACGCCTTTAGACTGATTGGTGGAGAATATAACGTTACTGATAATGGTATTGAGTTTTGGCGTGGTAGCACTACTAAGCCAATTAGTTTAGAGACCGATGTTCATCCTGGTTTTATGACCGATTGGCAACAACCTTTTACAGTTTTGCTTACTCAGATAGACGGTCTTTCTACTATTCATGAGACGGTTTATGAAGATAGGTTTGGATTCACAAATGTACTAAACGATATGGGCGCAAAAATTCAGCTCTACCAAAACTGTTTGGGCAAACTACCATGTCGTTTTGCTCAATCCAATTACCAACATAGTGCAGTTATTTCTGGCCCTACAAAACTAAAAGGAGGGACTATAAAAGTTCCAGATCTTAGAGCTGGTTTTAGTTATGTTATTGCTGCTTTGGTTGCCAAAGGAGAAACCACAATTACAAACATAAATATAATAGAGCGTGGCTATGAGCAGTTTGAAGATAAGTTAAGGGGAATAGGCGCAGATATAAAGTAAATTTTCAAATTCTATTGACACGCCCACGTGTAATCTGTTAAACTGGTTTTTATCTTTTGTACCTTGTAATATGCTGTTTTACTTTAAGACAGCTACAGCTGTGATAAATTTATCTTGGCTGCAGCTGCCTTAAATGTACAGCTTCAACTATTCAAGAACTTCTGTCACTACCTAAAAAATCGTGTAGGGCGCACGTACATAGGTTGTGACAGAACAGTCCTGAAAGCGTTGCGTGGTTTTGTGACCGCTTACCACCAACGCTTTCAGGCAATATCTCATAAAAGACAATCATCTTCGGTGCTGCCAACACCAGCCGGCGGGCGTACTAAACGTGTAGTTGATTGTTAAATGAGAAGCAGCGGACAGATAGCTCAAAGTATGAATAGAGCAGCCGTCTTAGACGGAAGGTCAAGAGGTCGAATCTCCTGTCTGCACGAACCTCTTCTAGTTCAAAACCCTACCCAGGGTGGAGAAGAAGAGGCTACCCGCTTCGGGTTGGTTAGTGAAGCCCACTGGTCTTTAGCTAACCAACCTGTTGCGGGACCAAGGTCCCGTAGCTCAGTTGTAAGAGTACTCGATTGAAAGTCGAGGGGTCGCTGGATCGATACCAGCCGGGACCACAAAGAGTCTTGGGCTATTACCTAAACTCATGGGGATGCTACAGCGGTTGATGAAGAAACCAACGGACAATGTCCGCGGCCCAACTTCGATCGTGTCGGTTGTAGAGCTAGAGACATGGTTTGTCCCGTTAACAGCTGCAGCTGTTAAAAGGCCAGGGGATTCCGCGGATCTCTCTGGAAGTACAAATCATTATCTGGTCGCAGGTTCGAATCCTGCCATCCTCCTCGCCCTTCAGCCCCAATCTGTAAAATTACAGATTGGGGCTTTTTCTATTGATACTAGGTGTGGTATTTTATTAAAGTTCAATATGCACAGAACCTACTAAAAGGTAAAGATGAGAATAGTCGCATTTGTAGTAGCACGTAAGCCAGATCAAACGGTTGAGCAAACTATTAGGAGTGTTAGAAATTTATCAGATTTGTTTGCTAGTTTTGAAGAAGCCTATGATAAACTTATTGATCAACCAATTTCGGGCACAAGTAGCGCAATTTATGAGGTTACTATCGAATTAATAGATCCTCATAAAGTTTACCCACCACCTAATTAATAACCCTCAACTACTTAGAGTTGAGGGTTTTTTATTGGCAAGTATCCTAATATTTGCTACAATATGCAAACATGATTAAACACACTATTACTAACAATAAAAAAAGTGAACAAACAATTCTTATTAGCGTAGATGAGCAATTTATAAACCCTTATCGACAATCAGTGCTTAAACGTCTCAAAAAGAATTTAAAGGTAGATGGTTTTAGACCTGGCAATGTACCAGACAAAATTGCCGAGCGCGAATTAGGCGAAGCCAAAGTACAAGCTGAAGTTCTTGAGGAAGTTATAATGCACGCCTATAGTAAGGTTGTGCGTGAAGCAAAGATAGAAACTGTTGCTAGCCCACAAATCAGTCTTAAGAAATTTGTGCCCTATAGTGAGCTGGAGTTTGAAGCCGTTGTTGCGATAATGCCCGATTTTAAACTAGACCTGAAAAAGCTAAAAGTAAAAAAGCCTGAAGTCAAGATAGATAAAAAGGAAATTGAAGAAACTTTACAGAATTTGGCTTTGCAATCTGCAAAGAAAGTTGATTCAACAAAAGCTATTAAGAAATCTGACGAAGTAAAATTTGACTTTGAAGGGGTCAGAGAAGGTAAGCCGGTCGAAGGCACTTCGGCAAAAAATCATATTATGATTATTGGTGAAGGAAGTTTTATACCCGGTTTTGAAGAGGAAATGATTGGCCTTAAGAAAGGCGACAAAAAAACCTTTACTATCAGGTTTCCTAAAGAATATCACGCCAAAGACTTAGCTGATAAAAAAGTAGAATTTAGTATAAATATTGTAGACGTAAAATCTGTAGAGAAACCTAAAGTGGATGATGCTTGGGCAAAAACCGTTGGTCCTGTCAATAATCTAAGCGAACTAAAAACAGAAATTGAAAAAAGCCTAGTTCAAAACAAGCAAGCCGAGACCGATAAACAGTTTGAAAATGAAGTACTTGAGTTAGCAATTAAACAAGCTAATATTGATGCCCCCCAGAGCTTAGTTAGTGAACAAGCCAATAGACTACGACAAGAAACAGAAGATAATTTGAAAAATAGTGGATTAGACCTAGAAAAATACCTACAACTACAGGGTCAAAAACCGCAAGACTTTGAATTACAACTCAAAAACGAAGCTGAGAAGCGGGTAAAGCTTGGTATTATTTTGCGGTCAGTAATAGGGAACGAAAATATACAGATTAGCGAACAAGAAATTGAGTCTGAATTAGCTCGTATGAAAACTCAATACACAGACCCAAAGATGCAAGAAGAACTTACTCACGACCACTTCAAAGAAGATCTCAAGAATCATTTATTAACACAAAAAGCAATCTCTATATTAACTACTGCAGCTACAAAGTAGCCAAACCTTCTTAATTTTCAATTAACCGACAGATAATATATTGCTTATTGTGTTAAAATATTACTATGAACAACAACTTTTCTAATAGCTCCATACTTATACCAACTGTAATTGAAAAAACTCAAGCAGGTGAACGCGCCTATGATATCTACTCACGCCTACTCAATGAAAGGATTATATTTTTAGGTACACAGATTGATGACACGGTAGCAAATCTAGTGATTGCTCAGTTGCTTTTTTTGCAAAGTGAAGACCCTAACTCTGATATAAGCCTTTATATTAATAGTCCAGGTGGAAGCGTAACTGCTGGACTAGCGATTTATGATACTATGCAACACATTACTCCAGACGTTAGTACAATATGTGTCGGTATGGCTGCTAGCATGGGGGCTTTCTTACTAGCTTGTGGCCAAAAAGGTAAGCGCTATTCTCTACCAAATTCTAGAGTTATGATTCATCAACCTTCCGGTGGATTTTCTGGAACCGCTGCAGATATTGAAATCACCGCTAATGAAATTATTAAGATACGCCACCGTCTAAATGAAATATTAGCTCAAAAAACTGGCCAATCGGTTGCTAAAATTACCGCTGATAGTGATAGGGATTTTTGGCTATCTGCCGATGAAGCAAAAAAGTATGGGTTGGTCGACGCTGTAATTGAGAAAAAACCATCAGATAAAAAAAGTAAGTAGCGGAATAAACAAAAGTTGTGTATTCAGAACTGCTAAAGAACCCCAATTTTTTAAAGATTTGGATAGCTCAACTCACTAGCCAATTAGCGGCCAATCTACTTAACTTCGCCTTAATAATTAGAGTCTATGATTTAGCGGCACAAACCCAGTATGCCAACATCGCCGTAAGCTTACTTATTTTGGCCTTTGGTATACCCTCTATTATTTTTGCTGTATTGGCTGGTGCGTATGTAGATCACTGGGATAGAAAAAAAGTCTTAATAATCACCAATATTGCCCGTGCCGTTTTGGTATTAAGTTTTTTATTCACAAGTAGTAATTTGATATTTATCTACCTAACAGTTTTTGCAATTTCAATATTCTCGCAATTCTTCACTCCTGCCGAAGGGGCAGCCTTACCAAAGTTAGTTAATAAGTCTGAATTTTTGAGCGCCAACTCACTATTCCTATTTACTCTGTATGGGAGTTTTGTAGTGGGCTATAGTTTGGCTGGGCCATTAGTAGCGATTGGTGGACAAGATAGTGTTTACTGGGTGGCATCGGTAGCATTTGCTGTAGCTGCCATACTCTGCATTGGTTTACCCAGCTTGCGTGCCGAATCTCTACCAAAAAAACTTAGCGAAGTTAACTCAGAAGTATTCTCTACTATTCGCGTAAATTTTAAACGTATAATCACAAATCCAAAATTGATTTTTCCAATCCTCAACCTAACTATTTCTCAAGCAATGCTAGGGGTAATATCTGTACTTGCACCAGCAATCGCGTTCTTGGTATTTAACCAGAGTCTCGCTAATGTTAGTTACAAGCTCATTGTACCTGCTGCAGTGGGAATGATACTGGGCGCAATTATGGTAGGTAGAGTATTTAAAAATGTTAATAAATCTAGAGTTATCGATATTGGTATATTATCTGCAGCGGCATTATTAATTTGCTTGAGTTTTGTACCAGCCCTAAATGGTCTAAAGTTCTTCGGACTAATAGTAGCGGCTATCTCATTGTTTTTAGGTGTCGCCAACGGCTTAGTGAGTGTCTCGGCCCAAACCCTTGTGCAGCTCAATTCTACAGACGAGGCTAGAGGTAAAATATTTGGTACTCTCAACATGATGATGAATTTAGCGGCTATAGTACCGGTATTTCTAGCTGGAATAACGGCCGATCTAGTAAGTCCACTAAGTGTCTTAACTATTTCTGGTGTATTAATAGGAATATTTGGTGTTTATCAACATTACACTTTTACAAAAATCCAGATAAAAAGTGCTTGACACCACACCCCGTATTAAGATAAACTTAAACATATAAGAGGACGCTTAAACTATTTCAACCGGTTTGTATATCCAAAAATATTTGGTGTACCGGTTTTTTGTCGGTTTAGAAAAACCTCCTAAATTAAG
>CAYZYH010000004.1:0-68064 GCA_964481235.1 uncultured Candidatus Saccharibacteria bacterium
TTTTTCTCATGACACAAACAAAGGAAGTAATTGAAGTTGAAGGCACTATAATAGAGGCATTGCCGAATGCTAATTTTAAAGTGCAGCTAGAGAACGGCCACGAAATATTGGCGCATATATCTGGTAAAATGCGTATGCACTACATCAAGATTCTACCCGGAGATAAAGTTACCATCGAAATGACCCCGTACGACCTAGATAAGGGTCGCATAACATATCGGCACAGATAAATTGAAGGATTTATACAAATGAAAGTACGAGCAGGAGTAAAAAAAATGTGTGCGAAATGCAAGATCGTTAAACGACGCGGTAGAGTGTCGGTTATTTGTGAAAATCCTAAACATAAACAGAGGCAAGGTTAGTAATGGCTAGAATAGCTGGTACGAATATACCTAATGAGAAAAGAGTAGAGGTTGCCCTGACTTATATTTATGGTATTGGTCCATCTGCTTCTCGCACCCTGCTCAGCAGTGTTAAGATAGATCCTAATACCAGAGTTAAAGAATTGAGCGAAAAGGACTTATCTAGTATTAGAGAGTACATAGACAAAAATTTAAAAGTTGAAGCTGACCTAGCTAGAGAGGTAAGCGGTAATATTAAACGACTTAAGGATATTAAGGCTTACCGAGGGCTAAGACATAGCGCTAGTCTGCCGGTTCGCGGACAAAGAACCAAAACAAATGCCCGAACCAAGCGTGGCAAGAAGGTGACAGTTGGATCAGGACGCAAGAAAGCTGCAGCAAAAACATAAAATTTTAATCAAATATAGAGAATAATATGGCAGAAGCTAAGAAAAAAACCAGACGAAAAAAGACCAAGCGCAACCTACCCAAGGGTACTGTTCATGTACAAGCGACTTTTAATAACACTATCGTAAGTATTACCGACGATGGTGGTAATGTAGTAGCCTGGAAATCATCTGGCTCAGCAGGCTTCAAAGGTAGTCGTAAGAGCACACCTTATGCCGCACAAATTGCGGCTGAAAAAGCTATTGAAAAAGCCAAAGAGTTTGGTCTAGCCAAAGTTAATGTAATTATTAAAGGGATTGGATCAGGTAGAGAATCGGCAGTACGAGCACTAATGGCCTCGGGAATTACTATCGTCGGTATAAAAGATGTTACTGGTATACCACATAATGGTTGTAGGCCTAGAAAGGCACGTAGGGTTTAGCTATGGCACGAAATCTTGCTCCAATTGTTAAATTATCACGTCGAGAAGGTATAGAACTGCACCCTAAGGCCGTGAAAGTAATGACCAAGCGAAGTTACGGACCTGGTCAACACGGCCAGAGTAGGCGTAGTAAACCAAGCGATTATTCATTACAGCTACGTGAGAAACAAAAAGTAAAAAGAACTTATGGTATCTTAGAGCGTCAATTTAGAAATTATGTTCATTCTGCTGAGAGAATGCCTGGAGTGAGCGGTGAAAATCTATTAGTCTTGCTAGAACAAAGACTAGACAATGTGGTTTATCGTGTAGGACTTGCTCCATCCCGGCAAGCAGCTAGGCAATTAGTTACTCACGCTCACATCACTCTAAATGGCAAGAAAGTTGATATTCCTTCAATACAAGTTAAACCAAAAGATGTTGTAGCTGTGAGAGCAGCTAGCCATAAAAATGAATATTTCAAATCTATCTCAGAAAGTCTGAACGCAAACAGTAATTCAACAAGTTGGTTGAGCTTTGACACAAAGAAAATGACCGCCACTGTTACCGGAGTACCACTAAGAGAAGAAATACCAGAAGTCATAGAAGAACAGCTTATCATTGAGTATTACTCACGTTAATTAATTAATATCTTTATAAGGAGATACCAAGTGTTATACGATATCAATCTACCAGAAATAAAAGAAGTAAGTACCGGCCAAAATAACTCAACCTTTGAAGTTGAGCCACTTTACCCTGGCTACGGTATGACTCTTGGAAACTCAATGCGCCGTGTTTTACTCTCTAGCTTAGCCGGCAGCGCCATTACTGGCGTAAAAATTGAAGGAGCCAATCACGAATTTACTGCAGTTGCAGGGGTACGTGAAGATGTTATAGAAATTATTTTAAACCTTAAACAGGTTAGATTTGCCAACGTTAATGAAGATAAAGTTATAGTGAGCCTCAAAAAAACCGGTAAGGGTGAGGTGACTGCTGCTGACATTAAGACGGTATCAGGTGTAGAAGTTGCTAATCCAAATCAGGTAATTGCTAATTTAGACAATAGTAAGAGTAAGCTAGAGATGGAATTGCAGATAGAAAAAGGCAGAGGTTATGTTGCGGTAGAAAGTCGTGCTAGCGAAAAGCTACCAGTTGGCATGATAGCAGTGGATGCCATATATACTCCGATAAAAAGGGTGAGATACAATATTGAAAACACTCGTGTAGGACAAATGACCAACTTTGATAAATTAATTCTAGATGTAGAAACAGACGGAACCATGGCTCCTTCAGAGGCCGTAGCACAAGCTGCCGAGATTCTAGTAGGTCACTTCCAAGTATTGGCTGGTCATGATGTAGTAAGTGTCGGAACAGGCGGTATCGTGACAGCTGCAGAAAAACAAGAAGCTGATATGGCACAAATATCTATAGATGAAGTCAATTTTAGCCCACGCACAACCAACGCATTAATGAACAACGATATTAAAACTATAAAAGAAATAATGGAGCTCAAGGCGAGTGATTTAAAGGAGCTTAAAGGTTTTGGACAAAAGGCTTATGAAGAAGTTCTTGAAAAATTAGAAGAACTAGGTGTAAATAATGTAGTAAAGGAAACGGAGTAGAATAAAATGCATCGCCACGCATTCGCAGGACGAAAACTTTCTCGCGCAGCCGGCCCTCGCCGGGCTCTTTTGCGTGGCCTTCTTGACAGCTTGATTCTGTATGAGAGAATCGAAACCACCCAAGCCAAAGCTAAAGAACTTGCCCCGTACTTTGAACGTCAAGTTACTTTGGCAAAAAAACAAACCCTTGCTGCTTATCGAATGATCCTTGCCGAAACTATTAATCCGGTTGCCGCCCAGAAGCTAAATTTTGATCTGGTAAATGGTTTTTCGTCTCGACAAGGAGGTTATACTCGTATTATCAAGACCGGCAATAGACTAGGTGATGGTGCAGCTATGGCTGTTATAGAGCTAGTACTAGATGAGAACTACACTTCTGAACAAGCAAAATCAAAAGACTCGAAAAAACCAGAAAAATCTACTAAATCTACGAATGAATCAAAAGTTAGTAAGTCTGCAAAAAAGGAAGAGACCGTAAAAACCAAGATTACGGGAGTCAAAAACCTTACTGCACAAAAGCCAAAATCGGCTAGAAGGATGGCAAAATGAAAACATATAGCCTAAAAACTGCCAAAGCTACTCAAGATTGGTATATTATTGATGCCAAGGGTCAAACTTTAGGTAGGCTAGCTACACAAATAGCTAGATTATTAACGGGTAAAAATAAACCCAGCTATACTCCTCATGTTGTAGGTGGCGACATAGTGGTTGTGATTAATTCAGCCAAGATAGAAGTAACTGGTCAAAAACTTACTGATAAAATATACTATCATCACACCGGATACCCAGGTGGTATACGCGAAATAAGCTTGCGCGACCAACTAGTAAAAGACCCCAATGCTGTTATTGAGCACGCTGTTGCAGGTATGTTGCCTAAGAATAAGTTACAGGCACAGATGCTCAAAAACCTTAAAGTTTACGCAACTTCTGAACATCCTCATGCCCCACAAAACCCTACATTAATTGAAATGGAGAAAAAATAGTGGCCGAAAGTACAACCAAGTCACCTGCAAAAAAGCAACAGTATTATCCTGGAGTCGGACGTCGCAAACGTTCAATCGCAACAATTAGACTGACTGTTGGTAAAGGTGTTATTACTGTTAACGATAAAACCCCTCAGGAATATTTTGGCACCGATACTTACGACGAAGTGCTAAGATCTCCACTTGTTCTGTTAGCAAAAGATAAGAGCGTAGATATTAACGCTCGAGTCGCTGGAGGTGGTTTGAAGGGACAAGCCGAAGCAATTAGATTGGGGATAGCCCGCGCTTTATTAGGTATGAGCGAAGATTTTAAGGTTAGTTTGCGAAGAGAAGGCTATCTTACCAGAGATGCTCGTGTAAAAGAGCGTAAAAAACCCGGTCTTAAGAAAGCTCGTAAAGCGCCTCAGTTCTCTAAGAGATAACAATCAAGCAAGACCATATTTTTTAAAGGGTCTTGCTCTTGTATTAAAATTATTCATATTTGTATCTAAACTAACACGCTGCTAGCTTGCACAGTAAATTCACACTATAATAGTACTTATGTCACCCACAATTAAGACACTACTAAAACTATCTGCTATTACCGTAGTAATAATCATCGTTTCTAGTGCACTACTTGGCTACTTTGAACACATAAGCGTTCAGGAAAGTTTATACAGATCAATATATATAGCCTTAACTCATCACGATAATTTTCATGCTGAGCAGTGGGGAGCTAAAATAACTACTGTAGTTCTTATAGCAGCAAGTTTATTGGTAATCGCATATTTGCTAAAGATCCTCGCAGACTATATGATGAATCTAGGAGACGGATTAAAACGAAATAAAGTGAAAGCAAAACTTGTAAATACTAAAGATCACTATGTAGTTTGCGGATTAGGTCGGGTAGGTAGCCACATAGCCGACGAGTTGGCCAACGAGAATATAAAATTTGTAGGTATAGACAGAGATGAGGAGGCAGTAAAAAAAGCTGTCGCTAAGGGCTACACGGCATTTGTTGGTGATAGTACAAAAGAAGATGTATTAAAAAAAGCAAAAGTAGAAAAAGCCCACGGTATTGTTGCTGCACTCGGTGACGACTCATGCAACCTATTTATCACACTTACTTCAAGACAACTTAACCCATCTTTGTATATTGTAGCCAGAGCAAACAGAGAAGAGAATGTTGATAGAATTGAGAAGGCTGGTGCCGATAAGGTGGCTATGCCTAACCAAATTGGCGGTTTTCATATGGCCACAATGTTAATAAGACCTGGAGTGTTAGATTTTTTTGAGGTACTTAGTAACAAATCTAGTGCAGAGTTACAAGTAGAAGAGATGGTTGTTGCCAAGGGCTCTAAGCTGGTTGGTACTCGCCTTGGACATTTTATGCAGGCTAGCAACACTGGTACAACCGTGTTGGCACTCAACAGTCATGAGGGATCGAGTAAAGTTAACCCAAGTGGTCAGGAAATACTGTATGCTGGTGATAGGCTCATTATGATGGGTACTCGCGAACAGTTAGATCAATTGGGCCGCTATATATAAAATATTCTTATGAAAGATTTTTCTTTTACTGCTCAAGAAGCGCAGGAGGGTAAGCGAGTAGATTTTGTATTGGCTGAAACTTACCCCAAGTTTAGTCGTGCTAGATGGAGAGAACAAATACAGTCGGGCAGAATAAAGGTTGATAGCAGGGCAGTAAAAGCATCAGAAAAATTGAAGAATGGTTCTCTAATAAATGGTGAATTCCCCACAATAAGTAACCAGAACTTGTTGATTAGCCCTGATTCAGTGCCAGAAATTATCTACAAAGACGAAGATGTGTTGGTTATAAATAAGCCCACTGGATTAGTAGTTTATACTACAACTAACAACCCACAACCATCAGTAGCAGGGGCTTTTAAAAGCTTAATTAACGATAGTGATCCAGTAAGACCAGGTATTGTGCATCGTTTAGATAAAGATACTTCTGGTGTAATGATTCTGGCTAGAAACGATCACGCCAAGGAATTTTTATTATCGGCTTTTAAACAGAGAAGAATTGAAAAACACTATACAGCTTTAGTGGTAGGGAGACCCAATAATGATCGCGCTAGACTGGAGTTACCAATCAAGCGTGGTATAAAAAATCCACAGAAGATGAGCATACACAGTTCTGGCAAGTCGGCAATAAGTGAGTACCAACTTATTAAGGAGTACAATGGCTATAGCTTACTAGATGTCTCAATTCTAACTGGTCGCACGCACCAAATTAGGGTACAATTTGCACATATTGGTCACCCGATTGCTGGTGACAAACAATATGGAAATAAAAAAGCTGATAGTCTATTTACGAGACAATTTCTACATGCTAGCTCAATAAGTTTAGAGCTACCATCTAGAAAACCGAAAGTTTTTAAGGCTAATCTACCTGCCGATTTAGAAAATATTTTAACTAAACTATCATGAGATTTGTATATACTAAAAAAACCATCCAATCTCTTAATAGTATTGGAGCAGACCCGCAACATGCCTACCTATTACACGGGTCTAGGGGATCGGGTAAATATCTTGCTTCACTAGACTTGGCAGCCAAAATAATTGGCGATGAAAAAATAACAAGCATAGAAAACTTTGCCCATCCCAACCTCTTTGTTATTAGACCACTAGCTAACAAAAATAATATCACTATTGCTCAAATTAGAGAATTAAATGATAATATGTGGCGAACAGCTAGTGGAGAGAATGCCTACAAAGTAATAATAATAGTTGGCGCAAATAAACTAACAACAGAAGCTGCCAATGCCTTGCTAAAAAACCTAGAAGAAAGTCCTAAGAATACGGTCTTTATACTTATTACTAATATGTTATCTCAGGTATTACCAACCATCCGATCAAGATCACAGCTAGTTTTTTTTGAGCCAATACCGTTAGATCTAGCAACTGAATTTTTGAATAAGCAATTAAATATAAATAAAGAAGACACCAAAAGCTTAATGAAACTAGCCCATGGTTCTTTAGGAAAAGCAATTGAACTAATAGATATAGAAAAAAAAGAACATACACTTAGAGTTCATAAATACGCCGAGGACTTTTTAAGCGGTAATATCACTAAGCGATTTCTGATTGCTAAAAATATATACAATGACGATTCTATTAAAGACTTCCTCGATGAGCTCATCTATGAAATTAGAGATAAATCTACTATACTAGGTGGTGTAATGAGTCTGGAGATAATAATGAAAACTGTTGATCAGCTCCAATCAAATATTAATAACCGAACAGTCTTAGAGAACCTAGGACTGCAGCTTAATGTAGTACAGGAATAGAACCGGTATGACTTTTGAATATTTATTAATGATTTTAGTGTTTTGCGTGGTAGTTTTGGCAATAATTAATAAGCGGAGTACGGTTACAGATTATTTAATAAACAATCTATCAACCAATCTACCTAGCCAAGACGAAGCTCTCGATACATTGCTAGATGTTGCTGGTCGCTATTATGCAGAGAAAAACTATCTTGCGGCAGAAAAAGCCTACTTAAAAGTTTTGCGCGTTGATCATAAAAATAGCCTAGCCTATAGTAGACTGGGTTTTGTTTACTCAGGCCTTGGCAAAAATGAAGATGCTATTGAGTGTTTTAAAATTGTTGCAGATACCTACCCTAATGCTGCTAGTTACCACAACCTTGCAATGATGTACTTTAAGACTCGAGACTTTCCTAGCTCTGCCGAAGCATTAGAAAAGTCGTTAAGTATGGAAATGCATGTGAATAGATTGGTTAGTTTGGCCAGAATTTATAGAATAATGAATAAGTTTGATATGCAGCTCTCAGCACTTAAAAAAGCTCACAACCTTGAACCAAATAATATAGAGATTATGCAGCTTTTAGCTGAGGCCTTTATACACGAGAAGGATGAAAAATCTGCTCAAATCTTGTTTAGACAAATATTAAAACTTGACCCTAAAAATATTCGTGCTCACTCTGCACTGAAGCCCGCTAAGCAATTGAAAAAAGTAACCTAAAATGATAAACTAAAGTTTGTATTTTCTTCTTAACTGTAGTGTTTTTCTTGTCGTTTTGTTAATAAAAAAATTTTTGTTTTAACAAAATGAATGGAGAAGTAGTAGCGGTTGAATGCGCCGATGTAGCTCAGTTGGTTAGAGCAGCTGTTTTGTAAACAGCAGGTCGTGGGTTCGAATCCCTCCATCGGCTCCAGGCCTCGATAGCTCAGTGGTAGAGCGCTTCCATGGTAAGGAAGAGGTCGCGAGTTCAATCCTCGCTCGAGGCTCCAGTAACTTCATATTTTTGCCGGGTTAGCGAAGTGGTTAAACGCATCAGACTGTAAATCTGACGGCCTTGTGCCTTCGGGAGTTCGAATCTCTCACCCGGCACCACGTCGATTTATTGCTCGAGTTTTCGCAAAATTATTAGACAATTCTGCTACAACTTATGCAATAAATCTCCTTTTCGAATCAAAATGTTATTTTGATTCGGCTAATAATCAAGCAGGACAATATGGCGCACAAATTAAAAAAATCAAAATCAGAAATAAGTTTGTCAAAAAAAGATAGTAAATTTCTCGGCGTAGCCGGAGGAATAGCTGATTATTACAAACAAGATCCAGCCTGGGTGAGAGTAGGAGCTGTGGTCTTAATTATTCTTACTGGTATTCTACCAGGTTTATTAATTTATTCGGTTTTCTATTTACTTATGAGAAATACTAGCGAGGATAAGAAAACCAAGTGAAGAAGTTGAATATTTTGGTTATAGGTTCTGGTGGTAGAGAACACGCACTTGCGTGGAAACTTGCGCAATCACCACGGTTAGAGAAACTATATGTTGCACCAGGCAATGGCGGTACTACTAGTCTTGCCACCAACCTTGCTCTTGATATCACTGACCACCAAGAAGTGATGCGGGCCTGTAAAGACAATAGTATCGACTTGGTCTTGATTGGCCCAGACGATGCTTTGGCTGCTGGTCTAGCAGATGACTTACAGTCTGCTGGTATCGCAGCATTTGGGCCAAGTAAGCTAGCTGCAAGAATAGAAGCCTCTAAGTCTTTTGCCAAAGATGTGATGAAAAGTGCTGGTGTACATACGGCTAACTATCAAGAATTCACCGACTACACAAAAGCACTTGATTATATAAATAGTATTAAACCACCAATTGTTATAAAAGCCGATGGGTTAGCACTAGGCAAAGGTGTAATAATAGCTCAAGACCACAAAGAAGCGCAAGATGCCCTCAAAAGTATGATGCAAGAAGAAGCATTTGGTGAGTCTGGTCACAAAGTAGTTATAGAAGAATACTTGAAGGGTAGCGAGATAAGCACCCACGCCTTTTGTGATGGCAAAAATTACGTGATGTTCCCAAGTTCTCAAGACCATAAACCAATAGGCGAAGGCGATACTGGCCCCAACACCGGCGGCATGGGAACTATCGCGCCGGTACCATGGATAAGTCAAATATATATAGATAAATTGGGTGAACAACTAGTTAAGCCAGTTTTAGAGAAGTTGAAGGATCGAGGCATTCAGTATAGTGGCTTGCTTTACCCGGGCTTGATGCTCTCAGACGATAATTATAATGTTATAGAGTACAATGCGCGTTTTGGTGACCCAGAAACCCAAAGCTATATGCGTCTTTTTAAAAGTGATCTACTAGAAATATTATTGGCTTGCGCCAGAGGCGATTTGACTAAGCAAAATATTGAGTGGTCTGGTGGATATGCCTGCTGCATTGTGTTGGCATCTGGTGGATACCCGGGTGGTTACAACAAAGGTGAAGTGATAAGTGGTATTGAAGAGGCTGAAAAACTAGATGATATCGTCATCTTTCATGCTGGTACCAAACAAGATAGAAAAGACTTAGTCACCAGTGGTGGTAGAGTGCTCAATGTGACAGCCACTGGCAAGACTTTAGATGAGGCACTTGGTAAGGCGTACCGGGCTGTTAAAAAGATTCACTTCAAAGGTATGCAGTACCGCACCGATATTGGTAGGCGACCAGTGCCAAATTGGATTAAAAAGCCAAAATAAGCTAAAATATATCTGTGAAGTAGATATTAACTGTCTTCTTACGATTGAATAAACCGAAACAAAATTGTTTATTCAATCGAGAGGAGAAAGTGGTGTTCTAACTGAAGACGAATACTCATTTAGTGTTCGTCGAAAGCCTAAGCGCACTTTTGACGAAGGGGTGTAGCTCAGTTGGCTAGAGCGTTGGTCTCCAAAACCAAAGGCCGCGGGTTCGACTCCTGCCACCCCTGCCAAATTTTTGAATCAGGCTCATTTTGAGCCTTTTTGTTTTGTTCAGATAGCTCTCTAAAGGGGTTGTTGAGCACATAAGACAACTTTTTGTTGTTTAGTTCAACGTTCGAAATCATGTAACTCAGTAACTTCTGTCTAAGCTCGTTATTCGAACATCGAAACAGTTCTTCGGCTCGCTGTGCTAAGTCCAACAGGTATGAGGCGGTGACCTGGAAGCTCTTATTGTCTTTTGTAAGTTTCTTAAGTCTATCATTCAATATCTGCTGCTTGCCCTCTAGCTCATTTGCGATTTCGTCATGAAACTGCAGAGTAATACGCCTTTCTATACGGTCGTAATAGAGTGTCTTCATTTTATCGTTGATGGCATCATATTCTTTGCGAGCTTGCTCAATGCTCTGCGTATAAAAGAGTTGCTGGTTTTCATGTCTATCTTTTAACATCGATATTACTTTTTCAACTATCTTCTCGGGCACACGTATGTTTGAAAGCTCCTTGTAAATATCGTGTAGAAGTAATGACTCTGCCGTGTTTGGATTGCCGCAACTATGCTGACCTGTGCCGCTGCAACGTAGATATACCTGCTTACGACCGTAGTATGACGACACAGCACGCCCACAATTACCGCACTTTACTATCTTTTTGAACGTGAACCAATGTGAATTATGTTTTGTACGGTCGTTACTTCGCTGCTCTTTTACCTCTTGGCATTTATTAAACAGCTCTCGGCTAATAAGTGGCTCATATTTGTGAGGGTAGCTTTTGGCTGCGTGAACCATGACGCCGTAGTAAAAGGTGTTATTTATTATTCGCTCCAAGTATGACTTGCCAACGGGTTTGTTGGATTTGACGGTGCCAGTAAAGCCATCTTTTCCGAGCTGAATTGCAATTGCGTCGTATGACATTCCCGTAGAACGTAGTTCAAAGGCTTTGATAATAAACTTTGCTCTTACAGTATCAGGCTCTAGAGTAAACGTCTTATCATCTATTCGTCTTGTAATATAACCGATTGGGGGTCTGTGCACCCATATACCATCGCTAAGCATTTGCTCAAACCGACGCTTTACATTATCACTAATCGAGTCCGAATAGTATTTGGCCAAAGCCATACCAATACCAAGCCTAAACCAGTCTGCGGCAGAGGAATGCTGGGTTATTACTAGAGCGTCATGCGGGAAGTGAAGCTCGATTTTCCCTTGCTTTACTAACAACTGAAGTGCTTTTACTTCATCTTGGCTACTATCTCTTGTGTAGCGGTCTATTTTATCGAACACAACCCAACAAGGGGCTTTCAAGTTTGTTATGTGCTCGACTAAAGCTGCGAACTTTTGTCTTTCTTCTTTGTGGGCACTTTCATCAAATTCGTGATATTCGTAATCTAGTTTATTTTCATCGGCATAATTAACTAGCCGACGTTTCTGAGCAGGCAAAGCTTGCCGCTGTTCTTCGTCTGATACTCTCGCAATTAGTATTAGTTTAGTTTCCATATTCTTCCTTTCTAACTTACCATTAGTTACTAGTTATTTGCAATGTTTGTTTTGAAGTATTCGAAATTTGTAGGTGTAAAGTGCTCTAAGGCTTCATCAATATGCACAAAAGCTTGTAGCCTATTGTGGTTGGGTTCTTTGAATATCGGCTTTAGACGGTACCAGGCAGCTTGTCCGTAGCGACCCTGAATAGTATCTCGAAGAGCAGTGATACTTTCTTGTCCATTGATTAGCAAGCCAGCAACGGCTGCTAGAGCTGCTTGAGGCGTTGCCTCATAATTATCTTCTATGTAGTTTTGAAGTAGCCCGTATGGTCTGCTTACGTCCAATGCCAGCATATCGATTGACTGGGTTATTTTCTGCCAATGCTTGATCAATACTTCTTGGCACAAATTAGCTTTGAATAACGATTCTAAATTAGTGTCTTCTAAGTTTGGATAGGCACGCTTTATGGCCTGTCGGCCTACAAACCGCACTTCATAGCGAAATACTTCTAACGGCTTGTATTCATCCAACATTTCAAGCAGGTTCATTTGCATTCGGCCACTGTCTTCAAATGCTCTCTTGTCGCTAACCTTAGCTTTTCTTAGGTCGGCCATCTTGTCGTAAAACGCTATGTCTAGTGAATTACAGTGTACGTGCAGCACATGCCCGTCTCTAAAGTTTGTTCTTTGCAAATCATATATGCGACTAAAATCAAGCTTACCTAGTGTATTTAAAATTGTCTGACAGCCTGTATAGTCTAAGAAGACGATATTCTTTGAGGGGTGCCATGCACCAACATCTGCCTTTGCCAGCTGCCACTTAAAGAATTTGTAATTCAGTAGCTCGTTAAGCTTGCTCTGCAAGGCGGTAACTATCTGTTCAAAATCTGTATCGACTAGTTCATCAAAGTTGTTTCCAAGCAACAGCTTTGGAGCCGAAAACTCAACCGCAAGCTGGTAAACAATGCCTTGCTTAGATGGCCGTTTAAAAAAGGTTAAACGGGGCATGTATTTACCAATCTTCTCATAAGTTGGCGTTGGGTTTAAGTATGTTCTGCCTGGGCTTCTGCTTTCAACCAGCTTTTCAATTGTGATTGGTGTAAACAGGCTCCCATCTAAAATACTCGGGTCATTTATTTTGATGAGTAATTTTACCGTGTCTACCATTTTGTTCATCACTTTTTTCAAAAATTTCTTGGCACTTCTTTGTTATTGTTTGCTCAATGAGCTTGCCAGCCTCTTTGCTTATAGGGTAGTAGTAGTTGAGTTGCCGACTGCCTAGTAGCTTCGTCGGGTAAGTTATACGGTAGCCCGAACCATCTATGAGTTGATGGATTCCTAGTGAGCCAATATACAGACTTTTATCAACTACACAACTAGCAAAGCCAACAAGACCATTTGTAGGCTTCACGGGTATGATTTGTACTTCACTTATCTTCATTGTTTTTCCTTTTCTTCTTTACATCTTTCTGCTCAAGGTCCATTTGAATGAGTATGTCGAAGAAACCAGCAAGACTCTTTATGGCCTCGTCATCCATAGCAGCAACCAAGCCATTTTTTGCGGCTTTTGTATTTGGCTTTACTGCTGGTGATTTTTTCTTGTTAGACATAAAAATAGCCTCTGTTTTGAGACTATCTGTTTGTGCTTGGGTTTTCGTTGTAGCAGGGCTACTTGGGCATCAAAAGGTATATAAGGGCTGGTCTACTTAAAATCCAAGTACTTTATTGCTATTTCATTTAAGTCGGATTTACTAACGGGGTTCTTAAACCGAACACTACTCTTAGAAACATCGAAAAATACAGCTTTCAGTTGGGTTGTAAATCCAAGGTTCTCTATTACTTTGTGTATAGTTTTCTTTAGCACGACACCCTCTGCCTTAAGATCTTTCGTGTCAATACGCTTATTGGGGTTGGCATACACATAAGTAAAGAATCTCTCATTCTCACTATCAAAGTCTGGCTTTTTTAGTAAAAAGTTATTTATTGTTATCTCTCGAGATTTTTCTGAGTATCTAATCTCATAAACAGGGTCGCTTATCTCGGTTTCTGGAAGATTTGTTTTTTTGTAATCTCTTGCAGCGTTTTTATATTGCCCCTCATACATCCTAAAAACCACCTTATACTGAGGCCCGACTTTAAAAAATAAAAATCCATTCATTCCAGTTTTATGGTCCAGGTCGGTTAGTGCATTCAGGTAAACGAGCCTATTAACAATCGCCGTTCTCTGTCTAGCGACCTCGTCAAATTCTAACTTCGAACCATAGAAATTTGGCGGTCTGAAAGTTAGCTTGATGTAGTCCTCAGGGCTAGAAAGCTGTCTAGTTTCTTCGATTTCCTGGAGTACATTCCAGATTTTTTCTAAAGCCTTTCGAGAATACTTTGGAATCTTTTTAGTCATCACTTCACTCATTTCCTAAAAATAGTAACTAATGTATAGTAATAGTATGACACAACCAGGTACAGTCGAAAAGAAGAAGCCTAGATTACTTACCCTTAAGCAAGCAAGTGAAATGCTCAATTGTCATCCAAACACTTTGCGTGCCTGGGATGCAAAAGGCTATCTTGTAGCCGTTCGCTTTGGCACACGCAAGGACAGGCGTTATAAACGAGAAGACATTACTAAGCTGCTGGAAAAGAGATGAAAGCATTTTTAGCTTAGTAACTTATCTGATACTTATATGCAAAAATCATCTAAGAAACAGCCAGTCCACAAAAAACCTCTACTAATTGCTTCAATTTTTGTTGGATCAGTAATTTTGTTACTTTGCTTAGCTGCGGCTGTGGTCTATTTCGTTTCGCCCAAGGTTATTAGGCAGCCCCAATCAGAGCACTATCATTTTAGAATGCGAATTTTGGTCGATGGCAAAGCCGAAAACTTTTCAGAGCAGAAATATCAAACTGGTTATTCAAAAGACCTTTGCAACGCCAGCCTTACTGAGCAACCAATTCATTTCCACGACAACAAAGATCAGTTTACGCACATTCACTGGGAAGGCATGACGGGCGGAATGGTGCTTAAATATTATGGCTGGAACTTTATTGGCGGACTGCCCAATATGCTGGGCTACAAGCTAGATAATCTGCGTGACATTCAGCCAGTAACTACGCATGGCAATTATCTTCCAGTCATACCAAAAGATGCCAAATTTTACATTTACATTGGTGAAGAAAACAATTATCGCCAAGTTAGTTTTAATGACTGGGTAAACAAAGACTTAGAAGAAGTTTTTGACAAAGAAAGTAACTTTCCAGCTCATGAGAAAAACAAACAGTCTAGCTTGATTAACTCTTTCGTGCCTAAAGCTTTGGCACATGGAGGTGAAGCTGACGGAGCTGATGGCGAACCAGGCGAAGAAACACCGCAAGAAAAACTAACCAGAATAAACAATCTTATCGGCAATGTAGTAATCTTTGTGCAAAAAGACCCGCCCAGCGAGCAGCAAATAAAAGAACAGTTTCAGAAACTTGAACCACTATCGGAGAGCACATGCGGCGGTTAACAGCAACCACTCTGAAAGTGGCTGTATTCTTTAGTATGAGTATATGCTTATTGCTACTCACTTACGTTTCGATTATTCCTCATAACAAGAATTATGTTGCAAACGCTGGGGCAAATCGTTCGCAGACTAGCTGTGATAATTGTACAGGCCATGCCCAACAAACCGTTCTGTATACCTTCAACCAAACAAAGCGTGTCGTGCGGTTGCAACCATTGCTACCGCCAATCCCATATTGGTTGCAAGCTCAATTGCCACTTTGGCTTTTATATGTGTTTCCGTTTTTAGCTATTGTTGCGATTGGCTATAGCCAAACCAGAATACTACTCAGTGTTCAGCTTAGATATTGAAATCCCCATAGTTCACTTTTTAGATTAACTAAATGGGGAGTTTTGTAATGTTTTTTAAGAAATATTTTAAGGTAATTTTAGGAGTCGTTGTCGTAGTTGGGATAGTGGGCTTTATCGGCTACGCTCTGACACGTCCAGAACAAGCACCACAATCACAAACTGAGTCTGGCCCAGTTGGACCAAATGGCTCGAATAATGTCTATGGCAAAGCCGACAGCCCAGTACAGTTGACGGAGTATGTCGATTTTCAGTGTGAGGCTTGCTACTCATACTATCCAATCGTAAAGGAAGTAAAAGAAAAGTACAAAGACAAGGTAAAGTTTCAAATCAAGAATTTTCCTATAAGTAGTGCACACAAAAATTCCCTGCAAGCTGCTCAGGCAGCTCAGGCCGCAGCTAAGCAAGGTAAGTTTTTTGAGATGCACAACCTTCTGTTTGAAAAGCAAAAAGACTGGGAAACCGACACCAATTTCCGACCAACTCTGGACAAATATGCGAAACAGATCGGTCTGAATATGGGTCAATTCGATAAAGACTTTAGTAGTGACGAAACCAAGGGGATAATCAACTTTGACCTGCAAGAAGTCACTAAGCTTGGTGGCAAGGGAACGCCTACTTTTGTGCTCAACGGCACGATGATTGAAAATCCTGGCCCAAGCGTTGAAGCACTTTCGAAACTACTCGATGCAGAACTACAGAAAGCAGGTATTCAGTAGCAGTACGGTGATACAATAAGTCTATGAGTCATCAACACGACACTGATTCGAATAGCCACTTTGGTATTGGGTTAATCCTCAATACTGGCTTTACTGTGTTTGAAATGACGGTTGGAGTTTTGAGCGGCAGTTTGGCACTAGTAGCCGATGCCGCTCATAACCTAACCGATAGCTTAACGCTGGCGATCGCCTATGCTGCCGAGCGAATAAGCCGTCGTCAGCCCGATATTAAGCGTACCTATGGATATGGGCGGGTAAAAATAATCGCTGCTCTGCTCAATTCAGGTATTTTGATGGCTATCGCTACCTTCATAACAATTGAAGCTATCCAGCGTCTGTCGGAGCCTAAAGAGGTACCTGGCTTAACAATTGCAGTCGTGGCTACGATTGGCATTGCTATTAATGGTGGGGTTGCGTATCTGCTCAGCAAACGTAAGCATGATCTAAATACCAAAGCTGCCTATACAAACATGCTTTATGATACGCTCAGCTCGGTTGGAGCACTGGTTGCTGGATTGGCGATATACTTTTTCCATATATACTGGCTCGATAGTGTGGTTGGTCTGGCTATCGCTTTCATGCTTCTTATTGCTACCCTGGGCATAGTCAAAGAAGTATTCCAGGTACTGCTAGAAGGAGTGCCAAAGGGAGTTGACCTGCAAAAATTACGCCAAGAACTGCTCAGTATAAAGGGTGTTAAATCTATTGACGACGTGCACGCTTGGGCGATCGATAACGATAACTACGCCTTTAGCTGTCACATCGCTGTCGAAGAAAAAAACTTAAGTGACAGTCGTAAAATCGTTGAATCCGCTAAAGAATTACTAGATAAGGATTTTGGATTTGGGCACTCAACCATTGAGGTTGAACTAGACGGCTGCCAGCCCGAAGAGCACGGACACGCATAATAAGTTATGTTAGATGCTCTTATATTGGGAATTGTTGAGGGTTTTACAGAGTTTCTGCCCATTTCATCTACTGGACACCTAATATTAGTTGGTAATCTACTAGGCTTTACTGGTGAAAAGGCTGCTACATTCGAGGTGTTTATACAGCTTGGAGCAATTCTGGCCGTTTTGGTTCTTTACCAAAGGCGGTTTACAGGCTTATTCAGCACCGAAACTAAAGGATTGGCTGGCATCAGAGGGTTAAAACTGCTAGCTATTACTACTGTTCCAGCAGTGATTGCGGGTTTTCTGCTTCATGGAATTATTAAGGCAAAACTCTTTAATCCATTCACTGTAGCAATTGGCTTGCTAGTTGGCGGTGTTATTATCATTGTCGTTGAGCGTTGGCATAAGCCAACCGAGGGCGTTGAGATTGATGACATATCTGAAAAGCAGGCTTTAAAAGTAGGACTGTTTCAATTACTTGCTTTGTGGCCTGGTTTTTCTAGAGCAGGGGCAACTATTATTGGTGGTAGACTAGTAGGTTTAAGTGACAAAGCCGCTGTAGAGTATTCATTCTTGGCTGCGGTACCACTCATGATAGCTGCCGTTGGGTATGACTTGGTAAAAAGTATTCCTGCTCTTTCAACTAATGATATTGGCATTTTCTTTGTTGGTTTCGTAGCCGCTTTCCTCTCGGCTTTGGTGGCAATAAAGTTTCTGGTTGCAATTGTATCTCGCTATAGTCTGGCACCGTTCGGCTGGTATCGTATTGAGTTGGCTCTAATGATCTTTTTAGTGCTAGCTCTTTAGCAATAAACCAAGCAAGCTAAAATGAATATGTAAGATGTCAGGTAAGCTACTAGACAGCTAGCAATTCACCTGATAGCTCAAATGTATCAACCAAAGATTTTAGGTTATAATCTTCATTAGAGGTAATTGCTGCCGTTTGTAATGCGTCAGCGATGCCCTGCCAAAGTACTTATGCTTAATTCACATAAATTACCACCCAGGAAATATGAAAACAATATTAGTAGATGCAATAAATGGTTTAGTCCTTGAAGATGGTAGTATTCTTGAGCCAATGCACAAACTACTTGAAAGTTATCCAAATAACAAACTGGTATTGACAGGTGCAAATGATGAACAGTACAAGAAGTTCAAACTTGACCAAGTACCGTACGAAGTTTTTACCCTAAAACATGACCCCGAAAAAACTGATCCAGTGTATTTCAAGATACTACTTGAAAAGTACGGACTTAAACCCGATGATGTTGTTTATTTTGAGCACAACGCAGAAGCGGCTAAGACAGCTAAATCCGTTGGCATTACCACATTCTACTACGACCACACCAAAGAAGATATGGATACACTAAAGCAATTCTTGGATGAAAACCTATGATGGTTGTTGTTTGATAATTAAGTTACCATTTTAGCTTACTAACCCCTGCCACAAGTTGTTTTTAAAAAGACACGAAAGTGTCTTTTTTTGAGGATTAAGTATATACATTAACTGTGCTACAATTTAAATAAATGAAAGCACAAGCGAAATCGAAGCTATCTAAGTCACACGATAAGTTTGCACCTTTACGCTGGGTAATATTAGTAATATTAATAATTACAGCCATATTACCAAATATTTCTGGCCCAGCGGCCCTAATAATATATTTGCTACCGACAATATTTGTATTTATGCACGGCGCAAGGTATTTGGGGCGTAAGAATATACTCATATTTTTTATGGTCACCTACATTATTACTTTTACAGCCGAGTATCTCGGGGTGAATACTGGGCATGTTTTTGGTGCTTATTACTATAATTTGGTTGGTAATGGGCCGCTACTTGGTGGCGTACCGGTTCTTCTGATGCTTACATACTTTAGCTTGGCTTATAGTAGTTATTTAGTAATTAGAATAATATTGGGTTGGCTAAAGGTAGTAAAGGGTTGGGGAATAGTAATACTAAGCTTACTAAGCGGTATGCTTATGACTCTATCAGATCTGGCCAACGACCCTATCAACTCAACTGTTGATAAGATATATATATGGACCCAAGGTGGAATATTCTTTGGGGTGCCATATCAGAACTTTACAGGTTGGCTAGGAGAGACGGTAGTACTATTTTTGATAATATCGGCAGTACTGGCATATATTACCAAGTCGCCCCACCTAAGAGTGTTACCAAGTAGTAGGTTTCTCACGGAGCCTATTGTGTTGTTTATCATACCTGTGGTGTCAGTTATCTTAAGCCCTATACTAACTACCAAACCCACCACTATTACCGAGCCAATGTCGCTTATAGCCTTGTTTGGTCTTGGTACCATCGCGCTATTAGCTTTAGTAAGGGCTGCTGCTAACAAACATCATATATAACTAAATATTGAAGTAAAAAAATTGTGTTTTATTGGTTATTTATGCCCTGCCATGGGGTATAATTAACATAACCGGAATTGAGGTTATTTAGCTTTATATATGGATAAAACAAATCAATCCCCCAAATCTTCAGATGTAGTTGATCAAAACACCACTACAGATGAAAGTAGTAAGAAGCCAAAAGTTACTGCTTCTCAAGGTGTAACTATTGAAGAAGCCCAGAACTCTAGAATTAATACGGCTAAACGTATTAAAGAGGCTATGCTTAGTCAAAACAAAATTTCTCAAAAACAGCTAGACGCCATAGAGCATATTACTAAGCTACACAACATTAACTTTATAGATTATTTAATATCACAAAATATTGTCAATAAAGACTTTATTGGTCAAACCCTAGCCAACTATTACAATACCTCATACATAGATCTAGAAAACAATCAGCCTCCAAAAGACCTAGTACTTAAGATACCCAAGAATGTAACTACTGAGAACCGAGTAATATTTTATTATGTAGACAAAACAAGAGCTGTGTTTGTTACCGACGAGCCAGGCCAGGTAGGGCTGAAAGAAAAACTAGCTATCTACACCAATGGTCTACCTGTATCTATTGCATACTCTCTAAGTGACGATATTGACGTTATTCTGGCTCACTATCGCAAGCCGCTAGCTACGCGATTTAACCAAATTATTCAAGAGCAGGAACGTGTTGCGCCAGAAATAATAGATGAAATTATCAAAGATGCTATCGTGTTTGATGTGAGTGATATTCATTTTGAACCAGAAGAGAAAGTAGTTTTAATAAGGTTCCGAATAGATGGTGTATTGCGTGAGGCTGGTCAGATACCTATTCAGTATTATGAGAATGTACTTAATAGGTTAAAGGTGCAAGCGAGAATGCGCATAGACGAACATGGCGCTAGCCAAGATGGCGCCATACGCTATAGCGTAGATGAAGAATCTGTAGATATTCGTATTTCTATTGTCCCAACACTTAACGGAGAGAAGGTTGCTCTAAGACTGCTCGCTGGCAACTCAAAGAACCTCAACTTCAAAAACCTCGGTTTTAATGTCTTTGATCTCAAGTTGATTGAAGCACAAATGCATCGGCCATTCGGTATGATAGTTACCACTGGACCAACTGGTTCGGGTAAAACCACTACACTTTATGCTATGCTAAAGCAGCTAAATAGCTCAGATATTAATATTACCACCATAGAGGATCCTGTAGAATACAAACTTTTTGGTGTAAATCAAATACAGGTAAACCGGGCTACTAATCTTACTTTTGCCGAAGGGTTAAGAACTATTGTCCGACAAGACCCAGATATCATTTTGGTAGGTGAAATTCGTGACAAAGAGACGGCCAAAATGGCTGTAAACGCTGCGCTAACAGGCCACCTACTATTCTCTACCTTTCACGCCAACGACTCTGCCACGGCTATTCCTCGCTTTATAGACATGGGGGTAGAGCCTTTCTTGCTTTCATCTACTCTAAACGCCGTAATTGCTCAACGCTTAATGCGAACAATTTGTGTTACTTGTAGAAAGAGTTACTTGGTAAATCTTAGTGATATACAAAAAAAGATTCCTCATGCTGAAATGTATTTCAAAAGACCTCAAGTTACACTTTACTATGGCGAAGGCTGTGAATCTTGTAATTACTCGGGCTATAAGGGTAGGGTAGCATTATACGAAATACTAGTGGTATCACCAGCAATTAAAGAGCTTATAGTTAAAAATCCATCCAGCAAATTAATATGGGATCAAGCCAGAAAAGAAGGTGCTCGTACGCTATTTGAAGACGGTATAATAAAAATACAAAATGGTCGATCGACCCTAGAGGAGTTAATGCGTGTCGCCGAACCAAAATAATCCTGTAAAAATAGACGGTGTGAGCAACGATAGGTCATCTAAAGATGCCCCCAAAGTTACTGTAGAAAAAAAACCGGCTGAAGATGTAGAGAAAAAAACTAAATCCAAACCGCTTACCAAGCACGCTGTTAGTAGAGATGCTCGAGAGTATTTTACTGAGACATTAAGCATGCTAATTTCTACCGGTGTGACTGTGGGTCTCTCACTTGAAATACTCAGTAAAGAAGCACCTACCAAAAAAGTTAAAGCTGCAATACTTGCTATGCGTGACAAAGTTGACGAGGGCGGTACACTTTGGCGGGCTATAGGTGAGTCGGGTATGTTAAATGCCTCTTCAGTTGCGTTAATAAGGGCTGGCGAAGAATCTGGGCGACTATCTGAAAACCTAAAGGTTGTTTCTGAGCAAACCCATAGAATTAACATGATCAACTCTAAGGTTCGCTCAGCACTTATTTATCCTACATTTCTTGTGGTGTTGATGTTAATTGTTGGTAGCGGCATAAGCTTATTTCTGTTACCAAGATTAGCAGAAATATTCGAAGGCTTAGATGTAGAATTAAACTTACTTACAAAAGTAATGATTGGCTTTGGGTTGTTTTGGTCGCACTGGGGCCTACTATTGTCGGGTATTTTTGTGGTTGCGGTTTTTATTATTGGTATGGGCATCGCTTATGTAAAGCCTATCAGAACTCTAGCAGAGAAAGTACTCTATGTTATACCTGGTATAAAAACTCTCATTTATCAGTCCGAAATCTCTAGGTTTGGATTTATAATGGGCTCACTATTAGAGGCAGGCCTACCAATTGTAGATGTGCTCGACTCTCTTGTAGATTCTTTTGCTACAGTCAGGTATAGCAATATTGCAAAAATTATAAGAACGAACGTAGAAGAAGGTCAGTCTTTGGCGACTACTCTAGAGAAGATTCCAGATAGAAAAGCTTTGCCTGGCCCCATAAGACAGCTTATAGTAAGTTCTGAACAGTCGGGCAACCTTTCTGATACATTACTTAAAATTAGCAGTACCTATGAAGAAAAGGTTGAGATAACAGCCGAGAACCTTGAAACTGTACTAGAGCCTATTATCTTAATTGCAATAGCGGTAGGAGTACTCTTTATTGCCTTATCGGTAATATTGCCCATTTATGGCTTGCTCGGAGGAATTAAGTAATTAATATGTTTGTTAAAAAAAAACTTGCACTACACCAGTATGGTTTTACCTTAATTGAGCTCATACTTTCTATTGGAATAATTTCTATTATACTAATGTTAACAGCACCAGTACTGCAACGCTATGTGTTGCGCAACGACTTAGAAGTTATTAGTAGTATCATTATTCAAGATATGTATCGTGCGCAGAGCCTAGCTAGATCTGGAGAAAATGATGGTAATTGGGGCGTGCATGTGCAAAATGGCAGTATCACAGTTTTTCAGGGAAATAGTTATGCTACCAGAAACCAATCTAAAGATGAGGTTTATCCTTTTACATCATCTATTACTTTTTCGGGTCAAACTGAATTTGTTTTCGACAAATTCACCGGCAAGTTATCTATACCTGGTGCTGTTACGGTAGTAAACAAGGGCGACAACAAGACTATTACGGTAAGCTCAAAGGGAGTAATTGAATATTAGCATGACATCAACAAATCGCACAGCTGCATCAATGCCAACGGGCTTTAGTTTGATAGAGATTTTATTGGCTGTAGCAATATTTGCATTATTTGGCACTGTTATGCTCAGTGCTTTTATATACGGCCGAGACGGAGTAAGACAAGCCGGTGAACGTACAAGAGCCACTGAACTCTCTAGTGCTGGTTTAGAAGTGGTTAGAAATATTGCTAATCCCAACTACTCTAATCTATCTAGTTATTCAAACGGCACCAACTATTATATTAGTTCAGTAAACAACCAATGGCAGCTAACCACAATTCCTCAACTTGTAGATGGCAAATATACAAGAATAGTTAATTTTAGTGATGGACCAAATGGCTCACGTAAAGTTACTGTCACAGTGAGTTGGCCACGAACATTAGTGATTAGTTCTTCATTGAGCGTTGTAACATATTTTGCTAACTGGCGCCAACCAACCTCGGCACCAATCAAAAGTGGGCTTTTTGTCTATGCCGATGGCGGTACCACTACAGATAGGATGGAATATAGACAGCTATTAACAACTGGCTCTTGGACTGCCCAGACTGTAATACCAGATGTAAGTACCACCACCAACAATCGAGTGCCACGTTCACTTAAGCTTTACTCGGCACAAACTGGCTCGGCCAAGATGATGGTCTCTAGGCACTATGATGGCGCCAGGCAATATATGTATGCTACTGCCTGGAACGGTAGTAGTTGGGCAACTCCACAGCTACTCGCCCAATGGACTTCTAGTAGCGCACTTAATTCTGGTAATTATGGAGGAGATTTTTTAGCCGACGGTTCATTTGTAGCAGTATATTCAGATGGTAGTAATAACCCTAAGTCTAGATCATTTAATGGCGCAACCTGGGGGCCAGAGGTTGGCTTGGGACAGATTGGCTCTAGCAGTAACTACATAACAGCAATGATGATTAAGGCTAGACCCGCATCTAATGACATGATGACAGTTTTTCTCACAAACGACTATCAGGTGAATACTAGCTTTTATGCCAATAGTGCCTGGTCTACCTATACCCAACACACCAATAGTTCTGCGGGAAATGGCTCTTTGCTGGTGGACTTTGACTGGAGTAACGTTAATACTAGCCAAGGTACCGTACTATATACTACTTCTAGTAACAGTCGTGCTTTGCGTGCTCAAACATTTACTATTAACGGAAGTGGATCTGGTAGTTGGAGTTCTGTTATCACAAGTGGCAACATACCATCGGGGCAATCTATCATCTCAATTCGGCAAATTTCGAGGCCAAGCTCTGCCAACGAGTTAGTAGCGTGTGCTAAGAGTGATATCAACCCTGGTTCAATATTTTGTTACGAAATTAATCCTGGCGGTGTTGGTTTTGTTACGCCTACAAACAATCTTATTACCAACAACACTGATTACGGCGGGCAAATAACTTTTGATGTTGCTTATAAATACGTTAATTCTAACGATGGCGTAATAGCTTACTCCGATAACACTCGAAGCGGTAAATTAAAGATATATAATAGCAGCCTAAACTCATGGGCAACAAGTGCAATAGCACTACCGAACGCCAGTGACAATATTGGAAAAACTCGAATAGTAGGCAGACCAAATGCTGACGAAACCATGGTAATGGTGTCTGATGCTTTCCGTAATTTATATTCAGTTGTGTTAGATGGAACCACTAATACATTATTTACTACACCATCAGGTAAAGCCTGGACTAATCACTTATCTAGCGGGCCTACAAACGACGCTGTATGGTTTGATTTTGCTTGGGATAACTAAGGGCAATTAATTATGAAAAACATTCACTATAACAATCAGACGGGCTACACCATAATAGAAATGCTTCTATATATTGCGGTATTTTCACTGATTATTGGCTCAATACTCGCTGTGGCCATCTCAATTACTAATCAACGTATTCAAAACCAAGTCAATCAAGAAGTTGACGCTCAAGGACGTCTAGTGATGTCTAGTATCACCCAGAGCCTTCGTAATGCTAGTACTATAAACACTCCTTCGGTAGGAAATTCATCAGCGAGTTTGTCGCTAAATACTACTACAGCCGCAAATAATCCGACAGTATATGATAGCGTGATCGACCAAAATGTAAACAAGGTGCGCATCAAGGTGGGTAGTGCAAGCGCTGAATTCTTAACTAGCTCTAGGGTGAGTGTTAGTAACTTGAGCTTCACCAATAGAGCTATCTCTGGCGGTAGAGACTCAATAGAGATAAGTTTTACTCTCAATTACTATAATCCTAGTAATAAATCTACATTACAGTATCAGAAAAATTTTTATGGAGTATCAACACTAAGATGAATACACTATATACAAATCAACAATCAGGCTATATTACTCTAATAACAGTAATTGCCATAGCTGCAATTGGCTCACTTGTGGGCTTGCTACTGCTTTTTTCTGGCGTAACATCTAGCAAAACTAGCCTGAGTATTCAGCAATCTGCTCAAGCAAAGGCCGGAGCTGACGGTTGTGCAGAACTTGCCTTAGCTGCAATACAGGCAAACATTGTGCTTACTACACCGTCTAGTGCCAACTACACAATAGATGCTACAAACAAGACCACCTGCACCTACACCATCACCGGTACTAGCCCCAATTATGTGATAGATGCCGTAGGTGTTGCCGACGCTAGCGGCAAAAACATCAAAAAACGCGCCAATATTACATTAAATAGGGTTGGGCCAACTCTAAATATCTACAGTTGGCAAGAAATTCCTTGACAAAAAATCTATAAAAAAGCCTATTGCAAAATAAGCATAAGTACTTTAATATGATAGTAAGTAAAAATTACTAAAGAAAGAGGTTAAAAAAAGATGTTCAAATTATTAAAAAGTAAAAAAGGATTTACCTTGATTGAAGTTTTGCTAGTTGTTGCAATTATCGCAATTCTTGCCGGTATTGTTATACTAGCGGTTAACCCTGCCAAGCAGTTGGCCGATACTCGTAACGCCCAGCGTAGAGCCGATGTAAATACTATTATTAATGCAGCTTATCAGTACTCTATTGATAACAATGGTAACTTACCATCAAGCATTCTGGTAGCTGGTACAGCCCCAGCGAACGATATTTGTGTAACTGGCGGAACTTGCACTGGCCTAACCGACCTGAGTGTTCTTACAGCAAATGGTAAATATTTAGTATCTATACCAAAAGATCCGAGCACTGCTACAGCTAATGACACAAAATATACTATTGTAAAAGATGCTAACAATAGACTAGTTGTTTCTGCTCCAGACGCAGAACAAGGTGCCACAATTTCAGTAACTCGTTAGTTATTCAGTATCCAACTACCAACAAAAGAGCCCCTCTAAGGGGCTCTTTTGTTGCTTATTTAGCTTGATTTTGTCATAATCAAAAGTACTTATGCCAGAACGTTATACACTATCTAATAGAACAGACGATAAAACCAAAGATAATGCCCCCAAAGAGAAAGGCGTTAAAAATAGCACACCTAAACTACCGAGTATTCCACCTATATATTGGCTTATTTTGACTATAATTGTGGTGGTGGTAACAAATATTGCAACCTATTTTATCGTAACATCTATCTATAACAAACGACTAAGTGATGCCGATAGTAAAACCAAAGATCTACAAACTAAGCTTAGTCAGGCTGAAGAAAAGAATAATAACCTCATAGGTAAAAATAATAAGAACCCCGGCTCAACCGACAGCAGTGTGTCTGAGGAAACTCGTAAAAAAATTCAAGCCCTGATAGACAGTAAGAAATATCAAGACATTACTGCATTACTTGGCGAAAACACCACAGTGGTAGTAGCAGGCTCTAGCACGTCACAACAGACTAGACAACAAGTTCTTGATTCGCTTGGCTATTTAAATAGTTCAACTGGTAGTTGGAACTGGAACTTAACTGCCAACCAGCTCCAACAGCTACAACAAGGTAACAATGCACAATACTTTGGCGACAATGCTATTGTAGGACAATCATCTGACGGTTATATAGTGGCTATTGTAATTAATGACAGCGGTCAGGTGAGCTCGGTATTTATGAGTCCGAACGCACAAGATGCTGGCGTTTCATCAACTCCAGACAGTGAGTAGAGGTGTTTCGCAAAAATAGCAAATGGGTTAATATAGATAAATGAGTAAGAGTTATAAGCAACAAACTCTCGATGAATACAAAGGCGTGATTCAGCAGTTTAGAATGGCTGGTGTTACAGCAATTACACTACTTAGTGTGGGGGCAGTATTTTTTCATTATGTTCAAAAGCTAAGTTGGCTAGATGCTTTTTATTTCTGTACAATATCGCTCGCTACTATAGGCTATGGCGATATTACACCTACTACGCCCGCGGGCAAGATTTTTATTATGTTTTACGTGGTAATAGGTATTGGTATAATTGCTACCTTTGCAAATCTAGTTGTTAGACGAGCGGTCTTAAAACGTGAAATAAGAAGAATAAACTCAGATAAAGAATAATAAGGATAAAATATGGCTCAAAAAAATGATACTACATTAACATTTATTAAAATTGGCAGAGTGATAACTTATATTGTTTATGGTTTCACTATGATTGCAATTGTTTCTTTAACATTTGGATTTTTCTTACTTCTATTTTCGGCCAACCCAACCACACCTTTCGTACAGTTTGTATACAAAATAGCCAATGAATTTTTACAACCATTTAGGGGTATTTTTCCTACCCACCCCGTAGGAGAAACTGGTTACTTTAGTGCAAGTGCATTGTTTGCGATTATTTTTTATCTATTATTTGCTACAGGCGTAAGCGCCCTAGTAAGTTATTTAAATTTAAAAATGGCAACTCACGAGAGAGAATTAAAAAAAATCATCAAGTAGTTTTTGTATAAACCACTTTGGTTAGCTATAATAAAAAATTATGACAAAGATAGAGAAACAAATTCTCATATTGCTGGCAATGGCACAGCTAATACTTACCCTAGATACCACCGTAATGAATGTATCTATTTCTACTTTGGTAGTAGATTTGAATACCACGATAAGTGGCGTACAAAGTGCAATAACATTTTACACTCTAGTAATGGCCGCCTTTATGATTGCTGGTGCCAAGGTGGGCGATATAATAGGTCGCAAAAAAGCTTTTGTAATTGGGCTTTGTATATATGGTACGGGGTCGGCAATGACTGCGCTGGCACCCAACATAACTGTTTTAAAAATAGGTTGGTCACTGCTAGAGGGTTTGGGTGCTGCCCTTATAATTCCTGCAATGATATCACTTATTGCTAGTAATTTTGGTGCTGGAACGCGTAGGGTAAAGGCCTATGGTGCTGTGGCCGCAATGGGCGCGGTAGGCGCTGGCATTGGCCCATTAATAGGTGGTTTTTTGACAACTTACGCAAGTTGGCGTTATGCTTTTGCGGCCGAAGTAGTAGTGGTTATATATATTCTTTTAAGAAAAGGTATTATAGTAGACTCAAAACTCGATAAGGTAAAACCAAAACTTGACTGGCTAGGTGTTGGATTAATAGCTGCAGGGATGGTTTTGGTTGTGCAAGGTATATTATATGCAAGCACTTACGGGTTGTTGCGCGCTCGACAAGATTTTACAATAAACGGGCAGGTAGTTATTAATGCCGGTGGCATTTCTCCCACGATCTGTTTAATACTATTGGGCATAATTACCCTTGGATTGTTTGTGTTGTGGGAAAGACATCGTGAAAATAAGAAACTATTTCCATTGATCCATCTAGAGCTATTTAAAAATAGCGTTGTAAATGCTGGTAACGGTTCTATATTTGCCACTCAGTTTTTGCTTGGTGGCACAATGTATGCCCTAGCACTGTTTTTACAGGTAGAATTGGGTTATGATGCTTTGAAAACAGGTGTAACAATGCTACCACTTTCTCTAATGATTCTAGTGTTGGCAAGCCGGGGATCAGTAATGTCTACAAAGTTTGCACCCCGCAAAATAGTGCAAGTAGGCTTTGTATTGGTTTTAATGGGTGCAATTTTACTCGGTATAAGAGCCGGCTCAGCAGATAGCGGCTGGGCACTAGTACCCTCATTAGCTTTCATTGGTTCTGGACTAGGCATAATATTTTCACAATTACAAAACCTAGTACAAAGCGCAGTTACTACCAAGGACTCGGCCGAGGCATCGGGGTTGTTTGCGACTTTTCAGAATCTAGGAATGAGTTTTGGTACTGCTATTAGCGGGGTTTTGTTGGTGGGTACACTACTCATCGCTAGTACCAACGCGATCGACCAAAACACTACACTTAATAATGCTCAAAAAGATCAGCTTAAGTCTGCTTACTCTACACAAGCCCAGATAGTGAGCAATACTCAAATAGAAGCTGTGACCGCCAACCAGCCGGCCGAGGTATCTCAGGCGGTGGTAGAAATTAATGCGCAGGCTCGACAAAAAGCCTTAAGTTCTACCTTTATATTACTAGCAGTTCTAAGTGGCCTTGGCTTGCTTGCAACAATTAAGTTACCAGCAAACAAACCAGGGCCAAAAGCCCTCGGTTAGATTGGCGTGATATAATATATATACAAATAAGAAAAAGGAGTTAATATGCACGGACCTATTGATTATATTGTTGTTAAATTTAAAGATAACAACTTTAGCGGAGAAATATTAGACGAGCTTTCTAAGGTTGTTAAAAATGGAACCATAGCAGTCTTAGATCTTGCCCTAGTAACAAAAAATAAAAGTGGCGAGGTAGCATCTATAGAGTTGAGTGACATGAAAGATGCAAACATCGTAAATTTCGCCAAAGCTAACGGGGTTGAATCTGGCTTAATTACTACCGACGATATAAATGAAATAGGTGATATTATAGACAATAATAGTTCTGTTGGCCTACTTGTAATTGAACAGCTTTGGGCGAAAGGTTTAAAACAAGCTATTATTAATGCAAATGGCGAGTTGATTGCTGAAGGTCGCATTCATCCAGATGCAGCCGACGAGCTAGATAAGAAAGGAGATAAATAATGCCAGGATTACTTAGAGGAATGGCCAGAACTGCCGTTATAGCTGGAACAGCTACTGCAGTATCAAACAACGTTAGTCGCAGGCAAGCTAATAGATGGGCTAATGAAGAACCGCAACAAGAATCGCAGTCTGCTACGGTAGATAGTAGCGATCAGATACAGCAGTTAGAAAAACTAGGCCAATTGCACGATAGCGGAGTACTAACAGACGAAGAATTTGCTGCAAAAAAAGCACAGATTTTGGGTCTATAGCACTCTTATAATTATACAAAAGCAGTGCAATATAGTACTGCTTTTGTCTTGCGTAAAAATCTAAAAAAGTCTGATTATGGGCATATTATGTTATACTAATGCGGTAAATAATGACTACGCAAATACCCCAAGAACAACCTGATAATTTTGTACCGCTAGTTGCCAAAGCAAGAAGTGGTGATGAAGCAGCTTTTGAGCAATTGTATGAAGAGTATTTTTTACCTATTTATAGATATATTCTTATTAGGGTGGGCGACAGTGAAGAGACCGACGACCTAACTCAGCAGGTGTTTATAAAGTTTTACAGAAACTTACATAATTGGCAAGACAAAGGCTATCAGCCATCTGCCTACATCTTTAGTATTGCCCGAAGCGTAATTGCTGACTTCTATCGCAGTAAGGGCAGAAAAGCTGTAAAGATACAAAACTCCGAGGAAGTACTCTTGCTTCTTGAAGATAAGTCACAAAACCCCCAGAATGACGTTATAAATACCGAAGAAATAAAACAACTTTATCGTAATTTAAAAAAATTACCCAATAACTACCAAGAAGCCCTAGTTCTTCGTTATATGGAGAATTTATCTAGTGCAGAGATAGCTATGATAATAGGAAAAAGCGATGTAGCCACCCGTAAGTTGCTATCTAGAGCTACAATGGCGCTATCAGAGGTTTCAAAACAGGAAGATAGAAAAAATGAATAATAATAAGAGCAACAACAGCCCCGAAGAGTATGCTAAAAAACTAAATGAGTTTAATGGTTTTTCGATTAACAAGAGACACCTTCTCAATAATACTCTTCAAAGAATAGATAGGGAAAAAGATACTCCAAGAAGTGTAGTACCAGAAACAAAAAACAACCCTATGCTCAACCAACTAAGAGCATACATTATACCTGTGGCCACTTTTATGTTGGTGGTTATATTTAGCGGAGTATTTTTCTTTAGGAATAGTAACCCCAACATCAATAGCAATATTACTAACAAACTGAGTCAATCTGCTCCAAATGGTACAATCGAGAACACTTTTAATTCTGTTAGTGCTGATTTGGCCGATGAGAACAGTATTAATGAGCAAGCAATGAATCAAGGAGAGAATGTTGTGAAAGAGATGTCTAACGACATCAAGCAATTAGGAGATATTAGTAATGACCCAAGTCTGTAAACATAATATTGTAATTATTACATTTACCACCATGCTATTTTTAACATCGATTGTTAGTATTTTTGGTCCACAAACAACTCTGGCACAACAGAGTACTGATAATATATTTTGTAGTAGACTTAGCTCTATATCCTCAAGGCTGAATAGCCAGATCGATCAAAAGATAACTAGTATAAATAACACCAGAGCTGATAAAGAAAAAAAACTCAATGAGATATTTTCAAAACGTGATCAAGATATATCAGACACACAAGCCAAGTGGGACAGTAATAGACAAGAACACTATACAAAATTACTCGAGAAGTCTCAAACAGATTCTCAAAAACAAGCCATTAATGCTTTTAAAAGTAGTGTAGAAGTATCGATTGCTGAACGTCGCCAATCTGTCGATAAAGTAGTAGACACCTATTATGATAATGTTATAGGAATTATTTCTGTACGTAATAATAGCATAGACGTAGCCATTGCCGATTATAAGAGTTCTGTAGCTACAGCGCTAGCCAAGGCCCAAGCAAGTTGTGATGCAGGTAATGATAGCGAAACCGTACGTAAAGAGTTAAAAAGCGATATTGAAGGCGCACGGAACGAGATTCAGTCTATTGCGTTTGGAGAATCTAGCATTGTCGCTACAACTAAAGCTGTACAACTAGCAGGACAAAGCACGATATCCAGAGTGATTGAGCATTTCAATTATACTATGCAACAAGCTCAAACTACCCTTAAAGAATCAATAAAATAAAAAAGTGATAAATTAATAAATAGAAGTATTTTTAGAACACTTCTTTACGATTTTGCCACCGAGGCTTCAATACTTCGTAGTTTATCATTGAGTAAACTAGTAGATAAAACGAACATAGGCAACCTATAGGGTAGAGTAATGTAGATACAATACTCTGACGAGAGATTATAGTAATAATTAATCTGTTTATATAACTAAGTCCAATCGCTAGGGCTAAGAACCATAGACCTAGGTAAATGTTTAATACTAATAAGTAACTTATTAGTAGAGTTGGAAAGACCAAGACGAACAATCCAAACAAAACTAAGGCGATAGTTAAGGGCATGGAAAAGTGTAGTGCTGGGTAAAAACGCCTTAAGTTTTGCGCAACAATAAGTCTCAAACTAGCATGGTTTTGACTCATCGCCATGTCTGACCCTAGATAGAAGCCAGTTTTTAAACCCCTTGTCTTAGCAGCGGCTGCAAGGTCGAAATCTTCCAAGGGGCTTTTTCTTACAAGCTCAAAACCACCAAGGGCTAATACGCTAGATCTTACGAAAGCAGTTATATTACTACTAGCATTAACTGATCTGGGGTGAGCCTTTGCCAAATATGCAGAAGGGTATAGACCAAGCATAAAGTAATGATTTTGACTTAGTATAATTTGTTGAGCAAAACTCTTATTTTGGTCTGATGGTAATATTGAAACTAAGCTTAGCTTTTCTTGCTCAATAAGACTAGCCATTACTGAGAGAGCGTTAGGTAATAGAATAGTATCAGCACTAAGAAGTAAAACTATTTCACCCGTCGACTTTTCTAGCAACTGCTGAGATACCCAGGAGTTAATGGTCCAGTTGGGTTTTAGTGGTTTTGTTTCTATAATCTTTAGCCTAGGGTCTTGAAAACCCTTGGCTATACTTAGAGTGTTATCTTGCGAGCCCAGATCGGTAAAAAGTATTTCGAACTGAGGGTATTGCTGGCCTAAAAGTGAGAGGAGCGTAGAAGATATATTGTCACCTTGATTATAGGCGTGCATAATTATACTAATTTTTGGCCAATCAGTTAGTCGTTTTGTCTTTGGTCTAGCGAAAGCTCTTAGGTTATATATCGTTAGACCAAGTTGTATCAAGAAAAATACCAATAGAAAAAAACCAGTCAATGCAACGAAATATTCTCTAACACCGAACGGATCAAAAGCAAACAACAATATTTGAGTAATAAAAAACCCTACTATCATATTCAACCACATAAAGTTTTGCCAACCCCTATGAAACTGTGTAGATCTTGCATCGGATTTGTATTTAATAAAAAAACTAGCGTTTAAGACATACATTCCTAAAAACACACTAGCAAGTAAGCCAAGAGGAAAGTATGACACCGCAATAAACACACAGCACAATAGGTAAAGAGAAATGACAAATATATTGGTACGCCTGGCGCCCATCACTGTAGCTATAGATTTAATATTAGCGGCTCTATCTGGCTTAATGTCTTGTATTGCACCAAAAGCTTGACTTGCCATACCCCATGCCATAAAGGCAATTATGGCTGGCCAGTAGTAGTTATTACTTTGTGCATATGCAAGCCCAAACACAAATGGTAGAACAAAGTGCAACGCTGAGTTGATTGAATCTAAAAAAGGAACTTCTTTAAAACGAAGTGGTTTGGCACTATAGCTGAAAGCAAAGAATATAATAAGTACAAATAGTATTTTTGATATGGCAGTTCCAGTAGCTAAAAAATACAATGCAAAAGGTAAATTCAATAGTGCAATTGCTATCCATAAACTCTGGTGTTTTTGCTTAAGAAGTAAACCCCCTTCGATGGAATTTTTTCGAGGATTTTTAATATCTGACTCGTAATCATATATATCGTTTACGCCATAAAGCATTAAATTGTAAGAAAACAAGAAATATACAAACCCAATTAGGCCAGGAAAACTTATGCCTTGAGAAGCAAGCAAGTAGCCCACCAAAAAAGGAAAAGCTGTGTTTATCCAGCTTACTGGGCGACTGGTCGCCAAAACTTCTTTAATTGTGAGTTTGCTACTTTTTTTAGACATATTATTTGTTACTTTTAAAATATTCAAAGAGAGCAGGTACCATTAGTATTACAGCAACTAGGTAGCCAAAATCTTCTATAGGTATATTGCCAACTTTATAACCCAATATAGAACTATTATTATACATCACAATCGGCAGAGTGGTGAGGTAGTTGTCGAATACAAGCATAGCAATGAGCAGGATTAGCCCGACCACCATCAAAGCCTTGGGTTTTGGTGGGGTAATGCGCAAACGTACAAGTATTAATATTGATACCACCACTAAGCTGGTTACTAGTACTAAATAGCTAGTCATGATCTTTTATTCCTAGACCCAACATTCCGTGTAGGGTGGCTCAGAGTTAGCTTGTCATTTTTTCGCTTATTATTATCAACTTTTCTAAATACCTCTAGCCTTCCAATTAGTTGATACAAAATCAGCGTCACATAGCATAGCATAAACAAAAAGACCACTTCTTCTATCGGTATATTGGGCGAAATAATATTTAATCTCACTACGTAGTCTTGGTTTGTAGAAAATATTTTATTAATTACCCCAGCAACATCAAATATCAGTAGTAGTAGTATTGTATAGCCAACTGCTTTTGTGCTTGCAATTTTGTCATACCAAAACGCTAGTCTTAATCGCCAGTCGGCCAAAAGTAAACCAGCAATACTAAAAACTAGTACAAAAATATAGAAGTAATGTGTGTGCACAAGTTGCATAATCATCTACCTATTATACTCCATATAAAAAACCCTCTCGTGTTAAGAGAGGGTATTTAAGTCTAAAGTTTTAGATGCAGCATAACTATGAGCCAGTTGAGCATGGTATAGGCGTGCTGGGGGAACATTCTGTAGCCTCCAAGATATTGGTTGCCATCAGTCTTTGTGATATCTGCATAAGTACCGGTTTCGTCATATGTAAAGTCAATCCGTATCTTTCTACAATTGTTGCGAGGCGGCTTGTCAAATAGACTATCAATATAAACTTCTAGTTTAGTGTCTGGTAGTTTTTTGGCTCGTACTACACCGAAGTAGTCAGTAAAGTCTGGTGCAGGCTCAAATACTACAAGGCCTGGCGCCCAGTAAACAAGATAACCTAAAAATGTTTGCACATCATCGACCCGTCCAAACAGCACCTGTCGCGACAGTCGAGCTGGGTTTGCTTTATTGGTGAGCATTAATTCTACGCTTTTAATGGTGTTTATGCGCCCTCGTTTTGTTTTCAACCACCCAAGTTTACGCTCGCGCTCTATCACTTCTTCAATATTTGCAATCAAATCTTTTGTGGGGGTGATGGCACTCATAAATTTATTCCCATCTAGTAGTAGGTGCGGAGATTACTCAGATATTATAGTAATTAATCTCAAATTTGTAAATATTACTCAAAAACACTACCAATCAAAAAAGCTCTCTAAATATGCTATTATTTAAGTCGTGAAAAAGAAAAAAACAGTAATAATTATAGGTGCAGGTATTGGCGGTATGTGTACAGCGGCTAGGCTACTTAAAGAGGGCTACAAAGTTTCTATTTATGAAAAAGAGCCGTTAGTTGGTGGGAGAGCCAATCGAATCAAACAAGACAGCTACACTTTTGATACTGGTCCAACACTATTAATGATGACCGACGTTCTTTACGACACTTTTGCATATTGTGGCAAAGACTTTGATGACTATATTGAGTTAATCCAGCTAGAGCCCAATTATCAAGTAGCCTTTGCTGACAGCTCACGTATTACCGTTAGCAGTAACCTCCCAAAGTTTGCTAGCGAGCTTGCCAAATTCGACCCTAAGGCCCCTGAGCAATTTTATAGATTTTTTGCCGATGTTGCCGAAATATATAGGTTGTCGCGCGGTGGATTTATAGATAAAAACTTTGATAGTATTACAGATTTTATTAACTTTCGCTCTGGACTTAAATTATTACAAAAACGAGGACTTATAAGTCTTTGGAAGTTTGTAAGTCATTATTTTAATGACGATAGACTACGCCAACTATTTAGTTTTCAGAGTATGTACCTGGGTGTGAGTCCATATGAGGCACCGGCAGTTTACAGCGTACTTAGCTATATGGAGACTGGGCTAGGTATTTGGTACCCAAAAGGGGGGATGTATAGTTTGAGCCAGGCTCTAGAGAGGCTCGTAAAAGATATGGGTGGCGAAGTATATACCAATAGTCCTATTTCACAGATCAATATTGAAAATAGTATTGTCAAAGGGGTTGTTGTCGGTGGAGAAACTATAGAAGCGGATTTGGTAGTATGTAATGCCGATCTAATATATGCTTACAAAAATCTGCTACCCCCATCTATAAAACTAAAAAGTCTGGGACGCAAAGCCGAAGATCTCAAGCAAGCCAGTTCGGCACTACTATTTTATTGGGGTGTTAATAACAAACTCGATGGCATGCTACACCACAATGTTTATTTATGTAGTGATTTTAAAAACAACCTCGAAGAAATATTAAAAAATCATAAACTACCTAGCGATCCATCGTTTTACACCTATATACCTACTAAAACCGATCCAACTCTTGCACCAAGAAACAGAAGTGTTATGTACATTCTTGTGCCAGTTCCAAATTTGCAAGCAGAAAACGATTGGGGTAAGGGCGTTAGTAAGATTCGTGCTCAGGTTTTGAAGCGCCTAAAAAATGAATATGGCAAAGACATAGAAAAAGATATTGAAACAGAAAAAATATTTTCACCGCAAGATTTTGAAACCAAATTTAATCTAACTGCTGGCTCGGCTTTTGGCCTAACTCATCACTTATTCCAGTCTGGTTATTTTAGGCCTCACAATATTGAACGTAGTGTAGAAGGTCTATATTTTGTGGGAGCGAGTACTTATCCGGGCGGAGGTATTCCTATGGTAACATTATCTGCAAAGCTTGTAGTCGAGCGAATTCTCGGGGATAATAAAGTGAATTAACCTATGACAGAAACAAATCTTAAATCATACGTAGCAAAGGTAAAACAAGAAATTGATGCTCTGTTGAGCGATTTTTTGAATCAAAAAATTGTTGACGCATCTAGGATTGGTAGTGAATACCAAAAGCTACTTAATGTTATTGCAAAACAAACTTTGCGTGGTGGCAAAAGACTCCGGCCAAGTTTGGCCATGCTGGGGTATGAAATTGCAGGTGGCAAAGACAGAGATAAGATGTTAAAAGCTGCAATGTCGTTAGAAATATTCCACAACTATTTACTTATGCATGACGATATTATGGATCACGACGACAAACGTCACGGAGGTCTTAATGTTACTGGGGTTTATAAAAGAAGGTATTCCCGAACTCTAAATAGTTTAGATGTTCAGCATGTGGCGAACTCTATAGCGATGTTGGCGGGGGATATATGTTGTGGTTTAAGCTATGAATCTTTGATAGCGTCAGGCATGAACCCTCAACAATTAGTATCGGCAATATCAAGACTAAACACCGCAACATTCGAGGTAGCTGCTGGCCAACATCTTGACCTAATTGGTTCGGTAGGTAAGTCCCTTACTATAAGTGATATTAAGAAGATAAACCAATATAAAACAGCCGACTATACAGTAATAATGCCTTTGCAGTTTGGTGCAATACTTGCAGGTGGACCAGCGACATTACATACTCTGTTCGCGAAGTTTGGCAACAATGCCGGAGTGGCTTTTCAGTTGAGTGATGATGATCTAGGGGTTTTTGGTAGCCCAAAGCTTACTGGTAAACCAGTGGGGAGCGATATAAAAGAAGGAAAGCAAACAGTACTTATGCACAATGGTATTGAATTAACAAAAGGAACTCAAAGAGATTTTATTAAAAGGTGTATTAACAATCCCAAATTAACTGCTAAAGATGTAAAAAAGGTACAAAATATACTAATTAAATCTGGAGCTAGACAGAAGACGGTATTGCTGGCCCAAGATTTAGCAAATGCCGCAATAGATATAACAAATGAAATACCCAACTCTAGCAATAGAACCCATCTATTAGCTGAATTTGCGCAATATTGCGTAGCTAGGAGTAGTTAAGTAGTGAGTCAAAACCAGTACAGCGAAGTTTCGCAAGCAATTAACGCCATTATTACAAAGCAGTACTCTACATCATTTTCTGTGGCAATTAGGTTACTAGACAAATCTATAAGAACAGACATATACAACATATACGGCTATGTTAGAGTTGCCGATGAACTAGTAGATACACTTAGACCAAAAGATAGCTTACGCATGCTAAAAGATTTTAACATTGAGACAACCCAGGCAATAAAGGTTGGTGTTAGCTTAAATCCAGTAATCCACGCCTTCGCTCAAACAGTTATCAAATACCAAATAGATTATAGTTTGATACAAGCTTTTATAAATAGTATGACTATGGATATATCTAAAAAATCATATAACAAAAAACAATACAAAGACTATATATATGGCTCTGCCGAAGTTGTTGGCTTGATGTGCCTAATGGTTTTTCTTGGTGGTAACAAGACTAAATATAAAAAACTTACCCTAGGTGCGAAAGCACTAGGTTCGGCTTTTCAAAAAGTTAACTTTTTACGTGATCTAAATATAGATAACCAAGAGCTGGGTAGGATCTACTTTCCGAATATTGATATAGAAAATTTTCAAAGCGATCAAAAAAAGCAAATTGAGCAAGAAATACTTGCTGATTTTAAGATTGCTCAGTCAACTATCTATCAACTACCTTATTCGTCTAGATACGGAGTACTACTAGCTTATTGGTACTATCGTTTACTGCTTAGAAAAATACAAAAAACTAGTGCTCAGGTGCTAAAAGAGAAACGAGTAAGGGTTTCTGATATTACCAAGTTACTACTCTATATTGTTGTGTTTGGTGAAAAACTACTTCATATATAAAAATTCGGCTATACTATTAATATATAAAATGCTTTTTTAGTGCAATGAAAAAACCCCCACCGAAACACATAATTATTGATGGTATTGTCTATGACTCCAACACCGGGGAAGTTGTCGGGCGTTCAAGGGGTGATTCCAAGTTGCTGCCAAAACAAAAACACCCTGAGGTGCTAGACCTTCGTACCCCAGAAAGCATTGTAAATCAACCACAGGCTGCCATAAGTAAGAGGCAGGCCCAGCTTTCACTTACAAACCTTCAAAACGAGCAAGAATTTTACGATAATAAAAACGCTAAATTAGAAAAATTAAAGGCTACAAAAGACAAACTAAAGAAAAAAATAAAGCTCCACACTAAGCGCATAAAAAAATCACTAATATCTCCGGCCACCAAGTCATCTGCCAATAGTTCTGCTAAAAAAACTCCTAAACTGACCTTACAACAAGATTATTTAGAGTTTGTTTTGGTAAAGTCTATTTGGCCTCCTCCTTTATTTAGTTTGTGGCAAATGAGTCTGGTAAGAACTATTGTCAGTCCGCAGACCTGGCTTCTACTTAGCTTACCGGTAATACTTTTGCAACTAAGAATACTACAAAATTTCACTACAAATGAAGTGCTGCAAAAAGCTAAGGGCGTGGTTAGTCCAGACCACTTTTCGGCTCTAGCATGGTCTGTAGGAGTGACTCTAACGCTATTCTTTTTAGGAGTAATAATTCGTTCAATAATATCAAATGCTGGTATAGCGATAAGGCTCAGACAGATAGATAATCGAACTTTACACCTTACAACAGCTTTACGCTCGGCAGTTCATTCTATGCTACGACAAGCTATTAACTATCTTTTACACCTGGTTATTATTTGTTTGGTGACTGCTTTTACTGTATGGGTTGCTATAAATATATTCAACTCGAATAATCATTGGCTAAGTACCAGTAAGTACCAATTAATAGTGTTTCTAGCAGTAATATGGTTGGTGGTTTTGGTTTTGCTTTATAGTAAACACTGGTTACAGGTAGGGCTTTTGGCGCGTAGTAGTAAGTCTAGTCATCTACAGCTACAAAGTCTCAAGCTGCTACAAATTAGCCCTTTAAGAAATTTTACCACTGGGTTTTTGGCTATTTGTGGTATTTTCTTGGGTTATAGCTCCATTCTATTGATAGATTGGCAAATTACTGATTTTTTCATTACTCATGTAAATAGTCCTACAATTTTGGTATTAATTGTTGTAGCAATTTTTACAGTAGTCATACTAACAACCATGCAGTATTACCAACAAAACACCTGGGCTAGGCAGTACTATTTTGTCGCCTCAAAGGCCATCAATAACCAAGAGTTACTTTATATGGAGCGCGAGAAACCCGCTAGCCTTTGGCCTTTATTTGTAGCTATTGGTTTTGCTGGGTTTATGGTGGGTCTTTATGCGATAATTGTTATTTGGCAATCCGCTCAAATTAAAGGCGTGTTGGCAAACTTTCACGCTGAAGTACCAAGTCAAATTAATTTCACTTTACCGGTTAAAGAGTGAGCAATGTATTATTATTTTAATGTATACAAGAGTACCAGATATACCAAGGTGTTGACAAAAGTAATTTAAAAAAGGTATAATGTTACCAGTTAGCCGCCCTCGGGCTTTTTTAGATTACGAAATATTCTAAAGTATGTAAAACCTTAGAATAAACCAACAAATCACCTTAAAGTGAGATTATTTCATAGATGAACAAAGTTACTAGCTATTTTTCTGCATCTTATGCAGAACTTAAAAAAGTTATTTGGCCAAGTCGAAAAACGGCTTTGGTTTTAACAGCAACTGTTATAGTTGGTGCTCTGGCAGTAGGTATTTACCTCACAATTTTGGGTTATGGTTTTCAGACTATATTACAAAAACTAATTTTTAAATCTTAAGCTAAGGAAAACCCCAATGAAGCAACAAGACAGCACAAAGGCTTGGTACGTAATTCACACATATTCAGGGTATGAAGACCAAGTAGCCGATCAGTTACGACAAAGAATTGAATCACTAGAAATGAAAGACAAGATTTTTGACGTGATTGTACCCAAAGAAAATCAGATAGAAATAAAAAATGGTCGTCGTAAAGTAGTAGAGCGAAAGATCTTCCCGGGTTACATAATGGTGCAAATGATAGTCACCGAAGACAGCTGGTTTGTAGTGAGAAACACCCCCAATGTTACCGGCTTCGTTGGGACCAGCACCACACCATCGCCACTTGACGACTCTGAAGTTAAGTCTATTCAAAAACGTATGGGTGTAGAAGAACCAAAATACAACATTGACTTTAGTCTTGGCGAACTAGTTGCCATCACAGATGGTCCTTTTAAGGGTTTTGATGCTACAGTAAGCGAAATTGATGAGCAAAAGGGTAAGATTAAGGTATTGGTCAGTATGTTTGGACGCGAAACGCCAGTTGAATTAGATAGCTTACAAGTCAAGAAAACTTAAATTATTAGATAACGAAAAGAGTATTTATTATGGCAGCAACAAAAAAAATTAGTGCAAAAGTGAAAATGGTAATTCCAGGCGGTGGTGCAACTCCAGCACCTCCAGTTGGGTCATCACTAGGCCAACACGGCGTTAATATGATGGATTTCATTAACCCATTCAACGAACAAACTAATGACCGTAAAGGCAAGCCAACCCCAGTTTTGGTTACTATCTATGAAGACAAAAGTATGACCTTTACTATAAAAGGCACACCCACCACGACCCTTATTAAAGAAGCCCTAAAACTCAAAAAAGCCTCTGGTGTACCAAATAAAGATAAGGTAGGTAAGCTATCTCAGGCCCAACTTACCCAAATAGCCGAAGAAAAAATGAATGATCTTAACGCTAATGATGTAGAGATGGCCAAAAAAGTTGTGGCAGGTACGGCACGTAGCATGGGGATAGAAGTAGAGTAGCCTTATAAATTTATAAGTAAGATAATTAACAAAGTTAACAAGTGGGAGACACAAGTCATTAGTACCACAAAGGAGAAAATGATGGCCGACAAAAAAATAAGTAAGAAACTAGAAGACAAGTCTCAAGCAGAAACTCTTGGACAAGAATCTAATGAGAAAAGTTCTATATCAGTAACAGCTAAGGCTGGCAAGCATAGTAAAAAAGCAATTGCTGAGGCCGAAGCAAAAGCTAAAAAACAAGAACGGAAAAAATCTAGTAAAGAGACCAAGGAAGAAGCAAGGCCTAAAATAGTCCAAAAACCCAGAGTTATTAAATATTCTAAAAATCAAAAAGCAGCCCGAGCACTCGTGGAACCTACTAAATTATATGATATTAAAGAAGCTCTTGAGCTTTTACCTAAACTATCTAAAACTAAGTTTGATGCTACCGCTGAGCTGCATGTTGCACTTAGTCTAGATACTAAACAAGCAGATCAAAACCTAAGAACAAGCGCTAGTTTACCAGCCGGTAGTGGTAAGAATGTTAAAATTGCCGTTATTGCTAATGATAAAGATTCATCAACGGCAAAAAAATCTGGCGCTGATTTAACCAATGCGCAAGATATATTGACAGCTATTGGTAAAGGTAAATTTGATTTTGATGTGCTAATTGCTACACCAGAAAAAATGGCCGATCTTGGTCGTCACGCTAAAGTTTTAGGACCAAAAGGGCTTATGCCATCACCCAAAAGTGGTACAGTCACCAATAACCCGGCTGCTGTGGTAGAAGAAATTAAAAAAGGTAGAGCTGAGATCAAAAACGACTCTAGTGGCATTGTTCATGTACCATTTGGCAAGCTTAGCTTTAAAACCACCGATCTAGAAAACAACTTACGCGCAATTTTAAGTGCAATAAAAACCAACAAGCCCAACGGAGTAAAGGGTACGTATATAAAAAGCATCTATGTAACCTCGTCTATGAGCCCAAGCATTAAGCTCGATCCCGAAGCCGCTTTCAAAGTATACAAAGTTTAAGAGTATTAGTATTAAACTAAAAAACCAACCTCATCAGGGTTGGTTTTTTAGTGAGGATCAAAACTCTCACGGTTGTTGTTGAGTTCTTTTGTCTGGTATGCTGTAAAAAGACTTAGTACCTTTAAAGTATTGGAGAAAAAGTGGCGATTGAAGCCGGAATTTTTTCAAATAAATCTGTCTTTAGTGAAAGATTTATAGACGACCATCAACTTCTAAAACAAAAAGTAGAACATATGAAGGGTATAGGCTTAAGAATAGTCTTAACCTCAGGGTCTTTCGACTTTTTCCACCTAGGCCACGCGCTTTATTTAGAAAAAGCTCGAGAATATGGTGACTTACTAATTGTTGGTGTTGATAGTGACAACAAAGTTCGTGCACGAAAAGGCAGCAATCGTCCGCTATACCCCCAGGATGAGCGCTTACAGATTCTTGTACGACAAAGATCGGTTGATATTGTAACACTAAAAAATATTGATGATGAGCACTGGCGTTTAATAAAGTGGGTACGCCCAGATGTTTTAATTGCTACTCAAGAAACATACTCACCAGAAGAAGTAGCGCAACTGTCGCAGTGGTGCGGTGAAGTAGTTGTACTTGAGCCACAGGCTCAAACATCTACAAGCAAGCGTCTGCGAGATCTTAATATTGAGCTAGGTGCTGAAATTTCTGAAGCTTTGAGTAAGGCGATGCCCGAACTAGTGGAACGCGTTATTCGTGACGCAACCGGTAGGCATGATAAGGGCGATGCTAAGGATAATCGATCATGAATGAAGCTGTTATTCTTTACTGCCCAGTTCTACACGAAGGCTACATCCGATTCTTAAAAAAGCACAAAAACGGATTAGTTTACGTACTTGGTGATAGTTTCTTATCTCAACATAGAGATATCGTTAAAGACATCAGAGCTGTTAGCCCAGAAGAAGTTACTGTAGCGCTAAGTGCTCTGTTTGCAGATAGGCAAGTTATTATTCTAGAAGCAGACAACGAATCGCTAATAAGTAGCTTAAACTCAAATCGTTGGGTGTTACATATGCCTAACGAGGTACTAATGCAAGATTTAGCGGCCGAGTTCTTTACTGAAGCCAATATTGAGTTTGATACAATTTTTTTACGATGGGATAGTAAGAACTCAACTGCTCAAACTCCTGTCTATACAGAAAAGGTAATAGATGTTAGTACCTTTACTCGTGAATGGATGTACAATGCATATAGATTCGCTGAAAAAAGTGCAGACTGGTGGAGGCAAGTTGGTGCAGTCGCAATCACACCTTCTAATGAGATCTTGTCGGCTTATAATCAGCATGTACCTTATGAACTGATGCCCTATATTAATGGCGACCCTAGATCTTCATTCAAAAAAGGTATCAATATTGAGCTAAGTACCGTACTGCATGCCGAAACAAGATTGATTGCTGAGGCAGCAAGACTAGGGGTTTGCTTAGACGGCGCTGAGTTATTTACCACAACCTTTCCATGCCCATGGTGTGCTAAAGTTGTTGCTTACAGTGGTATAAGACGTATCTACTTTGTCGAAGGCTATACTATGCTTGACGCCGAAAGCATCCTCAAAAGTCAAGGCATAGATATTGTAAAAGTCGAGATTTAAAAAGCCCCCTACTTAATTGTAGGGGGCTTGTTTTCTTGTTTTATCGAACTCATTTTGAATCTAATAGGACGGTGTTCTGGGTTATGTACGTCACCAACTTTTAACTGGGCGTGAAGGTGAGCTACACTACCTCCGGTATGCCACATTTGACCAAAGCGCATACCAAGAGCACCGAAATCTAGATTGTATTGATTAATGATTTTTGCAATAACAACGCCAAAATCTTTTTGAGACTCATAAGTCAGAAGTTCAAAAGACATTACATGCTCTTTTGGTATTAACAAAAGATCTATTAGGGCTCCACTGTAAGGGTTGTCGTTTGGCGTAACTACCCAGTGATGTGTATCAAAAACTACTGACGAATCGTGATACCAATCTAGCCACTCCGGACAAAACGGGCAGAGGCCGTCTTGAAGAATTTGCTCCATCTTTTCTGTTTGATCATCAAAACGTGATGCAGGAAGGTACACCAAAGGAGTGTATTCTTCATCTTGAGATCTTTTTAGATACTCTACTATAGCAAAGTTTGTATCTGTAAGATCGTCCCTGAGTCGTTGTGTATATTCAACCTTCCAAACTTCTGGATCAATTATTGGGAAATATGCTATATCTTGGTGTCTATCAGTATCAATATAGACATCCACTAATGTAATCATTAACCTATCGGCCACCCCATGTCTAATGGCTTCATCATAGACCTCTGAACCACCAATAATGAAGATGTTATCTGAGTTAGACATCAGCAATGCATCTTCTAGGGTGGCAGCAGTTTCTACTCCTGCCGTCTCAAACTCGGCGTTTCGAGTTAAGACGATGTTTTGCCTATCAGGCAGTGCACTACCAATAGAGTCGAATGTTTTCCTACCCATTATGACAGTGCCATTAGTTGTCAGTATTTTAAATCTCTTTAAATCTTCTGACAAATGCCAGGGCAAATGTCCGTCTACACCAATTACGCTGTTTCTAGAACGTGCAGCAATTAGCGTGATCATATTTAGACCGCCACCGGAATTCCGGCAATTGCCGGGTGCGGGTCGTATTCATTTAACACAAATAAGTCGCCGTGAAGTTTATGAACAAGACCACTATCGTGTGGCGTTGGTGGTACAAAGTCTCCGATGCCGTCAACCAGTTGCATAGTAGGTAAGCGACGTGGCTTGCGAGACAACATCTCCTCGACCATATTTACCTGATCCTCGTAGATGTGGGCGTTTACAATTGTATGTACATATTGACCCGGTGTGTAACCGAGTATTCTGCATAGTAACAATTGAAGAGCTGCATACTGCACCATGTTCGATGGTACCCCTACAGGCACATCGCCAGATCGTTGGGTCATGTGTAGATGGAGTTTGTCGCCAATCACAGTTACTTGTACCCAGCCATGACAAGGGGCTATAGTTGCTTTATTAATTCTGCCCGAGTCACGTGCTAGCCAAGCACCATACCACGGACTAACAACGTGAGTTTTGTCGTATGGAAACTCAGTAATCTGTTGCACCAAGTGTGCAAATTGATCGTATGTTTGGCCGGCTTCATCGGGCCAATCGTGAAACATAGCTCCATAGCTTGCTGGACCTATATCGCCAGTTTTTAGTCCGCGCTTTGCGCACTTCTCTTCGGTCACCCAATCGCCCCACCAATCACAACCCCAGGCTGCAAAATCTTCGGCGGTACGCACTCCATTAATCATAGCGCCAAGCTCGTTAATAGGTTTCCGCCAAAATCCTATTTTCCGCTCGGTAATGAGCGGAAAGCCATCACTTAGTAGATCGAATCGCATCTGCATACCCGTACACACTTTTGTACGTGGTCCTTGACGAGTGGTTGTCCACTCACCATTTCCTAAAATGAATTCAAGCAAAAATCGATATTGCGAATTCATTATGCGTTCGTCTTTATATTTAAAGTCTGACATTATGTTACAGCTTTCTGTGAAGGTCCACCTGTTTTTCAGGTCTGTTAGATGATACTACAAGACCAACTAATCTGCAAAGTGATATAATCAAACTATGAACAAACTATTTGAGATTACTCAGGCCGAAACAAAACGCCAAAAGAGTACTCTCAATCTTATTGCCGCCGAAAATTATCCTAGTCCTAAAACTTTAGAGTTGCTAGGGAGTCTGTGGAACGACAAATATGCTGAAGGGTATCCTGGTAAACGTTATTATGGCGGTAACGTAAATGCCGATACGCTAGAAGAATTTGTTTGTCAAAAAGCTCTAGATGTTTTTGACAGCACTGGCGAGTATGGCGTAAACGTTCAGCCGCTATCTGGTAGCCCAGCCAATGCTACGGTGTATCTTACAGTTTTAGAGCCCGGCGATACTGTATTGAGTCTCAATCTCGCTAGCGGTGGACACCTAAGTCATATGCACGCTACCAGTAACTGGCTGAAGTTTTTTAAGTACGCCAACTATAGTCTGTTAAGTAGAAAAAACGGTTCAGGCATTGACGAGGCTGATTTTGTAGCCAAGCTCAAAGAGCATAAACCACGACTAACCATAATTGGGTTTAGCTCGTACCCACGCAAGTATGAATTCACCAAACTATGTAAGTTAGCTCACGATGCTGGTTCACTTGTTTTGGCCGACATATCACATATTGCTGGGTTGGTAGCTACTGGCTTGCACGATAGTCCTTTCAAAAAAGACGGCGAAGGAGCCGATTTTGTAACTACCACCACCCACAAGACCTTGCGTGGCCCGCGCTCTGCACTTATTTTTGCCAAACACGAGTATATGCCTGCTATTAATAAAACCATTTTCCCTGGTACTTCGGGTGGACCACATCTTAATCAAATAGCTGCAGTCGGCCAGAGTCTACTAGAAGTATTGGGTGAAGATAAGTATCCCGATAAAAAGCCTTTTAAGGATTATGCCGCGCAGGTAATTACTAACACCAAGGCACTTGAAAACGGCCTAGTAAAAATTGGTGTAGAGATGGTTTCGCCCACCCAAAACCATCTTTGCCTGGTAAAAGTACCAGGAAATATTGATAGTTTAGAGCTACAGAACAAGCTAGAAAATCTTGGCATTGTTACCAATCGCAATGCGGTACCAAATGATACTAATTCACCTTGGCGCCCAGGAGGTCTGCGGTTAGGTTGTGCTGCGTTGACTTCACGTGGTCTAAGCACCCAGCAAGCTGAAGAGTTGGGCGAGTTGATAGGTAATATTATGACAAACGAGATAGATAACCTTAAAGCTAAAAAGATAGTTGGTAATATTCTTCAGTCGCTAAAATGGTACTATTAGCGCTTGACCAATCAATTATTTCTTGATACACTAGTACTCGATTACCAAAGACTGTAGCAGTAAGCGAAGTTTTACTTAATTAGCTACACGAGGCAAAAATACTTTTTTAAGCTATCTTTGGAATCTCCAAAGATTTTTTTGTTGGTTAATCACGCACATTAAATAAAGGAAAGGAAGTAACTTATGGCCAAAACCCGCGATCAAAAAGAACAAACGGTTGCAGAGCTAACCGAAGCTTTTAATTCAAACAAGTTAGCTGTGATGGCTGATTACCGTGGCTTAGATGTGCCAGCTATATCGGCCTTGCGTGCCAACTTGCGAGAGAACAATGCACGTTTTACAGTGGCAAAAAATAGCTTAGTAAAAATTGCGCTAAATAATTCTCATCTCAATGTTGAAGATACAACTATGTTGGTGGGGCCCGTAGGTATTGCGTTCTCTAAAGACGAAGTAGGTGCAGCCAAAATCGTATTTGATTTTGCTAAGACTAACGAAGCCCTAGAAATAGTTGGCGGAATTGACGAAGACGGTAACGCATTAAGTCGAGACGATATAGTGGCGCTTGCCAAGCTGCCATCCAAAGAGCAATTACTTGCCCAAACTGTCGGTACCATAGCTGCACCACTTAGTGGTTTTATGAGAGTACTAAATGGTAACCTAAGTGGACTCGTATACGCCCTAAAAGCAATTCAAGAGAAAAAAACAACTTAAAACTTAATTTAAAGGAGAAACATTATGGCAGAAGAAACTGCAAAACAAGAAGAAGTAAAGGAAGAAGCAAAAGCCCCAGAAGCTACTACAGAAGTACAAAAAGAAGAAAAACCCGAAGCACCAGCCGAAGTAAAAGCTGATAGCGAAGAAAAGAAAGAAGTACCGGCTAAATTTAAAAGCCTCGTTGATGAAATTGACAAACTAAGCGTATTAGATCTATCAGAATTTGTAAGCGTACTAGAAGACCACTACGGTGTTAGTGCAGCTGCCCCAGTAGCTGTTGCTGCTACTAGTGGTGCCGCTGCTGGTGGAGAAGCTGAAGCTTCTGAAGAAGCCAAAAGCTCATACAATATTATGCTCACTGCTGCTGGTGACAAAAAGATTGATGTTATTAAGGCAGTTCGTGAAATATCTGGCCTTGGTCTAGCCGAATCAAAAGGCGTAGTAGACAGTGCCCCTAAAATGGTAAAAGAAGGCGTACCTGCCGAAGAAGCTGAGGCTGCTAAGAAAACCCTAGAAGAAGCTGGCGCTACAGTAGAACTTCAATAGTTACAAACTTAAGCACTAAATCTGAGCTCATTAAAATGAGCTCTTTTTTAGTTTTTACTGAAATACATGACAAAAAAGTATTTACAAAATGTTTGGCATATGTTTGTTTTTTTGCTAAACTAATAAGTGAAAGAAAAGAGCTAAAATCAAAAGAGGTAATATGAGTAATAAAGACAAACAAGCAGAGTTGCAAGAACTCTCTAATCAAATGCACGCCGCCGAAGATAGTTTGCGGCAAGTAGAGAAGTTACTAAAAAAAATGGGCTTAAGTGGCAAAGATTTACCTAAGCCCACCGATAGCGAACCTAAACCACTGGTTAGCGTACCGCTACAAAGTGATCAGTCGACTAGTTCGACCGAACCAAGTGGTAAGATCATAGAAGGTCATTTCGATGGCCAAAATATGATTGGGCCCGATGGTAAGACATATCCTGTACCTGCCAACTACGCCAGTAAATCCAAACTAGTTGAAGGTGACACCCTAAAGCTGACTATTGCTGCAGATGGGTCTTTTATTTATAAACAAATTGGCCCAATAGAGCGCAAAAAACTTATTGCCAAACTTGGTCTTGAAAACGGTCAATATATTGCCCAAGTAGGTGATAACCATTTTCGTGTATTATATGCCAGCGTTACATATTTCAAAGCTCAACCAGGTGATGAAGTTACAGTAGTTATACCTGCCCATGGCGAAGCTAATTGGGCGGCCATTGAAGCAGTTATTGGTGCTTAATATAGAGTTATAATAGCCAAACAAAATCTACAGCCAAAGTATTGGTGTATAATAAGTGTTAAGTAATGGAGGATGAAACAAGGGTGTCTCGTTTGGCGCTATATCGTAAATATCGTTCGGCCGATCTTTCTGATGTGGTTGGTCAAGAACACATTACCAAAACTTTAGACCAAAGTCTAAAAAGTGGACAGATTTCGCATGCTTACTTATTTACCGGCCCACGAGGTGTAGGCAAAACCAGTGTTGCGCGCATATTGGCCAAAAGAGTGAATAATTTAGGTTCTACTGAAGATACTGCACTCCAACTCGATATTATAGAGATAGACGCTGCTAGTAATAGGGGTATTGATGAGATTCGTTCGCTACGTGAAAAAATTAATTCAAGCCCAACCAACTTAGAATATAAAGTATATATTATAGACGAGGCTCACATGCTCACTCGCGAAGCCTTTAACGCCTTATTAAAAACCCTTGAAGAACCACCCCCGCATGTATTGTTTATCTTGGCAACTACTGAGGCACACAAGTTGCCAGATACCATTATTTCTAGAACACAAAGGTATGACTTTAGGCCATTTTCTGAAGAGACTATCACTAGACACCTAGGCGTAATAGCTAAATCAGAAAAAATCGATATTACCAAAGATGGTTTACAAACCATCGCCGAGCTAAGTGATGGTGGAATGAGAGACGCAATCAGTTTGTTAGATCAGTTGTCGGTTTTTAACGAAAAAATCGATGCAAACTTTGTTAGTCAACGAATGGGGTTGGCTAACTCAAAACAAATCAAGACACTACTTGATGCTGCTTACCAAAACGACACCCAAACTGCTTTAGATGTTTTAACCAACCAGATGGCAAATGGAGTAGAGCCACAGGCCTTCAATAATCAGATCCAAAGATCTTTGCGTGACCTGTTGATAAATACAGAAAAAAATAGCGAATACAACCAAAGTTTTATTCTTAGAGCACTAGACTTGCTTACTACGGCCGAACAACAATTTAAAATAATCTCGCATAGGAGTTTGCCTTTAGAGATAGCGATTGTAAAACTTAGTACAAACACACCTATGCCTCAACCCAGTCAAGAACTAAAACCTAACACCCAAAACATTGCCGATAAACATCCAAAGCTAGATAATAGCACACCAGAACCTAAAACCAACAAATTATCAGATACAACCCAAAAGATTAATAATGTAGACCTAACTAGTCGTTGCGCAAAGGGTTTGAGTATAATAAAAGAGCACAACAACTCGTTGTACGCCTTACTAAGATCCGGCAATGCCCATATTAAAGACAACAGTTTAATTGTAGATTGTAGATTTAACTTTCACAAAGAACGTATAGAGGAACATCGAAATCGTGAAATGATTGAAAAAGTTATGAGTCGAGTTTGTGACCAGAATATTAGCTTGGTCTGTCGGCTCAACCAAACCAAGGTAAAAGAACCGATTAAAGAAGATAATGAATTGGTGAGCTCGGCTATGGCTATACTAGGTGGGGAGTTGGTAGATGGCTAATACACAAAAAAACAATCTATCATCAACCAATAATCATAGCAAAAACAACGACTCGTTGGTTTTACCCCCACAGAACCTAGAAGCAGAATCAAGCTTGATAGGATCACTACTTATTGATAAAGATGCAATTATTAAGGTGGCCGACATTGTTGGAGCCGATGATTTTTATGTATCTAAAAATAGCATCATATTTGAAGAAATATTAGGGCTATTTGAGCGTAGAGAGCCTATTGATGTGGTTACACTTGCAAATTCTCTAGACAAGAAAAAGCAACTAAAAAACGTTGGTGGAGCTACTTATTTAACCGAGTTAGTAAATAGCGTGCCATCAAGTTCTCACGTTCAGCAGTATGCTAGAATCGTTGCAGAAAAAGCTACTTTGCGACGTTTGATTTCTGCAGCTAGCACAATTAATTCTATGGCATATGGTGAAGATGAGGCATTAGATTCTGTTCTGGACGAAGCAGAACAAACTCTTTTTTCTGTATCTCAAAAACACCTTAAGAAAAACTTCACCCCAATTTCTGAAATTCTTACTGAGAGCTTTGAGCGTTTAGATGATCTTCACAAAGATAAGACCACTTTACGTGGTATACCAACCGGCTATCGAGCATTAGATAATTTAACGGCTGGCCTACAAAATTCTGATTTAATCATACTTGCCGCCAGACCAAGTATGGGTAAGACCAGTTTGGCTCTAAATATTGCTCAACATGTAGCTGCAAGAGAGGGTATTCCGGTGGGTATTTTTAGCCTAGAAATGAGCAAAGAACAGCTTATTGATAGGCTGTTGAGTTCGGAGGCCGGAATTGATAGCTGGAAGCTAAGAACTGGCAATCTTGAGGATAGCGACTTTGAAAAAATCAATAAAGCCATGGGCGTATTATCTGAAGCCCCGCTCTATATTGACGATTCAGCTATGAGTAATGTAATGGAGATGCGCACTAAAGCTCGTCGTTTGCAGTCTGAGAATGACCTAGGTCTAATTGTAATAGATTATCTTCAACTAATGAGTGGACGTAATAGCAGTAGCGAGAATCGGGTGCAAGAAATATCTGAAATTTCTCGTGGCTTAAAGGGGCTGGCTAGAGAACTAAATGTGCCAGTAATAGCTTTGTCTCAGCTTTCTAGGAGTGTAGAAATGCGCTCACCCAAAATTCCTCAGCTATCTGACCTTAGAGAGTCTGGTAGTATCGAACAAGACGCTGATGTTGTAATGTTTATATATCGTGAAGATTATTACGAGAAAGAGAGTGAGAAGAAAAACATTGCCGAAATATTAGTCCGCAAACATCGTAATGGTCCTACCGGCGAAGTAGAATTATACTTTCAACCTGAACAGATGTTGTTTCGTAGCGTTGATAAGGTACATCAGTAACCAAAAAGCTTTTTTAGTTGCTAACACTACGTTATAATTAGCATAGCCATTATGAAAAAAAATAAACAACCCGCTGTAGATGTCAAAAGAGTTGGTCGGTTTGGACTAGTTGGCATACTAAATACATTTGTAGATTTTGTAATTCTAAACGTTTTGGTAGTAACAATTTTGCCTAAAAGCAGTGTCTTGTTTACTATCACAATATTTGGCACCTCTATAGCTATTACCGGTATAATTGTTGCTGGCTTAATATCTGGAACTGCTGCTATGATTAACAGTTACATATTTAATATGCGTTTCACCTTTAGAAAAAGACATATTGATTCAAAACATACATTCTATTTCTTTGCCATTACTATATTTGGGCTATATGTTATTAGACCCGTAATTTTAAAAGTAATGACCGATATTTGGATATGGCCAGCCGATATTGCATACGCCATAACCTCTGGATTGAGATTACCACTTAGTCGTGATTTCGACGAAAGAAATCTAGCTCTTATGGTCGCTATCATGATTATTCTTGTTTATAATTATCTAATGTATAAGCATTTTGTATTTAATAATGAAAAAAAGTAATTCAAAATTTTTAAACTTTATCCAAAAACACCAAGGATTATTAATACTGTTGGGTGTATTGGTGCTAGCTACAGCCTTTAGGTTATATCAGCTCAATAGTTTACCGCCCGGTTTACATCCAGACGAAGCGGCTAATGGTTTAGATATTGTACAGCGTATTTATAACCATGACTGGAGAATAATTTATAACACCAATGGGCCAAGAGAAGCACTGTTTTTCTATTTCCAAGCTTTGTTTGTGCTTTTACTTGGCAACACCATACTTGCTTTGCGACTTGCACCAGCACTATTTGGAATTATTACGGTCTTCGTTGTTTACCTATACACCAAAGACTGGTTTGGACGCCGAACAGCACTACTTGCAGCCTTTTTAATAGCTGTTAACCCTTGGGTGAATACTGTTAGTCGTGATGGTTTTAGGGCTAGTATGGTACCACTAATGATAGCATTAGTAGCTTTTTTTGGTGGCAGAGCATTCAAAACCAATAAAACACGCTACTTTGTACTGGCTGGGCTAGTATTTGGCTTAGGGTTCTATACTTACACCGCCTTTACTATGTTTAGCTTGGTGGTTGTTGGAGGACTAATATATTTAGGATTATTTAGACGAGACTGGCTTGCAAAAAATATTAAGAACATATTTATTGGGGGAGCGGTATTTCTAGTTACGCTTACACCTCTAGCATTAACTATCATAAAAAATCCTGCTGATTCTACAGCTCGGGCAGGTGGTACAAGTTTTCTCAATAAAGACCTCAATAATGGCAAGCCTGTGCTGGCCTTACTAGAGAGCACTGGAAAAACCCTACTACAGTTCAATTATCAAGGAGACCAGAATAGTCGCCACAACCTTCCTGGTGAACCATTAGTAAATACTTTTGTAGGTATCATGCTTGTACTAGGTCTTTTGGTAGCCTTTAGTAGGATAGGACGAGTAAAGTATGCTGCCATTTTGGCGATGTTCTTTGTAATGATGCTACCTGCGATACTGACTGCCGAGGGTCTACCACATGCACTTCGTAGTATTGGTACCGCAGCTAGTGTATTTACTATTGCCGCTATTGGTATAGATTATTTATTAACTCGTTGGTACAAGACCTTCCCCGTAAACGGGCCAGCAAGAACCACAGGGGTTATTAGTATTAGTATCTTATTGGCTTTAACGGCTATTGTTGGCTGGCGTCAATATTTTGTAGCCTGGGCGCAAGATCCCCAGACTTATTCGGCTTATAGTGAAAATATGGTAGCAATTGGTAACTTTCTTAACTCCGGCTCAAGCAAGCAAAATGATGGCAACTATATTATTGCTGGCGGTTACGAGACTATGCCAACCCAATATTTAACCACTAATAAATCTCGATACACATTACTTAGCTTGACCGACCTGCAAAACCAACCTATCTTAAACCAAAGCCTACTTTACGTTTTCCCAAGTAGCAGTGACAGCCAGAAGATTATTCAGGTATTACAAGCTAAATATCCGTCTGGTCAACTAAATTCGCACTATTCAAGCTTTGACAATCAACTATTATTTTATTCATTCAGAGTAAGTCAATGACTAAACATGATAGCTCAAAACCAATAGATTTAAGTATTATTATTCCTACATACAAAGAGGCGTTTAGAATTGGCGATACAATGTCTCAGATAGCTCACTATTTTGCCTCTAAAAAACAAAGTGTAGAACTAATAGTGGTTGACGCTCAAAGCCCCGACGGTACAGCTGAAGCAGCTAAAAAGCAGGCCAAGTTGTTTGATAATTTTCAACTTATTGATGCTGGCCCAAAACCACCCAAAAAGGCTTTAAAAGGTAAGCAAGTAAAACTAGGTATGTTGGCAGCCAAAGGTAAGTATCTGGTTTTTATGGATGCCGATCTAGCAACTCCGCTCAAGTATTTAAGTGATGTTGAAAAACTGGCCCAAAAAAATAGCCCGGTAGGTATCTGCGTGCGCAACCTTCAAAAAAGCCATACAGGTTTGCGAAAGTTTATATCGGGTAGCGCAAACTTTTTAGTACAAATGGTTCTATTACCAGGAATAAAAGACACTCAGTGTGGCTTTAAGGCTTTTAGCTCTGATGCAGCCAAAGAAATATTTACTCGTCAAACAGTAGTAGGCTGGGGCTTTGATATGGAGATATTAGCGATAGCTAGACAATTGGGCTATCAAATAGAGACTATTGATGTACCCGACTGGCGTGATATTAAAGAGGGTAGTAAGGTGTCTACCTCAAAATTCTCGGCGGCAAAAGCAGCTCTACAAACATTTCCTGACTTAGTACATATTAAGTGGGGCCTGATTAGCGGTAGATATAAAAAGGCCAGGTAATGAGCGCTACTCACAAATACTTATCACATAGTAAAAACTTTAATATTGCTATGGTAGTTCTTGCTACAGTGGTGGCTACCGGCTTAAGGCTTTTGTATGTTACTAAATCAAGTATTTGGCACGACGAAGGCTTTTCAATATTACTGGCACGACGTACGCCCGATCTCATTTGGTCTGGTTCGGCGCGAGATGTACACCCACCCCTATATTACGAATTACTACATATCTGGATGAAGTATTTTGGTGATAGCGTCTTTACCATTAGAAGTCTAAGTGTAGTTGTTGGCATATTGCTAGTGCCGTTAGGTTATTTATTTGTAAAAAAGGTAGCAAATAATAGAGCAGCAATAATAACGGCATTTTTACTGGCCTGTGCACCATTTTTAATACGTTACTCCCAAGAAGCCAGAATGTACGGGCTACTAAGCCTTTTTACTCTACTGGCCGTTTATGCTGCCACCTATATTGCCGAAAAACCAAAGAATTTTTGGCCATATATACTGTATTGTTTGGCAATTACTGCGGGTATGTATACCCATTACTTTACAGCACTTGCAATCATGTCTATATGGTTATATTTTGTGGTTTTACAGCCAATCAAAAAAATTAGATTCGGCAAATCTATTGTTGTATCGGCTCGGTGGTGGCTAGCAAATGCAGTAGCATTAATACTGTTTATACCCTGGCTACCAAATATGATTGCGCAGTTGCGTAGAGGCCAGGGCTTAAGTTGGTTACCAAAAACCACCATCATGACCTATCACGACACCATATGGCAATTTTTTACCTTTACAGATGCACACAAAATTTTTTATCTCATATACTTGTTGGTACCAATTATTATTCTTATTGCTTCTATCTACTTAATTTACACCGACAAATCAGCTCAAAAGTACTCTAGGTTAGTAGTAAGTTTTGGAATATTACCAATCTTGGTTGGTCTTTTAGTGTCTATTCAGAAGCCAATTTTTCACGAAAGATACTTTGTTTTTGCCGCAGTCGCAATTTATATAATAGTGGCAATGGCAATAGATCGATTTTCGCAAAAAAGAATTTGGTTATTAGGTATTCTTTTAACATTGGTAGTGGGTACCGAACTCATTGGAGTGCGCAACGTATATGCACAATCGGGTCATAAAATAGGCGAAGTAGTTGGTCAAATAAATAACCAATATCAAATAGGTGATAAGATAGTTGCCGCCGAACTATACGTATATTTTGATAGTAGTTACTACAACACTACCGCACAACCAATTAAAATATACACAGCAAATAGTAATTTAAACGGTTATGGCGAATCTGGGCTATTATATGATCAAAATGTTTATATTGATTCTTACAATAACATACCAAAGGGTAGAGTCTGGATTGTTGGCAAGACTGGTGAGCACGATTATTATCGTCAGATTCCATCTACTTGGGTTCTACTAAGTCAGGCAGAGTCGGGCTATAGCAAAGTTAGGCTGTATCAGGTAAAATAGTAAAGTTATATTAAGCATTTATTTTACTAAAAAGGGAGAACTATTATGGGCATGATGGACAAAGCAAAGATGGCGCAAAAGGCTCTTAAGCTACAGAAGGAGCTTAAGAGAATGAGAATAGAAGCCGAAGCAGGTGACGGCGACGTAAAAGTAACTGCAAAAATGCTAATCTCACAAACTAGCATGAGTGTAGAGTTGCATGAAATAAATATTAAACCTGAAGCTGCAGAAGATATAAACAGGCTAGAGAGATTATTAGTCTCAGCAATTAACCAAGCCAATAAAGAAATTATGGCTGAAGCCACAAGTAAAATGCAAGAGATCGCTGGTAGCATGAACCTACCGGGGATGTAGTGTTGTTACCAGATTAATATTAAATTTACTATAGTTATATGAACGAGATATTGCCCGAGAGTGTCAACAATCTTATTGAAGAGTTTACTAAGTTACCCAGTATAGGTCACAAAACAGCTGAAAGGTTGGTGTTTTATTTACTCAAAACAGAAGACAATAAAACTCTTGGTGAAGCGGCGCTTGCCCTCAAGGACGGTATAGTAAAGTGCGGTACTTGCCAAAACTTTAGTACCAGCTCGACTTGCAAAATTTGCCTAAGCCCCAATAGAAGTAATAGTTCAATTTGTGTAGTATCTCAGCCGCTTGATATTGTTGCAATAGAAAAAACTGGTCTATACAAAGGTAAATATCACGTTCTACATGGAGTTATAAGCCCCATAGACGGTGTTGGGCCAGACGATATTGAGATTGCAAGTTTACTAAGTCGTATAGACAAAACTAAGCCAGAAGAAATTATTTTGGCTACCAATCCTAACCTCGAAGGTGAAACTACAGCACTATATATTGTACGTCAGCTCAAAGATTCGCCAGTACAAGTTACTAAGTTGGCACACGGCCTGCCAATGGGTGGCGATCTTGAGTACGCCGACCAAATGACCTTAGGTAGAGCCTTAGACAACCGACGAGCTTTTTAAACACCACATTACTAAATACAAATGATAACTTAGTAGTTTTTAAGATTTATAACTATTTATCAGGTATAATAAGGTAATGAAGTTTAGAAAAGACATACTTATGATCGACTTTGAAACCACCGATGGTCGTCCGTCTATGGCCAAGCCCATTCAGTTGGCTGCAATATTGTTAGACAAAAACACCCTCAAAGAAAAAAAAGAGTTTAGTAGCTACATCAAACAAGACCTCGAGGGAGCCAACCCTCGTTCTAGTGCAGTACACGGTATTACTAAAGAGATGCTCAAGGATGCACCTAGTCAAGATGAGGTAATGCAGAAATTTCTAGATACTTTTGGTACCGATGTTTACTTGAGCTGTTGGACAACCATGCTAGATACTAAGATGCTCGAAGATATGATGCAGAGTATTGGCCATGATTTTATGGAGTACGACTATCATATTCTAGACATATGGCCGATTATCTATGTATTTTTTGTACGTCAAGGCAAGGGTGATATTTATCGCTCAGAACAAACTTTTAGAGAGTTTGGCTTGCCAGCACGTAAATCTCACGATGCCCTAGAAGACTGCCGACACACCGCCGAGGTCTTAAGAAAAATAGTATTTGAGACAAAGTAAGGGTATATGTTGGTAATATACAACTCACTAACTAAATCAAAACAACCTTTTAAACCCATACATACTGGTAAGGCTACTATTTACTCTTGTGGACCAACTGTTTATGACCACGTTCACATTGGCAACTTAAGAGCATTTATTACCGACGATCTTTTGCAAAGAGTCTTGAGAGATATTGAGAAACTAAAAGTTACTTGGGTAATGAACATTACAGACATCGACGATAAAATGATAGCTAGAATCAATAAATTAAATACATCAGATGATCCAATGTCTGCCCTCAATAAACTGGCCGACAAATATACCGATGCATTTATTGATGACATTGAAAGCGTCGGCATTAGACGTGCCGACATAGCTAAGCTACCGCGGGCTACCGACCATATTGGGGCCATGCAAGATCTTATAAGAAAGTTATTAGAAGATAAAATTGCCTATATAAGTGATGGTAGTATTTATTTTAGTTTAGAAAAATACATAGCAAGTGGTAAGAAATACGGACAACTAGTTAGCGTAGATTACGAACCTAGGTCTAGAGTAACTGACGACCAAGACCAGAAAGAAGGTGTAAGTGATTTTGCACTGTGGAAGGCTCAAAAGCCAGGTGAACCAGCTTGGGACTTTATATGGCAAGACGAGAAATATCCAGGTAGACCTGGCTGGCATATAGAATGTTCGGTAATGAGTACAAAATACTTAGGGCAGCCTTTCGATATTCATACCGGTGGAGTAGATTTGAGGTTTCCACACAACGAAAATGAAATTGCACAGTGTGGGGGTGTACAAGCAAACTATTTTGTCCATAACGAATTTTTAAACATCAGTGGTGAAAAAATGAGCAAAAGTCTTGGCAATGTTACCGAGCTAAAAAACATGCCCAACCCGCTAGCCTTTAGACTACTGGTATTACAAGCTCATTACCGAAGCCATATGGATTTTAGTGAGCAAACCTTAAGCTCTGCTCAAGAAAGATTGAGTAATCTGCAGACCTATGTTGATATGCATATTTTGCGCAGTGCGCCACTTAAAAAATCAGACAACACTGGTGCAACCAAAAAATTCCTTCATGAGTTCACTCGGGCGCTAGAAGACGATCTCAATACCCCCGCCGCTATAGCAGCCTTTTCGCATATAGAAGGTAAAATTTTTACTCAAGAATCTCTGGCTGCTTTGCGCTCGGCTGATGATATTTTGGGGCTTAACCTCTTTGGTACCAAACCACTCACCAAGCAAGAACTAGATGTAGTGCATAGCTATGAACTAGCTAGAAAGAGCCAAGACTATACTAGTTCTGACACACTCCGTAAAGAACTTAAACAAAAATATGGACTGCTAGTAGCCGATACCGATAGTGGCAGTCTAATAAGTCGAATATAGAAAAATAATAGTTATTTCAAAAATCATGGCACTATCAAGTACAATAATATAATGCAACGTATTACAAACTTTTCGTCACAAAAATTATCAGATTACACCAACCTAATAGACTCTACTCAGATAAAAAACATTGTAAGTTCCGCAAAAACCCTAAAAGGCAAAAAGATATATGAGATTAACTCAACCGCCGCTGGCGGAGGAGTGGCCGAACTACTCAACTCTCAATTGCCACTATATAAAGATCTTGGTCTAGATGTTGATTGGTTGGTGTTAGAACCCAACGACGAGTTTTTTAATATTACAAAAACCCTACATAATTGTTTACAAGGTATGTGTAGTCCGCCAGATAATGCCGATCTAAATAACTATAGTAAGTACTTATCACAAATCGTTAAAGATATTCCGCTAGATGGCGATTTGTATATCTTGCACGATCCTCAAACTTTAGGTTTGGCGCCATTTCTGAAAGAAAAAAAATTGGTATGGCGATGCCATATAGATCTAACTCAAGCTGATTCTAATATTTTAAGTTGGGTAACGAAATTCTACAAATATTTCGACAGAATAATATTTTCGTTACAGCAGTATGCTAAAGATGTTGATAATCAAAAAGTCGCAATAGTACAACCCTCAATAGACCCTTTGAGTAATAAGAACCGGCCCGTAAGCGATCAACTCATCACTCGAATACTCAAACAAAACTCTATTGACGGTAATTTACCATATCTATTACAGGTATCTAGGTTTGACAAGTTTAAAGATCCGCTTGGTGTAATTGATATTTTTCATCAAGTACTGAAGTATCTACCAGATACTCAATTGGTATTAGTTGGTGGTAGCGCTACCGATGATCCTGAGGGTAAAGTATATTATCAAAAAGTTCTTACCAAGACTAAAACGGTCGACTCTAGTAGAATTAAAATTATTAATAATATAGATGACGTCTCAGTAAATGCTTTACAAAGGGCAGCATCAGTGGTTTTGCAAAACTCAATTAAAGAGGGTTTTGGTCTAACAGTTACCGAGGCACTCTGGAAGAAAAAAATAGTGTTAAGCCGACCAGTTGGTGGTATTACCGTGCAAATAATTGATGGTAAAACAGGATACTATTTGAGCAAAACAAATAAAGAGTCGGCTATGCAAATTGTAGATATTTTAAAAAATATAGGTAATTATAGCGATATTGGTAATAACGCCAAGTCATTGGTGCGGTCAAAGTTTATTACACCAATAATGTTAGCCGATTACCTTAAGCTATATTTAGATGTGATTAATAATAACCAATCAAAAATAAGTTAAAAACCCAAACCTTTCGGTTTGGGTTTGGTATGTTATCGCTGCTTGTAACGCCTTCGAGCAACGATTCCAACACGATACCTGCTGAAGTAGGGGACGTAGCGCTCAATGAAGTCAGCTCTAGAGGGTACAATCTCTACCAAAACAAGATCTGGGAGATGCTCAATGAGCTGCTCAAAGTGCTCTACAGAAAAGCTACTGGTGATATGTACGCAGTCACGATCTCTTGGAATGGTTGTGACTGCTTCGCGGTACGGGTCCCACTTCCAAATGCCCTTACAGGGTCTTTTTGGTGCCAGGATAATGTCTCGCTCTTTTTTAATGTGTTGCTTCTTCTTTTTGCCGTCACCACTACCACTACACTTATCACACCAGCTCTTGGGAACCGGCGGAAAGAAGTGTTCGCATTCTTCTGGATCTTCGGTATCTAGCTGGATTGTTGCTTGACTGCTAAGTATGTCTGTCAAGACTGCTCCTTGTATGGGCGTTGAAGCAACTTTAATATACCACAATACAACAGTTATGTAAATACTTATAGTCTATTGTTTTGAACTGAAAAACTGTAAGAAATTATTATCTTTACTCAGTAGATTAGTTTCTTCTTGGCACCAGGGCGTGAACTCGGTAGTCTTGTCGCTTTGAGTACTAAAAGTAAGCCAGTCTACCCACCTTGTATTCATTACCTCTTCTGTATTGGGGGTGGGTTGAGAATTGTGTCTAACCACCATTACTGGGCAAAACTCATTTTCAACTACACCTTGGCGTTCGGCGCGGTATCTGTAGTTAGGAAAGATATTTATAATACTTTGTTTATCAACATCTATACCAAGCTCGTACTTTAGTCTACGTACAGCAGCTTGTTCTACATCCTCATCGGGCAAAGGATGACCACAGCAAGTATTACTCCATACTCCGGGCCAGGTGATTTTCTGCATAGAACGCTGTTGCAAGAGTACTTCTCCCTTGTCATTAAACAAAAAAACCGAAAAACCTCTATGTAACGGAGTGCTTTTAGTGTGTACAGTAGCTTTTTCAGTAAGCCCAATTGGAGTATTGCTTTCGTCAACTAAAATTACCGGCTCTTTATAGGTGGTTGTATTCATATGCTACATTTTATACTTTGATTTGTCGCCATACAAGTTAATTATTTAATGTAAAACCCCCGCTAGCAAAGCTAGCGAGGGTTGAGTGGGGTTGTGAGAGAGTTAGGTCAGGCTCTCCCGATGCCGTCTTCATACCACGCCTGCGAAGCGTAGACAGCTTTGACCGTACATCACTGGTTTTACCCAATGTGGAGCTCTACGCCCCAGATCTAGTATGAGATCTTTATCCCCAAATCGTCTTCTTGATCTCTGCGCTGGCCGGCGCTTCGATCATGTCTAGGTGGTTATCCTAGACTTCCTTTTTACAAACACTCTGCTTCCCACGCAGTGTGCTCTTAAGGAATGGCCCTACGACGATTTAGTTTCCCACGCTTTCCATTCAACAGGTATGTTGATTGGTCTCCAATAACAGGCGCGTGAGTGGTCTTGGCACCCAGCCTTGCGAGCTGAGAGCTGTTCCACCTGCCTTTTCCGACTTTCATGAGTTGGCGCTCAATCAGTCACTAACTACCTTTGCCCCACCAAGGACTCGGCCTCTACTATTTCGCGTTTGGTCCCCCAAAAGGGCGCTACGTAGGTAGAGTGGAGATCTGGATAAGGACAATGTCCCAACCCTGCGTGCACCCGGAGACAGGTGCTTTACGCATATCGACTCTCACGAGTCTGTCGGGCACTCCACAGCCCTGTTGTAAATTACTAAAAGTGTTAATAAATTACAACAGAACTGCAGGGTGGTTAGTTAATTATTTTATAAGGTGCAAAACTTCTGTTTTGTTTCTACAAATACCATCTTAGCAGAGTACCAATAAAAAGTCAATAGTCTTTGACAAAAAAGTTTTAAAATTACTGATTTTCTCGATATAAGATTATAGTATGTTAAAAACATAAGCATAATAGTGTCATATTTTACTAACATATTCTGTAGCTATATAAAAACTCCCTCTAAATCAAGAAGGAGTGGGGTTAAAACTACGGCCCATATTGGACCAAGGGTCGTTTTTACTGAGTGGAAACTCATAAAACACTCGAGCACTCCACATATCGCAGGTATGGCAAAAAACCGCCAGCGGTGACATAGTACGAGCATTTGGAGAGTAGTCTTTATCTCTAATGCCTTCAACAAAGTGTAATGCATGCCAATGTGCGTCACTTAGCTCTATCTCGTACTCGGTAATGAGTCGCTTTTTGAATAATTCGCGGTTTGCCTTGCTTTCCATATTTGGTGCTATTAAGAATTTGCCATCTTGGCTGGTCTCTATAGAGCCATCATAATCAAGCTGTATTCGCCAGGCCTTCTCAATATCGTGCAAGAACAGCACCACAAGAGCATCAGACAAACTAAATTGTTCATCAACAGGTAGTAAACTCATACGCCCAGTGAAGGCGATAAAACGAAAAAGTTGTACCGCTAGGTTCATTACTTCTAGTACGTGGTCTAGGTATCCACCTCGCCAGGCTTGATGATTATGTGTAGAGCCTGGAGAGTTTTTAATACGCCAGTTGTTATCACTCAATACTTGCTGTAGACGGGCCCTATATGGCTCATCAATCATCGCCAGAAGTTCTTCTATGTCGTGGTAGGTTAGAGATTTACTCATTTTTGCCTATCTTTTGTAGGTACTTTAAAAACTTAGTATATCGCAAAAATTTTGCAAAATAAAACCCCGCAAATATTCTGAAATTTATCAGATTTTGCGGGGATGTGGTGTGTTACCACCTAATAACGTTGCGACCATTGTGGAGTACGCCATGTGTTGGTCCCCAGAAACAATCAATGGCAAAGTTCTTGGGTGTAGAATAGCCATTAAGACCAAACCAACTTAGCAAAATATCTTCTACCAAACGGCTGACCTTTTTGCGTTGTTTTTTACTTAACCCAGATTCGCTAAACTGCACCACCACCCAAACGCTTGGTATATTTACATCTTGTTGGTGAAACTTGTGGTGAGCGACCTGTACAGCAGCTTCTGGGGTATCGGCGTCTAGCCGTAGTTTCTTAGAATTTGCAACAAATAGTGCCGGCAAATCTTGAGCAAAGTCAACCATCATTTGCTTACCAACGCTGCCACCACCAACCTGTTGGGTGGGGTGAAAGCGTGGCTTAGTAGTAATACTAATCAGTGGCAAGTATAAACTCCTTTTGAGGTACGACTGGTTTACAGTATTCACTCTAGTAGAATGATTATGCGATAATACCACTTAATCTTTACAAAATCAAGGATTGTTTACAAAATAAATAGCGCCTTTAGGATATTCCTAAAGGCGCAGTTTTTAGAGTAGATTATACTCTGGTTTGAAGGGACTAACCCCAGCAGCTACCACAGCCACTTGCTTGCAAGTGGGTTAGGCGTAGAGCCAATTTTCTTGCCCGTCGATTCGCCTCATCCTCTTCAACAGTCTCATCTGCTTCTAGGATTTCGTCGATTTCATCAAGCAATCTATCGGTCTCTGCCAAGTCGTGTGCCTCGTCTGAGCGTTTTGGGGTTTCAACTACTTCGGTATCTTCTCGCGGGCGAGATTCGCGCCGCTTGAGCACACTACCCACTTGGATACCTCCTATCTCAAGCTGAGTTGAGTGGTATTATACATGGTTATGTATAATAAATCAAACCCTCGTTAGCTACTACGGGGTAGGTGAGAGGTCGTCTCCTAGGAGCATGTCGAACCCGCCACCGTCACCACCAAGCAGGCGTGCCAGTGGTGAGTCTACGTTCATCTTAGGGACGATACTCATGTCGTCCTCCAGGCTTCTGTACGCTCGACTTGCCGCAACATCTACGGCATAACCAGCAAAGTTGTTCATCACCGAGGATGCCACAACAGCCTGGACCAGCTTGGGCGTGATCTCCAGCTCGAGGGTAACCTCTACGCGAAGCTCAACTCGGTATCCAAGAAGCTCTTGTACATAAAGCGTCTCAACAACAGTACTGCCTTCGGCCAGCTCATACTTGAGGTCGAGATGGTTCAGAGAGGGGATGAGTGGCGAGGTGACAGCCTGGACAGCTTCCTTGAGCATGTCGTCCATCATGAACCCATCGTTTTCATCACCAATCATTTCTTCGGCAACAACAACCAAGTTGACGTTGACAGTTCCCTTCGAGAAGGGGTAACTCATAGCCAGTTGCATGTCTTGCTCCTTTACCTATCCAGGGCAGACAATTACCCACTTACCTGTAGTGCACTTTATTTATGCATACAAGATAGGCTTACAAAACACAACATAATATGTTCTAAAAGCCTATCTCGCGCACATATTGAATTTTTAAAAATCATACAGTTTCGTCTTTTTTAGACTCATCAGGCTGAATACACATTCAGCGACTGCACCAGTTCTTTTCATGAGTGAACTGGCAATATCTCGTTGTTTTTACTATGAAAATCTAGTTGGGCTCGGCAATTACTGCGATAGATCTAAATATTAGGCCCGACATAACTGCAGCCAGAGCTACAATCATCATGGCCGAAACAAATAGATCTAGCACCAGTAGATCAGAATCTACCACTCTTGGCTGGTAGATGGCTACTGCCGCAAAAGCCAACCAGTGGCTAGTACAGTAAGGGCAACTAAGCAGTTCACCAAACCATTCGTTATGGGCTTTTACCCACAAGCGCAACGTCTTGGTTACCTTGGTCTTGGTAATAGTCATCGACATTGCCGAGACCGCCAAGGCTAGCATAACTACACTAACCACTTGAGTGGAGAGATCGTTCAATCCCAACACCCACAGCCACTACGCTTGGTGGGTTCAGTTGTCATTGTGCTGTTGAGAGCACGATCAATGGCATCAAGCGCACTATCAACCTCAGGGACTTCCTCACGGACGTCCTCAAGGTCTTCAAATGTGCTATTGCTACCATTATCTCTAGGCTTACGGGTACGACGCGTGTCGAAAATCGACATTACTATCTCCTTTTACTATGCCGCTACTTGGCGGAGTCGGCGAATATTCACGACATTGTCGCGAAAGTCTGCAACGAAGTCTGCCATCTCATCGCTGTGATTGAGATGTACGTTTTCAACAAAAACGCTATCTACTGCAGCCACCAGGTCGGCCTCGTAAAGCCCTTGAGGTTGTCCGCCAGATGCAATGTCTCGGTGCATTGCAATTGAGGTGGCCTTATCAACAACGCCTGCGATAAGTCCACCATTACAGATGTGGCCCAAAGTAAAGTGTGCTGGGTCGCCTTCTGCAAGATCCACCGTGTACAGGACGCGGTCTTCTCTAAAGAGCTCGTTGCGACCAACTTCGGCCAACTGCTGAACAGTAGAGCCGTTATGGAAAGGCACACCTTCTAGATAGATCTCAAAGATATTTGTAGCGGTATCCCATGTGGGTCGTGCTACCATTACCTTTCGGTCAATCCGTCCGTCTCTAACAACTGCAGGATCGAGAACATCTGGACGATTGGTGGCCAAAATAACCACCGCACCCGAGTCCTCAAGCCCATCCATTTCAGTCAAAAACATCGGAACGATAGTTCGCTCAATGTCAGAGCTAATACCAGAACCTCGCTTGCCAAGAATGGCATCGGCTTCATCGATGAACAGTACGGCGGGGAAACCATGCTCTTCGCGGTGACGCCTAGAACGCTCGAAAAGCTGACGAATTGTTGCCTCAGCTACACCAATGTACTTATCAAGAATCTCCGGCCCCTTCACATACAGAAAGCCTGAAGATTCCATTGAGCCACCATATAGCTGAGCCAGCGAAGTAGCAGCGGCCTTCCCAAGCATGGTTTTGCCGCATCCCGGAGGACCATAAAGCAGAACTCCCTTGAGTGGTCGCTTGCCGTAGTGACGATAGAGATCAGAGTGATGATGGGGCATTTCGATAGCCTCAATCATTTGTCGCTTTGCATCTTCCAACCCACCAATATCACTCCAAGTGACTTTGGTTGCTGCTGTGAATCTAAAGCTTTCATCATCCTTACCCAGGTTCTGCACGATGACCGATCCCGAAGAATCAAGTACAACGCGATCACCCTTTTCATGAGTTTCTTGTAGTCCGTTACAAACAATTCGGACCGTGCCTTGGTAATCGACTTCAGACATACCATCGAATGATCGACGGACAATGCTGATTTCACCAGGCAAAGCATGCTCGGCAACTTCAATAATCTGCATTGTGTTGGCCGAGAGGCGAACAATGTCGCCAGGCTGCACAACAATTTCAGATGGTGCCTCTACCTCAAGGGCCTTGCCCTCAAAAGAGATAACGCATGTCTTAGTTTCTTTTGTAGTACCAACAGCATCATAGTGCAAAGGGTCGATCCATAGATATACCCCAGCAAAGTCAGCATTTACATAGCCATCTCTTGTATCTACTTCAATGACTGTACCTGTGTAGGTGGATAGGTCTTTATGAATGTTTCTAAACGACGGCTTGATTGTAATCTCTTGACCCTTGCGAACGCTTACATCTCGCTTAGTGAAAGAGCCTACCATCAGAACAGTCGCTAGAGCAAATGGCATTGCCGTAAGCCGATCAAGGAGAGTAGCTTGCTCTTGTAGTTTTTGCTGTGCCTCTCTTAGAACTGCTTTGTAGTCAGCCTCTGTCATTTCCACTCGTCATAACCTCTTTCTGGTTATTTTCTGGTTACCGGCACCCAAGTATCAAGGTTCCCGGATTAAAATACCCAATTATCATTAGGAAGATTAATCCGAGAACCTCCATATTTCTAGTTGTTTCAATTTCCGTCTTTTAGATTTTTCCAAAAGTCTGGCTTATAGTATCACAAAAATATACTGAAGTCAATAAAAAAACCGACTTTACGACGGTATTTTTATTGGCTGGGGTGGAGGGATTCGAACCCCCGAATGGCGGCACCAAAAGCCGCTGCC
>CAYZYH010000005.1:0-61621 GCA_964481235.1 uncultured Candidatus Saccharibacteria bacterium
TTGGCTGGGGTGGAGGGATTCGAACCCCCGAATGGCGGCACCAAAAGCCGCTGCCTTACCACTTGGCCACACCCCATTGTCATAACATCACTACTAAAGGTAAAGAAATTATCTAAAAATTTCTTTCTATATCTTCGCAAGTTTTGTTACTGTTTAAAAATCAAAAAATTGTTAAATTGGTTATATTTTTGAATAGAAAAACTAAACAAGAAAAAAACATAAAGATACTTGATAATTCTATCTAAAAGGTCGTAAATATTCAAGTTGGTGAGCAATAAACCTTGCAATTATACGAAAAGTGTGTATAATATAACATCGCTATAGCTTCTATTTGAAAAGAGAGAAATGCGCAAGATAATCGCTGTGGCAGTTTTCGCACTCTTGTTTGCAGCCGGCTGTGCAAGTGGGCAATCTGAGGCTCCAACGCCAGAAGAGTTGCAGCGAGACGGAGTTTTTTTCGACTTGCAAGATACTAATGGTACGCAGTTGCGTTGCCATGGTTACTCTGACAAGGGCGACGACAACGACGGTAATAGAGTTCATTGGTTCAATTACACCTGCTGGCCTGCTGTTACTCCTCAGACCTCAAGCGACGGTAACGAAATTACTGTTGATGCTGGTTAAAACTACAAGCCCCACCATTTTTGGTGGGGCTTTAAACTATTTTAAAACCCCACGTTTTGTGGGGTTTATATTTTTAGTTGCGACATTCAAAGACCGAATGCCCAATAATTGAAATTTCTCGTAGTGAGATGAGATTGTCGCCGTCGCCATTGGCGTATATAATGTTGTCGCCTACATTTACCTGGGCATCGATAATCTCGCCACTAAAACGCGAATCGTTACCGTCTACCGAGATAATGGTGTGCTCGCTACCGTCTTCATTTACAACCGCACCGTACCAACGCAATGTCGAATTAGTTGGTACGTAGCTAGAGGTCTTAACTACTACAGCTCTAAGCCAGCCATCTTGGGGCGGGTCGAAATTGTGGTTTGCAAAAAAGTCTATACTTGTGGCGACTCGCTGTCCATAGCTGCAAGCGTTAACTGGATCGTAAAAGGCGGGTGAGTATACCTGTGCCAAAAGGTTATATACATAAGTAGGTGAGGTAGTAGCCGGTGTTGCCGCAACTGGTTCAGCGGTTACCTCTGGCGTATCAGCGGTTGCTGAGGTTGGGTCGTCATCTTCGCCGCAGCTAACCAAAACAGCTATTAGTACTACACAGAGTACCAATACAGATCTTTGCTTGAGTAATCTATGTCTAGACACCTTACTCCTTTATGTAAGTTTTGAAGGGTGCGATTTAGATCAGAGTTATTATAGTATTATAAGGCACAATAGTCAAGTATATTTTTATGTATGTAAAAACCCCGCCTTGTTACAGACGGGGTTTGATAGCTTAAGCTCTTAAGCCGCTATAGAAGTGGGCCAGTCAACTGAGCTAAGGTGGCCAGAACGGCGCACATGCCCAGTAATAACTTGCCCAACCTCTAATTGACTCCAGTTTTCTAAAGATGTATTGCTAGAGTAGGTCTTCTCGCTCTCAGACACCAAGCCAACAGTGTAAGTGCCTTCTCGTACGCCACTAAGGCGTTGAATGTCGCTAAGCCCACTCACCTCGGGCACTTTTTGTGGCGTCCAGCAATACGCTTTTTGCCACAATTCGAGCAATTCCATTTACCTTCTAGAATAGTCAATTGACACTCCTTGTTATTTGCGAAATGTTAGGTGCTAGGCAAAATTATATACTAAAAATACATAATAGTCAATGTTTAATAATATTCTAAAATAATGTAAATGCCCCACCAAGTTGGTGGGGCATGGGGTTAGTCGGTGCTACCAACCGGCCCAGCCTCAAAGGGCTCGGGCTTGGTGGGTGGCTTTGGTGAATCGCCATTGGTTCCGAACAGTTCGCTAACGAAGTCAGGGATCTGACCGAGACTCGAGACGATGTTGGTGGTGCCAGAGACGATGTCCATTACCGAGCCAATCCAGCTCAGCACTGAGAAATCAGACGTCATGGCAACCTGCATAGATCGCAGGCAGTCATCGGCTACCAGCTCGTGGATCATGGCTTCGATGGCCTCGTCGGGCAAGTCAACCGAAAGGTCTACCTCAATAGTCAGATCGACTCGCACACCCTTAACTTCGGCAACAATCGCCTCAATGAAGGTGTCTTGGCCAATCATGCTTTCGGCTAGCGGGATGTTCTCACGCACGTAGGTATTGACAGCCGGAATCAGCTCGATATTGATGATGTTTACGGCGGTGCGCATGATGGCATCAAACCGCTCATCGTGGTCAGACGACAACTTACCGCCAGATACCGTCAGTTCAATTCGCACGTTACCGTGGCTAAAGCCAAGCTGGCTGTCACGGGTGAAGATTGTTCCAGGCATTTTTCTCCTAATCTGCTGGTCTCATCTGGCACCATTTCTTACCTACAGGGCGGTTGCTCTGTATTTAGATGAGAAGCCAAACCACTACTTAATTTTAGTGATTTAAATTCTCATCTAAAACATGGCTGTCTAATAAAACGTACTTTACTTTTTGTACTAAAAAGTAAGTTATTTGATATTAGCAGAAAAAATAGTAGATGTCAACTATATAACTTAATAGTAATAATGTAAAGTCACATATTTAAAATTCCTTGGTAAAAAGTATTGACTCATAGCACGTGGTGTGATATAGTTTATTAACAAATTATTTGTAGTTTTGTGAGCGAATGGAGGGCGCGCACGAGAATGCAATTTTCTCGGCTAGCCTTTAAAGGGTTAGTAAGTACCTACTATGAAAGGAACAACAAGTTGCGACTGCGTCCATCTCGGATGATTGCAATTGTTCTGCCGCTACTACTAGTGGCCTCTGCGGCTGCCTGTAGTAGTTATGACGACGTGGATAGGGCGGTTTCGCCCGATTTCCACGGCTGTCTGTTCAACAACAGCGACAAGAAGGGCTACGAGTTCATTCGCGACGTGACTGCCGAAGACGGCTCTCAGCGAGTGGATGACGAGACTCGGCTGGTGGAGATTCCTATCTCCAATCGGTTCCTCAATATCACCAACACTGGTGATCGCGACCCTGGCCAGCCTCGATTCATCGAGGGCCGTTCGGCTGCCGAGACCGGTACTGCGCAGGGAGTGGGCGTTTGGGTGGAGCTTCAGCTCTACTTCAAGTTCGTGCCCTCTGAGGCCTGTACTTGGTACCAAGACCACGGCTCGCGTAACGCGCAGCAGGCTGGTCCTTACCGCACCGACTCGCGTCCTGAGGCTCCTCCGGGTCTTAGCGACAACAGTCAGGCTCCGGCCGTTCAAGACTGCGCAAGCGATCTTGAGGTAGGAGACCTGGGTTTCAACGCCCGCGGTAACTGTGTGACTCCATGGTTTAGCTATCTCTCTCAGAACTTTACTGTTCAGATTAGAGGGATTGTGCCACGCCTTACTTCTCAGTTCACCTGGGAAGAGCTCACTCAAAATCCCACCATTTCTGGTGGAGAGAACGACGGTGAGTTGGTGTGGGATGTGATTGGTGCCCAGCTCGGTGAGCAGGTCACCACTCGCCTGAACCGTCAGCTAACCGGTGGTGACGACCGCAACTACTTCTGTGGTGTTTCGGTTGACGTGGATGCTATCAACCAGGGTGAGTGCCCGCCGATGGAGGTCGACATCATCGACATTCACACCAACAACCCGGAACTGGAAGACCAGGCCGAGCAGTTGGTGGAGGCGCAGCAGACTCTGGAGACGGCTACCCAGCTGGCTTCGGTGCAGGGCGACATCAATGAGCAGCGCGCTGGCCTAGAGGCCAACGCCGAGCTCGAAGCCTTGCAGGCTCAGCAGGATTATCTCAACGGTGATCCGCTAGGAGTTCAGTGCGCCGCATTGGCAAGCATTGGCGTAGACTGCGCCGATGTCATTCGCGCCCAGAACGGCGTACCTGACATCTTCGGCAACGAACACGTCAATGTTGGCGGTTCTTCGGGTGGAGGAAACTAGACCCGAGTAGGTAACAAACCAAAGTGGGGTCGGTGGGATAACTCCCACCGACCCCCGCTTACACTTATTATTGAGTTCTTTACTCAATTGTAACTGTGAGCGATTGCTCGCTCTAGTGTAGTTAAAAATCACTACACAAATTCCTTAACAACTAAAAAAATAGAGAGGTGGATCGCGATGTCCCGAGAGGGAATTATTGCGCGTCATGCAAGCATCATTCGTAATCAAGTTGTAGCCTTGGCGCTAACTGCCTTTCTGGCACTTGGCGGCATGGGCCTTGCGAATATTTCGCAAAACCACAACATCGAAAGTGCAACTGCACAGTCAGCACAAATAGATGAGCGCAACGACTTTTATCGAGAAATCGCCGGCCTACAAGGTGGCGACTCTCTAGCTGCTAGCGACAAACTAGGGGTAGCACTACACAATCAATTTGAAGGTGTAGATACCCAAGCCGAGTTTGATCAAGTAGTTAGCGAATTCAGCGCTTCATCACGTGATTACCCTGGTATTACCGAAGATTTGGGGTTTAACCCCTTTGATTCTGGTGGACGCAGCTGTGACGAGTGTGGATCACTCAACTCAACTATGGTGAACCGTCTACATACCATTATCCTAGAGGGTAATGTCGATGACCTTATCGTCTCGGTTCCAGAGGTGGATACTACAAAGACTCTCACGCCACTTGGTATGTCGGTCTTTGTAGAGCTGTTGCTGATCTGGCAGATTGGTGGCGGTCTTGGCTTGGCCTATGGCTTGGCTAGGCATGGCGATCCCAAGATGACCTGGGCCAAAGATGGTTCTGATGGTCAGCTTATGAAGGTAAGTTTTTTCCTGGCGCCACTACCTTTTGCAGCCTTTCACTTGCTCTACAACCGACCCAAGCTGGTACAGCGCAAGCGGCACGATGCTGAGATTATCGACAACATGGGCCTGGGAGATTCACTTATTCTCGTAGAGAATAGGCTCAATGAGCTTTTGGCTCTCCCGCCAGACGTGCAAAGCGATCCCGAAATTCAAAGCAAGATCAGGCGCTACACAACCCTTCGCGATAGAATCTTAGTTAAACCCAAGAATCTGTCTGCCGAAGATCGTAAGCGTGCCCTCAAGGGCATTACTGCAGGTGACGACAATCTCTTGCAAGAGATTGAAGACACCATTAACGCCCACGAACTTGCTGTAGAAGAAATTGGCGGTCTCTAAACCACCAAACACAACCCACCCTAGGAAACTAGGGTGGGTTTTACTTTATAGTTAGTTTATTATTTAGCTATCTTGCTTAAGCCAAGTTCAGTAATTTTATATATCATATCTTCGTAGCTCATAGAGTAATTAAGCCTACAAGCACGGGCAAAATAGCCGTGTCCCAGTCCTGGCGACAAATTGGCTTCAAGAAAATAGATCAGACCATTATTATCCATTCTAAAATCGATCCTGGCATAATCACTAACGCCGAGAGTTCTAAATACTTTAGTAGCCGTATCTTTTAGGGTATGGGCAATTCGAGAATTATCTACAAGTACTACCTTTTCTTCATCTTCAGTTTTTTCTTGTAAGCCAAGCACTCTATCGCCTCTTGTATTTGGCTTAGCAATAAGTTCTATAGGCATAACTAGTGGTAATTTCGTATAGGGCTGTTCAAGCACTGCCACCGAGAATTCTCGTCCAGACAAATATTTTTCTACCAAAGATTTTGATTGGTACCTGTTGTAAATTTGTTCTATTTTGGCCTCATACTGAGTAAAGTTTCTTGCTACTGAGTTGCTATCTATGCCCGCACCCTTACTTCTACTAGGTGGTTTAATAAACAATGGAAAATCCAGCGGTAAGTCCTGTGCACTAGTGAATTGACCCGGTTCAGCTAGAAAAAAATCGGCTGTAAGTATACCAGCATTCCGGACAAGTTCTTTGGCTAAATTTTTATTACTACTAAGTATTCTAGATTTTTTAGATGAGCCTACACTACTGATGTTATTTTTGCTTAAGTACTCACTCAAGAATACTTTAGTATCACCATCATCTGATAATGCCGAATCTTTCATACCTATAAGGACTAAGTCGGGCTTTAAGAAAAGTAACTTATTAAGATCTGAGCTGTTATTAATTACTATTTGGCCAACCTGAGTGAATCGTTTTGTCAAAACATCTAATATTAATTCACGAGTCTTACTACTCATAGCCAAATGAGTAGAATTGGTAGAATATATGATTTGTACATTTTTTTTGATTTTCATAGGTGTTTTAATAAGTATTAATAGACTGGCAAAAACCAGCTTACTAAAGGAGTTATTTAGTTTATTAATAAAATCAAGAATTATAAGTATAGCACCTAGTTTATTAAAACTCTATGAATAAATTTAAACCCTCTCTAAAACATAAGAGAGGGTATTTGTTGAGTAGCTATATAAAGCTAACCTCATATAGTCATAAATATACATGCACCGGGGCATTCATCGGCCGCTTCTATTACAGCCTCTTCCTGGCCGTTGGGTACTTGGGCAAAACCACGCGAGCCAGCAGGGTTGTCTGAACTATCTGTTGGCCCATCGAATACCTTTGTACCTTCCTTAACATAAGCTAAACCATCATTTCTCATTATAAATACATCGGGTACGATTTCTGTACATAGACCATCACCAGTACAGAGATCTTGGTCTATCCATACTTTCATCTCAACTCCTTATAAGGTCCTAAAGACTGTAGTGCCTTTATATATAAATTCTACCACGAACGGTTTAGTTAAAGTATGTGACTGTAGAGACTTGACTAGTGAAGATGTATTTATTTTGGTATTATATATAAGTTATGAAGGTAGAAAACGAAGTGGTGATATCTGTAAATAATCTCAAAAAATACTATGGCGAAGTGAAAGCGCTTGACGGAGTTAGCTTGCACGTAGATAAAGGTAAGATATATGGCTTACTTGGCCCCAATGGTGCTGGTAAAACCACGGTAGTTCGTGCTTTGGCTACATTATTGCAGCCCGATAGCGGCGATGTACTAATAAATGGAATAAATGTTGCAAAACATCCTATGCAGGTTCGTCGTATGATAGGGTTGGCTGGGCAATTTGCTGCGGTTGACGATTTTCTAACGGGTCGCGAGACTCTAATGATGGTAGCTAGACTGTACCATATACCCAAACGCGAGGCCAAAAAACGCACCAACGAGTTACTTAAACGACTTAGTTTGCAAGACGCAGCCGATAGACCCGCCAAAACTTACTCAGGTGGTATGCGTCGTCGGCTAGATTTAGGCGCCAGCCTAGTTGGGCGTCCTGAAATTTTGTTTTTAGATGAACCAACTACTGGTTTAGACCCAAGAACACGGCAAGAGCTCTGGGAGTTAATTAGAGAGTTGGTAGCTGAAGGCCGTACACTACTACTTACTACTCAGTATTTAGAAGAGGCCGATGCACTTTGTGATTATATTAGTATTATTGACAGAGGTAAGGTAGTCAAGTCTGGTACAGCCTCACAACTCAAATCAAGCTTGGGTAGAGACGTAGTGGAAATGCACGTTAGCAAGCTAGACCACGATAAAGCTAAAGCAGTGATGAAAAAAGTTGCGAAATCAAACCCTAGTGTTGATGAAATGAGTGGTTCGTTGAGAGTGCGGGCTCAAAAAGGCTCAGAAATGCTTATTAAGATACTCAAAGCTCTAGATAATGAAGGTATTAAACCAGATGACGTTTCGGTACACAGACCCAGTCTCGATGATGTATTCTTGGCGGTTACCGGTAAAAAGAAGCAAAGAGCCCGCAAGTCTTTAGTAAGGGGAAATAAATAATGGAAAATACCAGTATATTCACTACTTTTTATTCCAGCATAAGCGATGTGGCTACTATTGTTAAAAGAAACCTTATGCGGGTACGCCGATCACCGCAAATTTTAGTATTTTCTAGCATTCAACCCATAATGTTTTTGGTACTATTTAATTACGTTTTTGGTGGAGCAATTGGTGTTGCTACGCCAGGTAGTAGTTATATTAATTTCTTACTGCCCGGTATAATGGCTCAAAGTGCACTTTTTGGCGCCCTACAAACCCCCATTGCTTTAGTAGAAGACCTAGATAAAGGAGCAATTGATCGCTTTAGAAGTCTACCCATGAGTCGCGGGGCGGTGCTGGCTGGTCGAACTATTGCCGACGGTTTGCGTACCACTTTTACTATTACATTAATGTTTGTAGTGGGCACTATAATGGGTTTTAGGTACCAGGCAGGCACAGGTAAGTTTATGGCCGCACTTGCTCTAGTAGTAGCATTTAGTTTTGCTTTTTCATGGGTAACTGCAACACTTGGTTTGTTTATTCGTAACGCCGAGGCGGTACAGACAGCCGGATTTTTGTTTGTGTTTCCGTTAACGTTTGCCAGCTCGGCTTTTGTGCCTGTAGTAACTATGCCAGGTTGGTTACAGGCATTTGCCCGCAATCAACCAGTGACTCAACTTATAAACGCTATGAGAGCGCTTTTACTGGGCGGTGTAGCAATAGATGCTGTATACATTACAATAGCGTGGATAGTCGCTACGCTTATTGTGTTTATTCCATTAGCTGTTTGGAAATTTGGTAAAACTGCCTGAATAGTCTGCCAGCAAACTATTAATGTATAGACAAATGCAATAGTATGTGTTATACTGACTTAATACATTTGTATTAGCTTCAATAAAGTTGCTAAAAAAGTGGATGCCAAAGTTGTTTTTTATCTTTGCTATTCACCAAGCCAGATGATAAAACAACTAATCTATAAGGATCCATTTAAATATGAAAAGTAATTCATATAATTCGCGAAGAAATTCGCGCTCTAGAAAGCCATTCGGTTACAAAAAAAGTAATAGCAATCGGCAAAGTGGTAATCGCCACGGTAAATATATAGACCCACAAAGGTTTGTAAACAAAGCTGTCGCCCAACAAGATTTTGAACCATATATACCCAAACACACATTTGCAGACTTTGGGCTAATACAAGCGCTACAAAGCAATCTCGAAAACAAGGGATACAAAGTTCCTACCCAAATTCAAGACGGAGCCATACCAGAAGTACTTAAAGGTCGTGATGTTATCGGACTAGCCAATACCGGCACTGGCAAAACTGCGGCTTTTGTGTTGCCACTTATTCATATGTTAAAAACTCAAAAAGACCGACCAAAAGGTGTAAGTGCTCTTATAATTGCCCCTACTCGAGAGTTGGCCGTACAGATTGATGATGAGTTTAAAATATTTGCTCGAGGCTTGCAATTATACAGCACAATTTGCGTGGGTGGAGTAAATATTCAGCGTCAAATACGTGAAATTTCTCGTAGGCCACAAGTTATTATTGGTACCCCAGGCCGTCTAAAAGACCTTTGTAATCAGAGAAAGTTAGATCTTAGTAACACCAGTATGTTTGTGTTAGATGAAGCAGATAGAATGCTTGATATGGGCTTTATACCCGACATTCGTTTTTTAATAAATTTACTACCCAAAAAGCGTCAATCGCTCTGTTTTAGCGCTACTATTACACCAGAAATACAACGCCTTATGGATGCCATGCTAGATAATCCAGTAACGATTTCGGCCCGAACTGTTGAGACTAGCGAACATATAGAACAAGATGTTATAGAATTTTCTAACCCACAAGAAAAACCGGTGCTTTTACAACAAATGTTAGTGCAGGGCCATTACAACAAAGTTTTAGTGTTTGGTCAAACCAAGTGGGGGGTACAAAAGCTAGCCGACTCGCTCAATAAGCAGGGAATAAAATCTGAGGCCATTCACGGCAACAAAAGCCAGCCACAACGCCAACGTGCTCTTAAAGCATTTACGGACGGTAAAGTAGAGGTGTTGGTAGCTACTGATGTAGCTGCCAGAGGTCTAGATATTCCAAACGTTAGCCATGTAATTAATTACGATCAACCAGCTACTTACGAAGACTATGTGCACCGCATTGGTCGTACCGGCCGAGCTGGCAAACGTGGTCATGCTCATACTTTTGTTCAAACGCGGTAATTCTTAGTCGTATTAACCACAATAAACCCCAGAATATCCTGGGGTTTATGGTATATATGCTAAAATAGACTAATGCAGAAAAAAAGATTAGTATTTGACGTAGAATTTGTTGCCGAGAAATGGGAAGATTTCGATAAATATACCCAGAAAGATTTACTAAAAAGAGCACCCGACCCCAAAGAAGACCCAAACGGTTATGAGAAAGAACTTGCCAATGTGCAAGACCAGCTCGTCTTTAGCCCTCTTACCGGTTTTATTGTAGCTATTGGAGTGTACGATATAGATACCGAGAAGGGCGCAGTCTATTACCAAGATCCCAAAGGTAAACAAAAAGATATAGAAGAAGACAATATTAAATATGTTCCAATGACTGAGCCTGAAATATTGGTAAAGTTTTGGGCCCTGGCCGAAACGGCCGATGAATTTATTAGTTTTTTTGGCCGTCGATCAGACGTGCCATATATTAATATTCGCTCGGCTATCCACGGAATTAGGCCCAGCAAAGATCTTATATCTAATCGTTATAACTCTAGTCGATTTCCGGGTGCGGTACACTATGACCTTGCCGAGCTTCTAAGCTTTTATGGTACTGCTATGTATAGAGGTAGCTTGCACCGCTGGTGCAGAGCATTTGGCATAGATTCTCCCAAAGGCGATATGGATGCAAGCCAAGTTACAGATTACTTTTATGCCGGTAAAGGCCTAGAAATAGCCAAATACAATGTTGGCGATTTGTACGCCACAGCTGCACTGTTTCATAAGTGGGACCAATACCTAAAAGAGAGAGCATAAAAAGTGCAGAGCTCAGCCTTAGAAAAGAAAAAAGCAGTGAAAATGATTGTTGTTGGTTTTGCTGGACCGTTTGTCTTGATCTTTGCTGGCTTAATATTGAGTGCGGCTTTGAGCTTTGTGCAAAAGACTGTAGGTGGTGATGTAGGTATTATTAAGTTAGTATCAAATATAGTACTGCTTTTAGTTGGGTTGATTGGAGTGATTGGTCTTTTTAGCTGGGGGCCAATTATCGGAGTGATTGGTATTATTAAGCTAAGTAAAGCCAAAGAAGCTCAAGCCGAAACAAACCAGATAGATCTATCTGGCAACAATACTAATTCAACAAAGATTAATAAATAAGGAATAATTATGACTCTATCAATTGGAGATATAGCACCAGACTTTAAACTTGAAGACCAGAACGGTCTAGAACATCAGTTAAGCGACCTAAAGGGTAAAACAACCTTAATCTACTTTTATCCAAAAGATGAAACACCGGGTTGCACTGCGCAGGCTTGTAGCTTGCGAGACAACTTCGAAGCTTTGCAAGCCAAAGGAGTGTATGTTATTGGCGTAAGTAAAGATAATGTCGCAAGCCACCAGAAGTTTGCCACTAAACATAATCTACCATTTACGATATTGTCAGATCCCAGCACCAAAATGGTAGAATCTTATGGTGCATGGGCAGAAAAGAGCATGTATGGCCGTAAATTTACGGGTATAGTTCGTTCAGCAGTAATGGTTGGCCCAGATCTCAAAATTGTTGCTGTTTGGCCAAAGATTCAGCCGCTCAAAACCGTGACTGAAGTCGAGAAATGGCTACAATCAAGTAAGTAGCAATGATGATAATTGTTTGGTTCTTAGGTTTTATACTAATACTATTTTGTTTTGTAGTATTTTTTGGTGCACCATATGTACCAACCCGCAATCAAGATCTAAAAAAAGTTTTTTCTGATATTAAGTTACCTAAAAATGCTTTGGTGATAGATCTTGGTTCTGGCGACGGTAGATTATTATATATGGCTGCGCAGAAAGGCTACTCAGTAATAGGATACGAAATCAATCCAGTACTGTGGCTTACAAGCTCTTACCGATTAAAAAAATTCCCAAACGCTTCGGTACGTTTAAAGAGTATGTGGCGAGCTGATGTTTCAAATGCAGATTTAGTTTTTACTTTTTTAGCAACTAAATACATGTCTAAACTCGAAGACAAGTTACAAAAAGAGATGAAGCCCGGTAGCTATTTTGCTAGTTATGTATTTGCACTACCCAATATTAAAATAAATCGCAAGAATAAAAATACTCATTTTTATCGTTTTTAATCTATAAATACTTTAATAATACAGGGTGGTTTGTTACAATATAATTAACAATAAGGAGGAAATATTTATATGGAGGTAAAACCCCTAAAATATAAATCATTACCAGGAATAAGTGAAAAACAGCTTGCCGAACATCACGACGTTTTATATACAGGTTATGTTAATAAGTATAACGAGATCTGCACAAAATTAGAAAACGTCGATCTAGACTCGGCTAACCAATCCTTTTCCGATCTAAGAGAATTGAATGTTGAAAAAACTTTTGTGCTTAACGGTATTAAACTGCATGAATATTATTTTGAAAATATGACCGATAAACCATCTAAATGTAATGGTCCTATACTTAAGTTAATAGAGAAAAGATGGGGTAGTTTTGAGAACTGGCAAAAAGAATTTTCTGCCCTAGGCATGGCCGCGCGTGGGTGGGTTGTGTGTTCGTTCGATTTTGACTTACAAAGTCTTGATAATTATATATGCGATGCTCACAACCAAGGAGGTATTTGGAACGGCACTACTATTATAGTCATGGATGTTTATGAGCACGCATATTTTATAGATTATGCAACTGCTCGTAAGAAGTATATAGACGCCTTTATGGCCTTGATAGACTGGGACGAAATTAATCAGAGACTACCCAGGTGGGCAGTAGACAGTATTAGTGAATAAAAAAGGAGAAATATATGTTAAAACTTAATCAGCCAGCACCAGAATTTACAGTAGCTAGTTATCAAAAAAAACTAAAAGACGACTACAAAGAAGTAAGTTTGGGTGATTTTAAAGGTAAGTGGGTAGTGTTGTTTTTTTACCCAAGGGACTTCACCTTCGTGTGTCCTACAGAAATTAATGGTTTTGCAAAACATAGCAAAGAATTTAGCGAGCTAGATACTGTTGTTCTGGCTGCTAGTACAGACAGTGTTTACTCACACAAAGCATGGTTCGAAAGAGACCTTCAAGATGTTGAGTTTCCAGTGTTGTCAGATACTAACCATGAGCTTTCTAGGGCCTATGAGGTGCTTAATGAAGAAAATGGTGAGGCCGAAAGAGGAACATTTATTATTGATCCCGAAGGTAACTTACGCTATGTGGTTATATCAGATAGTAATGTAGGCAGAAGTGTAGAAGAAACTATCCGTGTTATAAAAGCTCTTCAGACCGGTGGCTTGTGTCCAGTTGACTGGGAGCCAGGACAAGCCAATCTATAACATAAGAATAAATTTTTATGGATCCTCTAAACCCCCAAGAGACACCCAATAATACACTCGCCACCGAGCCAATTAAGCCTGCTTCATCAGGTGATAAACAAACCAAGCTTTTTCGTACACTCACCCTTGTACTCGGTGGTGTTAGTATTGTTTTATTAATACTTGTGATGGTGTTTGCTACTCGCGCATTCATAAATGATAGTAAGTTGAGCGAAGCAACTAAGCAAGGCCAAAAAGATGGAGCTGCTGCACAAAAAAAGATCGATGAAGCCCAACTAGCGAAAACACAAAATACCGATTTTAGAACCTATACGGCCCCAGAGGGTTCTGGTAGCTTTACTGTAGATATACCTAAGTCGTGGAGTCTGGAAATCAGTACTGAGGATGGCGACGGTAGTATATCTGGTATTGCAATGCCAGATTACGTAGAAACAAAGCTAGAGCAGTATGCTCTAAGATTTGGCCTGCAAGACAAAAAACTCGAAGAGGTGAAAAAGCCTTTAGACTCAATATCTACGGACAAAGGTAGTACAAAAAAGAAAGTAACAATGCAAGAAGAGACTGTATCTGGAATAAAGTCATTTCGTTACACGGGTCAGATCTCTAGCAAGATACCGAATGGAACAATTATTCTCATCCCTTTGCGAGACAAAACTTTTACCATTCAAACCGATGACAACGCCAAATACCTTGAGGTCTATAACACAATTGTAAAAAATCTACACCTAAACCCCTAACTCAAGTTAATCGTTCTTGTGCTTGCATAGTTGCTGTGCCAAGAGCTAGTCTAGTAGATATATGAAAGTACCGGAGGGATATGGTTCACTAAAAGAAATTAATGAAGAGTGGATAGCTCGTGGCGGGTTGTCCTCTACGCTTTTTGCTACCACAAAAACAATCAGTAGTACAGAACTAACCATAGGTGGCTATATAGAAGATCTATTAAATTCTGAAAAATCTGAGCTACCAGATATAGTTAGGCGTATTAAAGTAGCTAACAAAAAAAACCACAGTACCCTCAAATTGCTCGAAAATCTACGCCTACTCTGCGACTTAAACACAGAAGTAAATAAAAATGTTCATATAGAAGACCTACTCAACCAGATTAGTAGTTTATTTCCTGATCTAGTATTTTTGTCGCACAAAACATATAAAAATTCACTAGTAAATGTAGACCCCAAGCTATTTACGAACGCACTAGCAGTTCTCCTAATATCGGGTACAAATAGCCCCACAATGAAAACTAAATTTAGTAAAAGAGATAGACTAGGCGTCTTAGAAATATATTCTACCAAGACTATATGGTTGAGTAAAAAACTTATTTCTACAATAGTTAACCCCAATAGTAACCTAGTTGTTAAAAAAAACTTAGATCTTGTAGAGATTGTATGTAACTATGCTCTCGAAGTATTAAAAACCATAGAAGTAGCTGTTTGGCAACACAGTGTGCAGAAAAGCCAAAGATTATATATTGGCGTTCCATTAACGCGTCAACTCAATGTATTTGAACAGCCTAAGTACTGAGTGTAGAGTAATAATATGGCACAAGAAATATTATTTGTAGAAGATGATAAAATACTCGGTGAAATGTATGAGTATAAATTTAGTAAACATGGCTACAGTGCGGTGGTTTTGGGTGACGCCAAAAACGCCCTTAATTGGCTTAAAAAAAACTCCCCAGACTGTATAGTTGTAGATATCTTACTGCCGGGAATGAACGGATTACAGTTTATAAAAAATGTCCGCAAAAACCCAAAGCACGACAATACAAAAATTGTAATTCTTACTAATTTAACCCAGGCAAACATTAATCTGAACAGCACAGTTCGTGACAGTTTGGGTGTGAGTGCTTATTTTGTAAAATCTCAGATATCTCCAAAGCAACTACTCGACAATATTGACCTAATACTTAGTGCTGAGCAAACAAAATGAAATATCGTGAAATTGAAGGTTTTGTACTGAGCTATATTAATCTGGGTGAAGCCGATAGAATAATTACTATTTTTGCTTTAGAAGAAGGTAAGTTAAAAGCTGTAGCAAAAGGAGTGAGACGATCTAAGGCTAAACTTACTGGCCATCTAGAACCATTCACCAAAGTAAAAATAAGGCTCGCCAAGGGTCGTAATCTCGATATTATTATTGGCGCCCAAGCAATACAGATATTTGATTTCTCGACACTATCTCAAGAGGGTTTGTACACGGCATATATTGTACTTGAAACCATCAACCGACTATCAATGGAGTCGCAGGTTAATAAAGCTGCATATAAATTGATTCAAGAAGTATTCAATGGGTTGAAAGAGGGAATTAATCCGTTGATTATTAGGCAGTACTTTGGCCTGCGATTTCTCGCTACCATTGGTTCACAACCAGACCTTACCGACACCAAACTAGGAGTGCCGCACTATTTAGTTTATGACTCTGGTTTGATATCTAGAGTAAAGCCAAATGGGCATTATGGCATAATGTCGGTAGATACTATTAAGTTTTGGCGACTGTTGCTGAGTAATAGTTTAAGCAGCCTTAGTCGACTTACTAAAATTACCGAACCATTAAGAGAAGGTGAGCAGTTACTAATGCGATATTACGAATATCACTTCGATTTAGTTTTTCGTAGTACCAAAGTTTTTCAAGACAGTACTTTTTAAGGTATAATACTACCTATGAATAATCAGAATATAAGTATGGAAGAGCTAGTAAGCTTTTGTAAAAGACGTGGTTTTGTATTTCAGGCTAGTGAAATATACGGAGGTATAGCCGGATTTTATGATTTTGGACCATACGGTACAGAACTAAAAAATAATCTTAAGAAGATGTGGTGGCAAGAAGTAGTGTATAGCAATGAAAACATCACTGGCCTAGATAGTGCTATTATACAAAATCCACGAGTTTGGGAGGCCTCTGGTCACACCGAACAGTTCAGTGATCCAATGGTTGATTGTAAGGCTTGCAAACATCGCTATAGAGCCGATAAGTTGGTAGATATAGATAGTACCGACCAAAAAGAGATTATTAGCCTACTAACTAAAACAAAGTGTCCGAGTTGTAGCAAAATAGAGTGGACAAAGCCAAAAGAGTTTAATTTACTAGTAGAGGTTGGCTTGGGCTCGATTGAAGGTAGTAAAACCAAGGCGTACCTAAGAGGTGAGACATGTCAAGGTATATACACGAATTTTGCCAATGTACGTGAGACTACGAGAGCAAAATTACCATTTGGTGTGGGGCAGATAGGCAAGGCTTTCCGCAACGAGATTACTCCTGGTGATTTTCTTTTTCGCCAACGTGAATTTGAACAGGCCGAAATGCAAATGTTTGTGCACCCCAACCAAGCTAATGATATATTTGCAGTCTGGAAACAACGTCGTATGGATTGGCTGCAAACGTTCTTAAATAAAGAAAACCTACGTTATCGTGAACATGGCGAGAATGAGAGAGCACACTATGCCAAGGATGCATGGGATATCGAATATAATTTTCCATTCGGTTTTAAAGAGATGGAAGGCATACATAATCGTGGAGACTGGGATTTAAGCAGACACAGTAAATACAGTAAACGTGATCTAGAATACTTCGATGAGAAAACTGGTGAAAAATTTATACCCTGGGTTATAGAGACATCTATAGGTGTTGATCGTCTCTTTTTAGCAATCATTACCGATGTCTATCACGAAGAAAATGTAGATGGTGAAAAGAGAGTAGTAATGAAATTCGACAAACGACTAGCGCCAGTAAAGGTAGCAATACTACCACTTAGTAAAAAACCAGAGCTTAGTAATTTATCACACCAAATATTTACTATGGTTGCTGAGAAGTATAATGTTGAGTACGACGAAACCCAGTCTATTGGTAAGCGCTATAGACGTCAAGACGAAATAGGAACACCTTACTGCGTAACAGTTGATTTTGAAAGTCTAGAAGACTATGCGGTGACTGTTCGTGATAGAGACAGTATGAAACAAGAACGGATAAAGATAAAAGATTTACCCGATTATCTAAATGATAAACTCTCAAACTAAATATCCCAAAATTGCTGTTATAGGTGGAGGTACGGGTAGTTTCACGCTTTTATCCAAGCTAAAAAAGTACACCCCAAATATTACTGCCATAGTAAATATGAGTGATGATGGAGGCTCAACAGGAATATTACGTGACGAGCTAGGTGTTTTACCGCCAGGAGACATTAGACAGTGCTTAGTTGCTTTAGCAGATGAGTCGTCTGATATTAGAGAATTGTTTAATTATCGATTTGAATCAGGCAGCCTAGAGGGGCATAGCTTTGGTAATTTGTTTATAAGTGCACTAGAGAAAACTTCTGGAGACTTTGGTGATGCAGTGAATAAGGCCTCAAATATTTTAAACATTACTGGACGAGTGCTACCCGTAACACTTACAGACTCTCACTTAGAGCTGGAAACTAGCGATGGCGTGGTAGTGCGAGGTGAATTTGCGGTTGCTCAAACTAGCTGGAAAAAAGGAGTAAAGCCAAACTTAAGGTTAACACCCAAAAGCGTAATTAATCCCGATGTATGTAGCGCAATTCTAGATGCCGATCTTGTAGTCGTTGCTCCTGGCCATCTTTACGGCAGCCTTGCCCCGGCATTGTTAGTAGAGGGTATGGGCAAACTTCTCAAAAATACTAAGGCGCCTGTAGTTTATGTTTGTAACTTAGTAACTAAACCAGGTCAAACAGAGGGCTTTACGGTTCAAGATTTTGCAGACGAGATAAATCGCTTTGCCCAAGCTAATGTACTTAATTATGTATTATTTAATTCTGCTAAACCAAGCGCTGAGCTGTTAAATAAATATGCCAAACAGGGCGAGCTGGCGGTAGAAGAGAGCAATGTTGGGTCAACTTTGAGCTATAAGATTATTTCAACAGATTTAATCTCAACTGAGATATATACGCAGAATAAGAGCGATAAGCGTATACTTAGAACGCTTATTCGTCACGATGGTGATAAAATCGCCAAAAAACTACTTAGCTTAGTCTAGAAGCAATTACACCTTAAATATTATTCCTACTACCAAGCCAATTGCTGCAGCAATACCACCAATTATTAGTACCTCTAGAGCTGAACGCACTGGGCTCTTGTGAGTAATTCTACCTTTAAATATTCCCAATACAATTAAACCAAGCAAGGCCATAACAATACTTACAGGTATTGCTTGCAAATGGGGTAGAAATATATATGGCGCGAGCGGTATAGTGCCCGCTAATATGTAGCTACTAAATATCAAAAGCCCACTTATCAATGGGCTTGCTGGCATTTTTTCTTTCTCTATATCTTCTTCGGTTTCTTCACTAATAAATTCACTAGCTCCCATTGAGGTTGACTCAACTGCAATTATAACCAACGCCGTCATAAGTATTACTTCTTTATTGCCCGCACCAATAGCTATGCCTGCGAGGGCACCAGTAGTAGAAACCAAACTATCTTCTAAGCCAAAGAAAGAGCTATGAATGTAGTCTGGAGCTATGCGTCTACGGTGTTTCATAATAACAAGTATAGCAGAGACTAAGCATATGCGCTTTCGTCATGTGTTCGTAAAGTGCAGTAATTTGCTTATATATAAGCAAAACAAATATTACCAAAACCACAAAAACTTTGATTGTAATACTTTACAAGTGGGTAATAAGGCGTATATAATAGATTTAGTGGGTAAGAGTGGGTAACATGGAAGTCTAAAAACATAAAACAATGGATTATTTTGAAAGAAAGCTAGACGACAAAAACCGACTAACAATTCCCTCGCAATTACACAAAGAGTTTGGTAAAAACGTAGTCATTACTCCTGGTTTTAAGCAATATCTACACTTGTATCCAGAAAAAGTCTGGAATCAAGATATGGAAACTGCTCTGCAAGGAGACATCCTAGACGAATCAACCGCCGATCTCAATGTTCGCTTCCGAACCGGCAGAACAAATGCCCGACTCGATGGCAAACAGGGTCGAATAACGCTAGAAGCCCATCATATGGAACTGCTAGGTGGCAATAGAAATATTGTTGCTGTAAGAGCTGGTAAATACTTTAGATTAAGTGCTAAGTAATACCGCTTATTGGCAGTCTATATGATGGTCTTGCTAGATGAAAATCTATAAAAAAAGACAATCGCTCATTAATAACAAAATAAAAACAAAAAGTTCAAAAAAATACAAAAATCAAAGTTAACTATTTGGCAGTCAGTACGCGTTCTACGGAGGGTGACGCGTAAAATAATACTCTAGTACGTACATGCAACATAAAACTCCACCTCACAAACTATCTCTACTTATAAGGACTTATTTTATTAAGTCCTTGTCACACTATATATCTGCAACTGCAGATAAATTTAAAACAAAAAACAAAAATAAAAACACACAGCTGGCTGCTGAATAGGTAACCTTGACATGAACAGACACACACCAGTATTACTAGAGCAAGTCGAAGTCTTATTGCGACCGAAGATGGGGGAAAAATTTGTAGATATAACAGCTGGTTATGGCGGTCACGCCACTAAGTTGTTAGCCTTGGTAGGCAAGAGTGGCTATGGATATCTCTTCGATAAAGACCCAGAAGCAATCAAGTTTTTACGTTCAAAGTTTAAGAACGTAAAAAACATTAGTATAGACCATGTAGACTTTAGCGCGATTGAATGGCAAAAAAACATACCGCTTGTTGACATGATACTTGCCGATATTGGTGTGAGTTCGCCGCAGATAGACCAACCCGAGAGAGGCTTTAGCTTTTCACGCCCCGGCCCTCTCGATATGAGAATGGACACAACACAAAATCTTACTGCTGAAGAGATTGTTAATAGCTACTCAGAACAAGATTTAGCCGAAATACTATATAAGTATGGAGAAGAGAGAGCTAGTCGTAGAATTGCCAAGGCTATAGTAGAAGCAAGAAAGATCAGGCCTATTACTAACACTACAGATTTAGCAGAGATTATTTCGAAAAACGTTAGAGCAATAGGTAAGATACACCCAGCGACACGCAGCTTTCAAGCACTAAGAATCGCAGTAAATGATGAATTAGTTGCTTTAGAGCAAATGCTAAAACAAGCCCCAGGCAATCTAAAAATAGGTGGTAGGATGGCTGTAATAAGCTTTCATTCTCTAGAAGATAGATTGGTTAAGCAGGCCTTTAAAAAGTTGGCCACGCCAATACGTGACGATTTTGGTCAAATTGTGTCTGAGGCGAAATACAAAATAGTTACCAAAAAACCAGTTATTGGTTCAAAGTTAGATAATACCAATCCACGTGCCCGTAGCGCCAAGCTACGTGTCGTCGAGAAAATAAAATAAAACAAAAAAAAGGAGGAAACATCATGACCTTATTAATCAAAAACGAAAGCCCCCGTGCACGTAAGCTAAAAGTAAGAGTAATCACAGTACATTAGAGATTTTTACCAATACACAGATATAGCGATAAAACAAAAACAAAAATAAAAAAATAAAAAAACAGGAGATAAATATGAGCACAGCCGTAGCATCTATGCGCCGCAACCAGAACATTACAAGAAATAGACTTCAATTTCAAACAGGACCCATTGCGGTAGGGCTAATGCTATTAGGACTAGTTATATTACTATCTTTAATGTATTTAAATCAGATAACCAAAACTTCTGTTTTTAGTTACAAGATCTCGACTTTAAAAAATACACAGGCAAACTTAGAAACTCAAAAACAAAAATTACAGATAGAAGCCGCGAGAGCACAGTCGTTAGCTGAAACCAAGGCTAAGGCTGCCAACAATGGACTCGTAAAGACCGATACAGTATCTTTCGCTCAGGCCCAAAAGACAATTAAATAAGGTATACTATTAAGTATGCAACCCCGTAAACGCGAACGTTGGCGACTATACACCATTGCTGCACTTGTTATTGCACTTTGGCTTGTTGCGCTAGGGCGTCTTTTTTATGTACAAGCCATGCGAGGTAAGCAATATGCTCAAAAAGCATCAGAACAACAATCAAGAAAGTTTGAAATTCCATCAACAAGAGGCTTAATTTATCTAAAAGAAGGTCAGTCTCTTGTGCCAATTGCGCTAAACACTCAAGTTTACACTTTGGCTGTAGACCCTAAGTTTATCGGTAATAGTGAAGAAACATCTCAAAAATTAAGTACTATTACTCTTCAGTCCGCAGAAGATATTAAATCTAAACTATCCAAGAGCGGACGCTATGTAGAGCTTTCAAAAAACATTTCTTCAGACCAAGCCGAAAAAATAAAAAACTTATCTCTACCTGGAGTAATTTTACAACAGAGGTCGAGCCGTTATTATCCAGAGAGTACATTATTTTCACACGTATTGGGCTATGTAAATGACGATGGTAAAGGTCAGTATGGCTTTGAGCAATTTAGTGATGAAGCCCTGGCCGGACAAAAGGGCCAGTATAATACCATTACTGATGCCCTTGGTATACCTATAAATAGCACAGAAAACACCCTTACCGAGCCAAAAGAGGGAAAAAGTTTTGTTCTTACCTTAGACAGGGGATTGCAAGAAGTAGCTCGCGAAGCAATTAAGACGGCAGTAGAGACAAACAAGGCAAGTTCTGGCAGCATTATTGTAATGGATGCAAAGACTGGCGAGATTAAAGCCATGACAAACTACCCAGATTTCGACCCAAATAATTTCCGGGATGTAAAAGATTATGCTGTATTTTCTAATCTATCAACATCAAGCTTATTTGAGCCAGGGAGTGGATTCAAGGTAATTACTATGGCTGCTGGTTTAGATACTGGTAAAGTTACACCAAAAACTACCTATAACGATACTGGTGAGTTAACAATTGGTGGCAAAACAATAAAAAATGCTGAAAATCATAAATTTGGTATTCAAACCATGACTGATGTGATCCAGAAGTCTCTAAATACTGGTGTTGTATTTGTTTTACAACAACTTGGTACCGACCCTAGATCGATTACTCCAGCAAGCAAACAAGTACTACACGACTATATCGAAAAATTTGGTTTTGGTAAGGTTACTGGTATTGAACAGGCAGGAGAGGTCAGTAGTAAAGTAAAGCCAGTAACTAGCTCAGATGTGGACTATGCGAATATGAGCTTTGGCCAGGGTATATCAGTTAATTCTGTTCAGTTACTTGCGGCTGTTGGCGCAATTGCCAATAGTGGCAACTTAGTCAAACCACATATTGTAGCCGGTGAGGTTGCCGCAGATCAAACTATTAAGCCCAACAATACAGAGGTAGTTAGAAACGTAATCAGTGCTTCGGCGGCTGCGCAGCTAGGCGAAATTATGACCCAAGTAGTAGAACATGGATCAGGTTATCTTACTAGAATGAAGGGCTATAAAATAGCCGGTAAAACAGGCACTGCCCAGGTACCTAGAGCTGATGGTAAGGGCTATGAGGAAAATAAAAACATCGGTAGTTTTGTAGGTTTTGCTCCAGCCGAGGATCCTCGTTTTGTGATGTTGGTCAGAGTAGACTATCCGAAAGTTGAAGGTTTTGCAGAAAAAACTGCGGTTCCAGCTTTTGCGGTTGTAGCAAAAGAACTTTTCAACTATTATCAGGTACCGCCCAGTAGTAATTAAGTAAATAATTTGCTAAAATAACAATCAATACAATATGTTTGAAACCACATTAAGCGTACAATTATCACATATACTTTTTCAGGGCTTTATCTGTTTTGTGCTGGCTATGGTCTTAACGCCAATCTATACGCACTATGCATTTAAATATAAGCTATGGAAGCAAGTAAGGACCGATGCCATGACAGGAGAAAAGGCACCAGTTTATTACAAGTTGCATGCCGCCAAACACAAACGAAATATACCTACTATGGCTGGTGTGGTTGGTGTGGTAGCGGTAGCGATTACTACATTGCTACTCAACTGGAGTAGATCACAAACTTACTTACCGGTATTTGGCTTGGTTGCCGCTGGTTCTATTGGTCTTCTAGACGACTTTATAAATATTAGAGGTAAGAGTGGTATTGCTGGTATACGTGGATCTTTAAAAATGGGACTAATTCTGTTAGTAGCGCTAGTTGGCGCCCTATACTTCTTTTTTCGACTCGGCTATAGTCAGATTCACGTACCAGCAGTTGGTAATTTCGAGATAGGCTGGTTGTATATACCACTTTTTGTTTTAGTAGTAGTTTCTACTGCTAATGCTGTTAATATCGCCGACGGGCTAGATGGATTGGCTGGCGGATTGTTAGCGAGCGCGTTTTCTGCATACTGTATAATTGCTTTTGCTCAAGGTAATTTTGGTATTGCCGGATTCTGTCTAGCCATGGTTGGGGCAGTTTTATCTTATACTTGGTTTAACATTTTTCCTGCAAGGTTTTTTATGGGCGATACAGGATCGTTCGCCTTTGGAACGGCGCTTGGGGTTGTAGCTATGCTCACAAATTCTGTATTTGTGCTACCCGTAATTGCCTCTGTCTTCGTAGTAGAGGCAGGATCTAGTCTAGTTCAGATATTCTCTAAAAAAGTATTCAAAAGAAAAATATTCTTGTCTGCACCACTACACCACCATTTAGAAGCTATTGGTTGGCCCGAAACCAAAGTGACTATGCGATTGTGGATAATTGGAGCGGTAAGTGCGGCTATAGGTATGTTGCTAGGTTTAATCACCCGAGTTTAAAATAGTTATTTAAAAAATGAAACCCCAAAACAAAAATTCAGATAAATTTACTTTTTCACACCGGCCAGATTATTTCTTGGCGGTACTGGTATTGATACTAATAACTATTGGTCTTGTTATGATTTACTCTACTGGATGGATAGCGGTATTAAAACAAACTGGCGGTAGTAGCGACCAGAATGGTTTTTTCTACACTCAACTATTGAGCTTTGGGCTAGGCATGACTGGTTGGCTAGTAGCTAGCAAAGTAAAATATACTTTTTGGCAAAAGTATGCGAGTGTGTTTTTCTATGGATCTTTAGCCCTTATGTTCTTGGTTCTTGTTCCGGGAATAGCCGTGAAGGTCAATGGAGCAGCTAGGTGGGTACACTTTGGGCCAATAAACTTTCAACCAGTTGAATTTTTTAAACTTGGTACTATTTTGTTTGTAGCCGCCTGGATAGAAAAGAACAAGAACAAGCTTAATGAACCCTTTGAGGGGTTGGTACCTCTTATAATTATATTGGCTCTAGCAATGGGTTTAGTAGTGCTACTTCAAAAAGATATGGGCTCGGCTTCGGTACTGGCTAGTGCAATATTTTGCATGTATTTTATATCGGGTGTCCCCATTTGGATGTTTTTAGCTGCTGTCGGCGGTATGTTTGCCACTGCCGCCGCACTAATAGCTAGTTCTAGCTACAGGTTGTCTAGATACATTACTTTTTTAAATCATAGTGACGATCCTACGGGTGCGGGCTACCATATCAACCAAGCTTTAATAGCGTTGGGCTCTGGAGGTATATTTGGACGTGGCCTGGGTAAGAGCTTACAGGCATATGGCTATTTACCCGAAGCTACCAATGACTCTATTTTTGCAATCATTGGTGAAGAATTTGGTTTAATAGGGGCGAGCACTATTATTATGCTAATTATCTTGCTTATTTGGCGCGGGTTTCGTATAATTCGAGACGCACCAGATGACTACGCAAAATTAGTAGCATGCGGTATTACAGCATGGATAGGCTTTCAGTCTTTTTTCAATATTGCAGCCATGCTTGGAATAATTCCACTTACAGGTATAACCCTGCCGTTTATTAGTTACGGCGGAACAAGTATGATCGCACTATTGATTTCAGTAGGTATTTTACAAAATATTTCACGCTATACGAAAGGAGAAGAGCCAGATGAAAATCGTGGTTTGCGGCGGCGGAACAGCCGGGCACATAACACCAGTCCTAGCAGTGATCGACGCTCTGTACGAGTCTAACCCAGATATTAAGGTGGTTTTTATTGGCTCAGGTAGTGAAGTCGAGAAAAAGCTAGTCAGCACTTATAAGTTTGATTATAAAATAATATCAGCTGGTAAATACCGACGCTACGGTCGTGGTGCTGGCAAAGAACTTGCAGATATTAAGACGAGTAGCAAGAACCTATCTGATCTTGTGAGATTCAGTAAAGGGTATCTGCAGGCCAAAAAGATTCTAAAGAGCTTTAAGCCCGATGTGGTATTTACTAAGGGTGGTTACGTGACGGTGCCGGTAGGCCTAGCGGCTTCAAGACTAAAAATACCGTTGGTTATTCATGATTCTGACGTTGTCTTTGGTCTAGCTAGTCGTATACTAGCTAGTAGAGCCCAAAAAATTGCTACTGGATTTCCTGTAGATGCATACCAAGACTATACCCAATCAAATAAATTAGTTTTTACAGGCAACCCTGTCAGAAACGAGCTACTCACCACCAGTCCCGACAAAGCTAAAAAAACTTTTGATTTTACTAATAACAAGCCTGTAGTATTTATTTTTGGTGGATCTCAGGGCGCAGAGGCCATTAATGATGTTGTCTTTGATGGGTTAGAATTGATACTTAGAACTTATAACGTTATACACCACACGGGCATGCAAGGTATTGAAAGAGCCAGAATCATTGCTCATAAATTAGATGAAAACTTAAAGAGTAGCTACAGACCGTTTGAATTTCTTCAATCGGAGATGGCCGATGCACTTTTTATTGCTAATATTGCAATCATAAGAGCGAGTGCAAGTTCGATTGCCGAGGTAGCTGCTCACTCAAAACCAACTATACTTGTCCCAAATCCACTTTCTGCAAACAACCATCAACAACAAAATGCTACATTTTTAGAGAAAATTGGAGCAGTAAGAATCATCCAGCAGACCAATCTTACACCAATCAGACTTTGCTCTGAAGTTGAAAAAATATTATCAAGTCCAAAGTCAAAGAAGTACCTTCAGTCCAATATTCATAAGGTTTGGGTTTCTGATGCGTCTACACGTATTGCAGACCTAATCATTAGCACTGCTAAGGAAAGTATGGTATGAACGAACGTAGAAGAGTAAGAAGAGTAGCCAACTCTAATCAAGTAGGATATAAAAAATTAGAGCAAGTAAAGCAAGAAAAAACCAAGTTAACTCCCAAACGATTTATTCGACCAATTATATACATTACGGTTATTGGGTTAGTATTTTATTTTATATTAGCTTCTAGTTTTTTTAGAATTCAAAAAATAGAGGTAGCTGGCAACCAGACAGTGGCTGAGTCAACTATAAAAGCTCAAGTAATAGAGATTATAGGAGGCTCACCAATCTCTCAAAACATATTTTTTGCATCATTACAAAACATAGATAACCAACTTAAAAAAAATAACTATCAGATAGCAAATACGAAAATAGACCGAATATACCCAAATAAGTTAAAGGTAACAATAACCGAACAAAAGCCTAGTTTACTCTGGAAATCAGGTAATGTAATATCGGTTTTTTCAAGCAATGGACATGCATACAGTGGGGAGCCAAGCGAGGAATTAAAGAGTAGCTTACCAACGGTAGTAGATACATCTAACCTTCCAGTAAAAACAGGGGAGGTAGCGTTAGCCGAAAGCTTTGTATCTTTTGTAGAACAGCTTCATAGTAAGCTACCAGAAAATGGGGTTAAAGTAGTAGAGTATCAAGTTCAAGAAACCACAACAGAGTTATTTATACTCACTCAGCAGGGCTACAAGATACGATTTGATACAACTAGGCCGTTAAGCGAACAGTTAACCGACCTAGTGACAGTGCTTGACGACCTTAAAAAACAGAATAAAGCGCCAAAGGAATATATTGACTTACGTATTAATGGTAGGGTGTTCTACAAATAGCTATAGTGAAATAGGGGATCATTGTAAAATATACTACAAATATTTTGCGACACTATAGACTAACTGTGGATAACTTTTAGCCAATAGCAATAACTGTCAAAAGTCTTAAATTATAAACACCATGTTATTATTAGGCTTGATTAGGTAATTTTATTACGCGCCCAGTCTTTTGCAAATCAGCTGTATAACTCATTATGTGCTATGTTCGGTTTTTGTATATATATGAGCTATAATTATTTGTACAATTATAAGCAAACAACGACTACCTAGGTATTATATGTAAGAGGGGAACAAATAGCGCAAAAAATCACTAAAAAAATGATGTTTAATTATAAACAATTTTTAGTATTAATATTCAAATAAGACGCAAAATATACATTGTGCGACTAAGTATATTTTATACACTGGCTGATTAATTATACCAATATATTCTATTAAACTTCTCTTTGTTTACTTTATTTAAGCAATAGCAGTATTCCTTACTACACAATACCTTACTAATTGTTATGTAGTAATAAGTAAGAGCTAAACCTAGGTAGAATATTTATTATAAAACTAAACTTCCAAAACTAGTAATGCTAAATTATATCTAGGGCGATATATAAAATACTCACACTTTGATTTATTTCAATATCAAAAATATAGGGGAGGTGAATCAATTCTGTAAGCTAAGTTATGTGTCATACCACCTATACCCATCATTATTTTATCGCTGGTTATTCGGCCTTTATTTAGTTTGCTACAGGTTTACTCCTACTAGAGTGTGTTTTCAGTTTTACTCCCCTATCTTCAGAGTGTATAGCTTACTTATTAATTTATTAAAACCACCACTAGTTTTTCTTTTTGGGGTAGAAAGGTTTATTGTGTCCAGCACGGTAGTTGCTTGGCTTGTTGTTGGTTTTCTTATTAATGTTTGTCTGTCCGTTTTTGCTCTGGTTTGGCTTGTAGGGCTCATTTCTACGCTTACTAACCGCTTGGCTTTTACTACCCTGTACCATATCACTATATTTTTTGGGCTCTGCACCACTTACTTTTAGAGATGGTAGACTAGCAGCAGTTCCGGCAATCTTTTGTTCGGTTTTTGTATTGTCATTGGTATTACTTGATGAATTTTCCTCCTCCATACCACTCCATTCAGCTATAGATTTTTCTACACTAGCTCGTCCACTAGAATACTTGTCTCTACTAAGTTCTAGAATTTTACTAGAATGATCAGCAGGCGATTTCGGTACAAACAGAGTTTTAGCCGAAAAAGGTAGACTTGTTTGTCCATCGATACTCATACTAACGTAGATATCTTGTTTGTCCAGATTTACTAAATCTAAAGGTTCAAAAACCGGTTCGAAATAACGACTCAGGCTAGTGGCGTCTTCTGCACCGACTCTAAAAGTAATCATGCTACCAACGTTACCGAAAACGGCGTCCTTAACTTCGTCGGGCATCTGAGCTATGTATTGGTTTGCAACAGTTAGATAGAGCCCATATTTACGAGCCTCAGATAAAATCACTGCAAAACTCTCGGTAGCGAAGTTTTGAAATTCGTCCACGTAGAGATAAAATGGTCTACGATCGTCAATATTAGGTATATCTGCTCGGCTCATAGCATCTAATTGAATCTTGGTAATTAGCAAGCTACCCAGTATACTTGCATTGTCCTCACCTATTTTACCGCGGCTTAGATCGACAATTAAAATCTTACCCTCATCCATCATTTTACGAATACTAAAGGTACTTTTTTCTTGCCCAATAACATTACGAATAAGTGGGTTCGCAGTAAAAGCTCCTACCTTGTTAAGGACTGGTGCCACGGCTTCAGATGCAAACTTGTCGTTCCAGCTAGCAAACTCATTTACCCAAAATGCCTTCACTACAGGATCGGTTACGTTTCCAATGATTTCGTTACGATATTTTTTGTCGGTGAGCATACGAGTAATACCAAGCAGTGTAGTATTGGGTGTTTCAAGGAGTGCTAGTAGTGTGTAACGTAAAATATGTTCAAGCCGTGGCCCCCAACTATCACCGAACATTTTTTTGAGTACCCCCACAATTTCAGAAGCTACGTTGCTACGGCGATTCACATCATAAACCTCCATGGGGTTGAATGCCACCGGAAACTCGCCGTCAGCAGGGTTAAAATACACTACATCTTCTAATCGATGCTTAGGTATATAGCGAAGCATGTCTTGGGCGTAGTCACCGTGCGGGTCTACAACTGCAAAGCCTTCATTGTGGTAAATATCTGATAGAGTGAGCAAGTTGAGTAAAAACGACTTACCACTACCAGATTTACCAATAATATACATATGACGTTTGCGATCTTCGCGTTTGATACCAAATTTCATATTGGCTTGGCGAAATGTAGTTACTCCAAACAAGCTTATATCTTCTGCAGAAGTGTTATTAATAGTTGGTAAGTTACTGGGTGGCTCACCCACTTTTGTAGATGTATAAGCTACACCTGGCGTTTCTACGCTGGTATGAGGTAGGTGGTAGAGACTGGCGATCTCTTCAATATTTAGAACATAGCCAGCATCCTCGAACTCTCGCAATTGGTATTGTTCTAGGGCGGCCTCACCTGCTAACAACCCGGTGTTGGTAAAGCCATTTAAGTTAATGGTATTGAATTGCTTAAATCCTCCTACTAAGGCTTGCATGCGGGTTTTTGCCGCAGCATCACTATCCCCTACATATACGGCTCGTATTTTTACTGCATAGCCAAGTTTTTCAGCTTTAGTTTCGATAGCTGAATTCAAGGTAGTTTGGCCTGGCGTGAGTTCTTTTTTTTCGGGTTTTTTTGCATCTGCAGCTTGTACACTTGGTGGAACAGATAGCGCTTTGGCATAACCTACGGTTTTGCTTCCCAGGTTTTCAAAACGGCCAGGTTTTTTACCATTAATTACTTCATTTATGTAGTTAAGACTTTTTTTGTGCCAACTATCATCAACTGGCTCCATTAAAAACTGTATCCACATCTGTTCGTTATCTGATAACGATGCGAGGACTGTGGTGAGCCCAGCTAATGGATCTACTTCGAAAGTTTGGAAGGTACGAATTGGAAATATTTCGTCCTTCATCAGTGTAATCTCTGTAGAATATACATGGTTAGGATCGAGCCCCTCCTGGCTAGTGTAGTCGTGATTCATCTCGCTTATCTGTACAGATGGGTATTGAGCATAAATTTGACTACTCACAAAATCCTTTAGATTTGTTGGGGTCCAGACGTAAAAATGTATGACCTGGTTGCGGGCAACAATCTCAAAGCTTATATGGTCTTGTATTCGCCTCTCCTTCTCTAGTTCACTTGTAGGCTGTAGTATGCCATGCAAACTAGCAAACATTTGCTCTGCTGACAGTTCTTTTTTTTCATTGTCTTTAGGCACTACGATATGTAATAGGCTGAAGTCAGAATTCTGTAGATATTCTATCTTCTTACTATTATTTTTCCAGATTAAAAATCCCAAATAAGCGGCAATAAGAGTCCAGCCCCAAAACTGAAAAAGAATGGTGCCAATCACGGAAAAAAATGTTGAAATTAGTGAAATGATATCGTTCATGAGGTGCTAAAATAAGAACTTAGTTTTCTTAAAATGTGAAAGTATACAAAATTTTCTAACAAGGCAAATAAATATCTATCGTCCGCCGCGACGACTCTGAACTCCGGTTGCAGTATATCCTTTTTTGAGTTGATAAAATCCTTTGCTAGTGCGTTCAAATTGTGGCTTTTCCTGTAAGTTAAGCGTGATAGTAGTAGTTTTTACTTGTCTTCGCGCTAATACCTTGGTAATAATATCTTCTCTGCTCATTGGTGAGCTTTCTCGCAAGATCTCTTCTATTATATCAGCGACCGTACCACTTTGATAACCCCATTCACCTAGCGCGTAGATACCGCGACCAATTAGTACGAAACGCCCATCTTTAATCAGTTCATTATGCACCGCTTGAGTTGTGACTTTTTTAGGATTTGCTGGCATTACTGCTATTTTTGTAGAAATTTCGGTAAAGTGCATAGGTCTTCCACCCTTTTTTAACACTAAGTATATTTTATCTCTTATACTCTTAGGGTTTACTTCTGGCCAAATGCTTAAACCCCATACATTATCTAGATTGGCTAGTTGAGTGCTTGCGGTAGCCAACTCTTCAAGTGCCTCGGGTTTATTCTCACCTTCAATTTTACCCACAAGCTTATCAAACTTAACTGGTTTACCATTTTCTCTTGCAACGGTTATAATTTGATCGTGCAATTTGCGCACCCCATCTTCTTTATAACTATCACTTAAAAAGACTAAGTCGGCGTGCTGGTCGTTCTTATCTAAGAATGTAAAGTTTGGGTTGAGTTTTAAAAGAAAGCTAAGGTGCGGGAGAAGCTTGCCATCTAAGCCAAGTTCATTTACGAGTGATGCAAAACCAATTATCCCGCCTTTTTTGTCGGTGATAGCAACCAATATATTACTAAGTTCGTGATCGTGCTTTGCTTGTTCACGTATCTTAGTAAGAGCAGCTTTTTCTATCTGTCTAACTCTCTCTCTAGTTATGCCAAGATCTCTACCTATTTGTTCTAGAGTTTGAGTTTTGCCAGTAGCCACACCATATCTACGTAACAGAATTTCTCTATCACGATCTTTTTTTAGTAGATCTAAACTCTCCGAAATCAATGTATCGAGTTGTTTTTTGTCTACACTTTGCGACTTATTTTGCATTAAAATTGTTTCCTTTGATTAAAAAAGCGAGTGATTTTAACGTATTACCTACAGAGATAGAAAACGTTTCTCTATCTGTAGACTAATAACTTAACTCAATTATATCACTTTAGTTCTATATGGTCAACGCTATTTGCTAGATTTTTTCTTGGGAGTTGTTTTCTTAGAATGTCTTTTACTTGGTTTATTTGCAATAATTTCTTGAGCTAACTTTGCTGATAGTGTTTTAGGATCAACTTCTTTTGGTATTTTTGCGTTAGTTTTTCCATCTGTTACATAAGGACCATAGCGACCGTTCAATACTTGTATGCCTTCATCTTTAAAATCAGCAATTATTTTTTCAGCATCGGCTTTCTGCTTGGCAGCGATGTATTCTAGGGCTTTTTTAGGTGTAATAGTAAACGGATCCTCACCCTTTATTGATACAAAGGTATTATCAAACCTTACATATGGTCCAAACCTACCAACATTCGCAACGACGTTCTTGCCATCTTTTGTTTTACCTAGATCTCTAGGTAACTTGAACATCTCTAAGGCTTCATCTAGAGTGACGCTTTCTATTTTTTTACCAGCCGGCATCGAAGCAAACTTTGGTTTACCATCACCTTTTTCTTCATCCTCTGCTTGTCCTATTTGTATCATCGCTCCATATTTACCCAATCTCGCTATTACTGGTTTGCCAGATTTAGGATCTTTGCCTAGCTCTCTCCCTTTGTTGGCATCTTGACGCGTAACATCTTTGGTTTTAAGTATTAGTTCATGAAACGGTCGATAAAAATTAGCTATCATAGTTTTCCATTTTTCATGTCCTTCTGCAATTTTGTCAAACTCGCCCTCTACTTTGGCGGTGAATTTATAATCAACTATAGTAGGAAAATACTTTACTATAAAATCATTCACTACTCTTCCGGTGTCAGTTGGAAACAGCTTGTTCTTTTCTACGCCAAAGTTTTCTTGTTCAACAACCTCGGTTACAGATTGATTTTCTAAAGTAATTACATTTACGTTGCGTGGTTCACCTTCACGACTGGCTTTTTCTACATATCCACGAGACTGTATGGTTGAAATAGTAGGAGCATAAGTACTTGGGCGACCTATCCCTTCTGTCTCTAATTTTTTTACCAAACTTGCTTCGGTATACCTAGATGGTGGTCTATCGAAAGTTTCGCGAGCTGTTACTTTTTTTATATCTAATGATTGCCCGTCTTGTAGTGGTGGCAGAATTACATCTTCTATCATTTTGCCATAGACTTTTAAAAAACCGTCAAAAACAACGATCTCACCTTTGGCTATAAAGACATACTCGGAGTTACTAATATTAACTGTTACTACCGACCTTTCGATCTCGGCATCGGTCATTTGTGAGGCTAGAGCCCGCGCCCTTATAAGTTTATATAGGCGTTGTTGGCCAGAATCATCACTCCCAAACTCTTCAGAAAAATCGGTAGGACGGATAGCCTCATGTGCTTCTTGAGCGTTAGCCGATTTGGCCTTGAAATGTCTATTTTTTAAATACTTATCACCAAAATTAGATCGTATAACACTACTAGCTTGTTTGATAGCACTGTCGGAAAGGCTTAGTGAGTCTGTACGCATATAGGTAATTTTGCCGGCCTCGTAAAGCTTTTGGGCAACCACCATGGTTTGACGTACTGAAAAACCAAGTTGAGAGCTAGCAGCCTGTTGTAACGTAGAGGTAGTAAATGGTGGTGACGGAGATTTTTTACCAGGTTTTTTCTCTACTGACTTTATTGTATATTTTGCGTTTTTTAATAGTTCGAGAAATTGCTTTGCTTCGTTCCTATTGGGTAATTTATCTTTTAGTTCGGCTAATAACAGACCATCTTTTCCTAAATCAAACTCTGCACTGACCTTAAAGGTAGAGCCTGTATTGAAATCTTCTATCTCACTCTCACGTTCACATATTAGGCGAACTGCAACCGACTGAACGCGACCACCACTTAGGCCGTATCGAATTTTTTTCCATAAAACTTCGCTTAATTCATAGCCTACTAGCCTATCAAGCACCCGGCGAGCTTGCTGGGCATTTACCAGGTTAATATCAACTGTGCGCGGGTTACTTACGGCACTAACTAAAGCCTCTTTGGTGATTTCATGAAACACTATACGTTTAGTAGTTTTAGGATCTAGCTTAAGTGCTTCACACAAATGCCAGCTAATAGCCTCTCCTTCGCGGTCTTCATCGGTAGCTAGTAATACCTCTTTGTTTTTTACGGCTTTTTTTAGCGTAGAAATTGTTTTTTTAGAATTAGTAGGGATCTCGTATGTTGGCTCAAAGTTGTTTTCAATATCAATACTCATACCACTTTTAGGCAGGTCACGTATATGCCCATAGCTTGAAAGTACCTGGTAGTCTGAGCCCAGATATTTCTCAATAGTTTTGGCTTTGGCCGGTGATTCTACTATAAGTAATTTTTTTGCCATAAGGGTTTGTATTATGCTAACGCTTTAGTATTATATTTGCAAGTTAATTGCATAAGTTGCTGATATTAACAGAGGAATATTTATCTTGTCAAATAAAATAAGTTAGCTTATTACCCACTGCCCGGCACCAAGATTACGAATCTTACCAGTAATTTCCATTAGGCTTAATACATGCGCAAGGCGAGCAGCATCAAACTCACTATTTTCTATCATGGCATGCGTGTTGATATGTCCATTTTCTAATAGTTTTATCACTATGGCCTCCTCTTTACTGGCAGGTGCAATTTTTTTACTTTGCAATACTGCGCTTTTTAGTTCAAGCTCGGCCAATACATCCGTAGCATCAGTAATAAGTTTAGCGCCTAGTTTAATGAGGTTATTCGGTCCAGCGCTACGAGGGCTATTAATATTACCAGGTACAGCCATTACTATTCGATCATTAGTAACAGCGAAGTTGGCAGTTATTAAGCTTCCGCTCTGTGCATCCGCCTCAGTGACAATTGTAGCTAAGCTCAGGCCAGCAATTATTCTATTTCGAGCCGGAAAATTAAAACGTTGCGTACTGGTACCCACTCTATACTCACTAATAATCGCTCCACCCTTAGACAATATAGACTTAGCTAAGTTGCGATTAGCCACCGGATAAATTGTGTTTAGTGGTGTACCCAACACAGCCACCACTCTACCACCCGCCTCTAACGCTGCACTATGTGCGATTCCGTCTATGCCATAGGCCAACCCACTAACAATGCAGATACCGGCTCTGGCTAGATCGTGAGCGATTTTATAGGTTATTTGCTTGCCATATTCGGTCGGCTTGCGCGTACCTACGATTGCTACCATTGGTAGATCTGGTATATTACCCAGGCAGAATAACTTCTTTGGGGGCGACGATATGCCTTGTAATAGTTCAGGAAAACCCTTGCTTTTATAATTAAATTCTTGTATATTCATATTTCTGCCATATCAGTAAAGCATAAGTTATATAAAAAATACCCTGTAAAAGGTATTGACAAATAAGCACTAGCGTGATACAATACTTGTCGAATCACAAACTTTATATTTTATTGCTCTTTTACTTATTGAAGGGAGTAATCTGCTAGTCGAGGCAAGGTCTAAAACTCACCCTCCTTTTAGATTCTCGCTAGCAGATTACTCCCTTTCATCACCACGGTCTATTTATATATTATGAGACTGACAAATCCCAATTCTTTGGGGGTATGAAAGGGTGTGATAAGCAGATCTGTTCGATTCGTACGGCAGGTCTGCTTTTCATATTAGCGAATTTTTTTATCCATTGCTAGCGTGGAGCGGAATAAACTTTCGACAAAATAGTTACTTTGCTATTTTCCCAACTATATAGTTTTGAGATAGCGTGGTAGTTGCCTCCTACACTTAATTTATCTGATTAGAAAGATTAGTGAAATGGCAGCCGACTAATATACTCCTTAAAGTATCCGTGCTGTTTTTGTCAAAATCCTACTACAAGAACAATCTTATGATCGTGCATTTAGTAGTACGGCCGGGAATAATGCCGTGCAGAAAAGCTTGACTACTCATAAGCTCGAACGTTAGGCGATTGGCATTTTTAGCCAATATTGCAGTATAAATTTCCTCTGTCTTTTGTGTATAGCAACAGACTGAGCTTTACTAATAAATAAAAACTCTCACAATTTAGCTGTGAGAGTATCTAATCACTATTTCTTTAGCTGGTTTATAACCAACTGATTATCTCTGTCTCTAAACTTTGCTTAAGACTGAATTGAATTCTCTGCCATACCACTACCTACTCACTAGTCGGTCGGTACGATACTTTTTAAGCATAAATGTAATCTTTTGAAGTATAAGATTTGCCCAACGATCGTTTTCGTCTATCTGTCTATATTCGCCACCAAAGATATTTGGCAACGGTTCGGGTGAAGGCACATGATATTTTAGACCTAGCTTTGAAAGTACTAACTCTTTAGAAAAAGACCAGCCGTTTGCTCGCGCATCGTCCTTTAAGTTTAGTAGTCTCTTGGCGTCACTTTGAAGCTGTAGCTTTCGAGTTGCCACTACATCTTCTCGGTGAAATAATTGTGACCGTAAAAGCACACAACACCTTTGAAAGGTTCTAAGTAGCATTGATCCCCCACGTCTTCTATTAGGTACAAAACTTATAAGTGATAATACTACTAGAGGGATGCTTTGTAAATAAATAGCCTCGTAACCTAAAAGTTACGAGGCATGTATTTAGTTGGTTGACATTACTGTGGGATGACACTGTAGAGATCGAATACGAGAGCTAATCTCTTCAGAGATATCTTGAGCCCATGCCAAATACATGTTTTCTATACTACACATTGGTTGGTCTACACCATAGTGACCAGCAATTATCTGCAGGTCTTGCTTGTCGCTCTTTGAAATACTACCTCTCTCTAGTCTTTGGATAATCTTACTAAGCTTAGTAAGACGTCTTTGGTGTAGCTCCGGTGTTGTGTGTTTACTCATACCTACTAATATCCCCCATGGTCTTTATGGTATGGTGCTACAAACTATATCATAAATATAAGGTACAGTCTATACACATATGTATTTAAATTACCTTTACCGAATCGTGTTCCACTACATCGTCTTGAAGTAAATTTATAACATAATCACTAGTTATGTGAATAATCTCTGGAAGCCTTTCAATCTCAACTTTGTCGAATCTACTAAGTACAAACTTATCAGAAGAGACTTTTTCTAAGCTGGGGTTCTTTATACCTATTCTTATTCTCACAAAATCTTGACCTATTTGTTCGATGATGTCTTTTAAGCCATTGTGGCCACCACTACTACCACCCACTCTGGTACGAATCTTACCGAAATCAATGTCTAGATCGTCACTCACAACCCATATATCATTATTATCTAATTTATAAAACTGTTTAACTTTTTGAACTACCTGACCACTTAAGTTCATAAAAGTGTCGGGTTTTATAATAACTATTGTTTGACTATCAATTAGCCCTGTAAAAATTTGCGACTTAAGCTTGGTATTTTGGCTCAGCGTGATGCCCCATCTGCTACATAGCTCGTCTATTACCATGTAACCAAGATTGTGTCTGGTTAATAAATACTCCCGACCAGGGTTACCTAGCCCTACAATTAGTTTCATGCTATATATTCTATCATTTTTTCGTCTTATATCTGTCTCTGTTGCCCTCTTTATATTTACTCTTGTACTTTATAGAGATAGGTACGCCAGAAAGCTCATATTGCGAACGGAGCTGATTTTCTAAAAATCTAGTGTAGCTCCAGTGCATGTATTCTGGGTGGGTTGCAAAAAGTGTAAATTCGGGTGGATGGGTACTAGTTTGGGTAATATAATTTACCTTGGGCTTTTTGGTTTTTATCGCTGATGGTGGATTTTTGGCGTTTGCATCTTCTAAGAATCTATTTAATTTAGGAGTTGCTAAAGTAAAACCTAAACGACTATCAACATCTTTTATTAGAGTTAAAAGTTGGTCGATATTTTGTCGAGATTTGGCAGAGGTAAATATTAAAGGAGCCCACCAAACAAACTGCAACTTATTTTTTAGTTTGGCGGCAATTTGTGGCATAGTATGGGTATCCTTATCTATAGTATCCCACTTGGTTGCAACTATAATTAATGCTTTTTTAGCATCTTTTATCATACCCAATAAATGCTGGTCTTGAGCAGTTGCTGGGTCATTTGAGTCTATGAGCATTAAACAAATATCGGCGTTTTCGATAGCTCTTACCGTCCTTACCTTAGAATAAAATTCAATGTTTTCAGATTTGGCAATTTTACCAGGACGTCTTAGACCCGCAGTATCTATAAAAGTAATATTTATACCATGAAAATTAAGTGCAAATTCATTGGTGTCACGTGTGGTGCCTGGTACGTCTGCCTCTATGGCGAGAGGTTCGCCAGCCAGCGCATTGAGTAGACTTGATTTACCAACGTTGGGACGGCCAATAATAGCAACTCTAATGACCTTATCTACTTTCTTATTTTTCGCTACTATTTTTGGTATGGCTTTGTTTATTTTACTAGCTAAAATATCAAATCCATCGTCGTGAATTGCCGACACATTAATAATATCTTCAAAACCAAGCTGCCTAAAGGATTCTTTAGAGAGAAGTTGAGAGGTATTGTCAGATTTGTTTGCCGCCACTATAACTGGCTTGTTGGCCCTGTGAATAACTTTCGCTAAGGCTTTATCGCTAGAATTTACCTGTACAGTAGCATCAATTATATAAATCACTATATCGGCGGTATTAAGGCTATTTTTTAGTTGCTGCATGGCTGCCTGAGGTATCTGACCTTTTGTAGTAGTAAAACCGGCAGTATCAACCACCGTAAACGAACCAAATTTGCTATGAGCAACTTTACGATTGGTATCACGAGTAGTATGGGCAATTTCAGATACGATTGCTTGAGAAGAATGCGTAAGACGATTAAAAACTGTCGACTTACCAGAATTTGGTAATCCTACTAAAGCTATGGTGGGAATTTTTTTGACAGACATATAAAATTATTTCCAAATATAATTATTGAACGTATAGTCTATCATATTTTTTGATTCTTGAAAACGGTCTGGACTGTTTAGTACTACTGTTACTATCTCGTGCCCACCTTTTTGTGCGAGCAAAATTAAACATTGACCGGCTAAGCCTGTAAAACCCGTCTTTATTCCATACACATATGACAGACCAAGGTCTTTATTGGTAGTACTAAGTGCATAGGGCTTTCCAGCTGTATTGTAAATGGTAACAGATTGAGTATTTACAATTTGTCTAAAATTATTATTCTTTATTAAAATATTGGAAAGTGCTAGTAGATCATCAGATGAACTACGATTATTTATCTCGTCTAAACCGGTTGGATTGGTGAAATGGGAATTATTTAAATTCCAAGTTTTAGCATAGGCATTCATTTTTGAAGTAAAATCATTAATTGAGCCAGAATCCCAAATAGCCAAACTATTAGCTACATCATTGGCGGAATATATAAGAAGCGCGCGCATCATTTCAGATAATTTCAACTGTTCACCGGCTTGTAGGTTTATTTTTTGATCATTAACTTGTAGAGCAGGGAGATTACTTGGTACCGTTACAATTTCGTCGGGTGAATGATTTTGCAGTATTACCATTGCAGTCATAAGCTTGGTAAGAGATGCTATTGGTACAGATTCTTCACTGTTTTTCTTATACAGGGCTTGCCCGCTACCTACGTCATATATAATAGCTTGTTTGGCGGCAACATTTATTGGTATGGCATTTGGTTTGAGTTCGGGAGATTCTTTATAGCCTACATCTACAAAAGTCTTCTTGGCTTGTTTAGGTATATGCTCTATACCAGACAACCTTTTAGTGGTGGCCGTTATGGCACCATTTTGTCCCAAAGTCATGGTTATTATGCTTAAAATTAAAACGAAATATAGCATCACTTTATTATATCTTTTATCTCATTTCCACTTAAAAATCTGTACTCGCCAGACTTGAGTAGACCTGTCGAAACAGAACCTATGCGGACACGCTCCAATTCCACCACTTTATAACCTATAGCACTAAAAGTGCGCCGTATTTGTCTTTTTCTACCTTCTCTCAAAACTACTCTCAGTTTCTTTGGAGTGATTATTTTTGCTTTGGTAAACCGACTCAAACCATCTTCTAGTTCTATGCCCTGTAGTAATTTTGCTAGGTCTTTATCATTAAAAGTTGATTTTAGCGTTACTATATACTCCTTGTCTTTTTGGGAGCTTGGATGAGTTATGGTATTTATCAACTCACCATTCGAGCTAAGTAGTATTAAGCCTTGACTATTCTTGTCTAGTCGACCAGCAATTTTAAGAGATTTGAAGGTTTTGGGTAATAAATCAAAAATTGTTTTTGAGCGACTATTTCTCAAGTGTGTACAGACATAACCTGTTGGTTTGTAGAAAATAATAGTTATATGAGTTTGTGTTTTGCCCGTACGTCCAGATAGAGTAATATGATCAGTTAGATTTACTTGCTCGCCCATTTTCGCTATCTTGTTATTCACTTCGACTACACCCTCATCTATTGCTATGTCGGCTTTTCTTCTAGAGTTGACCAAACCGAGTTCAACTAGGCGTTTATTGAGACGGGTTTTATTTGGGTTTATTGGTTTTTTCATCTGTGTTTCCTAAGCTTGGTAGATTTGAAATTGAATTTATGCCTAAGTGGTGTAGAAATTGCTTAGTAGTTTTGAAGTGTGTAAAATTTATGCCACCTTTTTTTGAGACCACAGAGTCAATCAGGTTTTTTTCTAATAAACCTTTGATGCTCTGATCACTATTGATTCCCCTTATTTCAACAATTTCTTCTCTGGTGATAGGTTGACGATAAGCAATAATTGCAAGCACCTCCATAGCCGAGGTACTAAGCTGCTCAGTGGTTTTTTGGGGCGACCCTAGTCCCTTCACAAGACTTTGTCTAGCAGCCAATTCAACATTATTATTGTGTCTTATCAGCTCAGTACCGGTATTTTTCAGAAAAGAACCAAGCTTGCCGAGCAATACTTCAATTTCGTTCGTTGTCCAGCCGAATTGTTCGCATAGTTCATCTATAGTGACGCCACTAGAATAAACAAAAAGGTAAGCATGGAGCTTTTGTAAGTCTTTGTTCATTTGATTATCTCAATTCTATAATTATCATTATTATTGTTGGTACTAAGATTAGCTTTGTTAGCACTTAGTAGATTCAAAATCATCATAAAAAGAATTATTACCTCTTGTTTAGTTTGAGCAAGAGTATTTAGTTTAGATATTTCGACTTTACTCATTTTTTCCAATTTGCTAAGTAACTTTTCTTGTAATTCCTTATTTGATTGACGTTTGAGATGGAAAGTTTTTTTAGGAATAGTCTTTGCATTTTTTCTAATTTGCCTATAAGAATCTTGAAGATTATCTATACTTAGATTGGAGAAGCTACTTATTGGTGATGATTTTTTGGATGTCGGCCTTAGTATGAATGCGTTTTTTTGCATTTCTACTAATTTCTTAGTGGATTGCTGAAATAACGACAATATTCTAAGTTGCTCGGCTAAATCTTCTATTTCTTCTTCGCTTTGCTCGGCATCTTGGCTAGGTAGTAGAGCTTTAGATTTGTACAAGATAAGTTTTACAGCAACTTCTAGAAACTGGTTGGCAGAGTATTGATCTAATGTAGTGTTTTTCATAAATTGTAAATAATCGTTAGTTACAATCGCCAAATTAATATCACAAATATCTAACTTTTGTTGCTGTATTAATCGCAATAATACGTCTAGCGGACCACTATAATTGTCTAGTTCGACTGTGTAAGCTTTCATTATTTTTTACAATCTTTTTATTATGGCGATAAACGTTGCATATCTCTCGGGAACAGGGTTGCTTCTTTAACATTTTGTAAACCAATAATTTTTTCAACAAACCTATCTATACCAAAACCACACCCACCATGTGCCGGCAAGCCATATTTGAAAGCTTGCAGATAATATTTGTAACCAGGATGATCAACATCTAGTCCGGCGGCACTCATCTGTTCTACTAGAACGCTATATCTATGTTCTCTTAGCGGTACGGTAGATATCTCTAAACCATTGAATATTAAGTCTCCCCACAAAACAGTTTTGGGGTTGTCGGGGTTGATTTGGTGATAAAACTTCATTGCTTCTATTGGAAACTCGGTAGCGTAAACTAAGTCTGAACCGTGCTTTTTCTTTACATACTCACTTATCCATCTTTCTTCAGCTGGTGTTAGGTCTTTCTCTTCGGTTGTGTCGGTGTTGTTAGCATTACTATAAAGCTGATGTATTTGCTCAACTGTGTATCTAGGAACTTCGTTAGCTAGAGAAATAGTTGGTGCATTTAGACTCTTTAGATCTTCGCTATGCTCTTTTTGTGCACTCTCTATAACACTCATTGTCATCTTAGCCACAAAATCTAAGACTTCATCGTGGTTTTTAACAAACCCCATCTCTATATCAAGCATAGTTACTTCGCTCATGTGTCGAGTGGTGGTACTTGGTTCAGCACGGTACGCTGGGCCAATTTCAAAAACTCTCTCATATGCCCCCACCATAATTTGCTTGTACAGTTGGGGGCTTTGAGCCAGAGTAGCCTCTTTTGAGTAGTAGTCGACCTTAAAAACTTCTGCGCCACCCTCGGTAGCTTCGGCTAAAAGTTTTGGAGTTTGAATTTCAATAAAATCATTTTTTGTTAAGTATTCTCTAAAATAGCGGTTAATATCAGCTCTAATTTTGAATATTTTCTGCTCTTGTATATTGCGAATATTAAGTACACGATTTTCAAATAAGGTGTCTAAATGCTCAGATTTATGGCTAATTGGTTTGTCTATCTCGATTGGCATAACGTCTTTTACCCCCACATCAACTCGAAATTGAGGATTGTGAATTTCTACTCCACCAGGAGCACGTTCGTCTTTTACCACTTCGCCAATAACGGTTAGTACGGTACCCAGCTGTAAACCATCAAGCTTATCAACTTCTTCTTTGCTCTGGGTGAGTATTTGTACTAAGCCACTTCTGTCTCTTAGTACAATAAAATTTAGTCCACCCAATAGCCTTCTTTTGTGTACCCAGCCAGAAACTGTTTGGGTTGTCCCGACATTTTGTTGTAGTTCGCTTATTAGTGTTCGCATAATTATGTATTTTATCAGATAAGAAGGACTCAACCAAATAGTAGTCGGTTTTCAATTATATACTCAAGGGGTTAAAACTAAATCTAAATTGTTATTAACTTCTAGGCCTCGGGTGGCGTTGGGTCGGGTGTCGGTTGTGGGCTGTTTGGAGAATTGTCTTCATTAACAACCGCACGTTGGTTACCGCTACCACCCACAAGGTCTGAAGGTGGACCACTAGACTTAACAGGTTCTTGCAGTACGTCGCCAATTGTTTTGACCATCTCTTCGAGAACTACTTGGGACTTAACCAAGTAACGATTAACACCAAGTTTCTCACCTCTTTTTCGGTCTTCAGGTGAAGAAAGTGCGGTCATCATTATTACTCTTGTATTAGCAATCTCAGGAGTGGTGCGGATAATATCTAGTACATCAAAGCCAGAAATCTTTGGCATCATAATGTCGAGCAGTATTAGATCTGGTCTTTCACGTACTGCTGTTGCTAGAGCTTCTTCACCATTCGCTGCCACAACTATCTGGTAGCCATCGGCTTCTAGTCTCGCGGCGTAAACATCACGTAAACTAATTTCATCTTCTACAATAAGTATTTTTGACATTATAATATTTATTCCTAGTTATTAATCTTAAGAATTATTATATCACCGCTACAAGCTAATCGGCAACAAGATGTGCCCGCAACACTACAAAATAGTGGTTTTACTATATAATTATTAAGCGATGAAACAACTCATTACAAAAACTAAGATTCCCATAACTGTTATACAAGGTTTTTTAGGCTCTGGCAAAACCACATTACTAAACTATATATTAACCCACAACTACGGCTTAAATATTGGTGTTGTAGTAAATGACTTTGGCGATATTAATATTGATTCAGAGTTAGTTAAGTCTAAAACCGATAAGCAACTCGAACTAACTAGTGGCTGCATTTGCTGTAGCCTACAAACCCTCGACATTCAACAAGCTATTGACCAATTTACCTACCCAGGAAGTGGTATAGACTATATTCTAATAGAAGCAAGTGGGCTTGCAGAACCTCGCGATCTTGCACTTACATTGCATCAAACAATTGGAGTGAAGGTGCGCCTTGATAGTATCGTAACGGTTTTAGATGCAGAAAACATTACTAAAAATGCCCAAAAACACCAAAGCGCTCGTGACCAGATAATATTCACTGATTTCATAGTAATAAACAAGATCGATTTAGTTCCTAAACAAGATGTTGAGCAGATAAGAAAGCTTATCAACTCTTTTAATCCCCGTGCTAGGGTTTTTGAGTCTAAAAACGCTGCAATAGACATACGTCTTTTGCTAGACCAAGATACTTACAAGACTCGAAGTAAAATAAGTACTGAAGCTAACAAAACTTCTTTGCAAAACCACGACGACCACCTACATCACCAGTACTCCAGCTTTAGCTGGCAGACAAATAAACCTCTCGATCCTATGAAATTCCAGAATTTTGTTAATAGGCAATTACCCACCAACATCTATCGCGCCAAAGGTTTTGTTAATTTGGGTATAAAAGGTCATATGCGCCGGTATATATTTCACCTAGTAGGGGTAAGAGCAGAAATTACTTGGGATAATTGGGTCAATCAAGAGCCAAGCACTAAGTTGGTTTTTATTGGTAAAGATATTGATAAAAAAAACCTCGAATCTATCCTAACTGACTGCATAGATCCTACACCTAACACACCCATGCCTGAAGGCATAGAACTGAAGCTTCCAAAGAGATCTGACTACTAATTTTATCAACGTTTTTTCTTATTGGGCCTTTGCACTAAACGTATAGTGGCAAGTATTATCACAAAAGACACAAACCCAACTACATAACCCGCAACTATTAAAGGTGATCCATTGGGGTCACCAGATAAAATTACATTTAGAGTACCAGCAAATCCTGTCAGTAAATATAGAGCCCCAATACCCATAAGTGCGCCCTTGGCGCGAGCATTGGTTTGTTGTCCAATGCGACCAACCATAAGAATTCCTACTATAAAGACATTTATTAGTAGCACTAATTGGGCAAAATCAGAGAACGCTGGCAATGAATATAAGAACTTTCCGTTCTCTACTGAAACACCGTTGTATATATAACCGTAACAATTGGCTAGCCATCCCAAAAATGCTAACACCGAAAATGGCAAAACAATAAATACGGCCGGTATACGGTTTTTTAAGGCTAGATAATATACTATGTAGGCCTGAAGTGCAAACATAGCATATAGAAAAAAATCACCAAATATTGATACAGCTATCATAATAGGTTCGGTTATAGGGAAGAAAAACGGTATCGACCAACTACCGAAAGCAATACCAGCTGCAAAACCGCTGTATGCAAATAGCTTAGAAAGTGGATTGTGCAGTCTTTGATAGTTTCGCAATCCTCGAAAACCAAATAACATGAACACAGGGAATCCTATGAGGTAAGGTAGTAAATTTTCTGGTATTGTACTGAACATATACTTGAGATTATAGCATAAACTTCTTAACAACTTTGTATTAATTATTGTGATTAGGATATAATGTTAAGCATAAGAAGCTAGCCCCCAAACAACATCCCCATGAACGAAAAATCAACCCTAAAAACTCGTTGGCAAGAATACAGCCCAATGTATATTTCTCAGTCTTTACTACTTTTGCTAGTAACGCTAGATTATACGTTTGGGCAATATCTAAACCACGGCCTAGGGAATTATTTTTATATATTGGCTCTCGGTACTTTTGTACTTATTTCTTTACCTTTGTTTAAATTCTATATCAATTTTAAACAAAGATATCTCATAGTAATTGGTCATTTTATTATTGCAGGAGTCTTTCTTACCTACTTTGCCCCAATAGATAGCGCCTATTATTTCTTATTCTTCTTCTACCTTACAGTGGCAATGTACTGGTATGGCTGGCGGGGTTATATAGGTGGAACAATAGCTATAACTGCCATTACTATATATGCATCTTATTTACAATTTCCTGGTATTGGGGCTATGGAGATATATCATGTAGCTGGACACTATGCCATCTTGATGGTGAGCACACTATATATTGCTCTTCTTATGCTTCGTAAGCCTATTGCTGCCGATGCTAGATTCTTACGCGAAAACGCCACTTTTGAACACGCTCGACTGGTTTCTCTCATAAATAGTATGGCTGATTCATTCATAGCCACTGACGAAAAAGGCATTATTACTCTATATAACGGCGCAACATTGAATCTTTTTAATACCAATGATGCGCTCGAGGATAAACCTATCGACTACTATTTAAAGCTCTTAGATGAAGACAACAACCCCGTAGATCTTTTGCGTCTAGCCAGAAACGAAGATCGTATGATTACTAGAAAGGACCTGCACTTTTTCTCAAACGAAAAGATTAATGTATATGTAGTAGCGAATATATCACCAATACGCTCTGCTAAGGTTACAAACTTAGAAGGTGGCTTTATTATTACCCTAAGAGATATAAGCAAAGAAAAGTCTGTAGAGGATGAACGTAAAGAGTTTATATCGGTAACTTCTCACGAGTTACGTACACCAATTGCTATTACTGAAGCCGATATTGCTACGGTCCTTCGGCCCAACTATTCTGACAAGTTCGACCCAACCGCCAAAGAACTCTTAGAGCAAGCTCACAAAAACATTATCTTTTTAGGTGATCTTATTAACGACTTAGCTACCTTAGATAAAGCCGAACATGGAGATTTATCTATTCATATTGGATTAATCAATCCTATTGAGCTAATCGAAGAACTTACTAAAAATTACGAATCAGAAGCAAAGGCTGCTGGTTTAGAGATAAGGATGCAAAAATCTGGTGACGTTAATTCTCTTTTGAGCTCAGAAGTCTATATAAAAGAAATCCTTCAAAACTTTATCTCCAATGCACTCAAGTATACTAAACAAGGCACGGTTACTCTCTCGGCAAGCGAAGGTAAAAACGGCAAAGTTATTTTCTCTGTAGCCGACACAGGTATTGGTATAGCATCGACTGATAAGAAAAATGTTTTTAATAAGTTCTACCGTAGTGAATCTTTCGAAACACGACAGACTAGGGGTACTGGTCTTGGCCTATATATTACCGACAAGTTGGCAAAGCGAATTAAAGCTAGGATATGGTTCGAGAGCGAGCTCAATCATGGATCTACCTTTTATCTAGAAGTACCACCAGTTGGTGCGCTTAAGCAAGATCAACAGAAAGTTGCCAAAGAAGAGATAAAAGAATTTGCTAGTTCGGTATAGCACATACCCGTAATAAGTATCTTTAAACTAAAATTCATAAAATATCAACGCTAGACAAATATTTGTGTTTTGGTCTATTATTAATCGTAAGCTTTTGTTTTTTGTGGAGTGCTTAATGCTTTGCCGCTAGTGCTTAAGCCAATTCACTTGACAAAATAGGGGGCATTTTCGTATTATGTTCGTAGTAACTATTTAATCAAATAGTCTGTTTTATTGGCGTAATAGAGCTAGTTGACGAAGGACAAATACCTATATATAGTGTATTTATATGTAACATAAGCACTATATATAGACTTATGGATAAGTTAAATAAAAATCAATCAAAATTTAAGGAGGGTGAAGGGTTATGACTATAACTAATATAAAAAAGCGCAACGGCCAAGTTGTAGACTTTGAGCCTGGTCGTATAATATTAGCTATACAGAAAGCTAGCGACTCGGTTGATGGCGAAATACCATCTACCACTATCCCTCGTTTAGTTGACGATATTGTATCGCATATGGAATCTATTATTGGCGATGGTGTGCCCGAAGTAGAAACCATCCAAGACCTGGTAGAACAAGAACTAATGCGTGCCGATTACTACAAAACAGCAAGAAGTTATATTTTGTATCGTGAGCAACATAAAGCTATGCGACAGGCCGAAGTATCTAGGTCGGCTGAAAAGCTAGAGCACAACGAGTTAAAAGTTACTCTACCAGACGGTAGCATTGATTACTTTAGTTACTCTCGTCTCATTAAAAACTTAGTAGAAGCCGCCGAAGGTTTAGAAGACTCTGTCGATCTAGATGAACTGGCTCAGTATGCTAAGAGTAATCTATATGATGGAATTACTCTAGAGGAACTACAGGATGCGCTAATAATGGCTGCGACTTCTAGTATAGAAAAAGATCACGCCTATTCTACTCTCGCCGCTCAGCTACTTCGTAAAAAAATATATCGTGAGGTTTTGGGTACCGATGCTGAGACCGAAGTCCCGCAAGCATACAAAGATACTTTTAAGAATTTTATAACCAATACTGTTAAAGATGGTCGTCTCGACAAAAGACTACTTAGCTTTGATCTAGACGAATTAGCAAACTACATCGATCCAGAAAAAGACAAACTATTTGACTACATGGGCTTAGACATGCTTCACGATCGGTATTTCGTGCAATCTGAGGGTCGTGGAACAAGGTTGGAGACCCCACAAATTTTTTGGATGCGCATTGCTATGGGGCTATGTGTGCTAGAGAAAAAGACCGATCAAAACTCTTGGGCTAAGAAATTTTATGACGTCCTCTCAACTCTTCGCTACGTACCATCAACGCCCACTCTATTTCATTCGGGTACTACGTTTGCACAACTAAGTTCGTGCTTCTTAAACACTGTCGAAGACGACCTTAAGCATATTTTTAAAGTCTATTTAGACACCGCCCTAATGAGTAAGTTCTCTGGTGGTATTGCTACAGACTGGAGCAATATTCGTGCTACTGGGTCGCTAATAAAAACTGTAAACATCCCTTCTCAAGGAGTTATTCCATTTTTAAAAATTGCCAATGACACTACAGTTGCTATATCACGATCAGGAAAACGCAAAGGTGCTACCTGTGTGTATCTGGAGACTTGGCACTTAGATATTGAAGATTTCTTAGAGCTCCGAAAAAATACCGGCGACGAACGACGACGTACCCACGACATGAATACTGCCAACTGGATACCTGATCTTTTTATGAAGCGAGTAGAGTCTAATCAAGAATGGACACTCTTTTCACCCAACGAAGTCCCGGAGCTACACCATCTGTATGGTAAGGATTTCGAGGAGAAATATTTAGAGTATGAGAAACTGGCTGATGAAGGAAAAATTGAGCTTTTTAAAAGAATTCCTGCAATTCAGCTTTGGCGTAAAATGCTCACTATGCTGTTCGAAACTGGTCACCCCTGGATTAATTTCAAAGACGCATGTAATGTTCGCTCACCCCAAGATCATGCTGGTGTAATACACAACTCTAATCTCTGTACAGAGATAACTCTCAATAACTCTGCCGATGAAACTGCTGTGTGTAATCTGGGCTCGGTCAACTTAGCTCGTCACATGCAGAGTGGTAAACTTAACCGAGAACTTGTTGCCGAAACTGTAGAAATTGCCATGAGGATGCTCGATAATGTTATTGATATTAATTACTACACCACTGGTGAATGTAAAGTATCGAACATGCGTCATCGGCCAGTGGGTTTAGGTATTATGGGTTTTCAAGATGCACTCTATCTAATGAACTGCCCTTTTAGTTCAGATAAAGCAGTTAAGTTTGGTGACGAAAGCATGGAATTAATTAGCTACTATGCCATATTAGGCTCTAGTAAGCTTGCTAAAGAACGAGGGGCATATAAATCTTACAAGGGATCTAAGTGGGATAGGGGTATTTTTCCCGTTGACACCATCGATATGTTAGAAAAAGAACGAGGAATAAAAATAGATGTAAAACGCCAAGGTAAGCTAGACTGGAAAGAAGTACGCGCTCATGTAAAAAAATACGGTATGCGCAACAGTAACACCATGGCTATTGCTCCCACTGCATCAATCTCAAATATCTCTGGATGCTACCCATGTATTGAGCCAATTTACAAAAACCTTTATGTAAAATCAAATATGAGTGGTGATTTTACTGTAGTAAACTCATATTTAATTGATGATTTAAAGAAAAACAATCTATGGAACGACGAGATAATGAATAAAGTTAAATTCTATGACGGGTCAATTCAAAAAATCACCGAGATACCAGCAGAAATAAGAGAAAAGTATCAAGAGGTGTTCGAGATAGGCCCAGAATGGTTAATTAAAATTGCTGCACACAGAGGAAAGTGGATAGACCAGAGTCAAAGTTTGAATATTTTTGTACAAGGAGTATCGGGTAAGAACCTCTCAGATATTTATACCTATGCCTGGAAGATGGGGTTAAAAACTACCTACTACCTACGATCATTAGCAATTTCTCAGGTAGAAAAATCTACTGTTGATACCGCTAAGTATGGCAATACACACAAACGTGAGTTTAGTGCAGTTGCACAAAATGCCCCTGCTCCATCGGTAAAAAAATCTACAAACACATGTTCTATAGGCAGTGAAGATTGTGAAGCTTGTCAATAAATAATAAAACAAACTAAGGAGATAAAAAGTGCCAATTAATATGACTAAAAAAAGACCAGATGTAAATAAGCGACGAATAATTAATGGTGAAGATGTAGATGTTGTACAGCTACACCCTATGAAACATACTTTTGCATGGGATACCTACTTAGTTGGTAACGCTAACCACTGGCTACCAACCGAGATAGCTATGCAAGACGATATAGAGCTTTGGAAATCTGACAAGCTTACCGAAGATGAGCGATTAGCTTTCAAAACTGCTTTGGGATTTTTTACTACCGCAGATTCCATTGCTGCTAACAACATTGTGTTAGCTCTTTATGAGCACATTACTAGCCCAGAATGTCGCATGTATCTTTTACGCCAAGCCTACGAGGAAGCAATTCATACTCACGCTTACCAGTACATCGTAGAGAGTCTTGGTCTAGATGGCGGTGAAATATTTAATATGTATAGAGAGAATGCCTCGCACCACTCTAAAGCTGCATTTATATTAGGTTTTAACGAAGGAATTTTTGATAGTAATTTCAAAACCGGAACACTTCAAAATGATCAGAAGTTCTTAGAAAATCTGTGTGTTTTCTCTCTAATTTTAGAAGGTATATTCTTTTACTCTAGCTTTGCAGTAATATTTGGTTTTCAACGACAAAACAAACTGGTGGGCTCAGCTGAACAAATTCAATACATTATGCGAGATGAATCTCAACACCTAAACTTTGGTATTAACCTTATAAACACTATTAAAGATGAGCAGCCAGAACTCTGGACAAAAGACTTTCAAAATCACATTATTGATCTAGTTAAGCAAGCTGCTGAACTTGAATATAAATATGCTCAAGATGTTTTTCCACGTGGCATATTTGGTATGAATGCCGACGGCTTCAAGCAATACATTGAGTATATAGCTGATAGACGCTTGAGTGCCGTGGGCTTACCTAAGCAATTTAATGTAAAAAATCCTTTTCCGTGGATGAGTGAAGCCGTAGATCTTAGTAAAGAAAAGAACTTTTTCGAAACTCGAGTAACTGAGTACCAGACCGGCGGAACTCTCGACTGGAACTAAGCCAGCTCAATTTGCGATACGAATCTTTTAAGTCGATGTATTGTTTGGTCTTTGCCTAGGGTTGCAATTATGTCGAATAATCCAGGAGCCTCTGTCCTGCCGGTAAGACTAATACGCAAAGCGTAAAATAATTGACCTGACTTAATATTATGCTTTTCTGCTAAATTGCGTAAAGACTTTTCAAGATAGTCGTGCGAGAAATCCGAGCTAAGTAATATTTCTATAGTATTTTGTAACCAAACTTTTACGTCTTCAAGTGAATCCTTTTTGCTAAGCAATTCTTTATCGAACTTTGGCTCTACAAAGAATATTTCCATTAGATACCTAGCATCTGCTAGAGTCTTTAAGCGCTCACGGTCGAGCATAACCACCTTTTCTAAGTATTCGGAGTCATTATACCATTCTGCTGGCACAAAGGGTTTGAGGCCACTCAAGAGCTCGGGAACAGACATCTGGCGTATGTATTCCCCGTTCATCCAGTTGAGTCGCTCTTTATCAAATTTTGCTGGACTTTTTTGTACGTTACTTAGTTTGAAATTCTGGACTAGTTCTTCAATACTAAAAATCTCTTGCTCACTACCATCATTCCAGCCAAGCAATGCTAAAAAGTTTATCAATGCCTCTGGTAAATAGCCGTTTGATCTATATTCAAGCGTGTCTATATCTCCATCACGCTTACTGAGTTTCTTTTTCCCATCTGGTCCAAGTATTGGCGGAAGATGTGCCCAAATAGGACGCTCAAATTCTAACAAGTCATAGAGTAATGCATATTTCGGCATACTACTAATAAACTCATCTCCTCTAATAACATGACTTATCTCCATTAGGTGATCATCAACGATGTGTGCAAAATTATAAGTAGGAAACCCATCAGCCTTAATGAGTATAAAGTCGTCAATTAATCCATTAGGGGTAGTAAATTCACCTCTTATCTCATCTTTCCAGGTAGTAATACCTTCTGGTACCCTCAGGCGAATTGGTAAACTTGAAGTATCACTGGGTGCTTCTTTGGGTTCCATCTCGTGTTTATATATGAATGGTTTTTTTGCGTCAATCGCCTCCTCGCGTAAGCTAGCGAATGATTCTGGTGTAATAGATGAGTAATATGCTAGATCTCTTGATACTAATTCTTCTGCATATTTTTTGTAATGTGGTAATCTTTCAGATTGTATATATGGTCCGTGTTTGCCTGGCTTCTGCTCATACCACACTCCTTCATCTGGGTGTATTCCTAGCCAATTAAGACTATTGATGATATGTTCAACACCTTCTTCAACAAATCTTTCACGATCAGTGTCTTCTAACCTTAATAAGAAAGTACCATTATTAGCTTTAGCAAAAAGGTAAGCAAAAAGTGCAGTACGGACGCCACCAATATGAAGAAGTCCTGTAGGGCTAGGCGCAAAACGAGTTCTTACAGATTTATTCATATCTAAATTATACTTGAAAAGTAGTTTTGTACCTAGCGATTAGCTCAGCATAGACTCGGGTGAGATTTCATTGTAGTGGCCGTCACCTAGCTGTTGATAAAATACCACTTTAGTCGTAGTTTCTTCAGGGTCATAAATATATTCTACTCGATTTGCCGAACCACGATGATGATAGTGAGTTTTTTTATCAATAATCATCGGGCTCTCTACCCTATCTATACGATACTTGACATTGTCTTTTTCAAACTCAATGCGTTCAATCGTTTTCTTAAGGGTGGGGTTGTCATCTAATTTATCGACAATACGATCTCTAAAATCTATTTGGTATTTTTTATCAATTAAATCGGTTAATTCTTCCCAAGCTTTATCGCTCACTACATACCCCCTACAAACTTGTGGCCATTTTAATAATTTGTTCTTGCGTTAGACCGTGGTTACCTTCAATTCTATACCAGGTACCATGGTTTATCCAACTGGCTTGGTTGTTGCCGTATATATAGATAGTTAGCCCTTCGGATTGCAAAGTAGTATATTTTTTGGTTTTTGTACTAAGATAGTTTTCGGCCAAAGCCTGTGAGTCCCAATCAGTACGCTCTTCATTTACCGAGATAGTCTTTGCGCCATCTGGCGATTTAATATCATAAACTACACCACCAGGATTAGCCTGAATATCTCCAGACACTTTCCAGCCCGACGGTACATAGGCGGGTAAAGAAGCGTTAATACCTGCCTTTGAACTAGCAACTTTGAGTGCTAAATTGGGGTAATTTATTTGCCACACATATACCCCAAGCAGAACTAGTCCGGTCAAAGTTAGTCCAACGCTAGCAGCTTTACCACCAATATTTTTCACCTTGTCCTTTTTACTTACTTGTGCCACATTACTAGTAAATGTGGCAGCCGATGGATTGGTAGCTGCCTTGACCGAATTGGGCGCTTCATTACCTGTGGGTTGCGAGGTTATAGTAGGTTTTGTAAAAGATTGTGGGGATGGTTTAGATAAATATGACGTTGAAGAAGCTGTATTGGCTACAGAATTTGTTTGGGCACCAAGATATTGGCTTGTAGTTTGTGGTCTGGTAGGGCTGGCAGCTACAGTTGGGCTGGGTTGTCTAGATTGACCACTAGACGTAGTAATATCTTGCATTGGCTTAACTTGTGCTGGCGATGACGGCTGCTTTGGAGTTACGTTAGCATTAGGTGCTACAGAATTTTGAATAGGCTGAGATGTTTGCGCTGAAGCGCTCAAACTCGGGGTAGTTGAATCATTAGGGCCGCTTTGCGATGACTGTTCTACTGGGTTAGGCATACTAGCTAGCTCTTTTAGCTGAGAATCACTAAAGACACTTTCTTCTTTGTTGTCGAGCGAAGTAAACTCGCTGTTCTGGTCGCTATTCGAAAGGTCAGAGGACTGAGCTAAAGAATCTGGCTGAGCCGCAATAGTATTAGCTTGGTTTGGCTGAGGTGTTGATTGTGTTGTTTTATCAGCCTCAGGTTGATTGTTATTTAAGTTCGATAGAGAGGGCGTAGGTACAGAACTAACCACGTTGGGTGGTTGAGAACCAAAGACAATCGGAGATTGTTTGCGCAAACTATTTGTAAGCTCATCGGCCAAGTTATTTTGATTAATAGAATTATTATCGGCTGGCTGTTGGGAATTAGGTTGTATAGCCCCAGCATTACTCACAGTAGCTGTCTTAGATGACCCGGTGATAGTAGGATTTTGTATGAGTGTTGGGGTACCACAATTCGCACAGAATGTTTTTCCTGCTATTGTAACTTGATCCTTGGCATCACAATCTTGACACTGCATTTATCGCTCTTTTCTTAAGCCCTATAATAATTAAATCTAAATAAGATATCGGTATACCTATATTGTAGTATGTATTACTTCAAGCGTAAACACTTTAATTCGATTTTCTAGATTGATTTAAGATTAATAAAATAAACTTTGGTATCGCTATTTGACGGAGTAATCTTTTAGGTTGCCTTAAGAGTCTCCAAAACCACTCTATACCAATTTTTTGAATCCATTCTGGAGCCTTTCTTATCTTCCCCCCTAAAACATCATAATCGAAGGTACCACCCTCACCGATCAATACTTTAGCAATTTTCTTATTGATATTTCTGTATATAAACTTCTCTTGTATCGGAAACCCCATTGCTACAAAAAGGATGTCTAAATTTGCACTCTTTATATCTTCTACCAAAATTTTCTCTTCATCGGGTTTAAAATAACCACTCCAAGTATAAATATGCATAAGTTTTGGAAATCTTTTAGACAAGTTCCGCTTTAGATCTTGAGGTGACGAATGACTACCAATAATCCCAATTCTAAAATTGTTTTTCTCGCAAAGCTTTAATAGTGGATATACCTGAGAGACACCAGCCATTTTGGCTGGCAAAATCTGATTTATCCAGTTAGGTTTACGTATCCAAAACAACCCACTTCTTAGTAACTTAGCAAAGGCCATACGTGGTTGTCCGTACAGGTAGCTAGCTGCCCACTGCAAAGAAACACCATCTGGTAATACCAGGTTGGCCCGGTTCAATATATTAGCTAACGAATTATCGTTGTGAGCAGCGACCATGAATTCTACATATGGCTTTACAACGTAAGCCGATTCACTAGATTTTGATTTTACCAGACTACATATTTTATTATTTGCATCTTCTACGGTCAAAGGATCTATACCTATATTGAGAATTTTTATCCTGCTGTTGGTGCTTTGTATACTCATTATTTTTTATTTACCTTTAGTATTTTAGAGATAATCTTTAAAAACTCACTCTCAAATCTTGCTTCGGCAAACTTACTCGCCTGACTATGAATCTTTTTACTATTAAACTTGGTTACGTCTGCTTTATTAATAGCGCTCTGTAGACTATCTATGTTGGGCTGGTCAAAAAATACACCGGTAACGCCGTCAATAACGGTTTCTCTAAGACCACCTCCAGTTAATGCAATAACGGGGGTTCCTTCATTCATTGCTTCAACGGGAGTAATACCAAAGTCCTCAATGCTAGGAAAAATAAAAGCTTTAGCTCCAGCATAAAGTGACTGTTTTTTTTCATTACTTACTCTGCCTAAGAATTTAATATTTGAATGTCCTTTGGCTATATTTTGTAGTCGATGTTTGTCTGGCCCATCACCAGCTATTACTAAGTCTTGACCATTTTTTATAAATGTTCTTATAACTAATTCAATATTTTTATATCTACTTAAAACAGAAAGTACTAAGTAATATTTGTCGCTAGTCTTTTTGCTATAATTTTTTTTCAAATCAACAGGCGGATACACCACATAACTATTTCTTTTGTAGTATTTAGTTATTCTATTGGCGATATATTGACTTATAGCTATAAAACTATCTACGTTTTTAGTGGAATAAAAATCCCATAAACGTATTTTAGATACTATTCTCGTTACTACATATCTAGAAACAGGACCTAGATTGAACGGCCCAATCTTCTGGGTGTCTAAATACGATGGCCAACTATCCCATAACATTCGAGCCGGACTAAAACAGTAACAAATGTGAGTGGTATGATCGGGTACATTGATATTTTTTACCCACGCACTCGATACTGATATAACCAAATCATAATTATCAAAATTTAACTTTTTTACTGATCTAGGTATAAAAGGAAGAAGCAGGTTTGGACGTTTTTTCATAAAACCTGGGTATCTCTGAAGACTTGAGGAAAAAACTCTTCTGCCCTTTAAATACCTTGAGAACTTTGTTTTGTTATATATTAAACAATATATGTCTGCCTCTGGGTAAATTGCAGCAATTTTAAATAGCGTATCTTCACCGCCGCCTATTTTTTGGTTGAGCCAGTCATAAGCAATCGCTACTCTCATGATCTTATGTAGCCTCTATTTAGGCCTAACAATATGAACAATATTATTGCTAGAGTACTATCACCCAAACTATGCAAGAACATTCCGGTTATTAGAATACCTACCAATGCGCCAAACAAAGCTGACGATAACGTATGATCTCGATTTTTGTTCTGCGAATCAAAATATAGCTCCTTTAGTAGTAAAATAAACATTAAAATGTACAATACTAAGCCTATAAATCCTATTTCAATTGTTATCTGCAAGAACCAATTCTCAACAATTCTGGGTGAATTAGAATAGAAACTAGCTGGTCCAGCAGAACCCAAGCCATATCCCATTGGATTAGTTGATATAGTGGCAAGACCGGTTTGAATAGCTTGAATACGCTCGGCATCTGGCCCCTCTATCGAGCCCTGTATGCAGCTACCGTGCAAGAACTGAGCCTGAATGGTTTTGAAATGACCACAGGGATTGATGTTGAAAAATAAAATAATTCCCAGTAGCGCAACCAAACCAATAATTGTTGCTATAACAATTTGAACATCTTTCTTTAGCCGTAGTGTGATAATAAGTATGGATGCAAAAATTAAACCAAGCCAAGCACTCCGTGAATAGGTCATATATATAGGTATACATAAGCCGAGTGCGGCAATTAGCCAGAGCCGGGTTTTTTTGTTAAGACCTAGCGCTAGACAAAGTGAAAAAGGAATAATTAAGTAAGCGCCAAGTTGATTCGGTCCACCGAGAGTCGAGAATACCCTTACAGCCGACTTAGAGGCTTCTATGTATTGCCCGCCCAAAATTGACGTTGTGTTATAACCAATCTTACTTAGTAAGTCTGGGCTAAATAACCAAGGTTGAATGATGGCTATTACAGCCACAAAAAATGCTGGATAAAGCACTAGTTTTGTAAGTCTCTGTTTGTCTATGTAATTAGAAAATGTTTGAACTGCCAAAAACAGAACTAGTACACTAATATTAGTTTTTATACCCGCTAAGGTTCCGGCTAAATTCGTATGTACCACAAGTGTTATTAGTGAACTAAACCCAATAATTATCAGAACGATTTTGTTTATAGTATCAAGTTTTAAAATCGATCGGTCTTTTATATAAGCTAAAAATACTAGAGTTGCAACTGACAAGATAACGATCTCTTTCCAGCTTTGGAGTATTAATTTGTCAGGCATAATACTACCAATAATAGTTACTAAGGCGGCGTGAAAAGGCATTATAACTAGAAGTAACAAGATACCGAATGTTGATATCTCTAGTAAGATGTTATGAGATGTGCTTTTATGCTTCATTGTTGGGGTTTAACGATTAGATATTACTGAACGCATATAATCGTCGAGGTTTTCTAGGGCAATACCCGTTCCTTTTATTACGCAAAGAAGGGGTTCTTCGGCGACATAACTAGGCACTCCTGTAACCTTTGTCATAAGCTTATCTATATTGCGAAGCATACTACCGCCACCCGTCATAATCATTCCTCTATCAATAATATCGCTTGAGAGCTCTGGTGGAGTTTGTTCTAGTACGGCCTTTACTGCAAGAATGATATCATCTAGACGTTCACTAATAGCTTCTGTAATAGCGGTAGAGTTGAGCTCAATTGTTTTAGGCAACCCAGCCACAACATCTCGCCCGCGAATTTGCATTTTCATAGGCTTATCTAGCGGTAATGCGGAGCCAATTTCTTTCTTTATATCTTCTGCAGTCCTAGACCCAATTACAAGCCCATATTTTTTACGAATAAACTCAGATATTGCGGTATCGATCTTTGCTCCGGCTATACGCACACTGTGTTGAGCAACAATTCCTCCTAGGCTAATTATGGCTACCTCGGTGGTACCCTCTCCAATATCAACTACCAGATTGCCGGCTGGAGCAGCAATAGGTACATTAGCTCCAATTGCAGCAGCAACAGGTGCACGTACTATATACACCCTCTTAGCTCCCGCACTCATGGCCGCATCAATTACCGCTCTTCTTTCTGTAGAAGTAATACCTGTGGGTACACTTATCATCAATTCTGGCCTTCTGAGTCTTATTTTGCCGGTTACTTTCTGTATTAAATATTTGAGCAAGGCTTGGGTAATGCGATAGTCGGCAATAACACCGTCTTTGTAAGGACGCGATGCGGTAATAATGTCTGGAGTTCTACCAAGCATTTCTTTTGCTTCGTTACCAATTGCAACTATACGATTGTCATCAATACTTACAGCAACTACCGATGGTTCGTTGGCTACAACACCCTTCTTGGGTAAATAAACGCGTGTATTAGCAGTTCCTAAATCTATGGCTATTCTTTTTGAAAGCATAGATGTATTTTAGCAAATCTTTTATAGTACTCCAAAGTTCCTTAACATTTAGAAGTATTAGTTGTATAATACAAGCTAATATCATGCCTAAAATATCACCTGCCTTACGACTATGGGTTGTTTCTATAGCTGCAATAGTATTTATCGTTGTTGGTACTTTTGTGTTGGTCTCTTACGGTCAAGGCTATGTTTTTGATCTTGATACCAGAAAAATTCATTCTAGCGGATTAGTATTAATAGACTCTACGCCGGGTGGTGCTAAGGTGAGTATTAATGGCAAAAACACAAACAAGCAAACTCCTTACAGGTATACCAATGCTCAATCTGGAAAAATGAATATCGAACTGAAAAAAGATAATTATAGACTTTGGCAAGCAATTGAAACAGTTGTCGACGGCACTGTTACCTTCGCCAATTATGCATTTTTACTCCCTGAAGCCCTTAGCCAAGAATCTATTGAGCAACCTCAAGTATTTAGTAGTATAGTGCAATCAGCCGACCGGCAAAGAACAGTTGCTATTGCCACTTCTCAGCCTGTAATATATTCAATATCGGAGAATTCAGAGGTTAAAAAAATATATGAACCAAGTGCTATAGAAGATACTCAAAACAGAGCTGTAGCTATCCAAGACCTAAAACTCTCTCAAGATGGAAGTAGAATGTTGTTTAGGCAGGTAATGTCGAACGGGACATATCAGAGTATCGTAGTGCAAACTAGTAGCGGAAAAGTTGATAATTTAACCCAAGAATACGGGTTTATTTTTAACGATTTAAGATTTAGTATTAATGACTCAAACGAGTTGTTCTGGTTAGAACAAGGTGTACTCAAAAAGATTCGTCTCAATGAGCATAGTATTTCGGCTATTTTAATTAATAACATTGCTAGCTTGAGTATTGCTAGAGATCACTTACTAGTAGTGCACAACTTGGTTGAAGGCGATAGTACCCAAAAACTCACCAGCTATGATCTCTCAGGAGCTGACAAACGAAATATCTTAGATCTTTCGCCAGACCAAGCAGGCTTCCAGGTTGAGCTTATTAGATCTAGATATAATAACTACATATCTATTCTGCACAATACTTCTACAAGCCTACAGCTGGTAAAAGATCCATACGACCAGAGTAGTGTCCGAGAATTAGGAACTGGTGTAAAAAACATTATTATTAGTCCCAACGGTCGATTCTTGGTGTTTAGTCAAGACTCAATAATGCACACTATAGATTTAGAATTCACACAAGACTATAATTTTGGTACCAATCTTAGTAATTTAAGTAGCTGGTCGTGGTATGATGACTATCATTTAATTCTATTGCAAAACAATCAACTTAGGTTTGTCGACTTTGACGGTCAAAACATTCAACTCCTTACACCAATAAATGACGTTAAGGGATTTAGTGTGCAACAAAGTAACAAGTCAGTAGTACCCCTAAACACTACTGGTAACACTTTTAGACTTTGGCTCACTAAAAAGTAGTTGGCATTGACTCGGTGCTTTTATGGCTCACCTCAGGCAAATGATTACTAGGAGTATTTGGATCATTTGACCCTGGCGATGAGTTGCTGTTACTACCAAGCAACTTACTAAAAAAATCACCTACTACAGTCTGTAATTGCTGCAAGATAGATGGAGGTGCGCTAGGTAAAACACTCCCTTTTGCTTGGGGCGTACTCGTGGCTGGCGAGGTTGCTATTTGGACCGACGAGCTAGGAGATGTTTGTTTGGCTTTGACAATAAATCTTTTCCAGCTCGTACCTGGAGGTGTACAAGTAATAAGCGTAGAGTATGGAGTGGCAGTTTGGTTTAATACAGTTAGGTCGGTAGGCATAACTACTTTTGTTTCTTCCACGGTATAGATATATTTTTTAGACTGATAGTGTATTTCATACTGGTCACCGACAGCTAGTTTTTCAAGTAGTGCAAAGACAAACTTATAATTACCTTTCTCCCAAATATCGTTGCTTGAGTGTCCAAAAAATACCGAATTACCATTTTCTCCTGGATTCGCTGTCCCTGCGTAATGCACTACTCCATCTTGAAGGGCCAATAAAACAGCCTTTTCTTCGGTTGTATTAATAAAAACTAGTGGTGCTTTTACATTTATTTTGGGTATTATTATTTCGTTTGGTCCAACTACAGCTTCGGCTTGATTGGTTGGTGCAGATGGCTTAACAGGATCGATGTTGGCAACCTTTTGTGTCGAACGAGAATTTATATAAAACTGTAGTTGACCATAAATGAACTGAAAATTAAAAATCACCAAAAACACTATAAAGCTTATTATGGCAAATCTCAGAGTATGCCAATGACTCTGTTTGCCCATTCTTATTAGCTTTATGCGAGCATCAACTTTTTTATCACTATGCTGCCTAGATTGATTTACCCCGTGTAAATTATGGTGAGTTTTTTGCCCAGGCTTGCGGGGAATACTAGCCGATTTAGCAGCGACTAGATGACCTTCATGAGTAATCGGACTGTTATTTGTGCTGGGATTATGGGGGTGGTTTGAGGAGTGATGCGGGTCTGGTGTTTGGTTTGTATCTCTATGGTGTGGATTATGAAATTTTGCAATACTGTTAGGATCCACCTTATGATGGCTATCAGAATTTTCGGAATGAGCTGAGTTTGTATTATTATTGGCTTGTGAATCTGGTTTTGGTAAATTCATAGGTGGTTATTTTATAGCTTCTTTATTATAATACAGGAGTAGCTAACTATTTGCATTTTCTATACTTGCCGCGATGGTGGAACTGGTAGACACGCGGGTCTCAAAAACCCGTGGGGGCAACC
>CAYZYH010000006.1:0-58817 GCA_964481235.1 uncultured Candidatus Saccharibacteria bacterium
CTTTTCTTACCAAGTCATCTTGAAACAAGAACATAGAAGAAAGAGAAACCTACTTAAAGGCTAGTATAGCATATCTAAGTAGTAAATACAAGGTTATTACAGAGGCAAGTATAATTTATAAGTAAAAGGCTCTGAAACAGAATATGTTTCAGAGCCAAAATAGAAGGTTGCGCAACCAGGTCGTCTACCCGATTCTAGTAAGAGCAATGTGGTACTCTTTGTAGAAACTAAGTAAACATTGACCTGGGCACGACTAGGAGTTTATCCTTCTCCCTACCAGCACATTTAAGAGCGTGGTGTAGCTCTGTACTGGCATCTAGGTCTCAACTTACGCCTCAGTGAGAATGAGCCTCCGGTATACCCCTCCCCGGAAAGAGCGTTTTCTTTTTATCGTACAAAGGTGCCACCACATTAGCAAACGCGACAGTTCTCGTATGTCGAGGTCCGGTCACCTACCAGACCAACGCTAGAGAATACGTCTCTAGATACAACTAAGCACGGCTAGTGCCTAGTTGCTACGTCGCTCTACCCCGTCACTAGCCGTCACGAGGTATGGCAAGCGATTATTAAACCAATAGGTTCTATATATGAATATATGCCCTTTAGCCATTGGTTGCAAGCATAAGTAAAACCCCTCACCAACTAGGTGAGGGGGAATTTTATAATTCTTCTAGAATTGCCTTTACAGTATGGATAATTAAGCCACGAAACAACAGCAAAAAACTAACTGTTACCATGCCCATACCAAGCCAAAATGCTGCCGGGGTTACTGCGTGGTTAGGGTTGGCGTAGCCACCCAATGCAACACAGATAATAGTGACGCCACCGATCAGCCAAACCCCTAGTAGACACACTACCTCGGGCCAAGTAATCTGATTACCAGGCTTCGACTCGTCACTAGAGCTGTTTCCGGGTTCATTGTTTTGAGTCATTTGTACTCTCTTTTGTAAGGTGTACTTTGCTCGCTCGATTATAGTGTAAACTGATAGTTTTGCAAGCATAAGTAAAAACCCCACCAATTTGGTAGGGTGAATTTGTCAACTTATGATTGCAGGCTCGCTATGCCTTGCCTTGTGGGTGTTGATAGCCGCCAAATGGTTCTCGTAAGCCTCAAGCTTATCTATGGCTTCATCTAAGCGTATGTCGGTTCTAAAACCCTCAAACTGCAGGCGTCGCCAAGTAGGAATAGGGCTAAGAACAACAAAACCTTCTTTAAAAATAGTTTTGCAACCAAGTTTACGAGCAAGTATATTAATTTTTGCTAAAGCATCGGCATCTACGGCTTGGTTTAGCCAGTCGGGTAGCCAAAAGTAATCTTCATCTATAACCATTCTAGGGTGTATGGCTGTATAATCACGAGGGAAACCTCTTACATACTCTACTGGCTCATCAAAGCCTTCAGAAACAAAAACAGACTCTATATAGACCTTGCGGGCCTCACATTTAGCAATGTATTCGCGAAGAGTCTCTATAGCTTCTTTACTAACACTCATGCATGGGTCGCAATATGATGCTGGGCTGCAAATAGCTTCTTCAACCTGTTGCCAAGAGAGATCGATTGGTACAGTTATACTAGAATTGTTAACGCCACAATTACCACATTTTCTAGTTACGTATGCTCCTTGATTAAAACAATCTTGTGGATCCGTTAGACTTATATGACGGTAAGGACGTATTAGGCAACCATAAATTTCTAGGCCAGCGCCGTTAAGTAATTTTATAGTCTCAGGGTCTAATACAATGTCTCTTTTACCAAATAAGCTAATGGTCTTGTACTTTACCTTGCCACCTCTTAGGTGAGTTCTTGTAGACACTACTTATTTCTCCTAACTTTAAAGGTTCGAAAAACTAAAAGTATTGTAGGTTTAAGTGACTACTTTTGTCAATTATATAAAAGTAATAAAAAAAGCGGTTAATAAGATAAAATCTTATTAACCGCTGTGGTTTTTAGCCCCTAAGAGCTAATTGTTCTTTAGGAGGATTCTCCTGCAACAACCGACCTGCGGCCATTGTTGCGTGTAGTAAACGGGCGCTCAGCCAGAGAGTCAACAATACTTTCTAGAGGCGTACCCGTAAATACCTGACTTAGAAGATCGGTAGTGGTGAGACCAGCAGCCAACGCTGCAGGGCCAACAGCCGTAATGATCTTCTCTACCATGGCGCTATCGGCAAACGACTGCATGGCGGCCACGAGCGTGTCGTCAACAGCCTCAAGCCTACGCATAAACTCGGTGGTCTCAAGGGTAAGACGCTCGAGTTCAACAGCATCACGCTTCTTATCTAGAGCAATCTGCTGCTCGGTGCGCTTGCGCGTCACCGTCAGTCCCTGCTCTTCAACCTTGAGGTTTTCTACAGCTACCTGTAGATCAGAGGCTACCTCGGCCAAACGACGGTCGAGATCTAGTTCGATTTTGGCCATCGCAACCAGGGCTTCTGCCTCTGCGGTTTCTTGACGAACCTCAAGTGTAGAGCGCTTGAGTTCCTCTAGGCGCTCTTCGCGCGTAGCATCCTCTTCAGCTACTGTGAGTCTAATAGCGCCGGCGATGGCTCTGCTTTGAGCATCTACCAACATCGAGGCTACGTCATCGTCTCGAATAGTAACATTGAGAATCTCAACGTCGTAAACACGCATACCATTCTCGGCAAAGGCCAGGCCCTTGCGCTCCCCTTCTTCTGGTACTTCACCAAGAAGAGTGTCGCGAATGATATCGATGATGTTGGTGTAGAAGTCACGGATCTGATAGCGCTTAGCCGTATTACGCAGCCTTGAGCGACAATGGTCGGTTAGAACCTGAACGTAGTTTTCTACATCAAACCACTTCTGCTGAGCAGCTGGAGTGTTACCTTCAAAGTTAACTCTATAAGAAATCTCTACCTCAATGGCAACAAGATCTCGCGTCTCAACAGTCACAATGTCGCTAACCACGTTATTAACTACTCGCAAGTAGCCGGTTCGCAAAAGATTGCGATCATTCTTAGGGCGACCCGTTGAGAGCTCGAGCGCCATAATACTTTCATCGTAACTAAGTAGTACCACCTTGGGGCCAACTTCTACACGACGATTACCAGTCTTGTCTGTTACCAAGACAGCATAGCCTGGCCAAATAGACACAGACACCGCACCTTCGTACTTGGTGTCGAGTGTAACTGTTCTGGGCGGTGTATGGACAGTACCACGCTGCATAGTGTCGCCAGCAAAGTTCTCGGTGCCTCTAAACTGTAGTGTTTCGGCCTCAGAAGAAGCACGCAACATCTCAGCACTTTCTAGATGCTCACCAGGCGTAAGGCCTCGGCTCATCTCTTGATAGCGCTGATTTACAGCAATAGCCTCGAAGTTACCCGGGTACATTAGTTCGACATCGTGCCGATCCAGAATTCGCCTTACCACTACCTCGTTTCGAGGATCGGGCAAGAACATTCTAGGGCCACGCACTAGATCTACCTGGCCAGTGTTACGATTTAGAACATAACGTCCTTCACCGCTCGGGATAGCAATAGCATGGTGCTTACGACGATTGTCGTAAGTGATAATGCTGTGCTCGGCCCGCGGGAAGTAAATAGCCTGTTCTTTGCCGGTAATAAAGAGTTCTTGACCAACCTCAAAGGTTTCGTCACCTTCGGTGTACTCTTCAATTACCTTGACGTAAAGACCACTCTGCTCATTAAGCTCGATGGCATCAAACGTACGGCTACCATTACTGGTAATAAACGTTTCGGTAGGCCTCGGAAAAACCACGGCCGGGCCACGCACATAGCGCTTCTCACCGTTTTCGTCTAGTAGAATGCAGTACTCTAGAGTCTCTAGAGTAACAGCATCGCGTACAAACTGGTTACCGGCTTCAGGTACCACCTCAACACCCGTTGAGGGCATATAGAATGATACGTCGGTACCGGGCACAACAATAAGTTGCCCCATAGTAAGTTGTGAGGCCTCTTCGGTTACCCGAACGATAGCAGGGGTTTCGTCGGCAAAAGTAACGTCTGCCTCGTCTCCACCTTCATTCTGGCTAGCATCATCATTACCCTCGGTCTTTGTTCCTTCGGTATCGACCGTCGGTGACTGCACCTGAGGAGCAATGACTGCTCTATCCCAGTTCTGTTGAGCAAGCTCAACGTCGTATACCCGTACAATTACGTATTGATTGTGACGCAGATGGTGACCATCGATAGTCTTGGCAGTCTGACCGGGCCACAACGGGAATGTTGCTGGGCCAGGCACAATGACGCGTCGGCCAACCTCAAGATCGACCATTTCGCTAATGTTGCCCTTGCCAGGATGTGAAGCCGCCGCATTACTAGGCGCCGGATTAGTCAGCACAATGTACTGACCTTCTTCGGCGAGTGCCCAGACTTGCTTGGCCGACTCTAGATCGCGAGACGTCACGAAACGCTGTGAAGCATCATCCCAATCGACTAGCCTATCTGTCTCAGACAGACTGCTCTTGTAAGGCCCTACGTAAACGCTTACCTTGCCCTTGGTTGAATCTAGGACAAAGGCATATGTGCTGGGTGGTAGAACTAGCTCGCTGCTACTTCTACCGCTACCGGACATGTCTGACATGCCTCCCCTTTCTTAGGGAATATTGGATATTTGTAAAAGGACTTGCCCTGATACCTAAATTCTCCTTTTCTGTATCTAGCATCAAAGCGGGTTTATTCTACAACAAAAACCCCATATGAGTCAATGGTTATTTTGCTTGTGCTAACAGATTATTGATAGCTACTTAGTAAAATGCTACAATACCTGCCAAGAGTCTTAATGTGCTTGTCACAGCCAATGAGGTATCTCTAGGCGATTGACTCTTGTAATGCACCTATCCCCACCATAGCTTCTGGGCGAGCCCCAGAGCGATTGGAGTAATACCATGACTACCTCTACCCAATCAAAAGTTGATTGGTTTATAGAAAAACTACGTGGTGACAACATCATATTGCGCATGAGCGCAACTAGTCATGCCTTTGGCCAGCAAAGAGCCAATATTGCCAGAGGTGAGGCTTTTGCCTATTACTCAGATGCCGAGATGCCCTTGGCCTGCCACATACTCTACAGAGCTTGGGTAGAGCCAAACGGCAAGACCTACCGCTACGAGCTCACTCAAACACCTTTTCCGCACTGGGTAGCTGAGTGGAACGACACCATAGAGAAGCTCACAAAGGGCTGGGCTAGAGATTGGTTAAGTGAAGACAATAATGTTTTTACTCTCATTAAGCCTAATGGTAGAGTACGTGTGAACTCACATCCTACTGTTCTTACTCACTTGTCGCGCATGCACGGTATGTTGCTTGGTCTGCAAGACGATCCGTTTGCCACCGTACTTAGAGATATTGCCACTAGGCGTATTGATGGCGCTATTCGTAAGATGAATAGCGACTGGGCTCAGACCTTAGGTATGTAGTCTTTACCCCGATGAAAATCGGGGTTTTTATATCAAAAAAGACCTCCGAATTGCTCGAAAGTCCCTTTTGGTGGAGCGAGTATGTAAGAATTTTCACCTTATCACTGCCGAGGTTAAGCGATGGCAGAATTTAATTGGCGTTGAGTACAACAGGTAAGATAGAAGTTATCTCTGACTTCCGGGAGTGACTTACACCTAAACTTACAAACGAGTTATAAACTTGGGTGCTAGCCAGAACCCTTGAGAGGCTCTGGCCTTATGGCTGGAATAACGCTCCAGCCCATCACGGCCCATGCGGGCTGATTGTTCCTACTGCTTCGACTTGATCCTTGGCAGGACCATCTCGGGGTCGAAGTCGAGGTAGCTACGAGCCTCGGAGATGGCCTTGTAGAGGCCTTCGTAGTCGAGGAACTTCAAGGTGCCAACCCTGATGCTCTCGACAGCGGTCTCCGACCGTCGGTCAGCTCCGATCACCGAGACGTAATACTCGGCCAACACCAGCTTGGGCTGGTTGGGGTCGGGCTTGATGTCGCGGGTGACCGAGGTGAACAGCTGAACCGAGATGACGACGCCACCGAGGACGTAGTACTTGGGGGTGCCGAGTGCTCCCTCATCGACCTCTTCCAGAGGCTCTTGCAGTCCTGCGGCCGTCGTCTGGAGTGACGTGGTGACGAGCACCAAACATCGCTCCTCACGATCGTGCTCATCTCGCTGTCGAGCCAACTCTTCAGCCGACTCGACGATCAGACGCTGATCGCGGTCTTCGTGAACCTTTTCGACAAGGCCCATGGCTTTCACTCTCCTGACGTTGATGGGTAAGAACTATGGAAATAGTATCATATATAGTCACAAATGTCAATAGCACCTTCTTTGGTTAATAACAAAAAGACCAAGGATATACCTGGTCGCTTTGTTGTAATTATTACTGGTGGAGCTGGAGGGAATCGCACCCTCGTCCACAAGGCTTAATAATATATCGTCTACAAGCATAGTTGATTTAAGATTGTTTTAAAAGATACCTACCCCATTAATCAACAAACAGGCAGATCGCTTCTTAGAGCTGTAGTCTTATACGCTCTCGGCTCTAAGCAAGAGCGTAGCAACCAGATAATTGGCGCCTACTTACTCATCTGGTGTCAGTAAGTAAGACGGCATATTCAATTAAGCGTATGCTGGTGCAAGAGTAGGCAACGTAAACGCTGCTTTAATCTTACTAATAAGTGTATTTGCACTTAAGTTGTTGGAACGGCTAACGTGCATTCCAAGTCGGCTCGCAAATATATTTTAAAGATCCTCGTGTCGAAGCTTAGCAGCCCCATAAGGAGTAATTTTACTTTATTTTTACACAAAAGTCAAGTGCGGTTATGCTTGTAAAAAATACTAAATATAAGATAATAGTAACGATAATTGCACCTTTTACTAGAAAGCTAAAATTGTGTCCAATTCAGACAACGATAAAGAAGCAATTGAAAAAGCCATTAATACTGTTGTAGATGCAGTTGATATTGACGCCTTAAGGGCAGGACCTGTACCAAAAGATCCAATTTTGAATATTCTCTATATTAACGCTGTAGAGAAAGATATGGATTTACGAGAGGCTTTTGAGCACCTCGTAGAGACTCTCATGAACTACTCTCAAGCCATTATCGACAGCCTTAACTTCCCTCCCAAGGCAGTTATGGGTTTTGAGCTTGGAAAGAGTCTTGAGGCATTGGGACTTGAGGTAAAAGACCCAGAAATGTCTGCAGCTATTACTTATCTATACCGTCAAGGTGTTTTGTACGCCGAGAACGGTTGGTACGCTAAACTCACACCACCAATCCCACTCACTCAAGATGACTTCGATTGGCTAACCGGTACCGGACGGTTTGCCCAATGATACACCATCAACAAAAGGAGTTATGATGGGTGTAGATGTAGTAATTCATAGAGAAGTACACGAGCAACTTAAGATAGAGCTAGGTCGTGTAATAGAGGTGTTACAAAACGACAAAGAACAAATCGAATCTTTGGTAGAACACCTAAAAATATGCAGTGAATGCAAACTTAACAGTCAGCCAACTGGCTGCTTAGCGTTTAGAACTCTTCTAAAAGGCACAACTACTCGGTCATACTACCCTTTCTCAAAACGATTTAGTCGTTGGGTGCGTAAAGGCATGAGAGTACAATTTAAGCCAGATGTCTTTGACCCAGTGCCAAGAATACACACTTGGTAACTACCGCCTCCAACTATTTGTTGGAGGTTTTTATTTTTACCCATAGTCAGCTATCACATCTTCATACATCTGATTGTACTTCCTCCAGGTATCTTTGATATTGTGATTTTGTATTATCTCTAAGCTTCCTTTGCTATACTCTCTGAGCTTGATGGGGTCGTGTAATACTCCTCCAATAAGTCTGGCTAATCCATTACTATCACCGTCTACAAAAGTGCCACCATTAATACCACTTTTGGCCAACTCGGGTAGGGCACCTTCTTTGCAGGCAAACACCGGCAAGCCAGCTGCCATAGCTTCTAATGTAACAATGCTTTGTAATTCTACCGGCGAGGCAATTGCAAATATATCGCTCAGCGCCATAAGTTGTTTCTTTGCATAAACATCTTGTACATAGCCTGTAAATACTACCCTCTCTTGAATACCCAGCTTTATACAAAGTTTTTCGAGTTTAAGTCTAGCGTTGCCGTCACCAATTAGTAATAATTTAACATCAAATTGCTTCTGTAAATGAGCTATTGCTGTAATAATTACATCTACTTTCTTTTCCACCCCCAATCGCCCAGCATAAAGCACTACATATTGCGCACTTAGACCTTTATCTTTTTTTAATTTTTCGCGTTCTTTATTGGATATATCCAATGGTTTATTAGAATCAAGATCAATTCCGTTAGATATTACCCTGGTAGGTACTTTTAGACCGTGTTCTACTAAGTAGTCTATACCAGTCTGCGTGGGCGAAACCACCATGTCGGCCTTGTTATACACTCTAGCAATATAATGCCAACCAATACCATCTATAGGCCTATTGATATTTCCTAACCTTCGCAAACCCACAGTAAAGCTCTCCGGCATAAGGTGTCCACCAACTACTACCGGTAATTTGTTACTTTTTGCAAACTTAATAAGTGTGCGACTAGTCGGAAAAGGATTATTTACATGAACAATATCAGGCTTGTTTTCGGGCATTTCAAAATAACTTGCAACCTGTTGATAAGTCGCCCTACTAAAACGTAGGTCTTTTTGAATTGGTAGGCCAAAAGATTGAATCCGTAAGATATCGTAGCCTCCAGGGTCTTTCACTAATTTTGGGGTAGATTTAACTTTTTTTTCAGCAGGTGCTACCACCGTAACTCGCCAGCCTGTCTTGGAAAGATTGGTAGCCATATTTTCGGTCACTGTCTCGGTACCACCAATACTAGGCTTAAATAGATCTGAGCCAATAACCAAGTGTTTCTTCATAAGTATAATTATAAACCCTATTACAACTTTGGTATAATTATAAGCAATGAAAAAAGTTCTTATCTTAACTACTAGCTATGGGCAGGGCCATATAGCTACTGCAAAAGCCATAGAAGAGGGTTTGCAACGACAATCTAAAACCCCCATAGATATTGAGATAGTAGACTTTACTGAAACAATTAGTAGTTTGCTCAACAAAACCTCCAAAAAAATGTATGAGGATACATCTAAATATGCTCCTTTGTTATACAAATTCTTTTTCGATTCCACCGACTTCCCCTTACCTTTTATAGCTCTAAATAGTATTAACTACTACCTAAGTCGAGAAAAAATACTCAATCTTTTTCACTCTAAAGACCCTGACTTAATAATTTGTAATTCACCACACTGGCAATACATTGCCTCGCTAGCTCGTGAAAAAGATTTTCAAAATGTTCCTTTGGTATCAGTTATTACCGACTCTATTACTATCCATGCTTCTTGGACGATTGGCGATAGTGACTACTATATTGCTCCAAACCAAGAAACTTCTCACTCTCTACAGATCTTAGGTGTGCAGAAAGATCGAGTCAAAGTGTTGGGCTACCCAATAAGCCTAAGTTTTACTGATAAATCTTTTCACAAATCCAATTTCTTACAAAGTGTTGGTCTAAGCTCTGGTAAAAAAATAATTCTTTCATTGGTAACAGGTATGCGCTATAGTTCTGCAAGCAAAACCCTAAAGCAACTTCAGCAAACATTGCCCGATACTCAGATAGTAGCTATCACCGGCAGAGATGAGCCCTTATATAACAAGCTTAAAACCAACTTTGGGCCAACCATAAAGCTAATAGGTTGGACAGAAAAGATGCCACAATTTATTCTTGCTAGCGATCTTGTAATTACTAAGGCCGGCGGCTCAACTGTCATGGAGTGCTTAGGGGCAATTAAACCCGTTATTATATGTAAGATTATACCTGGCCAAGAAGAAGGTAATGCCGAGTATATTACTAAACACCACCTAGGAATTGTTGCGCTAGAACCCGAGATGATTGCTCATGCAGCACACAAAATACTAGACAATATGCCTAGTTACTGTAAAAGCCTTAATAAGGTCGCTATACCCCAGGCTAGCCTATCTATTGCAAGCTTTTTATTAGATTTGATAGAGAACAATCAGTCTTGAGCGTATTGCAAAACACACTTGGCAATATTTTTGGCAGCGTCTACGTGTTGTTGACGAATCTTCTCGTATTTAGGACCACCAATTTGTACCACTCCGTCAAGAATGTCTTGTACTGCTATGACCGCCAGAGCATTTGTGGACGCCCAAATACCGGCCTTGTTTTCTACCACATAAAGCAAGTTACCCTCTTCTTGTCCAGGTAAAAAATCAAAAAGAACCACTGGTAGACGGCTTACTATGCCTTCTACGATAGTTCCTGGGCCAGCCTTGGTGAGTAATACATCGGCGCCACGCATCATGGTTGGTATATCGTCTCTAAACTCATAGATATTGACTGGTTTTTGAAATTTTCTGGCTTTGAGAGTTCGGTACAAGCTTTTGTTGCGCCCAGCAATGATCGCCATATGAACATTTTGCTCCATTTTGTCGATTTTTCTTGATAACGAATTTATCTTGCCCATACCATCTCCACCAGCCATTATTAGTAAGGTAGGTAGGTCGGCAGGCCACCCAAGCTTAGTCTTGGCAGTTTGTTTGGTTAGTTTTACTTTACTATAATCTCCCGACACTGGCTGTCCAATTACTTTTAGGCGAGAGGATGGCACGCCAAAACCCCTAGCTCGTACATAGCTTTCCTGGCTAGGAACTATTATTAAGTCGGCTCGCTTATCAAACCACATAGGGTGTCCTGTAACCAAGTCAGTTACCACTGTAATAAATGGTATTTTACGCTCATAGGTCTTAAGTGTAGAAAGTATTGGGTTTACTCCAAAATGGCAAGACACTATGAGGTCTGGGGCGAAATGGTCTAGTAATTGTCTAAACTCTTTTTTATATGGCATACCCATAGCCTCTAAGGCAAACTGAGCCCGTTTGGTACCTTCGGTAAGTTTAAAAATTGTCCCCCAGGCTGATTTTAGCTTGGTAACCCCAGAGTACATCTTGGGTATATCCCTAATTGGACGAGGTGCATTTTCCATAAAATCGTGATGTATTATCTCAAGCTTGTCAGTGTGTTTTTCTAGTTCACTAATAATCGCCAGTGCAGCTGCTCTATGTCCTCCACCGGTTCTCGCCGAAATTACCAACACACGTTTTTTATTCTTTACCATATATGCATACATTATCACACTTTTTGCACCAATAGGACAATACTGATACCATAAGAGGTATATATGTCTGCCTCTACCTCTAACCCCCACAAAAAAACTAACTCCACACCAAGAGAGTCAAGTGTCAACAGTCATAATCCTATGCATTCCCGCATTACCCCCGCACATAGGGGTATTAAGCTTAATGTAAAAGGTATTGAAACCAATATGCGTCGTGACTACCTACACGACAGCTTGGTAATTATTGCGCCAAATCGTGGTAATCGCCCTTATGATACCAAGGACACCGGGCATGTACTTATAGAGACTGCCTCTAGCCCAAGACTGGATCGGAACTTAGAAGTTTGTCAGCTCAAAAATAAGCGTGGAGGATGGTACGTAAAGGTAGTTGAAAATAAATACCCAAGTCTCACTCCAAATAATCCTCAGGCTTATGGTAAACAAGAAATTGTCATAGATACACCGCTAGCTAATACCCCTTTTGCTCGGCTTAGTGAAGAACAAATAAAAACAATTTTTGGGGTTTATCAGTCCCGCACAGCCAATCTTCTAGATCAAAACGGCATTGAGTATGTTTTAATATTTAGAAATGATGGTTATTCCGCAGGAGCTAGCCTAGCCCATGCACACAGTCAAATATTTGCCTTACCTATAATACCTCAAAAGTTTCTTCGTGAGTCTGAGCTTGCAGAAGCATACCAAAAAGAAAATAACCGCAATGCCTATGAAGATATTATTGACTATGAAAAGAAATCAAAATCTAGAGTAATTGCTGAAGATGAACATTGGCTGGTATTTTGTCCTTACGCTAGCCAGTGGCCATTTGAGTTTTGGATGCTTCCAAAGCGACATTTTAGTCTATCTACAGAAATGAACAAACCAGAGGTTAACTCACTTGCTCGTCATCTCAAAAAGTACTTAAAGAAACTCAACCTGCATAAAATAAATCATAATATGTACCTTGAAAATGGCGTGAGCAAAAATCACCGCTTCTGCCTTAAGGTCTGTGGTCGGTCAAACACCTGGGGTGGTTTTGAACTTGCAACAAGTATTGTAATAAATACTGTACCGCCCGAATCAGCCGCGCAGTGGTACAGAGAATAGTTCTATTTTTTAATAATCTTGCACCCTATTTGCTTTTCGTATTATATTCGTATATTATGAGTAAAAAGTACTAAACAGGGGGTAAAATGTTAGCAAATATTCAAGCAATAAGTCATGTAGGTCTAGATAGTCAACTAATTGAGGTAGAGGCCGATATGCATAACGGTCTGCCAGCGTTTATCATTGTTGGTCTCGCAAATAAGGCAGTAGATGAAGCCAAAGAGCGAGTACGGGCGGCTCTAAAAAACTCAAGACTCCACCTTCCGCCCAGGCGCATCACACTAAATCTAGCACCCGCTGACCTACCAAAAAACGGTTCTGGGTTTGATCTTGCAATGGCTGTTGGCCTACTTGTGGCAAGTGGTCAGGTTAAACCAATTCCCTCAGATTGCTTGTTTTATGGCGAGCTAGGCCTCGACGGCACCACCCGTAACGTTTCTGGTGCATTGGCTACAGCTCAAGCAGCCACAAGGTTTGGTATTAAGAAGCTATTTATATCTGATAGTGTCGCTGCTCAAGCAGCAATGATTGATTCACTAGTCGTTTATCCAGTAAAAGATCTATTCGAACTCTACCAGCATCTTTTGGGTGAAAAGCTTATTACACCATACAAGCGTCCTAGTTTTACGGGCAGTACAAAGCTTTCAGATGTTGATTTTGCAGAGATTTACGGTCAAGAACAAGCTAAGCGCGCAATTGAAATTGCTGCAGCAGGTAACCACAATATAATCATGTCTGGGCCACCAGGGTCAGGTAAAACCCTTCTAGCCAAAGCTTTAGCCGGGCTATTGCCGGCTCCAAGTTATAGCGAGATACTTGAAATCACTCGAATACATAGCCTGTCTGGTTCGGCTCAAGCAGAGGTCGTTACAACTCGACCCTTTCGAAATCCTCACCACACTGCAAGCAGTATTGCCTTGATAGGTGGTGGACAGTGGCCTAGACCAGGAGAAATTAGTCTTGCGCACCGCGGTGTACTTTTCTTAGACGAGTTACCTGAGTTTCCTAGGAGCGTTTTAGAGGTTTTAAGACAACCGCTTGAGGATGGTACTGTTACTATAAGTAGAGCATCTGCATCCTACCAATTTCCAGCCCAATTTCTACTTGTTGCCGCACAAAACCCATGCCCTTGTGGTTATGCAGGTGACAATACTCAAGTATGCAGCTGTTCACCCGCCCAACTTAACCGCTACCAAACCAGAGTGTCTGGGCCTTTACTTGATAGAATTGACCTCCAGGTACACGTAGACAGGATTGATAGCAGTAAGTTGCTAAAAGGTAAGTCGTCGGAGTCTTCAGACGAAGTTGCTAAGAGAGTTTATGGAGCCAGGTTGGTTCAAACAAAACGCTTTAAGAATATAGGCTTGAGAGCGAATAATGAAATGGGCAACTCTCAAATTCGTGAATTTTGCAATCTTAAACCAGAGGTAGAAAATCTCGCCAAAATAGCTCTTAATAAAATGAACCTAAGTGCACGTAGTTATATGCGGGTATTAAAAGTAGCTAGAACAATAGCCGATTTAGACAGGAGTAGTGAGATAAATACTAGCCACTTTACCGAGGCGTTACAATATAGAATATCTAGATCTGCAGTATCAATTTAGCCTGAGTATTAAAACTTAATTATTGAGTAAACTTGTGCACCAAAACTAGTTTTATCTAGTAGAAAATACAATATACCAAATACTACCAGTATAGCTGCTATAAGTGTAAGTGAGCGTCTAACATCGTGCCTAAAATACTTTATAGACTCTTCTTCTTGCCAATTGGGGGTGGTGTTAAGTTTGGAACTATTAGAGTTAAAAGATTTAGTTCTTTTACTTTGTTTAGAGTCTTTACTCACCTCACTCTTGGTAGACTGAATATTGCTTGAGATATTTTTCTTCTGGACGTTCTTCTGCTTACGAGTTTTTCGATGTTTTTTCTTTTTAGACATTGTATTATCCCCTTCTAAAGAACTATTTTAACAGCTTTTTTATTGAATTTGCCAATTAACTCTTATCAAAGCTATAATAGTAACCAACTACCATGGTTGTGTTGATTATTTTATTTTGTCTATCAATTATTGCTCTTGCCTACTCGCAATGGCGTTTTTTACAACTCCAAAAAAAATATGGCCAATTCTTGCATGGTGCCGATGCAAAAAAAATTGAAGATATGATTAAAAAATATTCCAAAGATGTGGATGATTCTCTGCAAAAACTCGATGAAATGGCACAATTTAGTGCAAACATGCACAAGCAAATACAATTCGCTGTTTCCAAACAAGCTCTAATTCGTTTTAACCCCTTTGGTGATACAGGCGGAGATCAAAGTTTTGTGTTAGCCCTTCTAGACAATCACAATAATGGCGTGATTATCTCTAGTGTGCACGCACGTACCGGAACACGAGTGTATGCGAAAGAAATATCTAAAGGTCTAAGTAAGTATAATCTGTCAGATGAAGAAACTATTGCCCTTCAAAAAGCTCTAAATAGTAAGAAAAAGCAAGAGAGCGAATAAATATGTTCTCAATATTTAGAAAAAAATCTCAAGAACTACCATTTAATAGCTTTGCCGAATATTACATTGGCTCAGACGTTAAAGTAAATGGCGAGTTTAAAACTGATCAAGATATATATATTGATGGAGAGTTTGGAGGTAAAATTACCACAACTGGTTTAGTTGAGCTAGCTAAGAACTCTTCCGTAAGGGCAAATATTCTTGCCAGAACAGCTATATTCGAAGGTGAATATAGCGGTAAATGCGTCATTAGCGATGAACTACATGTTACGAGCTGCGCAACTCTAGTTGGTAATATCAAAACACAAAATCTTATGGTAGATAAAGGCGCTATTATAAAAGCCGATATTCAGATGGAAAGGGGTTAAATGTACGCTCTATTTTTCGACAAAAGCGCATTAGATTCTCAATCACTACTTAGCTTTGTTAGTGAATGGAAAGTATCAAAAAATATTGCTGGAGAAGATTTTAAAGTACATAACGTTGAAGAAATTACTACAATATGTCGTGAATATGGAAAAAAATACAGCACTGTAATTGCCGTTGGTGCAGATAGGACCTTTGATTCATTAGTTGGACAGTCAAAACATCTCAACCCAGACGTTGTGTTTGGCTATATACCGAGTAATGTTAATGTATTAGCAAAAAGAATTGGAATAAAAGATTACAAAGAAGCTTGTAATGTAATATCCCAAAGAAAGATTATTGAACTTACAGCTTTATCTTGTAGCCAGAACTACTTTCTATTCACTCTCGTAATTAATGTAGAACAAAATGAACCCAAAAATCAAAAAAAGGTGTTCATAGAAATAGATAATACTTTAGAGATTAGTCTCAATACTGACAGTATTCTTTTGCATAACCGAAACCAAGAGTTACTACCCCACGATACAGCCATACTCTTAGAGGCCTTTAACAAACCAGTAGTGCCAAATCAAGACCGAAACTTACTCAAAATTGCTTCATCTCGCTTAAAGAGCGGTGGGGCTACGGTTAAACAGCTACAGTTAAGGGTGCCTGGTGATAAGATAAGAATTGAATCGTCTACTCCACTGTCAGACACTTATTCTAGCTCTATAAAGCAGTCACTTAGAATAGGGTTTAGTAAAAAACCTACTCGTTTAATAGTGAAAAAGGGTCAGGAATTGCAAGCTATCATGTCTCCAGGGTTGATTTCTTAAATTTATCATGCTATTATTGTCTGGAGCTTAAGGAGATAATATAAAAAAACAGCGTCTACGTCTAAATCATGAAATAAAAGCCTCTTCAGTAAGATTATTGGGAGAAGATGGTGAACAGCTTGGTGTGGTCACACTAAATGAGGCCCTCAAAATGGCTGAATCGCAAGGTTACGACCTAGCTGAAGTATCTCCAGCCGCAAACCCACCTGTTTGTAAATTGTTAGATTGGGGTAAATACCAGTACGAACAAGAGAAGCAGCGCCAAAAAAGTCGTAAGAATCAAAAAAGCGTTGAGGTCAAACAGATAAGAATGGGTTTAAAGATTGGCACACACGATATAGAAGTAAAACAAAGAGCAGCGCGAAAATTTTTAGATTCTGGTAACAAGGTTAAGATAACGGCTCGTTTCAAGGGACGTGAGATGGCCCACCAGGAGCTTGGAAAAGTAGTACTAGATAAGTTCTTCGAAGGACTATCAGATGTGGCCGTTCAAGAAGGTGAACCTATAATGACTGGCCGTGACATGTCTATCATTGTACACCTAAAAAAAGAGCTAGGCTCCAATTCATTAACACCAAGTGATAATTCTAGTAAGATATAATATTGTAATAAGGTAAGATATTGAAATGCCCAAGCAAAAAACTAATAAAACCATGTCTAAACGTATAAAAGTTACCGGTACCGGTAAGATTTTGCGTAGAAAGGCTACTAGAGCACACAAACTCACACTTAAATCTGGCTCTCGAAAACGCGCCTACACCTTAGAACACGGCATGGCTAAAGGCGATAGTAAGAATGCTAAAAAAATGGTAGGAGTCAAATAATGAGAGTAAAACGCGGTGTAACCGCCCACAAACGCCACAAGAAAATTATAAAACTTACCAAGGGCTATGGTAAAACTCGCCGTGCTAGCTATAGAAAAGCTCACGAAGCTGTACTCAAAGCATTGAGTTATCAGTACAGAGACAGACGCAATATCAAGCGAGACATGAGATCACTTTGGATCACCAGAATAAGTGCAGCTGCAAAACTCAACGGCACAAGCTACTCTAGCTTAACTCACGGTCTTAAGACCGTCGAGATAAAGATAGACCGTAAGATTCTTGCTGAACTTGCAGTCAATCAACCAAAGGCCTTTGAAGCAATAGTTAAAGCTGCTAAGTAGCTTAAGTTACTTATACAATACGCCAATTTCCATCTTCTCTATGGAGGCATAACAACTTACTCTTCCCGTCTAATTTATAACTTACGGTTGCATTACGGTAACCACCTTTAATTTTGCTAAAATTACTAATTGATTCCTTCTCATAAGCTTCAATAAAAGTAGTAAGTTCAAATAAGATTTCTTCTGTAGCATTTGTAGTGATCATTTCGCCCCTTTTTATATCTCGCAAAGCAAAATCACAAGCTAGCTCAAAATCGGCTCGTGTGTTTGGTTTTGATGAATGGTTGGTATACCTCGAAGGTATACCAAAAAGATACATTTTACCCCAAAAACTATGCACGAATTTACGCTCAACTGTATTTAACTTATTATATTCGCTTTGTGATAGTTGCTTTAAACGCCACTCTAATACTTTTTCGCCAGTACGAAAATTACGATTGGCATAAGTACCTTTATTATCAATCTTGCCCTTACCAATTACAATACTTGTCATTACTATAAAGACTTTAGGGCTTGTATAGGGCGCTTTCTAGCGGCCTTAATAGCTGGTGCCACACCAAACACAACTCCAACTGTTAAAGACACTCCTAGGGCAAGTATGAGAGCTTTGATACTAAATACCGGCGTGATACCAGCAAATCTTTTTACTAGTAGGCCTGCTAGATAGCTGAGTAGCAATCCAAGTAGCCCGCCCATAATTGAAAGTATAATTGCTTCAATTAGAAACTGACTAAGTATATTACCGCTAGTTGCGCCAATAGCTTTTCTTATACCTATCTCGCGCGTTCTTTCAGTAACCGATACTAGCATAATATTCATAATACCAATACCGCCCACCAGAAGGCTTATTGCCGCAATAGCAACTACGAAGGTGGTGAGTAGATCTAGTATAGTATTAAAGGTTGAGAGTAGATCTTCTTGAGTGAGAACACTGAAGTCTTCTTGACCACCATGATTTTTTTTGAGAGTTTCTTTTATACTCTCTTGGGTACTTGCGATATTCTCCGAAGAGTTTACCTGAGTTATTATGCGAAATATCTGGTTCGAGCCAGTAATTGCGCTAGCAGTGTTGGCAGGAATATATACTATATCGTCTGAACTCGCTCCCAACCCAGATCCAGAATCTGATTTTTTCACGACACCAATCACCTCAAACTGTTGCCCACGAATGCCAATTGTTTTACCAATAGCCTCACTATTACCAAAAAGGTTTTGTTTAGTATCGGCACCTATTACTGCAACTCTAGCCTTAGATTCATCTTCAGAGTTTGTAAAAAATTTACCACCCTCATACTGAAGTTGTCTTATATCATTAAAGCTTGAGGTAGTACCAACTATAAATGGTGAACTAGTAGATAGTGTATCGTAAGTTACCACAGACGAAACAATATTATATGGTGCGGTGTTAATAATGTTTTTTGTTTGTTCGATACTTTTTACGTCTTGGTTAGTTAGCGTTGAGCTACCTATACTGCTAGCAAAGTTAAAACCACCGCTGCTTTTCTGTTGTTGACCATTTTTTGCTGTAGAAGTACTACTACCAATCTGGCCAGATGACACTGTTAGTAAGTTTGCCCCCAAACCAGATACTTCTCCGCTAACCTGCGCTTTTACACCATCTCCAATTCCAATCATTACTAAAACCGCAAATACACCAATTACTATTCCTAGCATGGTCAAAAAAGATCGCATTTTAGCCGACTTAATACTAATAAGAGCCATTTTAATATTCTGAAAAATCATCTAACCACCCTCTTATTGTGTAATTCACCATCTCGTACCCATACTATTTTATTAGCATATCTACCTACCTCAGAATTGTGTGTGACAACAACAATAGTCACGCCTTTCTTGTTTAGCTCTTTAAGTAGGTTCATTATTTCGGTACCTGTTTTGGTGTCTAAATTACCGGTGGGCTCATCAGCAAGTATTAAACTGGGGTTGTTAGTCAAAGCACGAGCAATTGCCACGCGCTGCACCTGTCCACCACTCATTCTATTTGAACGACTTTTGGCTTTGTCTAATAGTCCAACCATCTTTAGAACCTCTACAACCTTCTGTTTACGTTCATGTTTGCTTTTCCTGGCATAAACCATTGGCAATTCAACATTTTGAGCTACATTTAATCGCGGTAGTAGGTTAAAACTTTGAAATACAAAACCAATCTTATCTCGTCTAAGTCTAGCTAATTTCTTTTCATTAAGGCTTGTTGTATCAACTCCATCAAGTAAATACTCCCCTGAAGTTGGCAGATCTAACAAGCCAATGATGTTCATAAGGGTTGATTTACCAGAACCTGACGGGCCCATTATTGCTACGAAATCACCTTGTGCAATGGTAAGTTCTACTCCTTTTAGCGCATCTAAGACACCGGCATCATCATCGTACCGCTTACCCATTTTATTCATAACTATTACATTTTGAATTTTATTTTTTTTCATATATAAAGCTCAATATTTCATCTTGACTAACATTACCAGTATAGAACACGGTATTGCTATTGCCAACTTCTTTCTTTACATCCTTCAAGCTACTTGCAGTCAGCTCATAATCTTCCGTTGGTAGAGTTAAGGAATAATTAATTGTGTACGGCCAACCTCCAATCTGTTTTTGAATAGCAGTATTAACTACAAGCTTATCACCAAATAAGTACTTCGTAGGTATTGTGTACTTAAAGCTTGAGCTACTCTGCGAAAGTGGTTGCATGTATCTATAATAACCAATTATTAATTTTTCATTTTCTTTGGTAACAACATAAGGCTTTGATCCAACTGAAACGTTTTGAAGTTGTGTAGTTACTGGTAGCGCCATGGTAATATAACTTTTGTCTTCTCCTATCAACCACATAAGCTTGTTCGTATTGGGATCTATGTAGTTTATTCTGTTGGGCGAAGTATGTGCAGATATTATTTCTAGATCAACCGTACTGCTACCATCGCTCAAGAGAGTCTGGTGCATATTTACAGTGTTCTTAATAAATGGTGAGCTTTTGTTGGCAGCAAAATTTGCCTCAGCCAACATAAGATAATTCTCATCATAACTTTTAATCTCTCCAGAGGCACCAATTTGTTGTATGAGTGCTTGTGTATTTTTATCAGTACTATACAGAACAACTTGCTTTTGGTTGATTAAATCCTGAAAGGTAGGTAGATATTCTTTGATTTCAAGAATATCCTTAGATAGCAATCTAGTAATTAACTGGTTGGCAAGACTCCCAATCACGCCAGACTTAGGATCTTTTTTTTGTTGTTTGTCTTTTCCTGCTTCTACTTCAAGCTGTACTGTTTCACGAAAGTTCTCCTTAGTAACCGTAATGTCATAATCTTTTAGATATACCGACCCCAACTTACCTAAAAGCTCTTCAAGTACTTGTGGTGTAATCTGAACAACGTTATCTACAGGTACGGAGGTATTAAGCTGATAAAAATACAACACTCTTTTAGCATTATCAGGATAGCTTAGATAGTTATTACTATCTCTCAAAGAAGAACAGTCGATAAGATTGATAGCAAGGTAATCTGGTTGAGTATAATTCTTATCTTTACAAAAATCTGGCGAATCAATACTATATACACCTACAAGTGGGTCAGCGCTTATTTTGCCTTTGTTAGAGTTAATTAAACCCAGAGTACCAATAAAACCTCCTCCTGTACGTATCTCGGCATTATTGGCAAGCACTAATAAGGTCTTTTGGGGTTTAGAATAGCCTCCTAGAGTCTTGTATAGGTCCTGGTAGGGTTTGAGCTGAGATGACTTCTCCTCTAATGATTGAAAGTACTGACCCGCCCGAACAGATACTATGTATATACCAAGTAGAAGTGTAGACAGCACTATGGCCACCAGAATATTACTAGATCTACTTTTGCGCTGTTTGGTCATTTTCTATTCTCTACTACCTTGCTGTTTACTAACTCTTGTATTTGCGATATAAACCGTTCTTTTGAGAACTCTTCAGCTCTATCTCTTATTTGGTCGGATGAATAATGCTTTTGCTCAAACTCAAGAATTGTTTTAATAACGGCTTTTTCTGTTTGGTTATTAAAAAACAACCCTGTCTTATTGTTTACTACAGATTCACTAGCACCACCCTTGCCATAAGTTATTACAGGTTTACCTGCGGACATAGACTCTACAGGAGTAATGCCAAAATCTTCGTTGGCAGTAAATATTAACGCTTTGCATTTTTCATACAAACAAGTCACCTCTGTATCTGAGGGAGAGACAATAAACTTAATTGTTGGGCCAGCAATTGATTGCAATTTTTTTAGTTCTGGGCCACTACCGGCAATTTTGAGATGTCGCCCAAGTTTATTACATGCTTTCACCGCCAAATCTATTCTTTTGTATGGTATTAATCTACTAACCACCAAATAGTAGTCACTATGGTTGCTGGTGGGAGTAAATCTACCTATATCAACTGGCGGATACACAACCATAGAGTCTCGTTGGTAATATTTTTTAATTCTCTTTGCTACAGTTTCAGAATTTGCCAACATTATATCTGGTCTCTGGGCGGCAGCATAATCCCAACGTCGCATCTTGTTTACTAGTCTGGGTAAAACAACCTTGAATAGAGGGTTTAAAGCCCCCATTCCGGGCTGCTTTAAGTAATCGTCATAACCACTCCAATAGTAACGAGTTGGGGTATGGATATATGCAATATGCGTAGTCTCAGTAGGGGTAATAATACCCTTAGATTCAGCGCTACTTGACGATATTACAACGTCGTAGTTAGAAAAATCGAAACTCTCGAATGCCAAAGTTCTCAAAGTTGGGTATAGTTGATGTTTTTTTGTCGCCATTGGCCAGTGCTGTAAGAATGATGTTCGCACATCAGAGTTTTTAAATAAGTTTATCCTAGATGGATCATAAACACTTGTGTAGATAGGTGCGTGTGGGTATGCTTCTTGCAAAGCCTCCAAAACCCTCTCTCCGCCGCCGAGGTTAGTTAGCCAATCATGAACCAATGCAACCCTAATCACCGTATTAATACCCGTTATTTTGAAACAATAATATCGGTATAGTTCGTAAAATAATCGCCAAATCTAGCCCAATACTCCAATTTTCTATGTAGTAAACATCAAGTTTTACCCTACTATCATACTTAACATCGTTTCTACCAGAAACCTGCCACAAACCAGTTAAACCAGGCTTAATGTGAAGAAATAATCCAGATTCATCACCATATTTTTCTAGTTCTGCCTCAACTATTGGTCTTGGACCAACAAAACTCAAATCACCCTTTAGCACATTAACTAGCTGGGGTAGTTCATCTAGGCTTGTACGTCGTAAAAATCTCCCCAATCCACTCACTCTAGGATCATTTTTTACCTTGTGGTTAACTTTAAACTCTTCAATAATATCATTGTCATTAAAGCTCTCTAAGACTTCTAGGTCACTTTTATTTCCAAATTTTCCCCCTGTGCAGTAGATTTGTTTCATTGTTCTAAACTTGTATATGAATATTTTTTTACCAGATCTAGTAAGTCTTTTATGGGCGTAGAACACCGGGCCAGGATCCAGTATTTTTATCAAAATACTAATTATCAACATAAAAGGCAGTGCAATTATTATACTTGTAATAGACAGTATGATATCTAAGAGTCGCTTGGCTATTCTTCCCCAACCCTCAAGTGGTGTTGATATTATTTCCATTACTGGGATATTCTTGATCCTATTCATTCTCATCGGAACATCATACATTTGGGCAACAGTTGGTACTATATGAAACTGAATTTGGTTTTGTCGACAAAAACCGGCACATTTAATAGTAATCTCTTTTGATAAGCCCTCCTCAAGCAAGAAAATATCGTCAATAGAATATTTTTGCTGAAGTGAATTTAGTATTTTTGGTTTTATGTCGTTTTTAACTGCGATATTTTTTACTACTCTGTATAATCTAAATTCATCTAGGAGATCTTTTTGAAAACCAATGCGTGATGGTCCATTACCAATTATTAGTACATTATGCGTTCCTATCCCTAAACGGTAAAGAAAATGTTGTAAAGAATACATTATAAACCTTGATATTGTAACAAATATAACAGCAAACACAAAACCATAAATTGGTATAGCTTTAGATGGGAATATTGGTTGTTGGGCAAAAAAGTCTATTATAATCAGAACCATCACCCCGACTGCAGATGCCATTAAAACCCGGCTTGTCTCAGAAAGCCTAGAACGCGTCGCTTTAAGGTCGTACAATCCTGCAAAAGCATATATAACTATCCACAATAGGAGAACTGGTAATATTACTATTAGAAATGACTTACCAGAGACAAAATAAGCTAATGGTTTTGCTTGTTCATGACGAATAAGATAGGCTAGGGCAAAACCAAATACTATCATACAGTAGTCGATTGGGATTAGCAGTGCTCTAAACAATAACTCGCTTCTTTTTTTCATATTTTTACTCTCATTCTTAATGACTATTATATCAAAATACCCTCTATTCCAGAGGGTGTTTTGATAATAAGTTAGCTATAAGCCGAATTTTGTCCTCCGTCTACTGACGGATGTGTAATCATCTATCTTCCCTTGCGGGCGTCCGTCGTTCGACGGATCATGCGATATACCCTAAAAGAGCGAGTAACTCTTCTGCTAGATAGCAGATGGGCCCATAATCTTGCAGCCGGTAGGGTTTACCTCCTTCTATAGTTACCCATAGAAGTTACGAGCTCTTACCTCGCACTTTTCACCCTTACCTTTCACCACTAGTGTTGAAAGGCGGTATAGTTTCTGTGGCACTTTCCCGAGAGTCACCTCTGGTTGCTGTTAGCAACTACCGTACTCTAAGCTGTTCGGACTTTCCTACCGCCTAATGACGGTTGATTACCCACTAACTTATCAGTAATAATATAGCACTTTTTTACAAAAATGTCTATATGATTTGGTTATCTAAACAAATATTTACTTGTTCATCGGCAAGTTTATTATCATCTCTATAAACATGTGTGAAGCTAATATTTAAGTTGCGAATTAAAGAAGTGATCTCTTGAAAAATGGGCTTAATATTGGCATTTTTTACTCTATAATCACCGTTGAGCTGCTTAACTACCAACATACTATCTAGATAAAATTCAATTTTAAAGTCTTTATATGGTGTAATGTGTTTTAAAGCTAGTATTACCGCCATATATTCAGCGTAATTATTGGTCTGTATACCAAGATATTCGTTATACTCTGCTAGTATTTTATCTTCTGATGATACAAATACAGCGCCCGCAGCAGCAGGGCCAGGATTACCTCTAGATCCACCATCACAAAATATCTTTATCTTCTTATTAACCATATAGCTATTATTCCTAATCCTAAGATAATTCTATACAATACAAATATCAACATTGAATGGCTTTTAAGGTAGTCTAGTAGCCATTTAATAACCAATAATCCCACAGCAAACGTTACTACTATGCCTAAAATAAGATCTAAATTAGATATAGACTTAACAGGCTCCTTGACCAAACTTAGGGCTTTGTATAGACCCGCGCCTAGAGATATCGGTGTAGCAAGCAAAAAGCTAAATCTGGCAGCATCTTCTCGCTTTAAACCCAACCATAAACCTGCAGTAATTGTTATACCAGATCGAGAGGTACCCGGTATAAGGGCAACTGCCTGAGCAAAACCAATAATTACACTCTGTTTTAATGTAATTTTATCAACTGATTCTTGTAGCTTGGCAGTTTTATCTACATATAGCAGTAAAAATCCAAACAATATCATACCGATTGCTAGAACAAGAGGTGCATAACTACTAGCATGCAAATAGTGTTCAATATATTTATCACCAAAGTAACCAATAAATAAAGCTGGTAGAGTTGCTATAATAATATATTTAATCAACTTATCCTTTTTTAATAGCATCTGCCAAAATTCTTTTCCAAAAAAGACTAGTAGAGCTAAGGCTGTGCCTATATGTAGTGCGGCATCAAAAGCAAGACCTGGATTCGTAAAATTAAAAACCCAAGGAACCAAAAGTAGATGTGCTGATGACGATATAGGTAAAAACTCCGTCACTGCCTGAACAATAGATAGTACAACAACTACATAAATATTCATTTTTTACCGCCCAATGCTTCGAGTTTAGATCTAATCTTGGTAGCTTCTCTAGATAGATCTTGCATTTTAGCCTGACGAGCTTTATCGTGATCTAGATCGGCAATGTCAAATAAAGATAGTACATGAATATGTACATGGGGTACTTCAAAACCGACAGCACTTAGACCGACTTTAGGTGGGTTATAAAGCTTTTTTATTACTTTACCTACTTGTTGAGCTAAATGCATCATTTCTTGCCAAGTTTCGATTGGTAAATCTTGCCAATCGGCAATCTGTGCTTTAGATACTATTAGTACGTGGCCAGGATTGTGTGGTGCTATAGTAAGTATGGCAAAGCATTCTTTACCTTTATATACTATCTCTCCAGGTATATCACCATTCAAAATTTTTGTAAAAATTGTTTCTGACATCACCCTACTCTACACCTGTAGGTCACCAACATCAAGCACTACTTGGGCGCCCTTCTGAACTTTGCCAGACAGTATTTGCTTGGCAACGGTATTCTCTACCATTCTTTGTACGGCTCTTCTCATTGGTCTAGCTCCTAATCTAGGATCATAGCCAACATCTACTAGGTGTGTGTAGGCAGACTCAGTGAGTTGTACAGAAATTTTCTGCGCCGAGAGTTCTTTATTTACACCTCTTATCATTAAATATGCTACTTGCAGAAGTTCTTTCTTATTGAGTGGCCTAAACAGCACCAGCTCGTCAAAACGATTAATAAGTTCTGGTTTGAATAGGTGTTGATTTATAATATTGTCGGTAAATTCTTGCTCAAATTGTTCTAGTGATTGACCAGCCTCTATGTGTGATCTAATTTCATCAGAGCCAGCATTTGAGGTACAAATAACTATTGCTTCTTTAAATGAAACTTTTTTACCACTCTCGTCGGTAAGTACCCCTTCGTCTAATAATTGTAAAAGTAAATTCAATATATCGGGGTTGGCTTTTTCTATCTCGTCGAATAATACTACTGAGAACGGTTTCTGTGTAATAGCTTCAAGTAATGGACTACCAGCTTCATCCTCTGAGCTAGCCGATAAGAATCTATGAACATCTTCTGTAGTCTGATACTCACTCATATCTAAGCGAATCATATCTCCTTCTCCACCGAAATACACTGCCGCCAAAGACTTGGCTAGTTCTGTTTTACCTACACCAGTTGGTCCCAAAAATAAGAAGCTTCCAACTGGTCTATTGGTGTTTCTCACACCTGCTCTTGAGCGTCTCAAAGCATCCGCCACTACCTTCACTGCTCTTTCCTGGTTGATCATGCGTTGGTGTATAAGATCTTCAAGTTGTAATAGTTGACCCTTTTCTTGGTTATCACCTTCTTTTACCTTAGTATTGGCAATTATTTCAACTGCCTGCTGTACAGACTCGGGGGTAATAATGCCATTAACCGGATAGTTGCAGCTATCTTCTAGTAGATCGATAGCTTTCGAAGGCATGCCTTTATCTTGTATGTACCTTTCCGCTAGTCTATAGGTCTCCTCAAGAGCCTTAAAGGTAATAGCTCTGCGATACTGAGCCTCAAAATTTATGGCTATATCTTGCAAAATAGCTATGGTTTGTGCTTGATCAGCTTCTGCAACATCTACTCTAGTAAAAGTTTGTCCTAGACTAGGATTACTAGAGGTAAGCTTATGCCAATCTTGATTATTCATAGATATAATACATTTAAGACCGGTTCGCTCTAATATCGGTAAAAGTATTTTAGAAATATTAACTGTACCTGGCTCATTACTGAAAAATAACTGGGCTTCATCAAAAAACAGGATAATATTACCGGCTTTTACTGTGTTAACAAATATTTGTTCAAATATTTGTTCTATATGTGTATCCTCTGTTACTGAAGCAGTGACAACTGTAGGGTCTATCTGAACAATTTGTTTATATTGCAGGCTAGGGTCAGTCTCACCTCTTATCATTTGCTCAGCCAGTGCGTAAACTAGAGCTGATTTTCCTACCCCTACCTCGCCAATCAATGCAATACTTCCTCTATTTGGTCTAGCTAAGTTTGTAGACATTTGCTCAAGTACATGCCCTCTACTTACACCTGAGAAGTCTTGGTTGCCATTCTGTATCTCTAAGCTAATATTGTGCCCGTATTGGTCAAGTATAGGTGTAAATCCCGATGCCCAGTCCCTACCTATACCTCCAAACATATTATTTTTCTTAGGTGTTAACTCTCTTTTTAAAAGTGATTCTTGCCACTGTAGACCCTGCACTATATCTTCGATGTCGAGAGCGAGCGTTGTGATATATTCAACTATTTTGGGTGTGCCAACAATAATTGCTGTAGCAATCACTCCTGCGTTTACCTCGCGCACTGGCATTTGCTGTACAAGCTGTACACACAGGTGCCACATAGCTGCACTATCAGAAGGACTCTGCGATATTCTAGACACTATCTCGGCTTCACTGAGCTCGTAGTGCAATAGCAAGAATCTTAGCTCCCAATTCTTATTAATGCTCTCCCAAACTTGTTTTGGCGACATTGTAGCATTAATACTCGACACAATATCACTTGCTAGCACCTTATCTAGAGCTAGTGAGCCGTCTGTGGCTGACATAACGGCAGGAATATCGCCTAGATCCCAGCTCAGCCAAAAACTAAAGCATATAAAGCTAGTAGCTAATCCTATAAGTATATAACCTGGATGTATACCAACGAATACTAAGATAACCCCGCCGACTATTAATAAAATACTTAGAAAGGTGCTTATTTTGGCTGTTGAGTGAGGAAAATGGTTTACAAACTTTGCTTTTCGCACCCTCATCGTTGTTGAATATGTGATATCGCTCATGAGAATCCTAAAATAAAGAAGCCTACTAAACCAAATGGTAAGAAAGGCCAAATTATTAAAATTACCAAGCTTACCACTAGCATAGCTACCATTGAGACTAGTCCAGCGACAATAGTAAATAATCTAATAGTAAAGCCCACAAATCTCGATACTAAGTTATCTACTATAGCCCTAAAGAAATTCTGTATTCCTTTACCAGAATCTGTTTGAATTCTCTTCCAGGGTGCAAAAAGTGTTTTCAACAAAATTGGTATAGAAAACATATACCATATAGCCTTAAGACGCGCTTGGAGAGTTGAAGCTAATCGGGCAAAGCCTCGAGTATACCACCAGGAGAAAAACTCAATAATAAGCATGTATATATTGTAACAAACTTATGCTTATATTGGCTACCTTGATTTCAGATAGAAATATTATTCATAGTGTAGCACAACGTAACAGCACATAGATTTCATATAGTCTGACCAAGTAAACATGCCCACATAGTGAGCATTTTTACTTGGTCAGGGTGACAGGACTTGAACCTGCGACCTCACGGCCCCCAGCCGTACGCGCTACCAACTGCGCCACACCCTGTTGTTAAAATTTTGCATTAAAATATAAAATTACTACTATACATAAGATTATAACAAATATAGTTTATTAAAAGTATTTACATAGTTCTTATGCTATGACATACTAAGTATGTAATTTTAGTGTGTATATCTTTTATATTATATGGTTAAAACTAATAAAACTGCGCAGATATTGCGCTATATTTCTCGTAAAAAAATATGTAGCCTTGCCGATATAACTACTAAACAACAGTTGTTAGATGTTTTTGTGGATACCAATTCTACTACCCCCAAACGTAGGCTAATAGACGCTTTAAGTCTGCTTGCAAAAAAAGGCTATATTTCTGTAGGGACTGTAGACAATGACAAGGTTTATAAAATAACCGATAAAGGCCTTGGGCACCTTAAACGTGTGGAGATACTTGAAATAGATATAAACAACTCAACCTGGGATGGTCGGTGGTATATAGTAACTTTTGATATTCCAGAGAACAAAAAAGTCATTCGCAATCAAATCATACTATGTCTTAAAAGGCACGATTTCTACAATTATACTAAGGGTATATGGGTTTACCCACACAATCCTATCAAGCTAATTAACGAATTACGTGAGCAGTACTCAATTCAGAAGCAACTTAAGTTGATTGTTGCATACCATATAGATGGCGAGCGACAATTAAAAAAGCATTTTCAGTTGTAGCTTTAAAAAAAATGAATAATTACTAAAAAACCCGCGATGCCGAAAAGTCTTTGCAAATAACCTTTCCCGTCAATATATACAGGTGGGTGCCCTCAACACAATGACAATTATCAGGGGTAATCTTGGGCTCCCTTAAAGTTATGCTTAATCAGAAAAAATTATTAAAGACTTAAAATAGCTCGAGCATAGCAGGCTATAGACTTATTGTAGCACGATAGGATGTCCTAGTATAACCGATGCTAAGCCCGTGACTACGCTTAATATAAATGGCCCAATAAACTTATAAAGTAGTAAAAGTATTACAAATATCATTAATATACCATAGCGCTCCATCTGGTCCATTACATCCTGCATACTACTTGGTAACGCAGCATATAGCACCCTAGATCCGTCTAGAGGCGGTATAGGTATCATATTAAACACAAAAAAAGCTAAGTTGATTAGCACGAATTGCAACAAGAATATTCCTGCTATTCCACCTAGGTCAAATAATCTAAGAAACAAACCTGCAAAAATTGCCATAATCAAGTTACTTGCTGGTCCAGCAACCGCTACCAAGGCTGACCCCCATTTACCGTAACGCACCGCATATGGATTAAAGGGCACGGGTTTGGCAGCTCCAAATACTACCGGCGAACCAATAAGTATGAGTGCTACAGGCAAGAATAGTGTTGAAAAAGGATCAATATGGGCGATCGGGTTGAGAGTGAGCCTACCCTCTCTCTTTGCAGTCACATCACCCAGTAAATGCCCCGCCCAGGCATGGCAAAACTCATGTACCGTAAGAGCAATAATTACAATAACTAGATATAACCCAATCGCCGCTAAGTTCATAGTCTTACCATCTTACCAAATATAAACATAAACATAAACCAAGTATTTAGTAGAACTGACCTTTTTTATATGTCCCCAGCTCAAAGCACTCACAGTCTATTTTACTTAATTCGGTCATAGTTTTTATTGTATTATCACTTTGAGAACCGGCATCGATATCTATATAAAACTGATAGTGCCATGCTTTACCAATTATAGGCCGTGACTCTAGTTTTGAAAGATTGATGTTGTTTCTTGCAAACACTCCTAGCGCCTTATATAGCGAACCTGGCTGATGATTAGTACGGAGTATTAAAGAAGTCTTCTCAGCATTAGAGTCTGCTTCTTTTTGTTTGGATATCACAATAAACCTTGTGTAATTTTGTTTGTGAGATTCAATCTCTTCAGCTAACACTTCGAGACCATGATGCTTAGCAGACTCTTTACTACCAATTGCTACTATTTTGTTATCTGCTAACATGGCCACTTTTTCTACACTAGCTGCAGTATCATGCTCTTCAACCCTCTCGGCAAAATCTAAGTGTTTATCTAACCAATCTTCACATTGTGCCAAAGCCGGTAACTGGGAATGAATCTCTTTTATTTGTTTTAAATTAGTTCCCTTTAGGCCTACTAAACAGTGGTTGATTCTAAGATATACTTCGCCGACTATCAATGTTTTTTTCTTCATTAGTTGGGCATATACATCAGCGATGGAGCCGAAAAGCGAGTTTTCAATTGCTACCAAGCCATAATCGGATTCACTGGTAGCCACATCTTTAAAAACCTCTTTAAAGGTATCTCTATGCAAAACATTGGTTTTGTTTTTGCCAAAATACTTTTGCCTGGCAATATCGTGAAAGGAATAGCTTTTACCCTGTATAGAAACGGTGCTTTTCATAAGTTAGAAATTATACCAGAATATATTAATTCACACAAACTACCATACTCAAAATACTTACTGTACTCTTGCATTACTTGATACGCTATGATAATATAACAAAGTTAATTTTAAAGATTATGTCATACAAATGCGATATCACAGGTAAGGGTAAACAATTTGGTAATAACCGCTCACACTCTATGCGAGCAACCAAAAAAACCTGGAAGCCCAACTTACAGAAAAAAACCCTGGTCATTGATGGCCAAAAGGTTAGATTAAAGCTGGCTACATCTACTATACGCACTCTCCGTAAGTATCAAACCCAGATAGATAAAAAAGAACTTATTGCAATCGAAAAAGAAGCTTAAAAAGCTTCTTTTTTTGATATTAGCTGTAAATATTATTATTCTATAACTACCAGTCTTTGTTGATCTACATCGATAAGTTCTTTTTTCTGCACCTTAAACTTAGTAGTTTTTTCTTGCTCTTGGCCAAGCTCATCTATAAATGCTTTTAAGTCATCTGGAGTATAACTATGCGGAATAACCACTTTTGGTTCTATTTGGCTAATCACCTTGGTGATAGTTCCGGTTTTGTCGCTTTTAACAGGAACGAGCAAAATATCTACACTCGCAAATGCTTCAAGTTGTTGATCACTCAATACATCTTCTATTGAGGCTAAGTAGGCCACTCTAATACCTTCGCTAAGTACCGAAAAAGCTGTATTGTCTTTGGCTATATCTATTGCATCGATCATGCAGTTTTTAACTTCATACTCACCTGGTGAGTCAAAAACCACTAGCCCGTCTACTTTATTAACTTTGTCTTTTTGGTGATCTGAAAAAAGCACTGCATCAGCTTTAGGGTTCATATCTTCAAGTGATATATTGATTGATTTAGTAACAATATAAAAATGGTTTTTGTTGGTCTTTGTAATTTCCATGACTTAATTAGTATATATTAATTTTAGCTAAATTATTGAATTTTTTTGTACCTTATTTCTCTACCTGCTCGTTGTAATATTGATATAAGCTACTCACTATTACCGATGCTGCTGCTGTAACCGGTACAGCTATTAATACACCTACAAAACCAAATAGCGTTCCTCCTATTAAAGCAGCTAGCAGTACCAACATAGGGTGTATTCCTACGGTCTTCTTCATTACTTGTGGCACAATAAGGTTTCCCTCTATCTGCTGAATTACTAAGAAAAATATTGCAACAATAACTGCCTTGAGCGGCGACCCGGTAAGTAGTGCAAATAATACAGCGGGGATTGCTCCTAAATATGCTCCAACCATCGGTACAGCCTCCATAAGACCTGCAAATAATGCAAGTGTAAGAGCATAATCCACACCAATTACACTTAGACCTATATAAGACGCTACAAAAATTATCAAGCAAAGTATAGCTTGGCCACGCAGCCATCCACCAAGCTTATTCGAAACATCATGTAGTAGCTTAACAAACTGCTCTCGCCAAAGCTTCTTTGGTAACATACCAGATAATAAAACCGCAAACTGTCTACCGCTAGCTAGCATATAGATTAAAAATATAAAGAAAGTTAAAAAACTAAATAAACCACCCGCTACTCCTAAAGATATGGCTGTGGCATTAGCACTAATTCTTTCTGCACTTTTGTGAAGATTTTCGGCTGCCTTGTCGTAGATAAACTGTGTATATGTTTGATGTGACGAAAATTCTTGAATTTTGTCCTGATAATACGGCCAATGAGAGTTTAGAGTTCTGGCCTGGGTAACTATTGTTGGTATTATGAGTGCCGAGACTATAACAAAAACCGCCACGATACTTATTACTACAATCGCTACAGCCAAACCTCTACGCAAATGTAACCTTCTTTCAATACTAGATACTACCGGGTTTAAGGCTACTGCGAATATCCCTGCCGCAAGAAGAGATATTATTATTCCAGATATCTGAAACATAACCCACACAAACAAAACCGTTAGTAGTAAATACAAAAACGATAGTGGTGAGATTATAATTATATGTCGTTTGGTATCTTTCATCTCTTTATTGGTTATCACTTTGTTCTGATTGTATTGGTATCTTGGCGCTATTGTCTTTTATGATAGGGTTAACTACTTTTGGCTCAGATGTAACTGTTGGCTCTGTATCAGAGAAAATATTTAGATTATCATATAAAACATCTTTTTTGGCATCTAGGATATCGGTTAGAAACCTATCGTTAAGGTTTCGTCGATAATCAAAGTCTTCTAAACGCATTGCTGTGTAATTTAGCTCTCGGGTCATTTCTTTTTCCATCTCACCGATTATCTGAGCTAACTTTGCACTATTCATGTCGCCCACTATGAAGATATCTATCTGTTGATCACTACCTCTTACGAATGCACCAGTTAAGAATAATAACCTTACGTTACCAGCTTTTTTAATGCGTTTAAGAATCTGATCATCTTCTTTGGTCTGCTTGATTACTTTAGATTTAGCGGGGATTTTTGAGAAAATAGACTGCAATTCGTTGTGAAAAGCGTATTTTTGGTTTACTTCGTAATACAGCCTATTGCCTTGGCTAACCGATCTAACTATACCTATATTTAAGAGGTTTTGTAGCTCACGTCTGACTGAGTTTATTTGCTCGTCAATTTTGCGAGTAATTTCTCGTACATAAAAAGGTCGTTCTGGATTGTTATAAAACAGACTTAGTAATTTTACTCGTGTTTTTGATCCAAACAATTGTTCAAACATTACCACTCCTTTTTATTATAGTATAGTTGTTCATAAACCTATAGACTACAATGTTACATCTGATTATACATGCAATTGAACACATTTTACAAGTTGCGCAAATAATAGTTTGTTTTATTGGGGTCTTTTTTGTGCAACTCTTGCAGCGATATTTTCTAACCAATCGTCGAGCCTAGAAAGTCGATAGTCGCTATTACTTAAGCGCACAGCCTGCTCAATAATATAATCAGCTACAACTGGATTTTTCGGTAAGAATGATCCGTGCAAATAAGTACCGATTGCGTTGTTACTAAAAATCCCCTCTTCTTTGGATACCTTATTGTTTCCAAAGCCTTTGGTAACTAAGCCTAGAGGTTTTTCACCCGCCAAGAGCTCTGTATTGCCACTATGATTCTCAAAACCTACCATTTCACCAAATTTATCACTATTAATAACAATGTTTCCTATCATCCTAAATTCTGTTGCTTTTGTTATTGCATTGAATATACCTATACCTGGTATATCTTCTTGGTTTGAGGTAACAAAGTACTTACCAAAAAGCTGATAACCGCCACAAATAGCAAGCATCGGAACTTTTCTATTAAAATGGTCGTGTATTATTTTTCTGTGTTTTTGCAAGTCTTGTGCCGCATAAGTTTGTCCTTTGTCCTGCCCACCACCGATAAATATAATATCGAAATCATCTTTAAGATTGTCATCTATTAAGTGCTTATGGTATTCATATTTTATACCACGCCACTCCATCCTTTTTTGTAGAGTAATGATATTACCAAAATCACCATATATATTCATTCTATCTGGGTATAAATGAAGTATTTTTATAGGTTTCATGAAGAAATACCTCTTATACTACCGTTGCTCTTTTTTGCAATTTCCTTTCGTATAATCATCATTGCTGTATAAGTGGGAAGTATATATGCCGTATTATCCCTGGGTGTAAGTTCAATAAGTTTATCTAGAGCCTTTTCTATGTTGGGCTCAATACTTATTTGATCAATACTAATGCCGGCGTACTTAAGTCTGAGTGCCATATCGTAAGCTCGGCTTCCACTTACTACGATTTTTGCTTTGTAGCTACTAATATCTTCTATCGCGCTATCCCATAACCAAGACACATCTCTACCGTCTGCTAAGTGATCATTGATACATATTAGTAGTGGTTGGGTTTGAGGCTTTGGTTTTAAATAGGTTTGTATTACTTGATTGAATCCGGTAGGGTTTTTAATAAGAATTAGCTCTATTTGTCTTTTAGAGTAAGTTAGCTCTTCACCTCTACCGAAGGCCGGAGTACTATTATTAAGCGTTTCTATAAGGGCTTTAGTTTTTATATTAACGATATTTGCAACACCTATAACCGCTAAGGCATTGTATATATTATACAGACCTGGCAACTTTAGGTTAATTTTTAGTACTTCTGTTGGTGTTTTTACATCAATTTTAGAACCATTCTTAGATATTTGGTGCATTCTCGATAGTGTTATTTGGGGTTTTGGCCTTGAGTTCTGAGTATTTTTTGACCTGTAGATTCCTATATGGCTAAAATAACGTTGTGTATATTTCAACTTTTTGCCAGTATTTATGTCGAATACACTATCGGCAGTATAATCATGTTCAATCTTCTCACCAATATATTCATTAACGCCAAAATATACTACGTCTTTTTTAGATTCTCTGCCCAAACTTGCTACTAGGGGGTCGTCAGCATTAAGAATAAGAGTAGATTGAAGATCTTTAAAGGTGTTGCGAAAGTTATTTGCTATGCTGTCAAGTTCACCGTATCGGTCTAGCTGATCTCTAAACAAGTTGGTAACTACAAGGTAGTCGGGCTTTAGATCTCTACACACACTAGGTATGTAAGCCTCATCCACCTCAAAAACGGCCATATCCTCTTTGCATCTACCTTTGCTATTGCTATGAGCCAAAATTGTGGCAATAACACCTCTTCTAAGGTTAGAGCCTGCAGTATTGCGAACAAAGCTGATACTACTACGCTTTAAAACGTCTGCTATTATTTTTGATGTGGTAGTCTTACCGTTCGTACCTGTAACAACAATGACACCTTTTGGAAAATTATTTTTACGTAACTTACTGAGTAGATTAGAGTCTATTTTTTCGGCAACCAAGCCAGGCATAGCCGTACCGCTCAATCTAAACAGCTTACCTGTTGAGCTAGCTAGCTTCGCCGATTGAATTGCTATATATTTACGCATATTGTTTATATTGTATCAGAGAAGTTAAGATTGTGTATGCAAGTACAAATAGACATGCTCTTCAGCCTGTGAAATATTTTGTATCCAAGAAATATGCTTATTTCTTCTAAACCAAGTTAGTTGTTTCCTAGATAATTGCCAGGTGGCATTATTTATTTTAGCTTCTAAATCATCAATACTATACTTACCGTGCAGGTAGTCGATTACTTGGGCGTAGCCAGTTGTATGTAAAAGTATGTCTGTTTGACCGTAATTTTTTAGTAAATTCTCTACTTCTTGTATAAAGTTATTATTCAACATATATTTTGTTCGTGTTGCTATATTTTGCTTTAACAAAGGCGTTTCTACATACAAACCTAGTACGAGTGACATGGGTATATTGCGTTTTCTGTCGTTGTCTTTGCTAGGTCCTTTAGAAATTAACTGCTCAACTCTGCGCCTATTGTTGGTATCAATTTTAAGATACTCTTTAGGGTATTTTTGCTGTGCCAATTTACTTAGTTTAGTAAGGCTCATTTCTTTAATTTTTGTTTGATCTGCAAGGCTTAACGTATTTCTGAATTTATAATTATATAATACGGCATCTATATACATGCCACTACCGCCAACCAAGAATGGCAGCTTGTTCTTTATTTTTATGTTATCAATAGCTTTTTGTGCGGCTTTTTTATATTCAGCAGCACTAAATGGTTTGTCTGGACTACAAATATCAATAAGATGGTGTTTCACTCCGCCTTGTTCAGATCTAGTTGGTTTGGCTGTGCCAACACTCATTCCCTGGTATATGGTTCTAGAATCAGCACACACAATCTCACCATTGAATTTTTTTGCCAATTTAATTGATAAAGAGGTTTTACCAGAGGCGGTAGCACCCAAAATAGTGACCAGTTTATCTTTTTTAAGCATTACAGGCTACGATTTTTGATATTTTTCAATAATGTTGCTAAAAATACTTCATACTTTTGAGTTCCAAGGTCATTTCCACTATACTGCCTTATAGATACAGAGCTTGTTTTTTGCTCTTTCTCGCCTACAATTAAAGCGTAAGGAACCTTCATAACTTCTGCATTACGAATTCTTTTACCCAGCGACTCTGAGGAATCGTCTAATTTTACCCTAATACCAGAATCATGGTAGTAATTGGTTACTTCTTGCGCAAACTTACTAAACTTTTCTGATACTGGAATAATACGTACTTGTTCTGGCGCCAACCAAAGCGGAAATATACCTGCTGTGTGCTCTATGTATACAGATAGGAATCTTTCGACAGAGCCTAGTATTGCACAATGAATCATGACTGGCTGTTTTTTGTTGGCATTTTTATCGATATACTCTAGATTGAATCTTTGAGGTTGTACAAAGTCTAGCTGTATAGTTGCTACCTGAGTTTCCCTACCAAGAGCATCTTTGGCTATAAAGTCTATTTTAGGGCCGTAGAAGGCTGCTTCACCTTCATCTACTACATACTCCAGATTATTTTCTTTCGCTAAAGTCTCTAGAATGAGCTGTGCATTGTCCCAGAGTTTATTATCACCTAAGTATTGGTCGTTATTATCACGAAATGACAAGTGTACACGCTGAATAGGCATAGCTACTTTGCGATACAATTCCGAAACAATCTCTATCAAGCCATTCACAGATTCAGAAACTTGCTCTTCTGTACAAAATATATGAGAGTCGTCTTGAGTTATTGAGCGTACTCTTTCGAGTCCATTGAGTTCGCCCGACTTCTCGTCCCGGTATACCGTTGTATTCTCCATATACTTAATTGGTAAATCTCGGTAGCTTCTCTGTTTTGATGAGTAAATTTGTGCATGATGCGGGCAATTCATTGGTTTTAACACCAACTCATCTGATGTTTCTTGGCTTTTAACCAAAAATAACTCATCACCAAACTTTTGCCAGTGTCCAGAAGCCTCATACAGCTCTTTTTTAGTAATATGCGGAACCCAGACTTCTTCAAAGCCTTTGCTTTGCTTTAACTCAACTGAATACTCTCCAAGTAGTTGTCTCAATATAGTCCCTCTAGGGGTAAAAAGCGGTAAACCAGATCCCACTAACTCTGAAAACGTAAATAAATCTAGTTTTGACCCAAGCTTGCGGTGATCGCGCTTAGTGGCTTCTTCTAACATTTGCTTGTAATTATTTAATTCTTCTTTAGTTGTAAAAGCTACACCATAAATTCTCTGTAATTGTGGATTGGTTTCATCCCCACGCCAAAATACACCCGATATTTTAGTTAGATCAAAGCTATCTGGGTTTATCTCTGAAGTATTTTTTACGTGTGGTCCGCGACACAAGTCTACAAATTCGCCCGTTTTATATACCGTAACTGTTGTTATTTTTTCATCATTTTGTACCAAATCTCTATCACCTGCATCACTAACTGCTGTAGAGCCCTTGGTTTTTAAGTCATTTAATAGCTCAACCTTGAAGTCTTGCTTGTTTTTCTTGAAATATGCTATTGCTTCGTCAATAGGCCACTCTTCTTTCACAAAATCTAATTTTTGGCTAATCATTTTTTGCATGGCTTTGCGTATTTTGAGTAAGTCAGCCAATGCTAATGGCTTATCTAAGCTCATATCGTAGTAAAATCCATTCTCTACTACGGGTCCGACCCCAAACTTTGCTTCTGGGTGCTGTACTTGCATCACAGCGGCAAGAATATGGGCAAGACTATGTCTTATTTTATGTAGCTGTTCGTCTTTGTTCATAATTACTCCTTAAATAATAAAAACCACCTTGTAAGTGCTCGGTCCCAAAAGTCTTGGGAGGTTCCACCGAGCTTATCCGTGGTGGATCTCTCTTTGCCTATCAGTTACGCCGACTGGCTTACGAGACACATAGGTTGGTTAGGCCTATATATAGTCTTATTTAGCTAAACTCTATTTTAGCAAACATTTAAGATAATTCAATTGGTGGGCAATACAGGACTCGAACCTGTGACCTCTTCCACGTCAAGGAAACGCTCTAGCCAGCTGAGCTAATTGCCCCAGTAAAAGCAATGATTTGGTTTAATATACTTTATTAAATAGTACTCTATAGAATTATATCCTTTATCAGGTTAGTTTACAATTTAATATAAAAGACGGTCTAATGTTGGGTACTTTTTCTCACTTCATCTGTAGCAAATCCAATCTTATCAAGAGAAAATGACTGCTCAGCCCAAGAGCTAGCCGATAAAACAACTTTAGAACCATACTTATTTTCTAGAGAATCTACAGCCTCAGACAAAGCTGAATTACCAGGGCCTAAGGACGTAGGTAAAAAATCTAGTTGTCGTAATGATGTTAAATCTATCAAAGTAATGTTAATTTTCTTCAATTTAGAAATATATTTATGTTTTTTTAACAACATATTAATATAATGGATAATTAAATAATTACTACTAAAGGCAGGTAGCTTGTTAAGCTTATAATTGAAATAAATATTATCAATATAGGCCAGCTGAATAACCAAGCCTTTAGCAAATAACTTATTTTCTCTAAGTCTATAACCAAGAACTTCAGCTATTTTTATACAATATGTTGTAATTTTATATAAATTAGTGTTTTTTAAACCTGTTATGGTCACTTGGTGACCTAGTGATTTACGTTCTATAACTGGTAATTCATCTACTTCGTAACCCCTAAGTCTTAGGTACCATTTTTGGCCATTTACACCAAAGTGTCTACTTAGAAACCTCCAAGAAGATCGATACAGATCAGATGGCGTATTGATTTGTTGAGATATAAACTGCTTAGCCATTCTCTTACCTACACCGGTAAGATCGGTAAGCTTAAAGTTAGAATAAAATTCTAAAAGATTGGACTGTTCTATACAAAATAAACCATTAGGCTTGTCATAGCTCGCGGCCATTTTGGCTAGCCAGACATTGCTAGCTATGCCAATAGAACAATTTATATGTTCATCATATAAATTTCTAATAGAGCTATTTATTGCTTTACATAAAGCAAATACTCGATCTTTATTTTGCGCGTACGAAGGCACTTTGAGGTATGCCTCGTCTATTCCACGGGCTCTCACTCGGCAAATTGTACTATGTAGTACATTCATAAATTCATTGTGAACTTGTCTATATTGAGTTGGATTGCCATAAGCTATCTCTATATCTGGGCAAAGCATTAGAGCCTCACCTACCTTAATACCAGTATATATACCGGCTCGCTTTGCAATATACGATGCAGCTACAATACTTGAACCCATTGTATAACCAGTCGCTATACCCACTGGTTTATTGCGTAATCTCGGGTTGTAATACTGCTCTACCGATGCAAAAAATGAATCCATGTCTATATATATAGTTGAGTAGTCTATGGGTTTTTGGCGTAACATTTTTTCTGGAATCATATAAATATACTACCAAAAATTAACCATATTTTACAAACAAATACCGAACGATTGTGACTAAGTTTATTGCAAGACTAACTTAATTACAGTACAATACTCGAAACCATCAGTACCTACACATCTTAAGGATATTTAAGACATGAAATTTGTACACTTCTTGCAACGCCTTAGATGTCGTCGTGGACCCAAACCTATTGGTCCCTCCGATAACACATTGGGCTTAACGTTCCTTGTACAACCCAACTTCTACTACTTTGAGGGGTGCGGACGGCCATGCTGGTTGCCACTCAACCCCGCTCCTAAACGTGGTGGACCAGATTGGGCAGTTACAGATGGCTGGCCAACGGAACCAGACTATGCCGATTATAAATATATCAAAAGAAACTACGTGCTAGATGATCCAGATATGGTCGACAACTATGTGCGAGTTATAGGTCAAGTCCGCAGTCAAATGACCGTGAATGAGATTGGTCAAAAATCAGACATCTGGGATGTCATCGCTATTCCACCCGAGAAGGCAACGCGAAATACACATCTCATTGCAGAAACCGATGCCGATGGGAACTATATAGTTTATGCAAGCGATTTATGGCTTGGCAATACCGGATGGAGAGACATACCATACGAAATGCCTCAGGCCACTCTAGATCTTCTAGATACCTAATCAAAACACCTCTCAATTTTTGAGAGGTGTTTTTACTTACTTAAGTAATCTTGTTGATTTATATTGTCTAAGAATCTTTCGAAGTGTCGGTGTCAGTAGCTTTTTCTTCACCACCCTCGGTAGCTTCACCCTCAGCACCTTCGGTACCCTCTTCACCTTCTTCAGCAGGCATTTCTTCTACAATGTCTTCGTCGAGAGCATCAATTTCTTCTTGTGATCGTGGAGCTTCCACCTTAGCAACTAGTTCTTCGCCATCAACAAATATCTCAACTCCTCCTGGTATAACCAAATCTCTTACATGAATAGATTTTTCAAAGTCATCAAGCCCACTAATATCTACTTCTATATTAGCTGGGAGCTTGGCTGGGAGCGTTTCTACCTCTACTTCTTCAATATTCGTAAGCAATGTACCTTCTAGTTGGTAAACAGCTGGAGCGTCGCCCACAAAGTGCAATGGCACAGTAGTACGAATAGCCTGGCTCATATTTACCCTGTATAGATCGGCGTGAATAAGATCACCAGTAACAGGGTCGTGATTAACATCATGAATAAGTACATTAGCAGACTTATCTTGATCTATCTTGAGATCTAAGATAGTGTTGTGACCTGATACAGCAAATACACGTCCAAACTCATGGGCATTCAAAAATATAGGCTCATTGTCTTTATCTTGACCATACACAATAGCCGGCAAATTACCAGATTTGCGCTCGGTTGAAAGTTTTTTTCCAAACACATTGCGTGTCTGGCCAATAAGTGTAGTTTTGTCCATAATGTAATTAAAATATTAGAAGTGGGAATTGAGATCGGTAGTATGACTGGTAAGGTAGAGATGTAAGTCAGCAACTTCGCTAGAATTAATTGGAGAAAGACTCGAGAAGCGTTGCTTTTCACCCTTTTCTAAGTCATTCTTACGAAGCTTACTGCCATAGTAATGGCTAGATTTGGTCTTTTTACTCTCTAGTTGACCACTCAATAAAACAGTGGCAAGAATTGGTAATGAACAAGCTGTACAGGTTAGTTGCATAAAACAATGTTCATCTATACGACCCAAAAAGGTAATATCCTCATGTTGGTACTGTGCACCACATGATGGACACTTGTAAAATACTTGTAGATTTTTTATCAATTCTTGAAGGTTCTTACCATTCATATTTACTACCCTCTTGCACCCAAGTGTAGCACAATATCGCTTGTAGTGTCAATCAAGACCGTCTGCTTTTGCGTCTAATAATTACTGATAGAAGTAGAAACATCAACATAAGCAGTATAACTAACGAGAAAATAGCCACGATCTTTTGAGTTGGCGATGCTATAAGAGCAATGCCACCAAATATTATACAGAGTGCATAAATACTAAGAGCCGCTTGACGCTGTGATAGACCAGCATCTAACAATAGATAGTGCAAGTGTCCTCTATCGGCACTAAATGGCGATCTACCGCTTAAAACGCGTCTCAGAGCTGCCCAAACGGCATCTATTATAGGAACACCCAGTACTAGTGCTGCGGTAGCAAGCTTACCACCAGAGAATATAGCGATTACACCTAGGCTCATACCCAAAAAGTATGCCCCAGAATCACCATTAAATATTTTAGCTGGATGAAAGTTGTACACCAAATAACCCATACAACCACCGGCTAAGGCAATAGAAATGAGCGCGGTCTGACTTTGGTGCACATCTGGGCTTAAGGCTAAAAAGAACATTACTACAGCCGCAATTGCAGCGATACCACCAGACAAACCATCTATTCCATCTACAAAGTTCATGGTGTTGGTCATACCAGCCAACCAAAGGGTGGTAAGAAATAACGCCACTACATTAAAACTCACCATATAACCAAGAACTGCAAAGCTAAAAGTTGGGTCGGTAAAAACAAAACTTTGTCCGCCAATAGGGTTAGTCACAGCTTCTATTCGAATTCCAAAAAAGCTAAATGCTATAATTGCCGCCAAAATCTGCACTGCAAGTTTTTGCAATGGTTTTAACCTAGAAATATCGTCTATAAAGCCTAGCACCAATACTATTGTGCTAGCTACTATCAAACCCCAGTACCCTAGGTTGCGTTCGGGTACTAAAATTAGTGTAGTAATAATAAAGGCCAAAAATATAGCTATACCACCGCCACGCGCCATCTTGGTGGTGTGTATTTTTCTACTGTTCTTTTCGGGCTTAGCATCTACCGCACCGACCATAAAGGCGAACTTTTTTACCGCTGGTACAAAAAGTGCAGCCAAAATAAATGTAGCAAGTAGAGCAACTATATATATCATTTCTTTACAGCTTTCTCGGTAACGACAAACCCTAAATAGCGACCAAACATCAGCTTGGTTTGAGCACTAATGGCAGCAAAGGCCCCAAAAACTATAGCTGTAACCGGTACTAATATCCACTGCAACACCATATATATTATGCGGTGCCTTCTAATGTGTGCAGGGCGCTTGGGTAACATAATAAAACTTATCCAGATAGTCACAAATAATCCAACCATTGCCAGCGTAAGTATATTAGATGCTACTATTGGTAACTGATGAGCTATAGCCTGTCTGTTAAATGAAGTATTAAGATACAGGGGTGTCCAGGCGGCAAAGGTAAGAATAAGTGGTGCCGTTGCCCAACTAAAATGCCCTTCAAATAATCTACCTATCTGTAAGAGTTTGTTGCTTGCAGGTATATTGGTGTTTTTTACAGAGTTTTTTACAACATAAGGAAAATCACTTACTCCGTACGCCCATCTTTGGAGCTGCTTAAACTGAGCAATAAAGGTTCTTCTATAAGTGCGAGCCAAGACAGCATCTTGATATATAGGTAGGAACAAAGGTTCTACCATATAGTCACCGTTAAAGGCAAAATAGCTACGATAAAATTGATGACCATCTTCTACAGGACTAGTGATAGACCAAAAATCGGTGTCTATTAAGGCATCTAAGCTTTGTGCATGGGAGGCAAAATTGCGTAATCGACCCTGCCTCACACTCTCTATCATCACCCAAAAAGAATTACTAGTAGCAATTACCCGCATTGGAGCAGGCACATCCCAAATATTATTATTAAACAGAGCTAAGGGTTGAAAAGAGCTATGTTTCCTGTTGGGATTTACACAGTAGGCATAAGTTAAACGACTAAAATACTGGGGGTGCACTCGATGATCACAATCAATTGTAGTAATAATTACATTGCTTGGATCTATACCTTTTTTTTCTATTGATTTAAGCACTTTTTTACCGGCAAAAGATATATTTGCACCCTTACCTTTTAATTCTCCGACTATATTGTCTGGGTGACAGTATGTAATATATTCACCAAAATATTTAGAATACTCTTTTTCGAGAGTTTTAGCAGTCTGCTTAGTAGATTGACCACCTCTGGCCTCGTAGCTAAATACAAAAATAACTTTTTTTCTGTCATACTCTGAATTTATTAGCGCCTGTATAGCTGGCCGTATTATATCTATAGGCTCTATATAAAGTGGCATTATAACAAGATGATATATATCTTTTGGAGGTAATATAGTGGCTTGATGGTCATATAACAGTCTCAATCTTTCCACCTCGGCTTTTAGGTGTTTAACGTGAGTTTTGGATGCATTTCTATTGATAGATTTGGTAAGTCTATCTTGAGTGTGTGAAAGAGTTGCCTCTATAGAATCTAGCTCAACAATTCTGGCGTTCCAGTCTATAGCCTCTGTGGCACGCATTTTTCTATAACCCAACAGTAGTGAATAGCTCATTCTCAACGACTTAAGTAACCAGAAAAGATCAAAAGCGATAATAAAATAAGCCACTCCAATTGGCCATAAAAAGCTTAAGTATATAGGGCTTAGTAAGAATAGCCAGGTAATTAGGCCTGGCAATATCTCAAATGTTCTATAAAACAGCCGTGAGTCGGCAAAACTTACAGAAGCTGGCATGGTGTCTTGAGTATTAAGTTGTGCCATATTTTATTACCGTAAAACCGAGTAAAATTGCAATCGCTAAAATTACCACCATTAAGGCAGAAATCGCTAAAAATATACTCAATATTCTATTCTTTTTATGTAGTAGTGTAGCTAGAAAAATATTCATTATCGAAACAATTGCAGCAATTGCAGCAATATCATAGAGTTGATACCAAGGGCCAAGTTGATCAAAATTTGACAACGAGGTAAACCTTACCGGTAGATCAATGTTGACCTTGTAGATATGAGTAATTGACCAAATTATTAAAAAGGCATTACCAGCAATGATTAGTACAACTATACCAATAAGCCAGCCATCTTTAAAAAACATTTGGCCCTTGAGCTCGGATTTGATTTTTTTTAGTGTCTGCATACCAATATAGTTATATTATACCCTAAAATTGCTGAAAAAAATGACCCTATCATTAAGTTGGGTCTCTCGATAAATACATGGAGCCGATGAGCGGGATCGAACCGCTGGCCTATACTTTACGAAAGTATCGCTCTACCAACTGAGCTACATCGGCAAAGACACAAATATGAGTTGCTCTTTACAGGTTAGAGCAACTCATATTCTATCATATATATTTTAACTGTAGTTCTACTTAAACAATACGTTTTTTTAAACGATTTGAAAGTTTTTGCCAAGCTTCATACTCGGTTATTTTACGCTCATTGGGGCTCAAGAAGAACGATCTTCCAAACTTGGTTTTACCTTTTTGAGACACCGAACGAATATCTAAAACATTCTCACTACCCAAATAAGGCACTTGGTCGTGTGCCTTTACCACCCTCACCTTTACCTTGCGTGGTCTGGTGACTTGATAATATGTTAGCATTGCAACTTGCATTAGTTGCCCTCCTTTTTGTTTTTTTATTAATTTTTGTTTTTATTTATTAAAAACTTATCTGACTTCACCTCTGAAGTTACCTATATCGTATCAAATAGTTATGCAATAGTCAATAATATTCTTATGCTTTTTTTATAGTAAAAATCCTCCAAAATTTTTTCATTCTGAAGGATTAAATTTTTACCATGTTTCTCGCTCGGCAATTAAATTTGCCCTAGCCTGCTCTTCAAATATCTTATAAAAATGGTCTGTAGAGAATATTCTATCTCTAGACAAGAACCTATCAATAAAGGCATTACGCCCAGAGCTTTGCTGAGAAGCTGGGCCTGCTTGATGCATAGGTAGCCAATGCGATTTTCCGTCAATCACCATCTCGTAACGTGGAAACTCCAGGTCTAACCAATGATTTTCGCGCTCGAGTCGTCTTACGACTTCGTCAATTACCAACTGTGCTGCAGCATCTACCGATGCGTCAAACACAACTCCGGTATCTACTACTCCACTATCAGTAAGTTCACGAGCTGCGCTTACTGCGGCTTCTCGCCATTGCTGCTTCAGCCTATCTGTCACTAGCGCCGTATCGGCCATCTTACTCCTTTGTGTAGGCACTAAGTAGTATAACTGTCTTTTAAGCCATGTAAAAGCCTTGTCAAACCAATTACTACTCCCGTAAGGTGTCCAATAACCAACATGCGATGTTGCTTAACACCTTCAACGCTCATAGTATCTACTGGTACAACCCAATCTAGGAGTGGCTTGTAGATGGTGATTAACTGCTTGTCTTGCGCTGTAAGTCTGCCCACAAACTGCTCGTCACATTCTACCACTGAGTGTAAGTAGGCAATACTCGGTCTTTTGTTTTTTCTATGTAAAGCAGTGTGTATTAGGTGGTTTCTATCACCTTGTTGCAGACGACCACTAATACAAACTAGGTTAATATCTGCGTTTGGCAGATCTCTTCGCAACTCTACAAAAACCGAGAGTGCTAAGCTTGCCCCAGCGCTTATACCTACAAGGGTTAGTTGGTTGCTCTTTGTAAGAATTTCTTTGGCTTGCAATACAACCTTTGATCGTAAATCTGTAATGTCGCCTTTGCCATGCCAATCTACGCCAGCAAAATGAAGACCTACATTTTTACCACTAAATAACCAGGCAAGTAGCTTTTCTGGCAAACCCACGTCTGTTCTCTCTAGGCCATTAATATAGAGCATTTGCAAAAGAGAACTTGGATGATTTTTTTTCAATTGCACTCTCTACCTCTTGGCAAATTGTAAAAGAACTAACGACACCTAAAATACCATATTGATACACATTAATCAACAAAAATAAAAACCAGAATTTTGTTCGAGCTAACTGGCTTACTTCGTTCTATCGCCGGTTCGAATACAAGCAAACACTTCAATAAATAAAAACATCCCTAATGGGATGATTCTATTTACTGGCGGGCCCGACCGGATAGCGCTTGAACTTTGTTCAGACTAACCGGCCCACTTCGTTCTATCGCCGATTCGTGATCAGCAATCAGTTTTTAATAACAGCCCTAAGGGACTGTTCTCAAAAACTGGCGGGCCCGACCGGATTTGAACCGGCGATCTCCTCCGTGACAGGGAGGCGTGTTAGGCCTCTACACCACGAGCCCAGGGTTTTGGCACAAACTAACCTGATAATTTTACCAAATATTACCGACATTTACAATAAAACACCCCAGGTAAATACCTGAGGTGCAAACTAGCACGACAAATCGTAAAAATGCCATGACTCGTTGAGGTGCGAAAAAACCTTATATTCAACAATTGAGTAGTCAAACTTTTCTATTAGCTCTTCAAACCTCTGTATATTATCGCCATAAATAGCGACATGTAGTACTCCACCAATAGCTAAGTACTGGTGTGCTTGGCTCATTAGCTCGATATGAAGCTCAAAGCCCGGGTCATTATAGGCAATATCGTTATAGTTAACTATCGGCTCATCAAAAGATGGCAGATAAGCCACTATTGCGTCAAACTCACCTTTTACACACGTAAAGAGATTAGAGTAGTACAGTTCTAGCTCAACACCTAAATTAGTAGCATTAGTTCGGGCGCTAAGCAGTGCATTGGGCATAATGTCTACAGCCTCCACATATGTTGCTCCGGCTGCTGCAGCAATAATGCCACGCACCCCGCAGCCACAACCAATATCTAGCACTCTTTTGCCCCTATACATCTCAATATTGCGGGGTGTTACTAGAATTGGTTCACCAAAATCTGGCCTGGGCTCAAACACACCTGGTAGAACCACCCAATCTACACCACGGTAATACACTGTGTATTCTACATTTAGTGGCATATCTATCCCCCTTTTAGACCTGGCTTGGTTGCTAAACGGTATGTTAGCGATACTCGAGGCCCACAAATTGGTGGAGGTACTGAGTGCGTAGGGCGCACATCTTCATCGGTTGGGTACAAACCTGGAGCACGCATAATGAGCTCACTGCCCGGACCTGTTTGCAAAACTCTACTAGGCACATTGTCTTCACGAGTTGAATACATTTTTAGTTCACCTGTGCCAACAATGGTATACGACACAATTAGGTGAATATCACTACTGTAGTCGCGGTGACGACCAATGCCGTCGTAGCGATCGCTATAGCGCTGTACGGCAACATCGTTGGGTTGCCAGGTTTGCAAGCACTTATAGCGACCGGCACTAGCTCTTATCATCTGGCCTAGTGTATCACCCAATTCTCGCATAAGCGGGTAATCTTGTCGTGTAGACTCGTCAAAATAGACCGGCGCAAATACCTCAAATCGCTGGTATACGCCTTGTTCTATGTCGAAAAACCGACTAAATTTACCGTTTAATACCTCATTTGCCAATGCTTTGGTGAAGTCTCGGCTTAGTGCTTGGGTAGTAAAAGCATAGCCACTTCTACCTGCATCTGAAATGCGCCCAGCATAATCTGGCGGTGTAGTAAATATCTCCATCACGCTCCCCTTTCGAGTTTCTCTACTAAGACATACCAACAGGTTAGGTGAATTAGATAACACCTATGCCCTACACGGTCTAACACTACCTCTACCGCATCTGCAATATCAAAATCTACACCACAACCATTGCAGGCACTCCCTACAGCCCTAGGGTGGCATTCTAGCTTAAATACACCTTCACTCTGTAGCACTTTGAGCATCTTGGTCTCCTTTGTAAGAAGAAATGTAGTAGTCTGGCCTACTGTAGCCATGGCTAACCATATACCAACACAAAGCAATAGATGCCGGCCCAAAAACAACCCTGGGCTCTATATCGTTCGCATCCCAAGCTTCTAGCGCTTCTATAGAGTTTTTGCATATAACATACAGATTGGTCTCACACATAATGGGCTCCAAAAATCGATTGTCAAGGTTCTCTCGGTAGCTTTAGTACTAAAAAACTGCCCGAGAAGGCAGTTTTTTAGTTAATATTAGCAATAATTACAGATACAGGCTTAAAAACTCCCTTCTAAAGCAGTGTTTTTAGCAAAATATTGAAATGACGACCAAGTAGTATGTTTTTTGTTCAGTAACATTATTTTTCTCTGTTATATTAATAAGCATAACAAAATCAAAAATTATTGTCAAAAAAGATACTCTACAGGTTGTTATACCAGTTACAAATGATAAAAAAGTGTTAAAAACTATTGACTTTTAGTAAATAGTTTGCTATAATACCCCTAATGCTTAGTTAATAGGCAGAGAACCTCAAAAAAAACCAAGAAACTGCAAAAATTGAGAGGAGGTGCACGTGTTCGTCATTCAGAACCGTGCTACCGAGTTTTTAGATAGTTTATAGGAGCAGTTGGAGCCTCTACTAGAGCCGTTAATCTTAATTTTAAGATAATGGCTTGAAGACGCTTTTACCACCAGGCAAATCCGCCAGACCAATACATATTTGGGCTTTCGAGTCCAGGCGAGGGTCAACCTTCGTAGTGCAAGCATATGTAGAGGTGAAGGAGTTAGCGACAAAAATGTCGCTAAGGTATTAGTGCTGTAGACCAGCCCTCAGCTGTTCCGCCACTATGCAGTACATAGGATAATTAGCAATGCTAGTTATCCAACTTGTCGGCTTTTGTAGCCTTGCGAGCGTTGCTCCTTGGCTATGGGCCGGTAAACCCCACCTGATTGGTGGGGTTTTTTCTATTCAAATTATGATTTTATATAGCTATTTAGAGTCTAGATTATAGGTCATACCACAAACAGAACCGAGGTCTATATCGGACTGCATTGCCTGCTTATAAAGATCTTCTGAGGCTACCAGCGCTAGATTGGTGCTAGAGCCGCCGATACTATCTAGGTAAAAACGTTCGCCAGACACATTGTCGAACAACTCTATGGCTTGAAGAGGCCATTGCTTGGCTACAGAGTAGGCGTGGCGTAGCTCGGCCTCGGTAATTAGCCAAGCAGTTTTTTGGTGGCTCTTAAGGCTAGCAAATGTCTCTGCTACATTGTTGGTAATATAATAATTATTGCTTTGCAGTGCACTCTTGAGGTTGTCTAGGCTACTGTCATTTTTGTAAATAATAAGACCAGCTTCACGACTTTGAGATTGAGTTGTTAAATAAGTATGTAAATCTTGCATATTAGTTATATATTATCATAAAGCTTAAGCCTGCTCTATAACCCTCCTCAGTACTTCTACAAGTGCGATGGGTAGCTCAGTTACATCTTGTATTATAGAATAGTCTGGGTAGTATTCGGCTACAGACTCTGACTGTATGCCAATACTAGCTAGTTTTTGGTTGGTATTGTTTATTATGGTATCTACTACCCTATGTAGATTGTACTCTGGCCCATTATGCCTATGGCTTTCGGCTGGTTGTCCATCAGATAGAATTACTACAATTTTTTCGGTGCCAGGTTGCTGAGCCAAGCGTTCGGAAGTTTCGGTGAGTGCCCAACCATCGTCGTTGTATCCAGCTCTACCCGGACTCCAAGATTCTTCAATCATACCGGGCATAATCTCGCGACTTGCCCTACCGAATTGATCATTAAAACCCTTATATTTATAAAGTTCAATGTTAAAACCGTATACTTCAAAACGAATATTTAGCTTACTTAGTACCTCAGAAAACACAATAGCACTTTTTAACGCCTCTTGTACTCTATCACCTCTCATGGACCCCGATAAATCTATTAGCAGACTAATAGTATAGTCTTTTTGGGTAGGCAACTCTCGCCTCTCCCAGGCTTTGCTCTGTACAGCCGAAACACCTTTGGCTTTCTCAGATATACGCTTGCCTATGTTTATGCGACGACCAGCACGATAACCGCTTTTGTAGCCATGCGAAGATCTGGCAATAAACAAGTTATTGAGATCGTTATATAGGCTATCTATGAGTGGTTTTAGCTCTTGGTAGAGTTCATTGTACTGCTCTAGCTGTATTTCTTGCTCAGTCTTTTCTGGCTCTTCTGGCTCATTGTCGGAGTCACCGTGAGCCGGATCGCCATTTATTTCTACCTGGCCTGGTTCGCCATCTGTAGCCATTTGAATACTTAGCTTGGCCTCTAGTTGGTCGGTAATTTGTTTATCGAGATCAGCTAGAGCCTCTGTCGCCTCTTGATGTAATTGTTCTTTAACATCTTCTGGCAAGTTGGCTATAAACATTTGCAATGCTTGTAGCTGCTCTGCAGATAGGTCTGAAAGTTTGATGGGCTGGTAATAACCTTGTTCTTTGGCAATTTCGGCGGCTTGCTGTAGCATTTCTTGCATATCACTTGGTAGTTCGTTAAAGCCTTCGGGGGTATTGCCGTCTACAAGATCTTTTATCATTTTCTGTAATTGTTTGGCGGCGGCGGCATTGGCCATATCGATATCGACAAGTTTTTTAAATTCTGGCCAAATTTTGTCGGTAATAATAGCTCCACTCGCCTTGGCGTAATTATCTACCAAAGTGTTTGATCTGTCGGCTTCGTCTTTGGTAGGATATGTCCACCACATATCTTGCAGGTATGGCGCTACTCTTGCAATATAGTCTTTTATTTCTTGGGGCAGTTCTGGGGCTACCTGCATTGGTTGCCTTTGTCTATCTTGATACCAAAGACTTATGTGTTCAAAACTAGCAAGGTCGTGCAGAGGCATAAAACCAAGTTGGTCTTGAGCCTTCTCTAGCATTTCTTGGCGCTGAGCAAGTTGTTGTTCATAGTAAATATGCATACCTTCGTCTAACAGTCTGAAATTATCAGACAAAAAGTTATTGACCCTAGGGTCCTCTAGACCACCAAATAACACATTGCCACCTGGCTGGTGACGCATTTCTTGCACTGGCTCTACTAAACGCGATATTCGTCTGTGACTAGCTTCGTGGCCAATACTCCAGCGATTTTCTTGAGCGGGGCGTTCTAGTAGATCTTGTAAACCTACCGCAACGTAATTTTCATTCATACTCCAATACCAATTACGGCCCGGCGCTAGTATTACCGGCATATCGAAGTCTTTGCCTATAAAACTACTTATAACACTTAAACTTCGTAATCGTTCTTGTACTACTCTGCGTTGAGATAAGGGTAGGCTAGCCAACATAGCCTCAGAGCGTTCTTTGTCGGTTTGGTAAGTCAATACAGGGTCTAGGGCGTGACCATCTCGTACTGCACTAGCAGGCTGTGGGTCGGCTTTGGCCGCGTATACTCTTTCTGTTTCACTCAAAACAACTATTACCTATCATTATCTAACACCTCTCTATTTGTATCCTCTATTAGGTCGGGGGGGCTTGGGTTTCTTTTTTTGACTTGCGGTAGGACCCCAGCCTGGTGAGTGAGTAGGTGGCGGAGGTGGGTTTGGAGTAGGTGGCCTTGGTGGAGGTTCATCTTCAGTTTCTCCTTCGCCATAATAATCTTCCCAGTCAGTTTCAGAATCATCTGTTGCTGACGAGGTGGATGGTGGTGGCGATATTGGCGAACCAGCCGGCGCAAAAGCCGAACCAGCAATTGGGGTGCCAATAGGTGATGATGATCCGGATGATACACCGCTAGCGGGTGAGGAGGTAGTACCTAAACTTTCTACAGCACTTAGAGCCTGCAACACCCAGTTATTACCTATAGACATGGCGTAGTAATCTGGTGTACTAGCAAAGTGCTCTTCGCGCTCTTGCCAGGCTCTGAGTGAAAAACAACCACTCATACTCTTAGCAAATGTAGCATTAGAAACACGCCCTTTGAGTACTTCTCTTATTTCCCAAGCCCAGCCGGTATCTAAACCAGCCAAAGATATAGCAAGTGCCTCTTCATAGCCATCTTCTATAAACTGATTTCTTACCTCGCTAGCTACATTAGAGTCGTCGCCAGAAATTGCCCAAGCTATAGCCATGGTCTTTTCGTTTTCAGTAAGACCAAATAAATTAGCATCTCGTTCTAGTATATCCAACTTTACTGCTGGGGTGTTTGGGTATTTAATATAGCGCATGCCCAGCGCCGTAGCACTCGGTTTTTTACCAGCTTCTTTTAAAAACATCATTAAACCAACAAGTTCTGGTGTCTGGCTCAGACCAGCAAGAGAAGTAATAATAGCATTTATGTCTTGTTCATCAAAAGAGTCTATCTTTGATTTTATTTCTACTATAAACAGGTCTTCACCACCATAGTGTGCTATCGCATCGTGCCCAACTAGGCCGTTAAACCCGGCGGAGTGTTTACCGGTAAGTAGTAGTGAATTAATTTCTGATTCTGCGAAGGTACCCATAACTCCTGCCAATGATTTTCCAAAGGCTTTAGTATTGCCAGGCTTATCCTTGGCAACCTGTCGCATGGGCCTAGCTGTGAGAGAGTTGTTACCAGCAAGGGCGGTAAGTATTAGTGGGTCTTTGGCTGGCCCAGCTGGCCCAATAAATACTTGCAACTCTGCGAGGCGCCTGGCAATATAGTCGGGGTCACTTAAGGTTTCTGGGTCGTTGGGTAACTCTGCTGTGCTACCACTCACACCGCGCCGACGAGAGTCGCCAGTATCTTCTACCTTAATAGTGTGTATTTTGCCTATCATTTCCTGACGCTCTGTTGGATCGGCCAATTTATTGGCATAGTAATACTCGAGCGCTCTATGCACAGTAGCATTGAGATCGCCATTATAAAAATGACAAATAAACTCGGCTACTCTATTTATTTCTTCACGGTCGTCATAACTAATTTTTTGAGGTTGGTCGCGACCTATCTCGCTTGCTTTGGCTTGGCTTTTTACCATATAGTGAAAAATACGAATTTGCTCAGCCATATCAGCCATACCTGGTATAGCACCTAGTTCTTCACGAGTAAGAGTGCGTTCTCCGCTGTGTAAATATTTACTCTCATCTGGCTCGGCAACCTCGGTGCCTTTTTTGAGCCCAAAGGTAGCATCTACATAACCCTCTACCGACTCTTCAGGTAGCTCTTCGGGTAGTTTAATATACACCCATCTTCTAAACTGGGCAGGGTCTAAAGGGTGACGCTCTGAATATTCACTACCACTACGACTAGGGGCATTACCAAGCGCAACAATACTAAGATTATCACGCACTACCTTAAGACGTTTAGAAGCATCTTCGGTTACACTAACCATGCCAGAGTCTTCGTAGGCATCGATAACTTCGTGTAGACGTATAAGAATATCTGGAGTGGCGGCATTGAACTCGTCTACCATTAAGAGTACTTTGTGGCCTTTTATGGCCTCTTCTATAGCTGCTGTAACCGGACCATTGGCAAAAACATACTCAGGGTCTTCGGTAGAATGACGGTCTGGGTTAGGTGCATACTGACCCATAAGCGATGAGGTATCGTCACTACCCTTCATATTGATGTAGTGAACCGACCAACCAAGTTCGTGGGCCATTTTACGTACTGCCGAACTCTTACCTACTGACGTACCAGCTTCTACAAATACAGGCTGATGCAAAGCAAATGCCGTAGCCAAGTCGCGTTGCAATTCTTGACTAAACTCATCTTCTACATAGCCCTCTTTCTTAAGCGGAACCTGCTCTTCTTCACCAGTACCTTTGGGTAAGCGCACTCCCAAATATTCTACATATTCGGGCTCAGCAACAGCTGCCAACTCTACTAGGTGTGGAATATCTACAGACAATGGTTCACTACCTACTGTCGTAGGCTCATCTGCTAGATTTGACCCACTATCACTATGTGCTGGTTCTGGCACTATACCCTCCTTTTGTTTTAAAAACTTAATACTTACTAAGGTTGAAAATACTGAACAATCTTGGCATTATTGCGCTGTTCGCGCAACCAACTATCAAAATCTGGGCCTTTAATAAGAATGTGGCTAGCGCGTACTTGATCGCCGTTTCTCTCGGTAACTTTTATAATATGGTAACCATATTGAGTTTTTACTACTTTACTTACTTGGCCAGGCTCTAGTGCAAAAGCAGCAGCCTCAAACTCTGGTACCAACTGACCTTTACCAAAGAAGCCTAAATCGCCACCATTGGCAGCACTACCATCTCCACTATACTGTTTGGCTAGTGCAGCAAAATCTCCACCTGCGTTTATTTGAGCAAGTATACTTTCGGCTTGTTTTTGGGCGGGCTCTGTAAGGGCTGGGTCGCTCAAGACTTTGTCGGATAGTTTTTGACGTACAAGTTGTTGGCGAATCTTGTCTTTAAAATCGTCGGTAGACCAACCATATAGTTTGTCTAGAGTGCGTTTTACTTGATCTATACCACCAGCATCTTTTACTAGCTGATTAAATTTTTCGTCTACTTCTTTACCAGTAACCTTTATGCCGTATTTGTTGGCTTGCTGAGTAATAATAATATTGTCTTCTAACTGTTTTATAAGGTCTTGCTTGAACTGTAAAAGTTGTTGCTTGCCTTCTTCTGAATTGAAGTCTTGATTTTGAGTTTGGAAGTACTTTTGGGCCGAAGTAAGCTCAAAAAGATAATCATTATAAGTAGCGGTGTTCCAGATAATATTACCATTAACGCTGGCTACTGGATAAGGTAACACTTTACTAGCAATTTTGACTGCTCTGTTACCCACCTTGTACTTATAGATAAGCACTCCGAAAACGGTAATAGTAATCACCAAACAGACAAGGGCAATAATACCAACATTACGAACATTTTTCTTGTTTTTTTCTGGGTCAACACCCAATTTATTGAGTTTGTCTTTAAAAGACATACTCTTTTGTGAAATAGCCTTTTTTGCTGCAGCTGTCTTGCTACCTTTTTTGGCTGTAGGTTTGGCTTTTTTGGGGGTTTTAGATGATTTAATATCTGGATCTTTTGGCATAATTAGTTTTTAAAACTCCTTTAGTTTTCTATTACTGCACTTCTAGTAGCTTAATGATACACTTTTTAGACTCACTTGTCCAAGTCGCTACGACGAATTATCTCTAGTATTGCTTGTTGCATTTTAACAGGCTTATGTATATAGTTGAGCTGAAGTGGTTCACCACCTGATAATGTCTCTACGACCACATCTCCAAATCCAAATACAGAAGCTTGCATCCCCTTGATCTTATAGTTGACATTTTGGATATTTGAAAGTGCAAGCTCACTAACTTCTCTACCAAAAAACCCAGTAGTCTTTACAATCATTATCCTATAGCTCGTGAGTACATATACAGTGTAGTACCAACTAACCCAAGTTCTTAGCCAATAAAAACCAAGCACAAGTATTCCGAGCAATAGAAACCAGTTTGCATATATCAGCCAACCATAATCATTGCCTGTAGCTATAGCCCAAGGCAACATAAATATCACTATCATCAACATACCGACTATCAGTTGCCTGCGTAACACTATCGGAAATCTGCGAGCAACTAATATAACTTCTTCGCCCTCTTGCTGACCCGCAAAGGCTCGACTTTTGGCACGATGTTTTTTGGTCTTCTTCGTCATATAAATACTATTGTATACCAGTTGTGCCTAATGTTTCTACTACAAACCATGAATGTAGATGGTACGACTCTACGAAGCCGCTCGTACTTATTTTATAGCAAACTGCTGAGAATACGAGAACTGCCGAGCTGCAGCCCAGCCGCCTGGTGGGGATCAGGCGGCTGGATGAGCTGCAAACTGCTTGGACAAAAAATGCCCCCACAACATTTTTTGTCCGACTGGTTGAAAGAAGGTATGATTTAGGAAAAAGTTAATAATCCCAGGTTTTGAGGACCTTTGAAATCGAACGTTACTCTCTCGAATTTTATGTCGTTATTTTTGAAATAATTTTCTATCTCATCCAGCAGCGCATCTCTGCCTAATTTCTTGCTTTTGTCCCAAAAGTTGCAGCAAGGGACAACTATGATTGGCCTTGTCTTGGCCGACTCTACAACTGGCCTTAAAGCCTCGTCTGGGTGAAGACCCACAATTAAATCATAGTAGTCGGCCATGTCAGCAGCGTATTCTACTTTGCGGCCAGCAACTCCAACCATAGTCCAGCCGCGCGAATCAATAACTTCAGCTTCATAACCCCTTTTATTTAAAAGTCTGCTAAGCAACAAAGAGCACTTGCAACAGCTGTAAAGCGAGCTCGACATCTTGCTCTTCTGCCATTTGTAGCTAACGGTTAATACGCCATGTATGGTCCAACCGATCTAAAAAAAGGTACAGTTATTCAACTAGACGGTAAGCCTTTCCGTGTAACTGATTACTCTCAAAAAGTTATGGGACGTGGTGGATCTATAGTGAACGTTAAGTTAAAAAACTTGATTGACAGCACAACATTATCAAAGACTTTTAAGGGTGCTGACAAGATTGAACCAGCCAGTGTATCGACACGATCTGCTCAGTATCACTATACGGATACGCAGATGCACTTTATGGGCCCGACAACCTTTGATCAATTTACAGTTAATAATGAGGTTGGTGTTGATGTACAAAACTATATTAAAGAAGGTGACATTGTTGGGCTACAATTTTTTGATTCAACGATTATTAATATTGAGTTACCAAAAAATGTGTACCTTAAAGTGACTTATACTGAGGATGTAGTTAAAGGTGACACGGCCAACTCGATCACAAAAAATGCCACCACTGAAACTGGGCTAGTTGTTAAAGTACCAGCCTTTATTAAGGTTAGAGATATTAATAGTGTCGACACCGAAACAGGTGCATACCGTGAGCGACAGAAAAATCAGTAATGAAACAGCGTCTTGATAGATATTTAGTTGATCAAAAGCTAGTATCAACTCGTAGTCAAGCTGAGAGTTATATCAAACTGGGTCAAGTCAAAGTAAACGGCAAATTGATAGATAAACCGGGTTACTTTGTTAGCGGTGACTCAAAAATTGATTTTGAGGTTTTTCTTCTATTTGAAACGCGCCGACATTAACAATAAGTTTTCGTTCCGGGCTGTATATGTAGGCTTTTTTTGCATTAGCAAAAACCACCACTCTATCACCATTATTTGCGTCTTTGTAAAAATCTTTGTCCTTAAGCTGATTTATATCGGTAATGGTCGCAACCACAGGGTCTTCATTTGTAGGCATAATAATTATTTGTCGCATTTCACCTAGTAACTCATGAGTTTGAGTCTTACTGAGTTCTTGCTGACCCTGAACGGTTGATAGTTTTTCAACTTCCTTTCTAGTTTCCGTATATTTTGTGTAAAGGAAAGCAACACCACCTGCAAGAGCAAGCAAAATTAGTAAAATCAGAAGCCACAGTAACTTACTTTTAACTGACTTTTTAGTTTTTTTTTCTTGATTAGAATTTGATGATGCCGTTTCTCGATCTGCCATATTATTCTCCTGCTAGGTTATATCCTTATTCATATAATTTAAGCATGGTTTAAACAGTATATTCCGAATATGCCAGATGAAACTAAGGCAAATGCAATAAACAAGTTATCCAAATTATCGAGGGTATTTTGTATGTGCCAACTCGATGATTAAGAACATCTCCATTATCTTGGTTGCATCCAATCGAGACAAAGTGAAGGTTGTTGGTCTTAAAATGTCAATCAATGTCTTTGCTTGAATTATTTGATTCTGGATTTGGAATAGTGCCACGCATATCAACTATAGTTGATATGGACGTGCCAATTGTTACAGTTAACGGTGTGGAATCTGGGAAATTTGTAGCGGAATAAGCCTAAGGGGATGCGCCAATTTCGTGCACAGAAAATCATTACATACGGTAGTCTATAAAACTAACGTTATAAAATCTATCATCTATTACAGTAAATAATGAACATTAAAGAAATTTAATCTAAACTTAATAACAAAGTCTAATTTGAATTGTTGA
>CAYZYH010000007.1:0-54442 GCA_964481235.1 uncultured Candidatus Saccharibacteria bacterium
TCGAGGGGGTGTGGCGCAGTTGGCTTGCGCGCTTGGTTTGGGAACCATCGGTCGAAGGTTCGAGTCCTTTATCCCCGACCAGTAGATATTTTCGTTAAATCCACCAGCATATTGTATGGTGGATTTAGTTTTATAACAGATACAGCGTCGTCCGCTACACGTAGGTTCAACACCAGCTCGTTGCATACGGCGTCTTGTTCCATTAAATCAGTCGTTTTCAGTAGCGTCACCAGATACGATTTAACAAGTTCGTAAAACTCTTTTTCGGTTGGTAAGCCAGCACTCAGCCGTTTTAGTTCGTCTTCACTCTTTTTGATATTGTGCTTAGCGACGTTGATAAGCTGTTGGTGATGTTCAAGTTTGCCTGTGTGGTGCTTCTTGTAATCAGCAGGGTGTTTAATCTGAAAATCCTGATACCTTGCATACTGTTTTTCATTGCTTCGTAGGTCGTTTTTAGCTTCTGACAGCTTACGCTTAGCAATAGCTGTGTCCTGTGCCAGCCTGACGCTTAGTCTGTCAATGTACTGCCTGTATGCCTGTCTACTCTTCTTAGTACAGTTACGCAGTGTCCACTCTATGTGAGCCATTACAATGCCAGCACGTACACTTTTCTTGAGCTTTATACCTGCTTTGGCGTTCTCAGCGTCCTTGTAGCGTTGGCAATCCTTGTTACGGCAGTAGAAGCTAATCAGCCAGCGACCTTTGTTTTTGCCTCGCTTAATTTCCTGGTGCTGAAATTGCATTATGGTGTCACAGTAGTCACAAATGACCTTGCCACGTAACAGCCCATAGTCCAGGCGTTTGTTTTGGACGGCTTTACCAGCGTATTTAACGCCAAAACTGCTTGCAATGCCTTGATTAAGCTGTATATGTTCGTCAGGCGTAAGCAAGGGCAGGAAGTCGTATAGCTCGGTTAAATCAGCCAAGTTCTTGCCGTACTGGTACAAGCCAAAATAAAACGGGTCAGCAAAAATATCACCCACCATTTGCTTGTCTACTTTGACCATTGCGTGGTCTTCGTCCTGGTCTTTTCTGACACCTAGATGTGATTTGTTTAGGAAGTCAGCAATCTCTATGTTATTTTTGCCCTGATACAGCCTCATATTGACGGCTTCACGTAGTAAGTCCCAGTTATAACCGTCTGGCATAAAGTAGCCCGTACTTTTGTCTACGTAATACCCCTTTTTGGTAACACCCGTGTACTTACCGTCCTTGATATTGCCTGTAATACCCCTGCTTACGTCTACTGACAATTTGTCAGAATACTGCTTAGACGTAGCAAACAGTATGCCTAATAGCATTTTGCCGTTCGGGTTGTTCTCAAACTGGTAGGTCTTAAATTGCAAGTCCTGTATCTGCTCTTGGTCAATCATTTCTATGACCTCACCAGCCTCTTTCATATTGCGTGATATACGGTCAGGCGACCACGCAATTAACCCGTGATACTTGCCAGTCTTAAAGCCCATAATCATATCGTCAAATATGGGTCGGTTGCCCGATATTTTTGCAGAAGCACTTTCTTCAAGTATGTCTCTTTCGTCTACTGTTATTTTGAGCCTGTGAGCCAGTTCTAAGCACTCGGCTCGTTGGTCTTCTAGTGACCGTACTTGTTTAGCCTCGTCATCAGTGGACTTACGCAAATACACCACGTAACGGCGTTTCTCTTTGGGTAATATTCGGTTTGTACCCTCTTCAACTCGTACAAAATACTCAGTCAGGTCTTGGACACTACGTTTACTGCCAGGTAGGCTATAAACGTCAGGGTTTTCAGCTTTACGCTTGGCTAACTTTTGCTCAGTTTCAAGTTGTTTGTCCTTTGCTAGCAGTACCTTTTGGCGTTTTTTACGAGGCTGCTGCGTCGGCTTTTTCGGGCTAACCATTATTACTGACCTTTTGGAGTTTGAGTATTTTTGCCTTTTTGCCAGACACTAAAACTGGAAAACTTTTAATAAGCCTAAAATCTTCACTATTCTCTGCAATGTCAGTCAGTACTTCGCTGCCAGATAATATCACCACAATGGCTTCTGGTTTCGTAACTCGGTATAACTCCTTGAAAGCCTGAGTGTATATGTCGTCCAAATCACTACTCTCATCATATACACCCCAAGGTGGGTCAGTGACAACTCGGTCTACGCTACAATCTGGTATAAAGGCGAGACTACGAGCGTCTGCTATGTGCCACTCAATCAATGAGTGTTCGTGTCTACCAGCTAACTTCTGCTGGTCAATAGCTATTACCTGTTTACAGCCAAAACCTCGCACAGCTTCGTAAGAGATTGAACCATATCCAGCAAACACATCAAGCACCCTGTGTTTTGCTTTAATACCTGCTACTAAACACAAAATGTTAGCCAGTTCAGGACGTAATTCGCCAGAGGATAGCTTTTCTCTCTTAAACTTAGCTCTCGGCAACCTTAACGTAAACAGCTTCTTGCCAGAAGCTCGCTCAATCAAATAAAAGTCGTTCTTTGATAAGTGAGTGTTAGGCTCAAGACCCAGCTCCTGCCTTATCTTTGTTTCAAGATTAGTTCGTTCACTCTGGTTTATTGGTTGTGGCGAGCCGTTTTTTAGCAGCATTAAACGATAGTATTTGCCGTTAAAGACTGATTTTGGTATTTCTAGGTTTTTGTCAGCCACTAAATAAACATTTGTAAAATACCTCAACTCAACCAGACGTTCCATTGTCAAAGAGGACTGAAAGGTAACCGAGCTGTCATCGTGTTCAACAATTTTTAATTCGTCTAGCTTAAATGATTTAAGTTGCTTGGCGATAATATCGTAAGTACCTGCTGGAAGTGTGGCAAAGTATAGGCTCATAGCTCATTTCTGTTCCATAAACTTTATTAGGTCTGCACGTTTATAGCGTCTTATGCCACGTATGCCTATGCGGTTGGCTTTCAACACGCCTTTTTTGTCCCAGTTACGTAGTGTATTGGGGTGTACCTGTAACAGCTCACAGGCTTGCGTAAGGGTTAGATATTCTGGTTGTTTAGTGTCGGTCATACAATCTCACTTTATATAACATTATTATACAACTAACAGATAGCCAATAAAAGGTTAATCGGTTAAAAAATGGTCAATTTTAGGTCGCTAAATCTTCCACTTGGTCATTTCGCCAAGCCCAAACATAGGCAATTCGTTATCGCCGTGAAGTTCAAGTTCAGTTTCGTCCTGACGTAGTGTGTCGCTCAGTTTTATAACCATAGTTATTAGTTTGTCTGTGGACATTTCTGACAAGTCACGTTTATCAAGTTCCGCCTTTGCACGGCTCAGCACTTCACCAAATACAGCAATCCTGTGACGTTTAGTCATTGCGTACTTTTCTTGTAATTCGTCCAGATACAGCGTCCGTTGGTTGTGTATGTCCTTTGACGTTTGCTCTTCTTTTGACCAGTCAATCAGCGTTGGCTTACTAACACCAAGCTCGTCAGCTATTTTCTGGTAGCTGTAACCTTTGGCTCGCAGTTCAATAAACTGCTGTTTTTCATCTAGTGTTTTACTCATAGAAGTAACTCCTACTAATTAGTTATAATTATTGTAGGTAGTTGGTAGCTACTGGTAGGTTCAGCAAGTTTTAGGTTTAGTTATTCAGCTACGACAACTTCGTCGTCGCTTCCTTGAAATGTCTCTATAACAACTCGGTCACTGGGTGTAGTAAATGGTCTGTCGTCCCAGTTTGATGTGTCCTGTGGTGACGTTTGTGGTGGCAGGCTAACAGGCTCAGCAGGAGCTTGGTCTTGTGGTTGGTTGTCGCTTGTGTCACTCATACCCTTGTATTATAGCAAAAATTGGGTTTCAACGGCTCGCTCTGGCTTGATTAAATCAGCAACTAATTGGTTAAGGTCAGTCAGCTTTGACAAGAGTAACTTGTAGTGCAAGAGCAGATTGTATAATGTGTCTAGTACAGGTTCGTTAGCAGTATCTGTATTGCGACCAATAAAAGTGTCTCGCTTTCGCGGGATTTTTTTATTGGTGTATAATATAGATATGGATACAAACACTTTCATCAATCAAAATATTTGGTGGATAATTATATTGTTTATATGGAGTACATGCTGGAAGGGATGGGCTCTTTGGCGTGCCGCCAAGTTGGATCAAAAAGTTTGGTTTATTGTTTTTCTAATAGTTAATACAGTTGGAATACTAGAAATATTCTACATATATTACTTCTCCAAACAAAAAACTGCCACCAGTAAACCACAGAAGTAATTAGTTAATGCAAAGTAAAAAACGAATTTCTCTGGGTGGTGTGTTTCGAATAGTTCTTGGTATAGTTTCGGTTGGTCTTATAATTATTGGGTTATATTTATTATTGATTCTATATTTACCCAAGTATTATCATTACATAAAACACCCCAACACCACGATAACCTCTCAAAACAGGGTTTTGATAGATAAACAAGGTATTGATACAAATATATATGAAGGTGGGGCTGAAGTTCTAGAAAAAGGCGCATGGCACCAGTATCCAGAAAGAGGTAATCCTCAAGATGGAGGAAATTTTATTCTTGCCGCCCACAGTTTTTTATGGGGCTATACACCTTGGCAAGTTATGAATAAGTCATTCTTCTACAACCTAGATGAAGTTGAAGTAGGCGACGAGGTTACCGTTCATTGGGATAGTAAAGTTTATCAGTATACAGTAGAGAAAAAATTTCAAATCAAACCTAACGACCCATCTATATTAGAGCCAAGCGGTGATGCCAAACTCACTCTATATACCTGCACTGAGGGCGGTAGTGCCGATGGTAGAGTGGTAATTATTGCCAACCCCAAGAACCAATAGTATATATTGACTTAATTTACAACATATGTTAGGATAAGTATCCTACTAGTATTCTCATTTAGGAGAAATAGTTGAAAATTATCAAGGTAGTTATGGTGGGCATTGTCTTTGTTCTACTTCTTGTTGGCTGTGGGCAGACCGATCCCCCAACCGTAGACGATATTCAGAACAATGCCGAGTGGTTCACTCTTACAACCCCTGACGGAGAAGTAATTGACTGCGTTATGTATGGGTCAATGTCTTCAGGTAGTCAAGACTCTAAGTCTTGGTTTGCTTTTGACTGCGACTGGGGTGACTCCAGCCCTGTTGTGCCCAATGAGTCGTCAGACGACGGTACAACCGTCAATTAACCACCTAGCCCGTCTCACTTGTTGAGACGGGCTTTTACATTAATTGACCAGAAAGCCCGTTTTAGGCCATAATGAAGTAATGGATAAGGTAACACCAAGACGGCCATCTGGTTTTGTAGAGTACTTGCCAAGTCAGCAAGCCCAGCTACAAGCCATGCTCGATACAGTTCGTAAAGTATACGAAAAATATGGTTTTTTACCTATTGAAACACCGGCAGTTGAGCTAGCCGAAGTATTACTTGCAAAAGGTGGTGGTGAAACAGAAAAAGAGGTGTATAGATTTAGTAAGGGTGATAAAGAGTATGTACTGCACTACGATCTTACTGTACCACTAGCACGTTATGTAGCAGAACACGAAAACGATCTTACCTTTCCGTTTAGGCGTTATCAGATGCAAAAAGTTTGGCGTGCGGAGAGAGCCCAAAGAGGTAGGTACAGAGAATTCTATCAGTGTGATGCCGACATAATTGGAAGCTCTAGTATGGGACACGATGCCGAGTTAATCGCTCTGAGCGCAGACATATTCAAATCACTAGAGTTGGGCGATTTCAGTATTCGTATAAGTAATCGCAAGTTGCTTGCTGGTTTTTTAGAGGCAATCGGTTTGCAAAACAAAACAAGCGATATACTAAGAACTATTGATAAACTAGAGAAAATCGGTAAAGACGAAGTTGTAAAAATGCTTAAATCAGCCGGCTGTGGCGACGACGACTCCAGTCAAATAATAGATTTTGTGAATATATATGGTAGTACAGAAGAAGTATTAAATCAGCTAGAAGGCTTATATATAGAGAACAAAATGTTTAAAGCTGGAGTTGTTGAAATAAAAGAACTGCTTATACAAGTAAAGGCACTAAACATCGATGAATCGGTGTATATGCTCGATCTAAGGATAGTACGCGGTCTAGACTATTACACCAGTACAGTGTATGAAACTGTTCTTACTCAACATCCCGAGTTTGGATCGGTACTTTCTGGTGGAAGATACGACAATTTGGCTGATTACTACACCAAAACTCATTTGCCGGGTGTCGGTGTTTCACTAGGCTTAAGTCGATTATTTGCTGCTGCATTGGAGGCAAATTTAATACCCGAGCGCCAAAAACAAGTAGGAGTATACGTAGTAAATTTTGGTGAAGGTGCTCGCAATTGGGCTCTCAAAGTAGCTCAAGATTTTCGTGCTGCCGGCATACCTACCCAAGTTGATCTCGAGAATAATAAAGTCGATAAGCAATTTAAATATGCCAATAAGTTAAGGGTGCCTTATACTGTCGTTATTGGAGAAGAAGAAGTTAGCGCCAAACAGGTAGTTTTGAAAAATATGATTAGTGGTGAGCAAGAATCTTTGGCAATCGATACGGCCATACTGCATTACCAAAAAAACCTCAACTAAGTCATTGACATATAATTTGTATAGTGTAGAATAATTATATTAATTGAACCTACTACAACAACAAAATCTATATTTAGTTCCTGCGGATTACACAATCGACTGCAGGGTTGGGGCTAAATTATCTGTCATATGATAGAAGATGGTTATTGCACAAGTGATAACCCGGACGCACCCGTAACCATGTGCTAGCTGTTGTCGCCCATTCAATAAGGGGTCTGAGTCAGTGAAGTGGTCTTTTTTAGTAGAAATTATACTAAGAAGGCAAACAAGGTGGTACCGCGGTATTTATAACAAATAGAATCCCGCCCTTGTCTCGTATCTTTTGATATGAGGTGGGGGCGGGATTTTTTATTCAAATTAAATCTCGCAAAGTTCACCAACTATGAGTGTCACCCTGACACTCAGGAAAGGCAGCTATGAGCGGCGACTGGTGATAGCTATGGAACGGCCCCATGCTGGCCGACGTAAGCAGGGGTGGGCTTTCGAGCCCACCCCTGCAACACCACACTTAAGCAAAAATATTATGAAAAAATTACAAAACAACTATTCTAGTAAAAATAAAGTCACTCTCATCGGTGGAGTACATGGTAATGAGTTTTTTGGCCGAACAGTGTTTAATTACTTTGCCAAGCAAATAAATAAGTACCCAGGTCTCACACTCATATTGGCAAATACCGAAGCTCTCAACCTACGTCGTCGTGGTATAGATGGTGATCTAAACAGATCATTTCCGGGTAGTATTTATGGCAACCACGAAGAGAAACTAGCAAAAAAACTTCTTAATACTATTGATTCTACTAGCTATATTATCGATATACATACCACCGGCAATAGCGAGGGACTAGTGCCAATAATTACCAACCAAAGCAAGGGTACTAAGCAAATCATTAATCAATTACAAACCAAAAATATTGTATATATGCAATCAGGTTTCGGCTCACTTATTAGTCAATTCAAACAATCTATTTCATTAGAGTATCACTACGAGTATTGTCGAGGCAGTCAAGCGATTGAAGACCTAGAGCAAGCCATAGTAAATTTATTAAGTAGTAAAGAAAATAAAAAAATACAACGAAATATATTTACTTGCAGAGATAGAATTTCCGCTAGTGTAGTGATGCCAAAAAATGCTCAGAGTTTTGAGCGGATAAACAGTTTAGATATAATACCATTTTTACCTCGCTACAGAGCACGTAATGGGTACAAGGGGTTTGTTTTGAGCGAACCAGAAGAGACTATGATATAATTTCAGACATGAAACTCTCACAGCTCTATACAAAAACATCCAAAGATATTTCTACTCAAACTGAGTCAAAAAATGCTCAACTTCTTACTAGGGCTGGATTTATATATCAAGAGATGGCTGGAGTTTATGCTTACTTACCACTCGGTCTAAAAGTAATACAAAAAATTAGCGCTATCGTAAGAGAAGCAATGGATGAAGTTTCTACAGAAACATTACTACCATCGCTTTCACCTACCGAACGCTGGCATAATACCGACAGACTAGAAACCATAGATGTTCTTATAAGTACCAGAGGTGCAAACAAGCTAGCATTATTAAAAAACGATGCCGAATATATTCTCAATCCAACACACGAAGATGTTATTACACCAATTGCTAAACATTTTCGCACAAGCTACAAAGACTTTCCGTTTTCTACCTACCAAATTCAGAACAAGTTTAGAAACGAACCTCGAGCTAAGTCTGGGGTATTGCGAGGTAGAGAATTTATTATGAAAGATCTATATAGTTTTCACACTTCAGAGAGTAGTCTTATGGAATTTTATGAGAATATGAAGATTGTATACAAGGGCGTTTATGAAAAACTAGGTATAGGCAACGATACCTTTCTTACTTACGCATCGGGTGGTGATTTTACCACCAACTACTCCCACGAGTTTCAGACTTTACTAGAAGAGGGCGAAGACACTATTTACTTAGATAGGAAGAATAAAATTGCCTACAATAAAGAGGTAACTACCCCGGCTGACGCTAAGAAATTGGGTGTAGATTTTAGTAATCTAGAAATTGTTAGTGCTAGTGAAGTTGGTAATATATTTCCATTGGGCACAAAATTTTCAAAAGCTCTAAATTATTACTATACCGACAAAGACAATAAAAAAGGTTTGGTCTGGATGGGTAGTTATGGAATTGGCATTTCTAGACTGATGGGCGTAGTAACAGAAAAGCTTAGTGATGAAAAAGGATTGGTGTGGCCAGAAAAGATTGCTCCATACAAATACCACTTAGTTGCTTTGCCAGATGAGGCTAATTTTAATGTTGCACAAAAACTGTATTCAACATTAGGTGCCCAGAGCTGTCTATATGACGATAGAGAAGATGTATCTGCGGGTCAAAAGTTTGCCGACGCCGATCTAATAGGCTGCCCATTGCAAATTATAGTGTCTAAAAAATCATTAGAACAAGATTGTGTTGAACTACGCAGTAGATCAGATGCGTTTGAGCCCAAGCTAGTTAGGATTTTAGATATCAAGCATGACGCAAAGTTTTAAGCGTACCCAAGAAGATTTCGTGTGTGAGAAATGCGATCAATTAGTAAGAGGCAATGGCTATACTAACCACTGCCCCAATTGTCTGTGGTCTAAGCATGTGGATAATGAACCAGGCGATAGAGCTAATATATGCTGTGGTCTCATGCGACCTAGCCTAGACACCGTAAAAGGTGACAAATATACACTGAAACACACATGCACCAAATGCGACCATACAAAAATTAATAAATCGAGCAAAAATGACAGCACAGAAGCAATAATTAAGTTAAAATAGATATCAATTAACCAAGGTTGTTATGAAACACAACGTAGAAAAAATAAACTTAGAAGGTGGCAGCAAGCTGTTACTGGTAAATACGCCCGGCGCCTCGGGTTTTTTGTTTAGCACTTTTGTTCGTGGTGGCACCAAGTATGCTCCTCAAAATAAGTTTGAAATAGCCCACTTGTTAGAGCACCTGGCCTTTAATGGCACAAAGATGCTACCAAGCAAGATGGCTTTTGCCTACGAGGTAGAAAAAGATGGTGCCTACACTAACGCCACAACTTCAGACAACACCATAAACTATATATACGAGTCGTCAATAAAAGAGTATAGACGCATAGTTGATATTGCTTGCTCTCAATTGAGCTCGCCCATATTTAAGCAACAAGACTTAGAAAGTGAAAAAGAAGTTATAAAAAGCGAACTTTCGCGCAAACTAACCACCGACAGATCACGCTGTGGTTATAATGGCGTTTACCTAAAACTCGCCAAACATTCTTTACCTATTCCTGAGCGTATAGAAACCCTTCAAAATATTAGTTTACAAGACGTAAAAAGTTATCATAAAAAATATCATGTTCTAAAAAATATAGCTATTATTGTGGCTGGAGACTTTAGTGCTAACTCCAAAAAAGATTTATTAGATAGGCTAAACAACAATTTAGCTAGCATTGCTATTGGCGAAGAAACACTTTACAAAAAGACAATTGACTTATCAGCAGTAAAAACAATTAGTGTACAAAAACCTAAGTTTGATGGTCAAACTAACATGAGTTTTGATTTATTACAACCCAAGTACGATATGTCTGTAGACGCAGCTATGCGAGTATTGAGAATAATGTACGGTGTGGGGGAATTCTCAAGATTACACGACAAAGCTAGGTCGGCTGGTTTGAGCTATGGTGTATCGGTAGGTTATAGTCTAGACAAAGAAGTAAGTACATTTGGTTTCTCAGATCAAACAGAAGATACCAAGGCTTTCGCGTTGTACGAACTATGCTTGCGCGAACTAAGCGATATTTTGAAAGGTAATTTTACCAAAAAAGAATTTGAACGAGCGGTTGGATTTATTCGTGGACGTTTTGAAAGAAACTATGATAGAGCTGAAGAGCTAGGTTATTACTATGAAGGTATGTTTATTGACGATGATGATTTGGTTGGCCCCGACGAGTTTGTAAAGCGCATAAATAAGCTTAAGCCCTCTGACATTACAGATTTAAACAAGACTTTTGTTCAAAAAGGATCTTGGATACTTTCGCTAGTTGGTAATGGAATTAATAAGTCAGCTTATCAAAAAGTAACTGAAAAGTATTTTGGCTAACTATTATAAAAAAGCCTAGAAGGTACTCCTTCTAGGCTAGGTTAAGGTTATTAACTAATTTCTAAGTAACTCCATTGGTGAAGCCTTGCTTGACCTCCACCATACAATCACCACCGAAATACTTGCGACACCAACAACTACAGCGCCGGCAAAAATTAGTGCATTAGCACTGAGTGAAGCATGAAAACCTGGTGTTGTATAATTGTTAGCTAATATCAATATCCAACCGAGCGGTAAAGCTAGTATATAGCCCAGTGCAGCTAGCATAGCCATAGCCAACCCCTCAATTGCTCCTACCTGAAGTCTTGAGCCACCATACGCTCTATAGATTCCAAGTATTGGAAGTTGTAACTTAAGTTGAGCAATAAGCAGTACTATCAATGAGACTATCGACATCAACGTAACTATCTCGATGATTGTAAAAATAAGAGGACTAATGTTGCGACTCCAATAGTCAACTATTCCATCAATATATTCTTGTTGAGAAATAATTTCTACTGAGTCACCCCAGCTATTGATGGTCTCCGGCGGTATTGTGTTACCATGAGTCTCCACAGCTATCTGATTATAAAACTCAAAACCTCCATACAAGCTAAACATTGCCGCGTTTGAAATAAAGACCATTTCCTTACCAAAACTGCCTGTTTCTCGGCTAAGACCAACGACTGTATAATCATGATCTACCAAACGTACAGTATCACCAAGAGAGATGTCTTGTGAAGAAGCTAGGTCTTCGTCTATTACTACTTCACTATCTGATGCAATGTGTCTACCATCTGCTATGAGAGGCTGAGTGGGTTGTCCAGGCTCATACATAGCATATAGAACATCTCGACCCTTTAGCTTTCCGAAATAGTTGGTGATCCCTGCTACTTCTATACCATCCAATCTCTCTAAGCTTCGCATTACTTCTGATGATACAGTTGAACTCTCTACATTACTATGCGAGCCGGTCTGAGTTATTACTAAGTCATTAGTGTTGGTTTGGTAGTAACGAGCTGAACCTTGGGTGCTTTCTGTATTGATAGACGAAAACATCATTATTAGAGCTGCCATTATACAGAAGCCACCAATTCGGACTGCCGAAACCTTTTCTGGACTTGAATTTCCTTTACGACGAAATGCTTTTATCCAAGCTTGATGAAATATGATCTTCATTTATGTGTCCTTAACAATCGACAAAAATTGTGAAAGGGCTAAATCGTTGATTATTATACAACTGTTTAGTAAGAAGCGCAATGCTATTGACTAAACTCAATGCGTAGAAAAAAGTTTTAACATGCACTACAACAAAAATATAATTCTTAACAAACCACTTGTTATAGGATATAATTACCTTACTATGCTAATAAAGTTTGAAGATGAAATACCTATTGAAGATTTAGCCCCAATGATTATCCGTCAGCGATTAGTGATTGAAGGAATACCTAAAGAGCCAATTACGGACAAAGCTATTACGGAGTACCTATCTCATTTATCTAGTGAGTTAAAAATGAAGACATTATTGGCACCAATAACTCACAGATCAGATAAATTTGGTTGGTCGGGATGGATACATTGGGAAACTTCTGGTGCACATTTCTATGCCTGGGAAGAACCGATGCTATTTTTTAGTGTTGATATTTACACATGCAAAAAATTTAAAGTTGAAGACGCAGTTAGATTTACTGAGCATTATTTTGCTGCTACAAAAATTGTATATAAATCATTTTAGTTGTTGGATATTGCATGACAGAACCAGTAATATATAATAAAGACGATATCGCACCTTTTCAAAGCGAACCCAGGGAGGGCACAAAGGTGTATGAATACTCAATGCCGGTAGATGCTGAGGTAGCTAGACTACTTAGTATACTCAAAGATAGAGGCGAATCAACTGATAAGCCTTATGTAGTGTATCAAATAGACGGTAGAGACCCTTGTTCTAGATTAGCTCGTGCGGTGGAACTAGAAGTTTTTCAACAATACTTTCCTAGCAACAACGAAACTTTAATGCAGGAAGAATATGGTGAGTTTGAAAACTGCACCTTCCTGTTAATTGTTGATCTACAATCGAACACACCCGTTGGTATGATGAGGCTTTTGCGTAATCAACCAAGTGGCCTTAAAAGTATTATTGATATCGAGAGCCCAAAACATGCTTGGAAGAAACCGCTTACTGAGGTGTTTGCTGAAAACGATCTAAAAGAAACGGATTTAGACAATACAGTAGACGTTGCGACTATCGCAATCAGAGATAAGTACCAAGGACAAGAAGAGCTAAGAGCTGGGTTATTCCACGCTCTACATAGTTATATAATTGATAATCACCTAACTACGCTCGTTACAATTCTGGATGATGTTGTACGTAGGCACCTTCAAAGGTTTGGCTGTTATTTCAATGAATATCAAGGCGTTGGCTCAGCACCATATTTAGATTCAAAAGCCAGTACTCCTTGTTATATTTCATTTGAAGAAATGATGCAGAGATGGCAACAAGAGCAACCAGACATATATAAATATGTTGTGAAAGGCGAAGGGTTACTTGATCAAGTAGACATGGTATTGGGTGGACCAGATAGTATATGAATATTGCATTGATAAGCCTTATATTTACAGTACTGATTAATGTTTTATTAGGTCTAGTTGTATTCTTACGGAATCCGAAACTAGCCCCAAACAGAGCGCTTCTTTATAGCGCTCTTTCACTTTCCATTTGGGCTACAGCGAACTACCTTGTAGACAACTCAAAAAGTTTAGTTACTAGCCAATATGCAGCGTACGTAACATTTGGGTTTGGGTTTTTATCTATGAACAGCTTACTCTTATTTACATTTGTTTTTCCAGATTTATATCCAAAAAAGAAGTGGAATCCGGTATTTTTTTGGACATCAACAATCATATTGTTTGTAGTTTTCTCAAGTCCTTTAGTTGTAGGTGAAGTAACTAGAAGAAACCAAAGTTATGTAGACGTTGCTACCGGCCCTTTATACTTATTATTTGTGGCGACCCTTTTATTGTCTTTGATTTTGGTTTGTCGTAACTTATTGATTAATTATCAAGCTAGTAAAAACAACCAACTACAAGCAAGCCAATCTAGGATAATGTTGTTTGGGTTAGCTACTTCATTAATCCTGGGTATGACCGCTAATGCCATACTACCGGTAATTACAAACTTAGAGACGTCCAAGTTTGGCCCTTTATTTACGGTTATATTGGTTATAACTCTCAGCTATGCAATAATCCGCCATAAATTATTCGACATAAAACTTGTGATAGTTAGGACTTTCACATATGTTTTGTCAATCGGATTACTGGCTACAATATATGGCTTTACAGCCTTTAGATTGTTCGACTTGTTATTATTTAATACAAGTGAAGCTTTTAAGCAAACGGTGGATATTGTTTTAGCAATAATATTGGCATTTACCTTAACACCACTTATTAGATTCTTTAGTAAAGTTTCGAATAGAATATTCTACAGAGATAAATACGATGCACAGACCTTAGTAAATAATGTGGGTAAAATACTTGCAAGTGATATAAATCTAGATAGTGTGTCGCAAAAGGTTGTAAAAGAGATTACAGACCAAATGAAGATAGAAAAAGGTGAGATTGTAGTATTTGGTGAGAAGCAACTTTTTTACGAAAATAATGTTTTTGTTAACGAGTCTAGCCAGATAACTCAAAAAGAACTACGTAAACTAGGAAGAACTTTGTTGGTAAAAGATGAAATAGCGGGAGGTGAGCGCAAGGTGTTGATGCAAAAGTACGATATCAGTATTAGCATAGCTCTTCATACTAGCGAGCAGTTTATTGGCTACTTGCTACTTAGTCAGAAAAAGAGTGGTGATATCTATAATAATGAAGACATTAATGTCTTGCGAACGCTTGGTACCGAAATAAGTGTAGCTATTCAAAATGCTTTAAGCTATAAAGAAATTCAATTATTCAGTGAAACGCTAGCTCAGAGAGTTCGTGAACGTACAGCACAGTTACGCAACGCCAACGATCAATTGCGTATTCTCGATCAAGCTAAAGACGAGTTTATTTCCATGGCCTCTCACCAGCTTAGAACCCCACTTACTACAGTAAAAGGGTATGCCAGTATGCTTGAAGAAGGTGACTTCGGCAAATTATCAAGAGAGCAAAAAGAGCCGGTACAACTAGCACTAGATGGCGCTAACCGCATGGCTCGGCTTATCGACGACTTGTTGAATGTTAGTAGAATGGATGCTAATAGATTCTTCTTAGAGATTACCGAGGTTGATATTGTTAGCCTTGTTGACCAAGAGCTTCAGCAACTCAAGTCGCTAGCAGATAGTAAAAAGGTAAAAATTAATTACACACCTCCAACCAAAAAGATTCCAAACATTCGGCTAGATGAAAACAAGACTCGACAGGTAGTAATGAACTTGGTAGATAATGCTATTCACTATAGTCAGCCACCAATGGGTGGTGGTCGGGCCAATGTGGATCTCAAATTAGATAACGATCAGGTAGTATTTACAGTAAAAGACAATGGTATAGGTGTACCAGCTGCTGTTCAAAAAAAGCTCTTTACAAAAATGTTTAGAGCCAACAACGCTAAAGCTACTCGCCCCGACGGTACAGGCTTAGGGTTATATTTAGTAAAAAGAGTAGTGCAAGATCAGGGTGGAGAAATTATCTTTGAAAGCACAGAAGGCAAGGGTAGTACTTTTGGTTTTAGCATACCTCTTAGTGGCGTACCCAAATCTGTTGAAGAGAAAAGCAAAAAAATTGGCGCAAAAGTAGCTGCTACTCAAAAAAGTGACTAAGTGACTATACTAACTTGCTTTCTCATTAATACCTCAAGACCAGGTAGCTTCTTGCCAGCAAGCAATTCTAAACTGGCGCCACCACCGGTAGAAACAAAGCTAAAATGTTCGTTTAAGTCTATCTTGTCTACATACGCTGCAGTATCTCCACCTCCCACAATAGTTTGAGCATCTGAGCTTATCATGGCATGAGCAAGGCTATCGCTAGCTTTGGCAAAAGCAGGAATCTCTGCGATCCCCATAGTACCATTCCAAAAAACTGTATGGCTTTGAGAAACGATTTTATTAAATACGTCCATGGTATCTGGGCCGATATCAAGCGCTAGATCACCTGGCTCAAGTTTATCTACTTTTACTACTTTACCTTTTTGTCGGTTATTTACATTTTTTGCTACCACCAGATCGCTAGGCAATAAAAGTTTTACTTTTCGTCTTTTTGCAGACCGAATAATCTTCTGTGCATCTTTAATACTATCTTTTTCTATTTTACTACTACGAAGATTGTGTCCTGCAGCAGCTAGAAAAGTGTTAGCCATAGCACCACCTATTAATAGTGCATTTACGTGTTTTAGCAGCTCACTTAATACGGCAATTTTATCACTTGTTTTGGCGCCACCAATTACGGCGGTGTAGGGGCGAGGAGGTTTGTCCATTAGCATAGTAAACATCTCGTATTCTTTTTGCACTAGTCTACCAGCACAGTGAGGTAGTAATTTTGGTACACCAACCGTACTGGCGTGGGCTCTGTGCACTGCCGCAAAAGCATCATCTACGTATATTTGAGCCAAACCAGCCAATTCTTTTGCAAAAGCCTTGTTATTAGACTCTTCACCAGAATGAAATCGCAAGTTTTCTAGTAGCAATATGTCACCAGGCCTTAAATATTTAGCTGTATCTTGAACTTCTTCTCCTATACAGTCATCCAAAAAAATTACATCACGGTTAAGCAGTCTGGGCAAGAGCTTGGCTACTGGTCGCAAACTCATACTCTCTACGCGCTTACCATTTGGTCTTCCATTGTGGCTAGCTAATATAATTGAACAGTTCTTTTCTAGTAAATATTTAATGGTAGGCAAACTAGAGCTTACTCTAAACTCATCAATTATTTTTCCATCTTTTACCACGTTATAATCGACTCGCAAAAATACTTTTTTGTTTTCCATATCTATATTTTCAAGCGTAAGCAGTTTATTCATAAGTATAAGTATAGCAAAAAATAAAATTAATGCTTATCTAAATAAATTAAGTTGGTGACCCCAAGGGGATTCGAACCCCTGTTGCCAGGATGAAAACCTGGTGTCCTAACCCCTAGACGATGGGGCCATCAACTGAACTCATTTGGTTATTAACAGATTGAATCATAGCATAAACTACCTAATTACTCAAGACTTTGTTGAATGGTGCCTATCCTTATAGTATAGTAAGCTTAAGAATTAAAAAAGGAAGAACTATGTCACCAGAGGGACCATCAGAGTCGTTACCACCGACTCCAGATTCACGTAGAACCAGCCTAACTGACTTTGGCTACAAGAAGGGTATGAGCTTAGATAAAGCACAAGGTAGGTTGGATGTTGATATGCAGACAACGAAAGAACCACTACAGCCAGATAAAAGCGCCACTACTGAGCCGGAGTCTAGTGCAGTAAAATTTACTCCAGCAGAACCTAAACCCTATGATTGGAAAGATGAGGGCAACGAAGCTACAACAAAAACTTCTAGTGAAGCAGATAGTTTACAAGACTCAGCATAGGTAATTTTGATATATATAGTTAAATTATATAGCAACTTACTTATGCTTACAGTATAGTAAAACTATGAGTAGCGATGCATCAACCTTTAAAAAAACCAAGATAATAGCCACTATTGGTCCTGCTAGTGAAGCTAAGATAGAAGATCTTTTGTCTGCTGGCGTTAATGGTGTTAGACTCAATTTTAGCCATAATACCCATGCATGGCATAAATCTGTTTTGCTCAATGCCCGTAAAGCAGCAAAAAAACTTGATAGATCGGTAGCGATTATTCAAGATCTTCAGGGTCCTAAAATACGTCTTGGTAGTTTGCCACAAGGTGGAGTAGAACTTAGGGCTGGTCAAAAAATTACCTTTTGTTTCAATAAAAAGTGCGACAAAAATCATCTACCAATTCAATTTAATTTTTCACACCTTGTAAAAAAAGGCGACAGAATATTTTTGCGTGATGGTACGGTTAGTACCGAAATACTAAGCGTAGAAAACAATGAAGTTAATGTAGAGATTAAAAATTCAGGTAAGGTCATGAGTAATCATGGAGTTAACCTTCCCGATACTGTTTTTGACTCTCAAACTATTATTACCCCAAAGGATAAAAAAGATTTAGAGTTTACATACGCTAATGATGTAGATTATGTTGCCATGAGCTTTGTGCAAACTGCTGATGATATTATTTTCTTAAAAGACTTACTCAAAAAAAACGGTAGTCGAGCTAGAGTAATTGCCAAAATAGAAACTAAAGTAGCCACACAAAACCTAGAGTCTATAATTGCTGCTTCAGACATTGTAATGATTGCTAGAGGCGACTTGGCTATAGAAACTAGTAACGAAGAAGTACCTTTAATTGGTCGTGAGATAATCCAAAAAGCACGTGTATATAAAAAGCCAGTTATTATGGCCACCCAAATGCTAGAAAGCATGATATCTAACCCTCAACCAACCAGAGCAGAAGTTAATGATATTGCAAGCGCTGTTAGTCTAGGCGTGAGTTGCGTAATGCTTTCGGGCGAAACGGCGGCTGGTCAATATCCTTTACAGACTGTACAGCTTATGAAGCGTGTGATTTTAAAAAGCGAAAGTTATTATTCAAATAATCGTCTAGAGATAGACTTAATGCCAGATTCCAATGGTAGAACTACCCAACTACCAGTAGACTACGAACAACAAGTTGGCAGAGTTAGTCGTTTTATTACTCAATCTCGTAAGCTACTCAAGGCTAAAGTCAAGCCAGGTAAAATTGCCAGCGCCGATGCTCAGACCAGCGTGAGTTTGGCTGCTATTACATTGGCAGAGCAGGTTGGTGCTAAGCTCATACTCGCCGAGACCCTTACCGGTTCCACAGCTCTTTCAATAGCGTCGCTAAGACCACCAATGCCAATGATTATCGCATCGCCCGATAAAAAGGTCTGTAATCAGATGGCGCTAGTTTGGGGTGGAAAACCATATTTAGTGCCCAAAAAACACCATATCAGTGGCGGCATCATCAAAAAATTAATTACCAAAAAAAACCTACGTCATGGCGATTGGGTGGTATTGGCTTTTGGCACTCACTCTAGTGTAGTAGGTGGAACCGACACTGTTAGATTAGTAGAAGTCTAGCATGTCGATAGTAAATACACTATAATAACTCTTATGTCTACCCCCAAAAAACTTATAGTTGGTAATTGGAAAATGAACACTACTATTAGTGAGGGTTCTTTACTTTTTGATCGATTGCGAAAAGAGATTGGGGAGTTTCCTATGTGCGATATTGTACTTTGCCCTCCGGCTACCCACCTTTTTGTTTTACATCGTGAGTTAATTAGCATAAAAAACAAATCAAGTTTTAAACTAGGTGCTCAAAATATTAGTGAACACGAAGAGGGTGCATACACTGGTGAAATATCTGCAAGTATGGTGAAAGGCTTAGCAAATTACGTAATCATTGGCCATTCTGAACGGCGAAAATATTATAACGAGACCGACAAGATAGACTCTCAAAAACTAGTGGTAGCTATGCGGCATGATCTAAAACCTATATTGTGTGTAGGAGAAACCCAGCAGCAGCGTAGCGAGGGGCATGCAAAGCAAACAGTCTTAGACCAAATAAACACAGCACTGCGTGGTATAACAGAAGATGAAATAAAAGACCTAGCAATTGCCTATGAACCAGTTTGGGCTATTGGTACCGGTAACTTTGCAAAGCCTGCTGTAGTAGAAGAGATGATATTACTTATTAGAAATACTTTGGCTCAAACCTACGGACGTATTGCTAGTATGAAGGTTAGGGTTTTGTATGGAGGCAGTGTAGAACCGCAAAATGCCAAAACTTATCTTAACCTGCAAGGCATAGATGGATTATTGGTTGGTGGTGCTAGTTTAGATTATAAAAAGTTTGCCGACATAGTGAACGCCAGCACCCTTACATAGTGGTAGCATTTTTTGCACTCAACAGGTATAATTAGCTTTGAAATAATTAAATAGAAAGAAATAATACAAATGTCACTTTTAGATATTACTTATGGCGATAAAGCTCCCGAAATTGTTAATACAGTTATAGAAAATCCCAAAGGTAGCCGATTAAAAATTGAATACGAGAGAGAGCTAAAAAACTTCGTACTCGACAGAGTTCATCAAACTCACCTAGGTAGTCCTAGTGATTATGGCTTTGTTCCATCTACGCTAGATGAAGACGGTGACGCTCTAGATATGTTACTTATCTCAGACGATCCCATGCCGATGGGATTAATTGTACCTACTCGTGTTATAGGAGTTATGTATATGGTAGATAGTGGCGAGGTAGACAATAAACTTATTGGCGTACCAAGTGACGATAAGCACTATGATGATATTAAATCACTAGACGATGTGGCTGAACACTGGAAACATGCAGTTAAGCATTACTTTGAGCACTACAAAGACCTTAAAGGTGATATTGTAGAAATAAAAGGTTTTGCTGGTTTTGAAGAAGCTAAAGTAATTTTCAATGAATGCGTAGAGCGATACAACGAAGACGTAAGAAAATAAATCATGTCAGATCCAAAACCGAGTGGCGACGAAGCTTCTGACAATGCGTTAGGTAGCAATTATAAGCTACAAAATGATTTAAAAGCAATTATTGCAGAAAATGAAAAACCAGACATTTCAATATCGCGCGCAACCCTAAAAGATGCTGAATTATTTGATAGAGAACTACCCTACGGACCACCAAATTTTCATACCTCCAAATATCAAGAAATGCTTGATGGCAAAGGTATTATGTTGCTTGCAAAAGAAGGTGAAAAACCAGTAGGGCAAGTCGTATTAGAGCTTGGTGGTCCAAGGTCACCAAGAATGAGCCCAGAAGTTAGTCAGGCATTTGCCAATATTCCAGAAATTACCGCAGCCGAAGTTGTTGAAGAATTTAGAGGTCGAGGTATAGGCGGTAAAATGATACAAACACTAGAAGCTGAGGCCAAGGCGCTAGGGTTTGACAAAGTGTGTATTGGTGTCGCAACCAAAAATGTTGATGCTAGAAGATTATATGAAAGACTGGGTTACCGAGATTATGGCAAGCCACGACACAAGGTTGTTAGCGAAGACAGTGAAGATCAGGTAGTTTATTTAGAAAAAACACTTTAAGAGTCTAAATATTTTTAACCTGATTTATGGCCTTAAGCCTATATGCTCAATTCATAGTACAATAAGCTAATGACAAAAGTATTAGAAGGTTTAAACGAACAGCAAACAGAAGCTGTTATTACTACAGAGGGGCCAGTACTAATGCTGGCCGGCGCTGGTAGTGGTAAAACCAAGGCTCTTACCCACCGCTTAGCCTACCTAGTACAAAATAAGAAGATTGACCCAGCTAATATTTTAGCTGTAACTTTTACCAATAAAGCCGCTGGCGAAATGCGCCGTAGAGTTGCACGACTTCTACAGTTTGACGAAGATAATACTCAGTACATGCCTTTCTTAGGCACTTTTCATTCCATATCTAACAGAATACTACGCCGTGAGGCGAGCGAGATTGGCTACAGTAGTAGTTTTCTAATTTACGACTCCGCTGATAGCCACTCTCTTATAAAAAAGATTATCAAAGAGATGAAATTAGACGAAAAACAAATTACCCCTAATGGTGTGGCAAATGTAATATCTAGCGCCAAAAACGAACTTATTGGTCCAGACGAATACAAGAGATTAGCTGTCGGCCGTTTACAAGAAGTTGCCGCAGAAATATATCCACGTTATCAACTTGCTCTGCAAAAAGCTGAGGCGATGGATTTTGACGATCTAATTATGAAGCTTGTAATACTACTTCAAGAAGATTCATCATTGAGTGAAAAATACCAGAAACAATTTAAATATATATTAGTAGATGAGTATCAAGACACCAACCATGCTCAATACAAACTTATTAAAATGCTTGGTGAAAAGCACCAAAATGTTTGTGTAGTTGGTGATGATTGGCAGAGTATATACTCTTGGCGTGGTGCTAATTACGAAAACATCTTAAATTTTGAAAAAGACTATCCCAAAGCCAAAATAATTAAATTAGAGCGTAACTATAGAAGCACACAAACTATTCTCGACGCAGCTGGGGCGGTTATAAGTAAAAACTTGGCGCGCTCAGAAAAGAAATTATGGACCGACGCTAGTAGCGGTGAAAAAATTAAGTTGGTAGCAGTGAGAGATGAGTTAGAAGAGGGAAGATACATTATTCAAACCATTCAAGAGATGATAAAGCAAGATTCGCATCTTAGTCTTCACGACTTTGCAGTTTTGTATCGCACCAATGCCCAGTCCCGAAGCCTAGAAGAGTCATTTTTAAGGTATGGCGTTGGCTACCAAATAATTGGTGGAGTAAGGTTTTACGAGAGAAAAGAAATAAAAGATACTTTGTCGTATTTGAGATTTATTTTTCAACCAAATGATCAAGTATCTTTGGCAAGAATAATCAATTTGCCCCCACGCGGTCTGGGTCAGAAAAGTTTGCAAACTTTTTTTAACTACGTTGCTAAGTACGAGATACCACTATTTGATGCTATGTCTCAGGCAAGTGTTATTGAGGGCTTAAGTAGTAAGGCGGCAACTAGTCTGAGTAATTTTGCGTCTGTAATAACCAGTTTACAGCAAGAATCGTCTAACCTAGTAGTGAGTGATTTTATAGAATCAGTGATTAAACGCACAGGTTATTTAGACTATCTAGACGACGGAAGTATTAGTGCTAGCGAGAGAGTAGAAAACGTTAGAGAATTACTTAGTGTAGCAAAGGCTTATAATAATTTAAGTCTTGAGGAATTTTTAACCGAAATTAGTTTAATTTCAGATTTAGATAACTTACGTGACAACGAAGGAGCCGTTACTTTAATGACTCTGCACTCAGCAAAAGGTTTAGAGTTTAACACGGTTTTTATGGTTGGTTTAGAAGATGGTATTTTCCCACACAGCAGAACGTTTTTTGAGCCAAGTCAGCTAGAAGAAGAGAGGAGACTTTGCTATGTTGGTATGACTCGTGCCAAGCAACAGCTATATATGACTACCGCCAATGCTCGACTCATATATGGTACAACCCAACACAGCACCCCATCTAGATTCTTATCTGAAATACCAGCAGATCTTGTAGAACATGTTGGTAGTGTAAGTAATAATTATAAATCAGATAACAACTTGGTGAGTAGTGCAGAAATTTTTAACGATGAACCATTTGTTGAAATACCCCAACTAAACCCTGGAGATAAAGTTTATCACCCTAGTTTTGGACGAGGCGAGGTATTGTCTATAAACGATCTAGAGGCGGTAATAAAGTTTGGTAAAGTGGGTCAAAAAACCTTAAATCTAAACTTTGCAAATATTAAAAAAGTGTAAAATAAAAAACTCACAATTAAATGAAGACCTTAACTTAATAATATGAACACTTTTTGTGCTCAAACCAAGTATTGACAGGCTAAAGCATAAGAAGGTACAATATCAAGCAGGTAAAAATTAAAACAAAAAACGTCTTTTAGTTATTAATTTAAATTGTGAGGCGAATTATTTTACCAAAGTTGCGTGTTAGTGATATTCAAGCTACACATAGAAAGACAGTAGCAAAACCAAATAATACCAAACCAAAGCCATACACATTCAAGCGAGGCCTGATTGTTGCAGGGCTTGTTTTTATGTTTATTCTTACCACAATCGCTTGGTCTCACGATCAATTTACAGCTAACACAACTGCCCTAGCTAGTGATCAGAACTTGGTTTCGGTGTATTACGACGGTCAAAACAAAACAGTTGCTACTGGAGCTGCCACTGTAGGTGAGGCTCTAGATAAAATGGGTATTACTATACAAAAAGGTGATGTTGTAGAGCCGTCGCTTAGTGAGCCAATAACCATGGGTGTAACCAACGTAAATATATATCGTGCTTTTACTTATGAAATTATTGATGGTGACAAATCAATCTCTATTACCTCTGGTTATCGTACACCCAAAAAAGTAATTGAACAGGCAGGTATCAAGCTCTACCCCGAAGACATTGTAGAGACTGAGAGGGTTGATGAGTTTGTGCAGAGCCAATCAGTAGGTCAACAACTTGTTATAAAAAGAGCTATTCCAGTAACAGTAGTACTTTCTGGACAAACTTTTGAGTTTCGTACTCACGCCAAAACAGTCTCAGAACTTGTCTATGAAAAAAGGCTTAATGTGAATGCTAGCGATGGAATCAATGTACCTTTCGACAGCCAGATATATTCAGGTATGACGATTGTTGTGAGCCATATTTCTCAAAGACTCATTACACAAGAAACTGAAATCGCACCAACTACAGTTACACAGACAGACGAAACTAAACCCACTGGCTATAATCAAGTGCAAAACCCCGGATCACCAGGTAAAAAAATAACAAGTTTTCTAGTTACTGAAAAAGACGGCGTAGAACAAAATAGAACATTATTTGAAGAAAAAGTTACTATTGAGCCAGTAGCCAAAGTAGTGGTGGTAGGTCCGGCTACTCTAAATACTGATGGTTGGGCAAAGTTACGCGCTTGCGAGTCTGGTGGTAATTATGCCAATAAGCGTAATCCAAAGTATCGTGGTGCATATCAGTTCGATTTTGCCACCTGGAACAACTACGGTGGTTACTACGACCCTGCCGATGCTCCACCGGCCGTTCAAGACGCCAAAGCTTTAGACACCTATAAAAGACGTGGCGCTAGCCCTTGGCCGCTCTGTGGAAGATTTCTTAAATAGTGTAGCTAATATCTTTGTATATTAAATATACAACTGCTTGCAAGTTTATCTCTATTACTTAATACTTGAAGATATGCCTAAAACTAAAAAATCACTTGGTCAGCATTGGTTGTTTGACCAACCCATACTCCACACCATTATTGATGTTGCTAAATTAAAAAGTGAAGATACGGTCTTAGAAATTGGTCCCGGTAGAGGGCCTCTCACTGAGCTGTTAGCAAATCAGTGTAAAAAAGTTGTCGCCATCGAAAAAGATAGTGAGCTAGTACCTGGCCTAAGAGCACAGTTTGCACTTAGAAATAATGTCGAAATTATTGAAGAAGACATTCTGAAGTTTAATCTAGATTCATTACCTTCTAAGTATGTAGTTGTAGCAAATATACCTTATTACCTTACTTCTACACTACTAAGAAACCTACTCACCAGTAATAATCCTCCCAAAAATATTATCCTATTAATACAAAAAGAAGTGGCCGAAAGTATTGTAGCCCTACCCGGTAGAATGTCGACATTAGCTATAAGTATACAGCTACTCGCTAAGCCGCAACTAGTTACAATAGTTGCTAAAGACAAGTTTCATCCTCCGCCAAAAGTTGATTCAGCAATTATAAGAATTACTCCATTAGGCAATCCAGTAATAGACGTAAACCCAGACGTATTTATGCGCCTAGTAAAGGCTGGATTCTCCCAAAAACGCAAAACACTTAGAAATAGTTTAGCCGGTAGTTTACATATCAAAGGTAGTGTCGCTGAAAAGTTACTTATTGATGCTAAAATATCACCAAGTACACGTGCACAAGAGCTAAGTTTTGTCCAGTGGAAGGATCTTTATGACACTGCCTTAAGCATACTCTAGCTCTAAGCAGTTATGCTAAAATAAAACAATGAGTTTAAGTAGAATAGTTAAGCGACGAATGCGTGGTGGGGTTTCAATATTATTGGGTATAAGTTTGCTATTTGTAATGCTACCATTTCATACTTTCGCTTCCGAAGAATTTAACTATAAGGTATCGGCAGTTTATAGAGTACAATCAGACACTACTACTAGAGTGGAGGAAACATATAGCGTTTCAAACAATGTCGACAATAAGTATCTTGATGGTATACAGTTATCAACTCCAATAGACGATGCTAAAAATATAGCCGTAGAGTATTCGGATGGTACTAGCATACCTTTTACAACTGAGCTAAAAAAATCTGAAAACCAAGGCTATAGCTATAACTATCTACAAATAAATATAAAATTTTCTAGACCAAATACCGGCAAAGGTCTCAATTGGCAATTTATAGTTAGTTATAACACCAATAAACTGGTAGAAACTAAAGGTAGTGCCCATACGGTTAGTATTCCGGCAGTACCCCAAGAAGGTAATAGTGAATATTCTGTAATGCTTTACGTACCAGAAAGCTTTGGAACTCTCCACACCACTGGTGTAAAACCTACAAGCTTAGGTGTAAAGAGAGGGGAGGCAGTATATAGTTTTGGTAATAAATCACTACTAAAGAAATCAGCCCTAATGGTTTTTGGAGACAGCACAATATATGAGGTCAATTTTAATTTTCCACTTCAAAATGATTCTAGCTTTAGTTCTACCTATACTGTTACTTTACCGCCCAACACTTCTGGTCAACAAATTGTTGTTCAAAAACTAGATCCACAACCAAAATCTACTAGGTTAGATGGAGATGGTAATATATTGGCTGATTATGATGTGCCTGCACATACAAAAATAAATGTTAGTACAAATATTATTGGGTTAGTAAGCTATATCGACTACAACCTTGCTGCTAGCGGTACAAAGTCAGATATTCCCAAAAACTTGGTAAGTGCATACACTAGCCCACAACCATATTGGCCTGCCGATAACCCAACGATAGTTGCCAAAGCCAACGAACTAACAAAAGATAAGAAAACTGTTGCCGAACAAGTACGAGCTATAAATGACTATGTGGTAAGCAACCTTAGTTATAATAATGAAAAAATAAAATATAACATTCGACAAGGCGGCCTAAAAGCTCTTCAAAACCCTACCAATGTAGTTTGTCTAGAATATTCTGACTCTACTATTAGTCTATTGCGGGCAGCCGGCATACCTGCTCGTATGCCTATTGGCTATGGCTATTCCGGAAGCCTTAAGCAGTCAAATTCTGTCAGCGACTCTCTGCACTCATGGGTGCAAGCCTATGTTCCTAATATTGGCTGGATGAATCTAGACCCAACTTGGAATGAAAAATTTGAAAACTTTGGGTCCAGTGACTTAGACCATTTGGCTTTTGCAATTTGGGGTATTAAAGACAATTCGCCGGCACCAGTAATGCAGAATGGTAACGACACCAATTACCAGTACGAAAACACCACTATAACCTACAAGAGTACACCACCGGTTTTTCAAACTAATAGCAAGATGTCTGCACAAAAGTGGTTGGTACTACCCTTTATTGCTTTAGCAAGATTTCAAGTGCAGTCGCCTAGCGATACTGCCGGAGATAATTACGAGATAAACACTCGTCAAGGTACAAAGCTAGATAATATTGTTTTGGGATCGCTAGCACCTTCTCAAAAAACTACTAAGTGGTTACTAGTGTTTGGTAGCTATGCTTGGGGAAGTTTAAGTGCAGATTTTACTCAGAGCGGTAATGCCTCGGTAATTTTGGCTAGTACAAAAATATCACCCCAGAGTTGGCCCATGTGGGCGGTGCTTTTACTTGTCACTAGTATAATACTTATAAAGTTGATACAATCGCATGTACAAAAAAGAAATAAGTTAAACCGTATTAACTCTAAGCCCATACCGACAATAGATTCGGTTAATTCAAAAAAAAGTAATAAAAATGTCAAAGAATAAATTCTATGTAACTACTTCTATAGCTTATGCAAACGCAAAGCCACACATTGGCTATGCTATGGAGTTAATACAAGCCGATGTGTTAGCTCGTTATTCGAGAGAACAAGATAAAGAAACCTTTTTCTTGACAGGAACAGATGAGCACGGTCAAAAACTTTTAGACGCTGCGAAGGCTGCCGATAAAGAACCTTTGATGTTTGTAAATGAGTTGTCTGAAAATTTTGTTAATCTCGCTAAGAGACTAAATTTGTCAAATAACTACTTTATTCGAACTACCGATACTCGCCACAAGAAAGCTTCTCAAAAGATGTGGCTGGCTTGCAAAAACGATATATACAAAGACACATATTCTGGTTTGTATTGTACCGGCTGCGAACAGTACTATACTGTCACAGAGGCTATAGACAGCAAATGTCCTATACACAAAACAGAACTAAAAAAATTAGATATGGAGAGTTATTTTTTTAAGCTAAGTAAATACCAAGATCAGATAATTGATCTTATAAAAACAAATACTCTAAGAATAGTTCCTGAAAAACGCCGTAATGAGATGTTGCAGTTTGCCAAAAATGGACTTGAGGATGTTAGTATATCTAGGCCAATCAGTCAGTTAAGTTGGGGAGTAGAGGTACCGAACGACCAAGACCATGTGATGTATGTTTGGTTTGATGCCCTCACTAATTACATATCAGCGGTGGGCTACGACGACAATAGTACTATGTACGACAAATTTTGGCCAGCCGATGTGCATATTATAGGTAAGGATATTGCGAGGTTTCATTGTTTACTATGGCCTGCAATGCTACTAAGTTCTGGTCAAAAAACTCCAAAAATGGTTTATGTACACCCATTTATAAATTCTGGTGGACATAAAATGAGTAAGAGTTTGGGTAACGTCATAGATCCAATAGCCTATTTAGATGAATTTAATGTTGATGCTCTGCGATACTATTTACTTCGCTACATTCCTTTTGATAATGATGGCGACTTTACGCATGAAAGGTTCATAGAAGTTTATAACTCAGACTTAGCTAATAATTTAGGTAATCTTGTAGCTCGCACTGCCTCTATGATTGAAAAATATTGTGATGGTGAGTTTGACATTACTAATACCAAACCAATTGCTGGCTTAGAAGAAGACATAGCTACATGTTCTTTTAATAAATATCTAGATAAAATATTTTCTCGGCTAGACACCCTTAACACTTCTATAGAGGAGAATAAACCATGGCAACTAGTAAAAAGCGACACTATCAAAACCAAAGAATACTTGAGCGGCTTGGTAAGTGAAATAGTCGCAATAGCAAAAGCACTTAAGCCCTTTTTACCAGACACAGCAGATAAAATAATTAATATATTCTTTGGTGGAAAAATAAATAATTCACCAAAAGTCTTATTTCCTAAGAAGGAGGAGTAGTAATGCAGAAAGATAAAATATTTGATTTGGTAAGATTTAATATTTATGCAGTGGTATCGACTATCAATAAAGCCTCTCAGCCAGAATCGGCACTGGTTGGGATATCGCACAATAGCAAGCATGAGTTAATTTTTGCTACCAGCAGCAATACCCGTAAGGTTGAGAATATTCGTAACAACCCCAATGTTTCGTTAGTAATTGGAGGTAGTGACGGGTCGTTACAAAGCGTTCAAATAGAAGGAGTAGCAAGGGTCTTGAATCATAAAGATGCAAAGAACTATGCTGAAACACATTATCAAAAGATTCCTAGTGCTAGAGAACACCAATTTACACCTGGAGAATGTTTTGTTGTAGTTACTCCGCTTTGGGCTCGGTATACTAGCTATCTTAGCCCTATACCCGAAGTATTTGTGGAGCATTTTAGTGCTGATTGATAGCCACGCTCATATTCATTTTGATGACTATTCTAACGACTTAGAACAGATACTAATCAATGCCAAAAATAACTATATAAGTGCAATTATTACAGTTGGTACAGATCTTGAAGACTCAAAAAAAGCTACTAATTTTGTATTAAACCCAATGGTAACTACTAAAGCAAATGGAATCGAGCTTTACTCTACTGTCGGTATTCACCCGCACGAGGCTAGTTTAGGCAAAAAAGCTTTTCTAGGTATTGATAGAATGGTAAAAGACGGTAAATATCAAAAAGTTATTGTAGCAGTAGGTGAGTGTGGTCTTGATTATTTTAAGAACCACTCTACCAAGCGTGAGCAGTACAATATGTTAGAGATGCAACTAAAACTAGCCCAAGACTGTAGTTTACCCGTTGTGTTTCATGTAAGGGATGCTTGGGAAGATTTTTTTTCTATAATTAAAAACTATCCCAACACAAAAGGTGTTATCCATAGTTTTACTGGGCACATTGACGAAGTTTATAAAGCTAACGAAATAGGCCTATTTTTTGGCTTAAACGGTATAATGACTTTTTCAAAAGATCAAGATCAGCTAGTAGCAGCAAAAACCATCTCGCAAAATAAAATACTTTTAGAGACAGATTGCCCATTTTTAAGCCCCATACCCTACAGAGGTAAACGTAATGAGCCTAGCTACTTAGAATCTACTGCGAAGTTTTTAGCCAAGCTAAGAGGTGAAGATTTTACAGCGTTCGTAGAGCAGACAACCAAAAATACCAAGGAGCTTTTTGGTATATGAAAAATAGAGTTTACTTAGATTACGCGGCTTCTACACCTCTAGACAAGAATGTAGCCAAAGCCATGCACGAGGTAGAGAATGTATTTGCTAATTCGTCAGCGCAGTATATGAGCGGTAGAGAAACAAATAACTACTTATCTTTAGCTCGAAAACAAATTGCAATGTTTTTTGGGGCCAATGCCGAAGAAATTATTTTTACCAGCGGTGCAACAGAATCTAATAACCTAGCGATACTAGGTGCAGTTAAAGCAGAAAAAAAGTGTCATATCATTTCAATAGCCACAGAGCACTCATCGGTTCGTGAACCACTAAGCTACTTAGCTTCGCAGGGTTACGAGGTTGATTGGTGTAATGTCGACAAACACGGCAGGGTTGATAGGAACGATTTAGAGCGAAAACTTTGTTACAACACTAAATTAGTAACAATTAGTTATGCAAATAGTGAGATAGGAACAACGCAACAGTTATCTAAGATTTCTGCAATTATTAAAAACCATGAGCGTGCAAATGGTACAAAAGTAATTTTTCATACCGATGCTAGTGCCGCCGTTCAAACTCTCAACTGTGACGTAAGCAGACTTGGCGTTGACCTTTTGACAATAGGAGGGGCAAAAATATATGGGCCAAAAGGTATTGGAGCACTCTATATCAAAAGAGGCACCAAAATTGAGCCGATAATCTACGGGGGAAAACAAGAGAATGGCCTACGATCCGGTAGTGAAAGTATTAGCCTAGTAGTTGGTTTGGCTCAAGCGCTAAGCAATGTAAGTAAAGAGCATAAAAAATTCGCAAGTCATTATAGAGAGCTATATACAAACCTTATTCACAACATCAACAAAAAAAACAAAATTATAGAGAATGGACACCCAAAGGAAAGGATATTTTCTGTAGCAAGTATCTGTATTGACGGAGCTAACGGTGCCGATCTAGTTGCTTACTTAGATGCGTCGGGCTTTGAAGTATCTACTGGAGCAGCGTGTGAAGCTACAAACAATATGCCTAGTCATGCCTTGCTGGCTATTGGTAGATCGAAAGCGCAAGCACAAGGAAGTCTACGAATTTCTTTTGGTAAATCTACCAAACACAAAGACATAGATGAATTTTGCAAAAGTCTCAAAAAAACTCTAAATACGTTAGTATAGATAGTGTAGAACTATATATGAAAAAGTTTTTTATAACCATCTTAGTTATACTAGCGCTAATAACCGCAATATTTACGACGGTATTTTTTGGGCTAGGATTTTTCTTAAGCCCCCAAACAGCTAACCTCAATAAGGCCGATGCAATTGTGGTGGTTAGTGGTGGTCAGACTACAACTCGCGCCCAAAAAGGTATTGAGCTATACAAACAAGGTTTGGCAAGTGAAATAATATTTTCTGGAGCCGCACTCGACGATGGCCCAAGCAATGCATCGGCAATGCGCGAACAAGCCATAAGTAATGGCGTACCAGAGAGCGCAATTCTTATTGATGTAGACTCACAAAATACTTATCAGAATGCCACCAATACTAAGAGACTACTAATAGATACCGATGCTCACAAAATAATTTTGGTTACCAGCCCATATCACCAACGTCGTACTCACGACACATTTTCTGCAGTACTAGGTAAGGATTATCAAATACAAAACGTTAGTTCATACGACGATAGGTGGAGTAAATCGCAATGGTGGCAGACAGATTTTGGCAAAAACATCTCTCTTAGTGAACTTCAAAAACTACTCTATATCTACACTACGGGTAACTACCAATGAAAAAAGTATTTGTCGGTCTATCTGGCGGGGTAGATAGCGCTGTGGCGGCAGCACTATTAAAAGACCAGGGCTACAATGTGGCTGGGATATACATGAAGAATTGGAGTAAGGATATTGCTGGTCACAAATGTCCTTGGGCCGAAGACTTGGCAAGTGCGCGTACTGTGGCTGCACACCTACAAATTCCTCTTTCGGTCTATGATTTTGAAAAAGAGTATTACCAAAAAGTTACAAGCTATATGCTAGACACATACAAAAAAGGTCTTACCCCTAATCCTGATATTATGTGTAACTCAGAAATAAAATTTAAGGTTTTTTTAGATAAATGTATTGCTGACGGTGCCGACTATATCGCAACTGGTCATTATGCTTGCATGGTAAATTGCCGACTCCAAACAGCTACAGATAAGTCTAAAGATCAAACCTACTTTCTTTATAGAATAAACCCAAAGGTTGCTAATAAGATATTGTTTCCTCTTGGTAATCTAACTAAAACTAAAGTGCGTGAGCTAGCCAAAAAATATAATCTACCCAACCATGCTCGACCAGATTCTCAGGGCATATGCTTTGTAGGTAATGTACCAATGAGTGATTTCTTAAGTGAGTTTATTAAACCCAAAACAGGAGATATTTTAGGTGAAAATAGCAATAAGCTTGGTGAGCACAGAGGTGCTTTTTCATACACTATTGGTCAACGTCATGGTCTTGGCATTGGTGGTGGTAAACCATATTTTGTTTACAAAATAGATACTCAAAAAAACCTTGTTTATGTCACAAGCGATGAAGAATCGCCCCTACTCAATAAATCAGAATTTACTATAGATGATTGCAATTGGTGGCAAGAGCCTAAATCGAATATGGAGGTAAGAGTGCGATATAGGAGTATACTTAAAAAATGTGTACTTACGCTTGAAACAAAAGGGGTTTGGAGTGTAGTTTTAGATCGGCCAGAAAGAGCCATTGCACCTGGCCAATCTGCAGTATTTTACGACGGCAATGTAGTTGTTGGTGGTGGAATAATAAAATAAAACACCCTCGTTTTCACAAAGGTGTAATCTCGTACCAATCAACATCTACTCTGAGTTGATCTCTAATATCTTGAAGTGACCATGCTCTCTCTATGACTTTATTGTGTCTACTACATATTGGAATTAGCAATGACTCGTTTGGCACATTATCGTCTATGGAAGCTGGGTGTATGAGAGTTGCAATTCTATTGGCTACTATAGTTTCTGATGGGTTATCTTTTGCGCAAACAAAACAGTATTTTAAGAACTCTATAGATAGAACTTCCTGTCGAGCTGCTCTAAAGCCATTACTTGCTTCGGCGATCTTACCGTACATACTACAGGTGAGCACCACTCTACTTATAAGCCCTAATGGGTTGTTGTATGCGGCAAGTAATTCATCGAAAGACCTTAGCCCATAGAAGCCACACCTACACTTATCCCCCGGGGGGGTATGGGTCTTTTTCTTCCGATGTTTGTAGCAAACAGCGTCCTCGCTCAAACCATACGTTCTACTACTATAAACCATTGGTCTAAAGTTAAGTTTTTCGGTTTCTGTGTGATAAAAAAGCCTCGCAAATTTTTTTGCTGTAATACTTTCTGGTACTGGCGTATCTTGATCAAATTTTTCTTTCTTACCGGACCTTATTAGTAACTTACCATGTTTTAGGTGTTGTTTATAGTATTGGTAAGTTTCGTCGGGTAGACCCAAAAGTTTTTTTCTAAAAACTTTTACCGATATTAATACTGCCGGTATAAATACATAAGTTATAATCAGCAATACGACAAAAAAATTGTAGGTAAACTTCAGTAAGCCCCACGCTGTAGTCAATACTGCATCGGTGCCACTATCGCCGTTAGACTCAGCTAGGACGTACTCCATACCCAAGAAAGCAAAGACTATTAGAAATATAAGTAAAACTAAATACTTATTTTTGATAACTTTTGATTTATTAGTTTTACCCTCAGACATCTACAGGTACCTTCTCAGGTTCCTTGGTAGGTGCTGGCTCGCGTGCTGGGTCGTCAGCTGGAATCTCAGCAGGACTATCAGGGACCTCGACAGGATCGATCTCGATAGTTCTACGTGGCTTGCCGATATCGGCCATTATGCATTCCTTTTGTTGAGGTACAAAAACAAATTATTTATACCATATATACTAATCATTTGCAATGTTATATATGTTGTAAAATAAAATCCCCTAGAAATTCTAGAGGATGTTTAGATCCATGCCACCTCAGTACCAAGACCATCGGCAACATCTTGAATTGTAATCATTCGTTTGGGACGGTGTTTTTTACATACAGGCAAGACAATTCTATTCGGCTCAAACGGGCTTTTGTATACAGCGAAGCCAATAGCTTCTTTGCGTATATAAAATGGCCTATGTCGACAGAAGATCGTACAAAAGGCGCACCGCCTTTTAATAGTGACTTTTAAAACTCGTTGTTTTTCTGAGCGATATCCAAAGATACTTTCAACTATTTTGCCGTAATGCTCTACTTCTAAGGTAAAGAGTTGAGCACTAGTATTTCTACCCGGTCGCCAATTACCCTTTATTTTTGAGAGCAAAGATTTTCTCTTAATGCCATAGAAACCACAAAGGCAGTTGCTATCTGGCGAAGGGTGATTGTACCCAGAGCGACAACGCGCTACGTCGGTAGTAGAATAATTGATGCGATATTGATCTTTAGTACAGGTACTAGGTACATAGGTATTTACTGATCTGCTGGTGTAGTCAAATCCTAACATGGCGTACTTGTAAGCTTTAACTGGTGTTTGATAGTCGCCCTTACTTCGCTTCATACCTAGCCTACATACTACCCAGTAATATGGTAAAACTGCATACCATCTAATAGCATAGAGTGTATTTAGACTAAATATCCTAGTAATTTTACCTGTAGAAATATAGAGTCTATCTGCAGCTTTGTCGTTTGCCATCACTAGACCAACAACAATTGAGACCACTAGCCAAATAAACATGTTAAGTATTTGCAAAAACAACATAAACACTAAGTTGTCCTTACTATCAATGTATTATTCCTTTTTTAGAAGGTGCAAATCACAGTATTTATAACATAGTTGCACGTTGCATGCAATATCGTTAATTGCTTATGCTATAATAGAAGCTATGAATTCGCTCGAATTTCATAAAAATAAAAACACAGGTGTTTTTACAGCAACAAAAACAAAATCAACGGTTGATTTATACCATATTCTACCGATAGTTAAACGTAACTCTAAAGACAACCTTGAAAAATACGACAAGCATGTTGCAAAAAGTGAGTTTGCTACTCAGAATTTTTATCGTCCCAGAAGACATTTCAAGCTTCAAACCACATCTTAAATAGTCGTTAGTATGAACCCCCAAGTATCACCCCCTCAAGATAGTTTTTCAGACCCCTATTTGCAAGCTCAAAGCCCTGCACCAAATAATTTAGCCAAAGTAGTAATTATTGTGGTCGCGGTATTAGTGCTAGTAGCACTTATTGGTGCCTCGGCATATTACTATTCACAAACCACTAAATTCAAAAAACAAGTTGCTAGCCTACAGAGCGAAGTAGGCGACTTGCAAACCAAAAATAAGGAGCTTGAAGAGTCGCTAAATTCGACAAGTTCTAGCAGTAACACCACTACCACTCAGAGCTCACAGTTTTTTGAAATAAAAGAGTTTGGTGTAAGGTTTAAAAAGAGTGCCGAGATAGCTTTACCTATCTACGTAGTAAATACTAATAACGGCTCGGCTCCATTTTCTAGCCAAGGTCTTATGAATGCTGCGTTTGTAGATGCTGGCAAGAATGGCAGTTCTACTACCTGTAGTCCGTCAGAAAATTCAATAGGTGAAATAGTGAGAGGTAAGGCCGGTAAAGAAATTAATGATACCACAATAGATAAAGTGCAAGATGCGAAAAAAATTGGTGAGTTTTTTTACATTTTGGTAAGCCCAGAGTCAGATTGTTCAGAAACTGAATCAGTAAAAGCAATAGAACAAAAACAAATCTCTGCATTTAAAGCAGCATTTAAGACCCTAGAAGCAATTCCTGCTTCTACAAAACAATAAGAAAGGAAAATTATGGAAGAACAAATTAATACACCAACTCCTCAACCACAGGCTCCACAATCTGAGGTGATGGCTCCAGTAGAATCACAAAAGAGCGGAAAAATTTGGATGGTTATTGCTATTGTAGCAATTATTGCTTTGGTGGCAGTTAGTGCTTTTGGTTATTATAAATGGCAACAGTACAGAACCAAGGTAGGTAATCTAGGTGCCGAAATAAATGCTCTTAAAAATATGGTGAGTGAACACGAAGAAAAATTGAGCGACAAGAATGTTGTTTTAAATATGGCCAAAGCTAGCTGTGAATCGCAAAAAGACCCTGCAACCAATAAGAATTACACTTTTGTAATTGGAACTGTAGGTACCTCTAAGCAAGATGTGGAGTTTTCTGACAACAAAGAGTCGGCACGGCTTATTGCCAGCTGTCAGCAAGGTTCTACTACTGTACCGGGTAGCTCTAAAACATACATATTCAAAAAATCAAACGGCAATTGGGCACTTGTAATCACTACAGCTTCACCAATATCTAAAGCTACTGGACAATCTTACGATTTACCTGCTGCTTGGTTTCAGGCTAGCGCTACCACTCCAGCTACAACAACACCAACTACATAAAATAACTAAAGAGGTCATAAATGGCACAAGAGACTATACATAAGAATAATCTAAATCCACTCCCTACAGAACAGACCGATAGTACTGGTAAAAGCCCCAAAGTTTGGATTATTATCACTATTTTGTTGGTATTATTACTAGTTGCGATATCTATTTATAGCTATATGACTATTAAGAACCTGAACAAAAAAGTTACCGATCAACAGGCCCAAATTACTGAACTACAGAATAAGAAAAAAACTCTTGAGGATGCCGCCGGCGCTGCAGCTACTGCCACTACAAACGCCGTAGCAAGTGCCCAACTGTATTCAATACCCGAGTTGGGTATCAAGATTAAACTCGATGATAATCTTAAAGGGTTATTGTATTCTTATGATCAAGCAAACGGTGTTGCTGGTTTTACGACCAGAGATTTGGCATACAAAGTAAATACTACCGCCGGTCCCTACAAAACTGATAATCCTTATAGTGTTTATACTGGCACTTTAGGCTTAGTGAGCGTATTAAACACGCCCAACCAACCTGGTTGCGAAGCAAGCTGTCCACAGAACATTTCGCAGTTAAGTAACAATAAGTATATTTTATATAGCCATCCACAGTCTCTTGCAACAGATAATACAGTAATAAATCAACAGGTTGAAAATACAATCAATTCTTTAAAAGCTGCATTAAAAAATGCACAACCAATCTAGTTAGCTCTCTATCTGAAAACTTGCTATAATTATCTGCATGACAACCGCAGAAATACGAGCTAAATTTTTAGAGTTTTTCAAAACCAAAGACCATACCGTTATACCCAGCGCGCCGGTTGTGCCAGAGCACGACCCCACAGTGCTTTTTACTACTGCCGGAATGCACCCACTAGTGCCATATCTTTTGGGTCAGCCACACCCGCAAGGTAAAAGATTGGTAGATAGCCAAAAATGCGTTCGCACTACCGATATAGAAGAGGTGGGCGATGCTACTCATTTAACCTTTTTTGAGATGCTTGGCAATTGGAGCTTGGGTGACTATTTTAAGGCCAAGTCTATTCCGTGGAGCTGGGAGTTTTTGACTAGCAAAAAATGGCTAGGGCTAGATCCACGCAAACTGTATGTAACTGTTTACAAAGGCGATGGCGAAGTACCAAAAGATACCGAGTCTATTGAGCTCTGGGTAGAAGAATATAAAAAATCTGGTATTATTACCAAAGAAGGTGATCGCATCTTAGCACTTGGGCGCGATGACAATTGGTGGGAACAGGGTGGTGTAGAAACAGGTCCGGCTGGTCCGGATACCGAGATATTCTACTATTTAGGAAAAGAAGACAACCCTAAATTCGACACCGAAAATCCTAATTTTGTAGAAATATGGAACAACGTATTTATGGCCTACCAACGCCAATCAGATAGTAGCTACACCGAACTAGCAAATAAGAACGTTGACACCGGCATGGGTATGGAACGTATTGCTGCTGTTTTGCAGGGTGTAGATAATGTTTATGACACCGATGTACTAGCACAAATAAAAGAAGCCGTAGAGACTTATGCTCTAGAAACTCACAAAGAAATATTTAAAGAAACTAGCCCGGAGTCTTCATTGCGTGCAGTACGAATTATTACCGACCACACTAGAGCTATAACATTTATGGCTGCCGATGGAGTGGTGCCTAGTAATAAAGATGCTGGTTATGTAATGCGACGTCTTGCTCGTCGAGCCATACGCGAGGCCTTAGTTTTAGGTATACATCAGGGTTTGTTTGAAAGAATCGTTCCTAGAGTAATAGCATTGTATGAGGATGTATATACTGAATTGCAAAATCCTGTTGAAATAATGAATGTATTGCGCCGAGAAGAGAATGCCTTTCGTCAAACTCTCACTAGGGGTTTGAAAGAATTCGACAAAATGCTACGCAACAAAAAAGATTTAACCGGCGAAGACGCTTTTACGCTTTATGACACTTATGGTTTTCCCAAAGAACTAAGTATTGAAGAGGCTAAGCGAAAAAAAATTGCTATTGTAGCAGATTTTGAAGCCGAATTTACTAAGGCTATGGAGATGCAAAGGCAACGTAGCCGCACCGCAAGCACTGGGCAATTTAAGGGTGGTTTGGCAGACGATAGCGAGATAGTTACTCGCTACCATAGCGCTACACACCTTATGTATAAAGCACTCCGTGAGGTTTTGGGCAACCGTGTAATGCAGAGGGGCAGTAATATTACTGCCGAGCGAATGCGGTTTGATTTTTCACACCCTCAAAAAATGACCTCAGAAGAAATATCTAAAGTTGAGCAAATAGTGAATGAAACGATTCAAAAAGATTTGCCTATGAGTTATGAGGAGTTACTAAAAGATGAAGCTTTTAAACAGGGCGCACTTGGTGCATTTGGTGAGAAATATCCGGATGTTGTTAAGGTCTATACTGTTGGCGACCCAAAAGGTGAGTATTACAGCAAAGAAATCTGTGGTGGCCCGCATGTAACGCGTACCGGTGAGATAGGCAAGTTTGAGATTGTTAAAGAAGAGTCTAGCTCGGCTGGGGTAAGGCGCATAAAGGCTGTGTTAGAATAAATATTATGAAATACGATAGCGAAGAACTATTGCCTATTGGTACACCATTAATATATTCCGATGGCACTGAATTTTATAAAGCACTAGGCAAAAAATATATACAACACAAAAAAGGCTTATATATATGGGCACCGTCAGGAGCAGGAAAAACTCACTTTACAAAAAATCAAAAAGAACATCATTGGCTTGATGGTGATATTCTTTGGCAATCATCAAACGCGCATCCAAAAGGCGAATGGTGGAAAGAACCTCTTGAATACTGTGATGAAGTAGATTCTCAGAGCGATATAATTACAATGCATGCTAAAAAACTTGGCTTCTGGGTAGTAGGTGCTTCATGTTTTTGGTTACCACCCGATGCTCTGGTTATCCCCGACTGGGATACTCACGTTTCTTGGATTAAGAAACGTGAGGAAACTAACTATGACGGCGGAGCAAAATCAGATGAACAGGCCCTAAAACAAGTTAAAGGCCATATAGAATGGGCAAGTAAAAAATTTTCAGATTCACCAAAATTTAGCAATATGCAAGAAGCGGTAGATTACCTAGTAGGTAAACTCAATTAATTTTCTTAACGGGAACGGGATATGGTTTGTCGCTTAGTGTTGTTACGGCATCCCCAGACTTATCAAGCTTAATAACAACTCCGGCCCCATAGTCCACACCTAAATAGTCTTCGAGGTTTTGGTCAATCACCTTAAGCTTAATGAACGGACTGATTGTGTCGTAATGTGTAGCTGCCCAAAGTACTAGCCTCCGGCCGGGGTTTGCCTCGTGGTATAGCCTAGAATAGCGCGCCAACACATTCACTTCACGTTGCATTCTGTCTGCCATATCTTCAGGCCCTTCTACACCAAGTTCGAGTCTTTTTTCTTTTTCCCAGTCACTCTCAAAAGCTATAAAGAATTTAGATTCTACGCCATATTCTTTATTGCCACCATATTTTTCTTCTAGAAACCGTCTAAACTCCTCAGACTTAGGTGAACCATCGAAAAGTTTTGGTTCTCGAATAAGTGGTGTAGGCCTTATTTCGCCGTTATTGCCTCGTAATATATTTTCGTCTCGAATATTAATAATCTGTTGATTACTCAAACCAAACTCACTAAGAACTTGTCTAGCTGCTTGAAGCACAATATTACCTGTCTCGGTGCTACGTTTGCCTCCTCCTTTATAACTCGTGTCACTACCTACGACTAATAAATCTACTTTCTCACGATCTTCTGGAGGCGTACTTTCTAATTGTTTTCTGAAGAATTCTAGTGCCTCATTCATTTCTTGTTCTTGCGCTTCTAGAGTTAGGCTACCAACATTTGAGCTTTCAGAGCTTCTTTCGTATCTACCATGACGCTGCAATACAATTTCTGTTTCACCAGGATGAATATCTACTGGGCGAAGATCTTCTCTAGTAATTTCGCTAGGTTTTTCAGCTTTTTTACCCACAATGTCTTTGAGTTCCTGGGTAGTATTTTTAGAGCTAATCTCTGCTGGGTTGCCACTATTAGCTGGCTCGTATTTGTCTGGCATACTTATATCATTAACTACTTATGCTATCAATTATAAATTAAACATAGAGAAATAGAAACCTGATATTATCTATATACTTTCTTTAGGGTGTATAATATAAGTATATAACTAGGAGTGATATGCCAGAAGAAACCAAAGATGTAAAACAAGACGACACTAAGCAGTCCGAGGTAGCAACGCCAACTACGCCACAAAAAACCAATACTCTTGCCGTAGTTGGTCTTATAATGGCATTTATTATACCTTTGGTTGGTTTTATTTGCTCAATTATTGGTATCTCCCAGACTTCTAAACGAAATGAAAAAGGCAAAGGTTTAGCTATTGCCGGGCTTATTATTTCAATAATAAATATGCTTATTACACTATTTATTTTTATAATCATAGTTGCTGTTGCCGCAAACCCAAAAGTCACACTCGATAGCTTTACCAATGCATCACCTAATTACACCATAAAGTTCCCTAAGGGTTGGACACGTGAGGCAGAAAACCAAGATGGTGCCCAAGGCTACATATTTAAAGATGCTACCTCAGACAATACTGGCAAAGTTTATGGACAAACTGAAATAGTATATATTGCCGCACCAGCAAATGGCTACAAATCTGATGTACTCAATGCTATTCGCGATAGTATTAAATCTAAATACAGTGGCTCAGAGGTAATCTACGAGTCACGCGATACAGTGAATGGCAACGATGTATTACGCCTAATCATTACTTACAATGGTGAAAACGGTAAGATAAAAGCTAAAATTACTATACTAAAAAAACCAGACAACTCAGTCTATACCTTGGTTACTCAAGCACCCATAGAGAACTACCAAAAATACGAAAACGCTTTTGACGAAATTCATAACACATTCAAGCCCTAGTAAATAAAAACCCCAGAATTGCTCTAGGGTTAGTTCACCTCTGGTCTGTGGTTTTTCTGTAGTATTTATATAAGTTATATAATCGTCAAGTATCTTTTCCATACTGTTCTACGTATGTACTTGATTAAATCGTTCCACTTCAGCCCAATTAGTAGAAGGTAGTTCTTTTACTATCACATCTACCAAAATCATTTGACTACCGTTAAGTACAGTAACGTATGAATCTCTTGTGTAAGTCTTGGCTAGTTTTTCTGCTTCGTCAGAACCCTCTGCCTCAAGTATAATGTCAAAACTTAGAAACTCTCCATATACGTTAAAGTTCTTAACTCTACATAGCTTTTTAAGCTTATCTATAATCTCTTCAAGAAACTCATCTAGGTGTCGATGTTCAGACAGTCTAAAAATCTGCCATTGTATTTCTATAAGGTACGTTTGCAAGCTCGTCATCTCCTAGCAAGATTAATAGAATAACGAAATTATATGTTATTAGAGTGACAACTTCAACATCTATGGTAGCGTAAGTGCACTACGCACCCTCATAAGAGTGAGTCTGTTCTTTGAACTCTGCATATAGCCATCTACTGTTGTGACGGCGGTGCGGAACCCGGCTTTTTTTGCCAACTCAACAGTAGTGTCATTAAATCTGCCATAAGGATAAGCTAATGAGGTAATTGGTTTGCCTAGTTCGGTTTCTAGTATTCTTTTGCTCTCAGATATTTCAGTCATTTGCTCTTCTGGCGTTAAAGAAGTTAGATTGGGGTGGTTGAGGGTATGGGCGGCGATCTCAATAGAGTTGGATTGCGAAAGCTGCTTTAGCTGCGCCCAATTCATATAGTCGTCACCACAATTAAAATTTGAGCGTGTAATACCAATACACCCTAGCGATTTTGGGCCACCTATAATCATATAGAAAGTTGCCTTCATGTTGCGCAATTGCAATTGATCTAGGGCATGAAACTGATCATTAAAACCGTCATCAAAAGTAATTATCACGGGTTTGTTAGGTAAGGTATCTATACCATCAAAGTAGTCTGCTAACTGACTCATAGATATAGTGGTATAGCCCTTGGCAATCAGATTATCTAGTTGCTGTACAAAATTACTCGGGGTTTTGTGGTATATAAGAATTGGTATGGCGCTTGGTGTAGATGCTTGAGAAAGTATAGCCTCTGAAGGTTGTTTAGTAGCCTGTTCTAGCGGTGCTTCAACATTAATCATTTTGATGGGCTGTGTGTGTATAGGTGAGTTAGTCTTACTACCCAAAACAATGTTTTGTCTAAGTATTTGAAAAAAAACCACAACACTTATTGTGATTAAAATGGGCAACAAATATTTACTAACAATAGTTAGCTTACCAGGATAAATTCTATGCATTGCCATATTATATAACAAAAAACGTTTTTAACTATATATTTTATACGCTTGCTGGTGGGGAAGGGTTAGGAGTTGGGTTTGCAGGGCTTGCTGGAGCAGATTGGTTGAGTGGAGAGGATGGCGGGGTAAATATAGGAGTGGGTTGGTTGGTTTTAGCCCCAGCCGGGTTAACAAACGGAGCTGGAGCAACATAGGCTGATGAGTACGAAGGTGGAACAGCTTCTACAGTAGCAGGTATGGGAGATTTTTGTGTGGCAGTGGGGGCTGTAACTACATTCGTGCTACCGGCTTGTTTTTGGTTGGCATCTAGATCGGCTTCTATCTCTAACAAGCGATTATATTTAGCTACGCGCTCACCTCTAATTGGAGCTCCAAGTTTAAGTCCCATAGCGCCTACACCATAGGCCAGGTCAGCTATTAGTGAATCGTTTGTTTCACCACTACGGTGACTAATAATTACCTTGGCCTTACTAGAACGAGCAGCTCTAATAGCTTCAAAGGTTTCGCTAAAAGTACCTACCTGGTTAGGTTTAATTATTATCCCATCAAAAAGTTCATCTGCCTGTAATTGTTCTATTTTAGCCTTATTGGTAACTGTAAAGTCGTCACTTATTATTAAAAACGGTTTGTTTTGGCCTTTCATACCTTTTATTATTTCTGTACCTTCTAGATCAGTTTCGGCAAAGGGGTCTTCTATGGCGTACAAATTAAACTTAGTATCCCAACTCTGGTAGAGCTTTAGAAGATCAGAAGCATGCAGGCTTTGAGTCTCTATATTGTATACACCATCTTTAAAAAATGTATTGGCAGCGGCATCTAGAGCGATATCGAATTTTGAACTCATTTTGGTATTGAGCTGTGATAAAGCTTCTAGTATTACTTCTGTACTAGTACCAATTGGTGCTAGGCCGCCCTCTTCGCCTACTAGTGTTGCCGATGGGCCATACAGGTTTTGCATAACAGTTCGCATAGTGTGATACACCTCATAAATCGTTGCAATACTTGCGCTGGGTGCATTGCTTTGGGGTATTACCATATACTCTTGTATGTCTAGGCCGGGCGCATGCATACCGCCACCTATAATATTTGCGAATAGCCTTGGAAACTCTGGGCTTGTCTGATTGTGTTCCGCAATATACTGCCATAAAGGTTTTTCACTAACTAACGCAGATAACTTAAGATATGCACCAGAGAGTGCTAATAGAGTGTTAGCACCAAGATTCTCTTTGCGCTCGGAGCCATCGAGTGCAATAAGTAGTTCATCAAAATCTTCCTGTTGATCTAGGGGGTAGCCAATAAATTTTGGGGTAATAACGGTATTTATCACTCCAATACATCCTTGCACGCCATTACCACCATATGGGCCCTCACCATCTCGCTTCTCGGCAGCCTCAAACTGTCCTAGGCTGGTCCCGGCTGGCACCCCAAAGCTCGCTTTTAAACCATTGTCTGAGTACATCATTACTAAAAGTGTTGGCTCGCCACGAGAGTCGAATATTTGATAAGGAGTAATTTTCTTGATTGTCATATCTTTAGAATGTCACTTATAGGTTATTATACCATAAGTATTCTGTTAAATTAACGCCAAGACCACCCCCGTTTAAAACTATTTTATATAATGCTTATGTATTTGTCAAAACAGTCTGACAACAGGGTGTGGAAAACTATCGAAAAAATATGTCAAAAATACATAACAGTTTTATAGGTAATAAAAACCCCAAACCCACAGGTTTGAGGAAAGTATTTAAGCTGATTTATCTAGCGCTACTATGTTTGAGCTAGCGGACTTAAGCCCAATGTTGACTCTTGGATTCAACTTAATGATGTAATTCATCCAGGCAATTACCATATACTCTTGCCGATGCCAACCCAAGCTTTTGTCGCCAAAGGTGCGGGCCGCAAACAGCGTAATGGCCATTAGTAGAACAGCCGTAGGGTCTGCCGGAAAATACACTAGCCCAACCCAACCAATCACGCAGGCTGCCATTTGTAAGTTGAATTTAATTTTACCTGCCGTAGAAGCACCAGGGTCACGAAAATCTGGAGAATACTGTTTTACTTCAGCTAAAAGCTTACGGAAAGGTCCTAGGGATAGACGAATGAGTTTGATCTCAACGTGCAGACACCAGAGAGCAAGCCCAAAGGCCACCAAGCAAAAAGCATAAGAGTACTCAAACAAGCTACTAACACAATAGGTTAATACTATTATTGCAAAGCAGAACTTGTCTGATGCAGGGTCGAGACGACTACCGAATTCTGTAACGGCGTCGAGATCGCGTGCACATGGTCCATCTAAAGCGTCCAGGGCTATTACCAATAGCATTGCAATAAACCAGTAGGTAGCATCACTACGACTATCGGCGTAAATAGAACTGGCTAAGCCATAGCATACAATTACAATAGCTGGAAACCTAAACCAACTCATAGCGTTGGGTAGTTGCTTGACTAACCTGACTAACCACAACTGCTTGGTTTTTTGACCAAACCAAACTATGGCAAGCGCCCACCAGTTCACTAAGACCTTGGTAATTACCTCAAAAGTAAATTTAAATGCTTTTACTGGTTTTGGGTCTTGGCTGTGCAGACTTGGAAAGTACCACAAGCGCGCTAGCATATTTTTCCTTTCATTCAAGGTGCAGAACTGCTAACTAGTATACCGAGTTTATTGTGAGCTGCAAGCCTGATACAATGAGCATAAGGATTTTTAATAAATATATGAAACTACCTGGCTTTAAACAAAAGAAAAAAAATGGACAATTTTTGGTATCACTCGACATTGGTACCGAATACGTAAAAGCTCTTATTGGTCAAATAAAAGACCATACCGATACGGCAGGTAAAACCTACCAAGCTGTAGAGATAGTGGGCGTTGGTCGCCAACGCCAGAGGCTTACCGATATGTCTGGTGGAGCAGTTACTGACATTGCCGGTGTAGTAGAAAACTGCGATGCAGCTCTACGAAGGGCTGAGGAAATGGCCCAAACTGTTGCCAAAGATGCAGTTCTTGGTATTGCTGGAGAGTTGGTGAAAGGCGGTACCACGAGTGTTAGTTATCGGCGAGCCCGACCAGACGTCAAGATAGACCAAGCTGAACTTATGGATATTATTGATCGCATTCAAAAACAAGCTTTTGACGAAGTTCAGAAGCAACTTAGTTGGGAAACTGGCAAGCGTGAGTTAGAGGTAAAATTGGTTAATGCTGCCGTAGTAGACGTACATATTGATGGCTATAGAGTCACTAACCCAGTTGGGTTTCAGGGTAAAGATGTGACTATACAAATTTTTAATGCATTTGCTCCTATGGTTCATTTAGGGGCTTTACAAACAGTTGCCGCCGATTTAGACCTCAATCTTATCAATATTGCCGCCGAACCTTTTGCTGTGGCTAAGAGTGTTGGGGCTGATGACAGTACTGAATTTTCGGCTATTTTTATAGACATTGGGGGTGGTACATCTGATATTGCTGTAGTAAATAATGGTGGAGTAGAAGGTACACAAATGTTTGCTATTGGTGGTCGTAGTTTTACTAAGCGCATAAGTTTGAGTATGGGGGTGAACTTTGATGAGGCCGAAGATATTAAGCTAGACCATACCGCTGGTAAGCTAGATAACAAAAAAGAAAAAGCTGTTGCCGAAGCTCTAAAAAGCGATGTCGATACTTGGCTAAGTGGAGTAGAGCTAGGACTGGCCGAATTTGAAAGTATTGAACACTTGCCAAATAGAATCTTGCTCTGTGGAGGAGGCTCGGCACTCCCTGAGATAAAGCATGCTCTTACTGGTACCGATTGGTATAAAGGATTGCCGTTTACCCGCAAACCCACTATAGATTTTATCCACCCATCACAAGTAAATAGAGTAATTGATACCACTGGTCAGCTTACTAGCCCACAAGAAATTACCCCAATGGGTTTGGCAAATCTTGGTCTAGACATTATTGGCAGTCAAAGTGTGGGAGAAAATGTTTTACAGCGTCTAAGTCGCACACTTTCTTTGTAAGTTAAAAGCCCTGCGGTTAAGCAGAGCTTTGGTAGGGTAGATACTTTGGAGTTACTTGTTTGGGAACTCTTTGTAGAACTCCGATGGTTTCAATATACTATCAACCATTGCCCACACCCAGGCGATCGGATTCCACAGGCCAAAAGTAATAATGGTTAACGCGAGGTTGAGCCAGAACTTCCAGGCATCTTTTTTGTAGGTGTAAATCCAGGTGAAAAAACCTAGAAATACCGCCAGAAGAATTGCTACAGTCTTGTCTTTGGGTTGCGTGGGTCGTTGCTCTTCGGCAGATGTCTCTTGGTGAGATGTTGGTGCCTGAATGGTTTGCAATGCGGTTGTGGTTGAGTCTGGGCGTGCCGGCGCACTTGTGCTTGGCCAATGCCGCTCCATGAACGATTCCATAGGGTCGGTAGGCATTTATCTCCTTTTGGGTACGTCTTGATAGGTATCAAAAATCTAGCAGTAGTATATCATAAATACTTTAAAAAGGCAAGTAATATACATGTGTCACAACAAAATACTCAAGCTCGTTAATATTTTGGTAGGCATTTGTCTGCAAGCACAAGCCGATTACGCTATAATACTATATATCTATGCCCGAAAATACCGACCCCAATGTAATATATCTTGAAGCCGACTCTGAAATAACTGAGGCTATTGATAAACTCAAAAATAGCCATGCTAGCGAGGTTCGCTTAGCTGTACCAGCGCGTAGCACTATGCTACAAAGTGCAGTAAATCTTAAATTGCTAAAAAAAGCAGCAACTAGCAGTCATAAAAAACTTATTCTAGTAAGTACCGACAAAGCCACTATAAGCTTGGCTGCTGGTCTAGGTATTCTTATGGCTCACAATATTAAGGCCGAAGCAAGTATTCCAGAGGCACCTACTAGACAACCAGAACTCACCAAAGAACCGGTGGTGCTAGAACAAGAAGAGCCCTCCAGTCAAACACAATCAGAACCATCTTCGGGTAAGTCTTCTAAGTCTTCGAGTAAAAGTGGTACTTTCGAGAAAAAGCATATTTCACTAAGTGAAGACGACGAGCCTATTGATGAGCCCTCAAAACCTAGCCGTAAAGAAAAGCGAACCAATAAAAGCAATGAACCAAAAGTACCTAATTTTATGGGGCTGAATAAAAAAATTGCCATCTTTATAGCGGTGTTAGTCGCGATAATACTATTTGGCCTAGCTTATGTATTTTTGCCAACAGCGAAGATTACACTGATAGCCAAGGCTGTAAAAACACCCGTAAATATTAAGTTTACTTTAGATGCTGGCACGAAAAAATCAGATTTTGAAAACGGAGTAGTAGCAACTGATCAAATAAGTACTACCAAAGATCTTAGTGCCCAGTATAGTGCAACGGGTAAAAAAGACGTTGGCACAAAGGCTAGTGGCAGCATATCAATTCGTAATTGCGACGATACCAACTCCCACCAATTAGCAGCTGGTAGTACAGTGAGCTCTGGTGGTAAAAACTTCACCACCACCCAAGCTGTTACTATTCCAGCTGGCAGTGCCGGTGGTGGTGTGGTGACTTGTTCGGCGGCAGTAAGTTCTAATATTACTGCTACTGCCTCTGGCGATAGCTACAACCTAAGCAGTGCGAACTTCTCAATAAGTGGTTTGTCTAGTCTTTTTAAGGCTACCGGAACAACCTCTGGTGGTACTACTAAAATTGCTACGGTAGTGACTCAAGCCGATATAGACAAAGCCAAAACAGACATGATTAACTCTGCCACCGAGAGTGCAAAGCAAGATTTGCAGACTCGCGGTAAAGATGACCAAAAGGTATTTGTAGAAACTTTTCAAAGTGAGGTGAGCAATATTAACACCACTGCTCCAGCCGACACCGAAAGTGCTGGTGGTACCGTTAGTGCTAGGGTGAAATACACTGAGTTAGCTGCTGCCAAAAACGATCTAGATAAGCTTTTTGAGGCTCAAACTAAAACCCAAGTACCAGGTAATAACCAGATATATCAGACTGGCGCCGCAGAAGCCAAATATACTGTTGTTAAACTGGAAGGAACTGAAAAAGCCAATATGCAGGCAGTTAGTAATGCCTACTATGGTCAGACTATCGACACTAATCAAGTTGCTCACGATGTAGCCGGTAAGAGTAAAAAAGGTCTAGTAGAAATTGTTCAGCCAAAATACTCACAGGTAAGTGGGGTGCAAGCCGAAACAACCCCAGCCCTACTACCATATCTACCTTATTTTGCTAATCGCATTACAGTAGAGATTAAAGTTAGTACTGATCAATGACAGTAATGGGTTTTGATTACGGCCTTACTCGCATAGGAGTGGCCTTGGCGATAAATGGTGAAACAAAGCCACTTATAACTGTTAATACACCTGATTTTTGGGGCAAGCTACCAGAACTAATTTTATTACACCAACCCACCAAGTTGGTTGTAGGGTTGCCCAGAAATTTAAGCGGGGAATCTACCAAACAAACTATAGTAGCTAAAAAATTTGGTCAAGAACTCCAACAAAAGACCGATCTGCCTTTAGATTGGCAAGATGAAGCTATGAGTACCCAAAGAGCACTTGATCGTCTTGGTAAAAATGCCACCATATCAGAACGCAAAAAAATGTTAGATCAAATTGCAGCCCAGATTATTCTAGAAGATTATTTAGCGAACAAAACCATATGAACCCTACAAACAAGCCCAACAACCCTACTCAGCCTAATTTAGCAGCAACCGTTGCCCCACAAAAGCAACAAGAAGAGAATAAGAGTAGTCTTAGCCCAGACCCCAAAAAGAAGCCATATCTCAAGCCTATATTATGGATTATAGGCATTGTTATCATAATAGCGTTTTGTGTAGTCGCATGGTTTGTAATGGCTCTAGGCTCGGTGCGTTCAGATATCTCTGTAGACGGTGAGATAGTTGAAGTTAAACAAGGCGATAGCTTAGAGAGTATTGCTACCAATCTAAGCTCCAAGAATCTTATAAGCGACAAAAATGTATTTGTACTCTGGGCTAAGTTTGGTCCTGCTCGCGGTCATTTACAACCCGGTCCTTATCTTATTAAACCTACTAGCTCAATAAAGCAGATTGTGGCAGATATGTCGGCCGGCAAAATTGCGGTGTATAAAATTACTTACCCAGAAGGCATTACTCTAAATGAAATGGCCAAGCGTTGGGCTGCAGCGGGCTATGGAACCAAAGACGACTATATTGCTGCCACCAAAAAGCTATCTTATGATTTTGATTTTATTCCTCAGGTTTCTAAGACAAACCCCGAAGGCTATCTTTTTCCTGCTACCTATACTTTTACACCAGGTAGTTCAGCCGAGGTATTGGTAAAAAAACAATATGAGGCTTTTAAGGCACAAGCCGAACCTCTATTGCAGGGCAATCGCCCCGCAGGTCTAAACAAACTACAAGTACTCACTCTGGCGTCGATTGTAGAAAAAGAAGCTTTAACCATTGCCGACCGTAAACTCACCGCAGGAGTGTTCCTAAACCGCTTAAGAGACAATATGAAGTTAGAAAGTGATGTAACTGTAAACTACGCTACTGGTAAGACCGTTACTAGCCCTGGTGATATTTCAATTAATTCCCCATACAATACCTACTTTGTTAAGGGTTTACCACCCACACCTATTAATAATCCTAGTACTGATGCAATTGAGGCTGTTATGAACTTTACTCCGTCTGATAATATCTTCTTCTTGGCAGGTAATGATGGCAAAGTTTACTATGCCAAAACCCTACAAGAACATAACGAAAATATCAAAAATCACCTCTAAATTTTTGCCAAAAAGTGCTCAAATTACCCAAATTTACCTGTTAATAGCCATATTATACCTTTATAAAAGCAAAATATGGCACTTGACCATCATTTCTGGCCCATGTTAGTATAGTGAGCGTACTCTTAAGTAAAGATAAGCAGTAAAACTTATACTACTAGTAGTAGTTTGTGGGCTTATCTTCACTCAAGCGTTCCTACGAGAAATTTATCAGATTAGGGAATTAATAATTAATAACTTCAGGTCGAAGTTCCTAGTCCTATTTATTGGGAGACAGATAAATCGTAGAAGTCCGTCATTTGACGGAGGGAGAAATGTATTAGTATAAAGAGAATGGGATTGCCCCTTCAAGTGCGTCGTGAAAACTTCACGGGTGTGGGACAACCAGAAACTTTTGCCAAAACAAACATACTTACTGGATCCTCTACCATAAACAATCAGTATTCTTCAGTAAGTTCCCGAACTCACAACCTTATACAGACAATAACCACTGCATCTAAAAATGCCTTTTTTGCTAAACATGGTTACAAAAGACTAGCTATTCACGCTAGTGTTATTGCTATTGCAATTATTGCCGTAAGCTTTGGTCGTGTGAGTTCACAGGCTAGTTTGATTTCTAACGGCGTGAGTTCGTCAGACGATAGAGTATCGCTTATTGCTTCAGGTGCAGTATTAGCAAATGGTACATCTGCTATGGTAAGCGACGATGTCAACCAAAAAGCCAAAGATTTAAGTGCTCTTAGCTCATTACCAACTGCTGGTGATGAGTTTTTAGAAAAAAAACAACCCGTCGTTACTGCAGGAGCGCCTACTCGTGATATTCTAGAGTACATTGTAAAGGATGGCGACACCATTAGTTCACTATCTAGTAAGTTTAATATAACCTCAGACACTATCAAGTGGGCCAACAATATAGTAGATGAAAACAGTATTAAACCAGGTGCAAGACTTACAATACTGCCCGTGTCAGGAATTATGTACGACAGTAATGGTAGTGAAAATCTAGGAGAACTAGCCTCTCGTTACCAGGCTAACGCTGCCTTGATTGACAGTTTTAATGGACTTGAAGGCAAATCGCCAATGGCTGGACAAAGAATTATTATTCCAGATGGCGTAAAACCTAGTGAAGTGGCTACTCCAGCTGCGCGTATCGCTGGTAACAACTCCTCATCAATCGCTTCGGCAACCACTGCCTATAGTTTGTCTGGAGCTCAAAAACCAGGTTCGTTTAGCAACACTTACGCCTATGGTTACTGCACTTGGTATGTTGCTACCCGTCGCTATGTGCCAAATATGCTTGGTAATGCCAATCAGTGGCCCTACAACGCTCCACGCGCTGGTCTTGGCGTAGGTAGTACCCCACGCGCTGGTGCAGCTGGTGTAACTCGTTGGGGCAACCACGTAGTTTACATTGAGCGTGTAGATGGCTCTACCGTTTATTACTCAGAAATGAATGGCCCCGCCGGTTGGGGTAGAGTAAACTCGGGCAGTGGCCCAGCCAGCAACTTCATATACGTTTATTAATTTGTAAAACAAATATAAAACAAGCCCCGGGTAAAACAGCCGGGGCTTTTAGTTATTGTAAAAGTTAAACTTTCTTTTTGTAGACCGTTGGGTCTGGTACTAAATCTTCACTTGAAACTGCTGAGCTAGTCTCTACCTTTCTTGATACACGAATAATTCGCTGGTATTTGCCGCCCGGCTTTGGCTGACGGGGCCTGCCTTTCTTGCCTTTTCCCATCTGACGCTTAGTCATATTTCATCTCCCAGGCATAGATTGGTCTAGCTAATTTTAACAAAATATGGTATTATGTCAAGATGTTTACAGATATAGCAACCATAAAAGTACAAGCTGGCAAGGGTGGCAATGGCTACCTTAGCTTTCATAGTAGCCGTGGTAACCCTAAGGGTGGTCCCGATGGCGGCGACGGTGGTCGCGGCGGCGATGTTGTGGTACGTGCCTCTCACAACACCAGTACTCTTACAAAATATCGTACCAGTCGGCTCTGGAAAGCCCAAGAAGGCTCATCGGGTTCTACCAATCGTCGTCACGGTAAAAATGGTGAACCGGTAGTATTGATAGTACCACCTGGCACTATCGTAAGAGAGGGTGATCAAATTATTGCTGATTTAGTGCAAGATAATCAAGAAGCTGTAATCGCTAAGGGTGGTGATGGTGGTTTTGGTAATTGGCATTTTAAGAGCTCTATTCGCCAAGCCCCCAAGATGGCCGAGCTAGGTGAGCCAGGTGAGACCAAAGAACTGACTCTCGAGCTAAAACTAGTAGCCGATGTTGGCTTGGTAGGCTTACCAAACGCCGGCAAAAGCACGCTATTATCAATGGTCTCAAACGCCAAGCCAGAGATAGCCGACTACGCCTTTACTACTTTGGTGCCTAATCTGGGGGTAGTAGATATAGACGACACTAGTTTTTTACTTGCAGATATACCTGGTCTTATAGAGGGTGCTAGTAAGGGGAAGGGGTTGGGCGATGATTTCTTACGCCACGTAGAGCGTTGTAGGGTATTAATACATTTAATAGATATTAATTCGCAAAATATCGTAAAAGATTACCAAACTATTCGTGGTGAGCTCAAAAACTACACTATAGATCTTAGTAATACTCCGTTTATAGTAGTTATAACTAAATGCGAGACCAAACCCAAGGCCGAAGTTAATAAAATTTGTGAAACACTACTTACAAACACCAATATTTCACCAGATAGGCTTCAGGTAATATCGGCCGTTACTGGTATGGGTCTTACTGGGCTTATGCGTGATGCCAACAAAATTCTACAAGATGCTAAAAAAGTTCTTAAAAAAACCAAAAAACCCCAAGACACCATGCCTATCATTAAACTCGATGAATCTCTAGGCTGGAATGTAGAAAAGCTAGGTGATAAATACTTAGTTATAGGCGAAGAGATAGAGCGTTTTGCTCGTCGTACCAATTTTGATCAATTAGACGGTGTACGACGATTGCGCGAAATACTTCGTAAAAAAGGTGTTTTTAAGGCGGCTGCCAAACTCGGTGCTCAAAAAGGCGACATATTTACAATTAATGGTAAGGATCTACAATGGTAGAGTTTGAAGTAGACAGTATAAAATTGCAGTGTGAGACACTGCCCGATTTATTCTCGCCAAAAGGCTTAGATATTGGCACCAAGCTACTTTTAGAAAGTATGAGCAAACAAAACCTAGTTTATCAGACTGCAGTTGATTGGGGTTGTGGTTGGGGAGCAATTGCTCTTTGGTTAGCCAAAAATAAACCAAATAGTCGAGTTATTGGCTTAGATTCTGATATAGGTGCAGTAAAAATTGCTAGCCAGAATACTAAGTACAACAATCTAGACAACGTAGATGTAATTGCTAGTCATGGTTTTTTAGATATAAATGACAATTTCTCGACAGATTTAGTAGCTTCTAACCCACCTACCCACCGCGGTAGAGAAGTGGTAGAACAAATGATAGCCCAAAGTTTCGAAAAACTAAACAACGACGGAAATCTCTTAATAGTAGTAGAGGCACGCCTAAAGCCCTGGGTGGCTCGTCAAATGAAACAAGTTTTTGGCAACTACAAAATTATTAGACGTAGTACTAAGCACGTGGTGTTATTAGCTACAAAAGTGGTACAATAAACTTAAATGGAAGATAAGCCCCGACACCCCAAACATCAACAAGAATATTTCAAAAAAGAACTAGCCGCCGACGATATTACTCGAGCTGCACATTACACTTATCGTGATGGTTTTAGACTGGGATTTGGTATTTTTATTGGTTTTTTGGTAGGTAGCCTGGCGGTGATAGCAGTAGTTTACCTGTTTAATATAATTCTGCGGGCTTTCTAGATTTTTACATAGTTTTAAGGTATAGTTTTGTATGTCTTTTATGGAATGTTAATATTTATATTATTTCTTTAAACCGATTTACGAAACCAAGCGAAGCTGTTTCGTAAATCGAGAGGAAAAATAGTATGGTCTTTGAAGCAAGATATTTTTTATTTTGCGAAAATAAAAATACTATTTAGACGAGGGGCTATAGCTCAGTTGGCTAGAGCGCTTGCATGGCATGCAAGAGGTCGGGAGTTCGAGTCTCCCTAGCTCCACCAAA
>CAYZYH010000008.1:0-45928 GCA_964481235.1 uncultured Candidatus Saccharibacteria bacterium
CGAGCTGGGTTCAGAACGTCGTGAGACAGTTCGGTCCCTATCTGGTGTGGGCGTTAGGAAATTTGAGGAGAGTTGCTCCTAGTACGAGAGGACCGGAGTGAACGAACCTCTGGTGTACCGATTGTCGCGCCTGCGGCATTGTCGGGTAGCTATGTTCGGACGGGATAAGCGCTGAAAGCATATAAGCGCGAAGCCTCATCCAAGATTAGATTTCCCCATTAACCTCCATGTAGACTATGTGGTTGATAGGCACCAGGTGTACGCACAGTAATGTGTTTAGCCGAGGTGTACTAATAGGTGATTGACTTTTTACTTGGCTTTGCGAGAAAAAGACAGGGTAATACTTTCGTCTTTTTAGTAGGCTTCTCTTTAAGTAGATTCAGAAATGAAGAATGATGATTTTTGTCGCTAAACTAAAAAATTTGACAAACTGTAGCTTGGGCTACAGTGCGAATAATTTTGAAAGTTGTAGCGAAAAATAGCATTCGTGCTTTTGGAGATATTTAATGAGAAGCCTACACAGACTGGCAATTTGAAGATATTAAATTATCTTCGCTCTTATTAAACAAAAACAAAACTCTGCCTATGGCTTAAAGCTTTTGTATCCACAAAACCTTGAGCCATAGTGCAGGTGGTTAGATTTTCGCAAATTGTGTGTTGGTGTCTATGGCGAGGTGGGTACACCTGGTCCCATTCCGAACCCAGCAGTTAAGCACCTCTGCGTCGATGATACTCTTTCAAGGGGAAAGTAGAACGATGCCAACACACAGTGTGCGAAACCAAAACACCTTATTACCTAAGGTGTTTTTTAGTACCCACTATTGACAATAAACATAAGTGGTATAGAATAGAGGTAATTATTAAAACTTAAGGAAAACACCCTTATGCCAGCCAAAAAAACAAAAACCAGAGTATCAAAAAGCAAAATAAATAAAAAAGCTTTTATTCCTAAGTGGATTATATTTGTAGGCATAATAGTATTTGTTGTAGTTGGTATATTTTTTATCTACAAAAGTTTTGCAGCTACCGCAACTAGCTGGGAGAAAGATCTACGTTGGTATAATAGCGCAGACACAAAAATATCATCAAATATAAGATCAACTGATGGTTGGTTGTGTGCGGGTACAATGTTTTATAATGATCCCAGTCAGGAATATAGATTTATTGTGGACTGGTGGAATGGAAGATCATGGCAAGCAGTTAGGAATTCTAAAACATATAGAGCAAATGGCAATGTAGACCAAGCTTGTTTCGACAGAGATATTATCCAGAATAATACCTATAGAGTAAGGTTTGTACCCTTCGATTCCACTTCCATGGGAGGTTGGGCTTGGGTGTATGGTCGCAATGTTTACCCACAACGTTCTTCTGCTGAGTCCGAGTCACCACAAAATAATTAATCAATTGTTTTTAGTACACACTATTGTCAATAAACATAAGTGGTATAGAATAGAGGTAATTATTAAAACTTAAAAAAACAACATTATGCCAGCTAAAAAAACAAAAACCAGAGTACCAAAAAGCAAAATAAATAAAAAAGCCACAGCATCTAAATGGTTACTGTTAGCAGGGGTGCTAATATTTGTTGCAATTGGATTATTTTTTGTATATAAAAGTTTTGCAAGTGCACTACCCACCTTGGTTAGAGGACAGATCTATTCAAACTCAACCTACCCCGTATATAGCCCTAGATTGACCACCACAAGTAGAGCTAGGCTATGTGTAGAATCACAACTTTCACCGCAATTTAGAGATACAGCTCAGTATAGATGGTTTGTAGATGTAAAGAATAGAAATGGCAGCTGGTCACAAGTTAAAAGATCCGCAATATATAGTGCTAGGGGCGAAAAAATAAGAGTTTGTTATCAAAACGGTATTGTAGCAAGAGGGATATATAGAGTAAGATTTGATAGACCTAGCTCCGATATATCTCGCTTTCCTATAACTGGTAACTATACTGTAATTGGAGATGATATTTTAAGAAGCGATTCAAGTCAGCAGAGTACCGAAACAGTAATTACAACTATCGACAACAGTCCTGTTCAAGAAATAATCTCAGAGGATGGTTACCAGTAGTTTTAGTAGTTTTTTATTAAAGTTTTCAATATACGGATACTTAAATATCCACCAATCTTCTGGTTTGACGAATAGTTGGTATAGATATAGTATCATAAGTAGTTATGCTACCAACTATTCCATTTAAGCGTAAGCCCAATAAGTCTTCTACTAGCTCTTCAACCACAAATCATGCTAGACCAAAGGCAGAGCATTATGTTGCTCAAAGTAAACATATTGCTCATCATAAATCTAGTTCTTTTTCGAGCGTATTGAGACCATGGTATCTAGTAGCTATTGTTTTAGCGGTGGTTGTGATAGGAATTTTTGTTGTGCAATTTAGTAGAGCATCTACCGTAGATCAAAGTAATATTCCAGAAAATCTGGCTGATATTCAGAATTATATAAGCTCTCTGGTAGGGGGTAATTCAAACGCCAAGATAGTATCACAGTCTGGCTATGTAGAGTTTACTTACACCCCCAAAAACCAAAATCTCACCAGTAACGTGGCTTACTATATAGATGGTAAGTTAGCTAACATAACCGATACTTCACCTTACAGTTTTGTTTTTGATACCCAACGCTACTCAAATGGTAGTCATACCCTAACAGTTGTTGCTTTTAACGCTTCGGGCATCCCGGTTGGTGCAATAACTAAAAATCTTACATTTGATAATAGTAATGGTTTATTGCCTGGTTTGCAAAAAACTCTCACCTATCCCTACTATCAGCTCTTAGGTATATAGTTTAGAAGCTGATTTCTACTCATATTTACACTTAATAAAAAACAAATAAAACTATTGACACCATAAGCACAAAGTGCTAAAATACTTACGTTAATAGCATTAAATAACCAAGAGCTATAAATAGCCTTTTGGGAGGGTGCTGGTGAGGATACTCAAGTAAAAAGTTAGTTTTAGCTCCCAAAAGGAGACAAATTAACCATGCCAGGAACAAAAACCGGTGGTGAATTAGCCGCAAAAACTAACAAAAAACGTTACGGTAAAAACTTTTACGAACGCATTGGTGCCATGGGTGGAAAAATCAGCCGTGGTGGTGGTTTTGCAGCCAATCCAGAACTTGCTAGAATAGCAGGCCAAAAAGGTGGTCGAGCAAGCCGAAAACCAAAAACTACTAAATAATACGATATTATTTCTAAAAAACTCCTAGTATCTAGGAGTTTTTTAGTATTATTTTTCTAACAACTCTTTTTTGTGGTTCGTTGCTTACTTGCCATCTAGTATTGCACACAAAACAATCAAATATATTTTCTTGTTGCTCTATACAAAAGTTATTACAAACTGGACAAGTACCGCGTTGATTTACCCAGTTATCATAACTTTCTATGCAATCCTGTATATAGACATTATCTAGCTTGAGGCCATGGATCTTGGCTAACTTTTTGGTGTAGTGCCAAGCAGCTACCTCCATCATTAATAACTCTATATCGAATCTATAGTGAAAGTGACCCAATTCACAATGACTTATTTCGTGAAGTAGAGATATTTTTCCAATTGGTTTATGTAAACGATCGGGGTCGTAGTTAATAACTTCATCAGCAGCATCATAGCTAAAAAAACCAGCTGGCAAAAAACGATATTGGCTATATGCCGAAATTAACTCTATACTCACCCCCACTTTTACTTGTTATTATTAAGTATAGCTCAGTGAATATGTGTAAGTAAATATTTTCGTCAACTTACCGATGCAGGGCCTCAACAGCTAAGATCATTGCTCCTACTGCTGGGGCTGTCTCAACATATCGGGCTTGTTTAATTGGGGGGATTGGGTAAGCTATAGCTAGGTTTTCTAGCTCTTTTTTGAGCGGTTTAATAAAGCGTTTGTAGTGCACACTTACACCACCACCCAACACCACGCAATCAGGCTGAACTATAGCAATCATATTATTAATACCTATAGCCAAATCTTTGGCTATAAGCTTCCAAATAACGGGGTCTTTTATGTCCGATGCAGTGTGTCCGTATCGGAGTTCTATGGCTTTACCACTACTTGTGTCGTGAAAGGTGGTTGGGCCAGAATGTTCATCGGATACTATTTGGTCGCCACCCTGAGAGTTATACCTACTACTAATCGGCTTGCCATTATATATAATACTACTTCCAATACCGGTAGAGATGGTGACATAAAGTATTAACGGAAAACTTTTACCGGCCCCCAATCTTGCCTCGGCTACGCCCCCGGCGGTTGCGTCGTGTTCTAAAATTGTGGGACACCCAAAGTGTTTTTGTAGCGGTTTAACTATTCGAAAATTATGCCAAGAGAGGTTGCGAGCTGTTATTATTAAGCCTTTTTCTTTATCTATAGTAGCTGGACTAGCAATACCAATTGCATCTACCCTGGTAGAGCCCACCATCTCATGAACGCTATCTATAAGTCTTTGAGCAACACTACGCTGACTTATTGGCGTTGGAAAGTCTTGGGTGTGTTCTAGGTAGTCGCCCAGGTGTGAGTAGCCAACCCGTATTTTTGTACCACCAATATCTATAGCTATTATCATATCTACTTAAAATTATAACAAAAAGTCTTGTGCTTATGTTAGTATTGCCAAAGTGCAGTAAAAAACATACAATAGATGTCAAAGACTAAATTCAAAGGGGGAAGATGCGTCACGAGACATTACTAAAGGTCATAATTGCTGTTTTTGGCATTATTTTAATTGTTCTAGCAACATTCGTTTATGGTAATGTGCAGCGATCTAAACAAAAAGCTCAGAATAATCAACCCAACAATACTACTCAAACTCAAGAGGTCTCGCAGACCCCTACTAAAGCTGACAACCAAGTAAATACCAGCCAAACTCCTGCAGCACAACCAGCCAAAACACCCGTCACACCCACCAAACCAACTACTACTACTAGTATTCCAAACACCGGAGCTAGCGGTTTGGCAGCAATACCTATGACTATTATTGCTGTATTAGCCTATGTTTTGCATGGCCAACGTTCTATCACTCGCTCAAAATCACAATTACACTAAAATAAAACAGCGTAACTATTTACAAACAATACGTTTTCAGATATAGTATAGGTTAGGTTATTTAACTATATCTATAGTTAAAGCTTTATAATATCGTTTGATTTATTCAGCGGTAAATCTCAAACTTAAGGAGTAACAAATAAATTATGAGTGCAAAACAACCAGACATGGCTGAGCTTTTGGCTTCTGCGGAAGTTTCTGCTCTGCAGAAAAATGATACTGTCGAGGGGCAGATTATTAGCCTTGATAAACACGAGGTTTGGCTAGATCTAGGTCCACAAGGCACAGGGCTAGTTGTAGGGCGAGAGCTAGACCAAGCCACTAAGGGCTTAGCAGTAGGAGATTCTTTGAGCGCTTCAGTAATAGAAGCCGAATCGCCTGAAGGCTATCCAATCTTAAGTCTACGCAAAGTAGCCCGTGAAAAGGGTTGGTCAGTTCTAGAAGATAGATTTAAAAACAAAGAGAGTTTTGGAATTGTACCTTTTGATGCCAATAAAGGTGGAATGTTAATTGAAGTAGAGGGAGTAAGAGGATTTTTGCCAGTATCTCAACTTTCTTCTGAAAATTATCCAAGAGTTACTGGTGCCGATAAAGATGAAATATTACATCGTCTTGGTCAGTTAGTGGGCAGAACCTTAATGGTTAGAATACTAGACCTAGACCGTAGTCAAAACAAACTTATTGTTTCAGAAAAAGAGGCTCAGCGCGAGTTTACCGAAGGTAAAATATCTAATCTCAAAGTTGGTGACAAGGTTAAAGGAATTGTGACCGGCGTGGTTGATTTTGGCGTTTTCGTTAACGTTGACGGAGTAGAAGGTCTTGTACACATTTCTGAAATTGCGTGGGATAGAGTTTATAGTCCTAGTAAGTATGTAAAGGTTGGTCAAGAAATAGAAGCAGTTATTATTGCTATAGATCAAGACAAGCTATCTCTTTCTATGAAACAGCTTAGCGATGACCCTTGGGCAAAAGAAGTTTCTAAACTCAAAGAGGGCAGTAGTGTTGAAGGTACAGTTACACACATAACCCCTTTTGGCGCTTTTGTGCAGGTGTCACCAGTGGTTGAGGCTTTAGTTCATATCTCTGAGCTGAGCGACGATCACGTGAGCGACCCAAATACTCTTGTGAAGGTTGGAGAGAAGAAGAAGTTTAAGATAATTAGTATAGATCAAGAACAGCACAAATTATCTTTGAGCCTAAAAAAGCAATCTGGTACTGGCAGCACCAAAGATAGTGAAACAAAATCAAAGACACCTTCTGCAAGTAAAATAACAAAAGACGAAGAAAAGTAAAAAGGTTTGCTCTTGAAGATGGTTGCTACCACCCAAGAAGTTAATGAGCCAACAAGAACATGCTTGGGTTGTCGTCTCAAAAAACCAAAATCTATGCTTGTACGACTAGTTAGTTCGCCTAATGGATATCAAGTAGATGAAAAGTCACGCGTGCAGTCTAGAGGATATTATGTTTGTTCAGATAGGTGTCGAGAAAAATTTAATAAGCGACACAAACCAAAGCCAAATAATCGAAAGGAGCTAAAGTAATGACAGTAGATGAAAAAAATGTACTTTTACCACCAGTTATTACTGTTAGTGAATTTGCGAAAAGACTTGATTTGAGTGGCGCTCAAGTAGTAGGCGAACTTATGAAAAATGGTGTAATGGCTACTCTTAATGAGCAGATCGATTACGATACAGCTGATATTATTGCTCAAGAACTTGGTTATACAGTTCAGCCAGAACCAACTGCAAAAGAAGAACGTCCTAGCGATACTACAAAAAGTGTTGAGTCTGCTGCCAAGCAACCACGCCCACCAATTGTTGCCGTTATGGGCCATGTAGACCATGGTAAAACATCGCTTCTAGATGCACTAAGAAAAACTGACGTTGTAAGTGCCGAAGCAGGTGGCATTACGCAACATATTGGCGCTTACCAATTACAAAAAGATAATCGAGTCATTACATTTTTAGATACACCCGGCCATGAAGCGTTTGCAGCACTACGTGAGCATGGAGCCAAAACTTGTGATGTAGCTATTATAGTGGTGGCGGCTGACGATGGTGTAAAGCCTCAAACAAAAGAGGCTATCAAGCACGTTAAAGATGCAAATGTAAAATTAGTAGTTGCTATAAATAAAATTGATAAGCCTGGGGCTGATGTTAATAGAGTTAAGCAAGAGTTGACCGAAGTTGGTGTGCAGCCAGATGATTGGGGTGGTGATATTCCATGCGTTGAAGTTTCAGCAAGAACTGGCGATGGCCTTGATAAACTACTAGAAGTTGTACTCTTAGTAGCTGATATTCTAGACCCACAGGCTATACCCGTAGGTGTGAGTAGTGGCGTAGTAATTGAGTCTCACCTTGATACCGGTCGTGGGCCGGTAGTGACCTTGCTACTACAAAATGGCGACTTAAAAGTAGGCGATTGGGTAGTGGTTGGTAAAAGTTACGGCAAGATACGAAGCTTAGAAGATTACAAAGGACAAAGTCTAAAAAAAGCCACACCGGCTATGCCAGCAGTGGTAAGTGGATTAAAAGAGTTACCTGTTTTTGGTGATTGGTTTGAAGAAGTAGAAAGCGAAAAAATAGCAAAAGAATGGGCTGGTAACCAAGCTCGAAAAGCTAGTTTTAAGAGCCTAACTGGTACTAAAAATATGAACTCTGCAGATATTGCTCGTGCTGTAATAGACGGTAAGGTAAAAGAACTTGCTGTTATTATTAAGGCTGATACACAGGGTTCCTTAGAGTCCCTTATAGATTCTCTTGAGTCTATTGGTAACGATGAGGTAAGGGTTAAAATAATAGGTACTGGGCTAGGAGATATTTCAGAAAACGATATAAATTCTGCTAATGCTTCTTCTGGTAATGCTATAATTCTCGGATTTCACGTAGGTATTTCGGGCCCTGTCAATCAACTAGCTAAGAGGTCTGGAATAGAATTTAAACTATATAAGATTATCTATGAACTATTAGATGATGTGCGTGACTGGCTCAGTTCACTTCTTGAGCCCGAAATTGTAGAAACCGAGCATGCTCGACTGAAAGTACTAGGAGTTTTTAAAACAACTAGTAATGTTGTAATTTGTGGTGGCAAAGTAACTCAAGGCAAGATAACCCCTGATTTAGCAGTAAAGATTGTAGCAAAAGACAAAAAAGAAGGTGATGGAGCACTAAAGAGTTTAGAAAAGAATAAAGAAGCTTCAAAAGAGGTAGTAGAGGGTGAAGAGTGTGGCCTCAGTGTTGAGACCAAAACACCAATTAGTTTGGGTGATGAACTAATTTTTTACAGTACAGAAAAAAAAGCTCGTAGATTGTAATATTCAAGATGAATGTTAAGCACCAAAAAACTGCATCTATACTACAAAACCTAGCTGCCAAATTCTTTCAAAATCAAGAATTCTTCGAAAAAGGTATCCTAACAGTTACAGCAGTCGATGTCTCATCTGATAAAAACAATGTTGTTGTTTGGTTGGGTCTGCACGGCGTTTCTGAAACAGATTTTGCTAAAAAGATCCACGCTATAGAACCCCAGCTAAGACACTATATAAGTAAGGAATCAAGGTTGCGCCATACCCCCATATTAAGAGTTAAAGTAGACAATTCTATCGATACAGGTATAAAAATACAAAAACTACTCGGCTAAGTTAAGCAAACATAAGTATTAGCTTGCTAAGAAACTCAAGTAGGGGTAAACTAGACTTATGAGTAAAGTAGTGCTTTTAGTAGAAGATAACGATTTTATAAGAAACATGTATCAGCTCAAACTGGCTAAGGCTGATCTTATGGTTGTTGAGGCAGCAGACGGTAAGATGGCTCTTGACAAGCTAGAGCAACAGAAACCAGATATTGTATTACTAGATCTTATGATGCCCAACGTAGGTGGTATAGATGTTCTAAAAGCTCTTAAGAAGAAAAATATTATACCTGGACTACCAGTGATTGTACTAACAAATGTTATGGATCCCCAAACTGTTTCCGAGGCTAAAGAACTAGGCGCGCGCGACTATATTGTTAAAACTGACCTCACACCTAGTCAGGTCGTTGAGAAGCTTGAGCCATTCTTAAAGTAATAATTAAGTTATAAACTTTTTATAACCATTAATAAAGCTATTTGCATCCATTGGCTTTTTACCGGCTATTTGTAAACGAGTTATCTCAAGCGCATCTTTACTACACCCGAGTAGTAATTTGCCATCATGTACCTCGAGTTTTCCTGGTACAACACTCTTATTAACTACTCTTGACTCAAGTAAAATTATATCTAAATGCTTGTATTTGAATTGGCTTTTAGGCCAGCCTAAATATGCCCTAACTTCGCGCTCAATTTGTTGGGCCGACTTGTTGCAATCTACTAAACCATCTTGTTTAGTTAACTTTCTTGAATAAGTTGGCTTCAATTTGTGAGATTGAGGAGTTGGTTTGATTTTGCCTTCTAGATACTGTGGAATAATAGTTTTTAGCATTTGTGCGCTTAGGTTGGTTAGTTCACTAGTTAGAACATCAATCGTAACTGTTGGTGCTATTTGGTACTCTTGAGTAGCCAATAGATCGCCCTCATCTAGATTGGGTACAATCTGCATGATACTCACTCCGGTAATTTTTTGACCACTCAAAATAGAGAAGGTTATGGGGTCGGCACCCCGCCACTGTGGTAAAAGCGAGAAGTGACTATTTAATATTCCTTTGTCAAAATAGTCTATGATGGTTTTGGGAATAATAATGCCATAATCAACGACCAAACCAATTGAGCTGCCAAATTTTTGTTTGGCAAAAACTTCCGAAAGCTCCTTCTTATCAGATGTTAAAAATACTGGTATCTTATGATCGTTCGCCCATTCTTCTACGGTCTGAGATTGGTTCTTATTAGGTTTGTTCTTTGAGGGCTTAGTTATAATTGCTTCAATTTGAATAGCTGGATAGATCTTACCCAAAGTACCCAAGCTTACTGGTCCGGCACCAAAAAATACAACTGATTTGTTTATTTTATCCATCTAACTTTACTTGATTATTATCAGTCAACGGACTGAGCTGACCGTTCTTGTCTATACTAAGTAGGTTTTTGCTATCTTTTATGTGATCTAAGAAAATTATTCCGTGCATGTGATCAACCTCGTGCTGCAAAACTCTAGCTGGAAAACCCTCTAGCGTCAATCGAACCTCGTTACCTTCTAGAGTCTGAGCTTTCACTTTTACCTTAAGACTGCGCTTAACCCTGCCATATATTCCAGGCACACTTAAACAGCCCTCAATATCTGTAACTTTTTCCGTGCTAGACTTAACTATTTCTGGATTTACTAGTGAGGTAAAGTTTTTTTCATCACCATTTTCAAAACTATCTCTAACCACTGTCAATCTAATTGGCTCATTTACCTGTATAGCAGCGAGTGCTGCACCGAATTCGCTGTCGTGATCCCAATCTAGGGTAGTTTCTATCATATCGGCTGCAAGTTTACGCACTGAGTCGTCGATGTAGCCAATTCTTTTAGACTTCATTCTCAAAACTTTATTGGGTATGGTAATTATTTTTTTTATCATAGTGTTAAATTAAACTTATTGGGTCTATATCTATTATCCAGCCAGTTGGTAATTCTCTTGCAACCTCCACGAGTTTGCTGCGCGAACGGCTCTTTAATAAAATCTGTGACACATATTTTTTATTGGCTATTCTGCGTTGATGTATTGTTGGGCCAAGCAGTGCCACGCCTTGCGGTTTATTAATCGATTGAATCAACTCATTGGCATGTAATAGTGCTTGAGCAGATATTTTATGTGCATACTGTAATTTTAACAGATAACAGAATGGAGGGTAAATGTACTTAGCACGATACTTTGACTCGCTATCATAGAACTCGTCATAATTATGTTTGCTAGCAGAAACTATTATTGGGCTTTTTGGCAATTTAGTTTGCACAATAACATCACCCACATCTCGCCTTCGTCCTGCCCTACCGGCCGTTTGCATAATTAACTGAAAAGTTCTTTCTGACGCCGTATAGTCGGGTATGTTTAGGCTTATGTCGGCATCAATAACACCAACCAAAGATAGATTGTCTATATCTAAACCACGACTAATCATTTGTGTTCCTATAAGAATATCTACTTTGCCAGCCTTTAGTAGTTTATAGGTCTCATGAAGATATTGGTAATCCGACTGATCTTTATCAATTCTAGCTACACGTGCATTTGGCCAGTTGGTATGTACTTCGGCTTCAAGCTTTTTAGTTCCATCCCCTAGAAAACGTAAATCGCTCCCTTTACAATACTGGCATTGAGCTAAAGGGTTGGTTTGAAAATTGCAGTAATGACATTTTAGCTTACCAATATCGGCGTGAAAACTCAGACTAATATTACAATTCGGGCATTTAGATGTTTTACCACAATTATTACAAATCAAAGCCTGTGCCGAACCCCTTCTATTTAAAAATAATAAAGTCTGTAGCTTGGCTTTTAGGTTATTATTAATAGATTCGTATAGTTCAGTAGAGATGATTTTGTCTTTTTGTTGTTTCATATCAACTATTTTAATATTGGGCATGGAGCTTTGATGTCTCGTTTTTAACTGGGCATAACCAATACGCCCAACTCTTGCAAGTTCAAAACTACGCATACTGGGTGTGGCACTTCCGAGTACCAACTTAGCCTTTGTAATACTTGCAATCTTAGCGGCTACCGATTGTGCTTCATAACGAGGGGCTGCGTCTTGTTTGTAGCTTGGTTCGTGCTCTTCATCAACAATAATTAACCCGAGATTATGTAGTGGGGTGAAGAGTACTGAGCGGGGGCCTAACACTATTAGCGGTTTATACTGTGAACGTTCGAGGCACTCTAGCCATAATTGCTTACGACGTGCTGTACTCAAACCTGAATGCATTACAACAACTTCTTTAAAATGATTTTGCAAGCGAGTTTCGAGTTGAGTAGTCAGTATTATTTCGGGCACCAAAACAATAGTGCTTTTTTTATTTTCTACCATTTCAGATATAGCGTGTAAATACACCTCTGTTTTGCCAGATCCCGTGACTCCATGTAAAAGAGTATTACCCCATTTGTTTATAACTTTTAGAGCTTTCTTTTGATCAGAGTTTAGAGGGTTAATGGAGTTTGTCTTTTTAGTAACTGGTTTAGTTTTTTTTAACTTTGAGCTAGCGCCTATACCACTAGGTAGTAAGCAAGACCAGACGGCTTTGGACGAGCTTACATAATAACTAGCTAGCCAGTCTGCCAATTCTAGAAAGTAATTAGGTAGTGCCAAAGGCAACTCAAGCTTTTTACCGAGTTCTTTGATCCTGTAGTTTCCTAGGGGTTTTTGGGTAGTAACCTTGCGTACAATTCCTAAGACTTGTTTCTTACCAAACGAGACTTTGTAAATCTCTCCAACTTTTGGTTGGGTATTACTATCTGAAGCATAGTAAAACAAGCTAGCCCCAACTGTTGCCATGCCAGTACTCTCCACCCCAACATATAATTTATTATTGGTATTTCTCATACCACTAGTATACAAGGCAACCCGTTTATTAAACACATCATTTAAACAGTTGGTTGCGAAAACATTTAGTTATCTGATATGATACCAAAGAGTTTTTTAGAATATGAAGGTAAAAACAAAGTTTTACATAATTTTAGCATTTGTGGCGGTGGTTTTACTCATTGCTATTCCAAGGGAGGACAAAATTCTCTCAGCTCTTGGTATAAAAGATACTAAGCTGAAAGTTCGTCAAGGACTTGACTTGCAAGGTGGCGCCAGCTTGCTTTATCAGGCCGATCTAAGTAAAACTGATAGCGCTAGTCGATCCAAAGCTATTTCTGGGGTGGTAGATGTAATTAATAAAAGAGTAAATCCTACTGGTACTTCTGAGGTATTGGTTCAGACCTCTGGAAGTGACAGAATTTTGGTGCAACTACCAGGAATTAAAGATATTGATGAGGCCATCAATCTTATTGGTAAAACAGCAGAACTAAGTTTTTACCAAGTAAGTCCCGAAAATAACATTACGCCTAGTGATGTGTCTGGTAAAGATCTTGACAATGCTACTACTGATATCGACCAACAGAGTGGTCAACCAGTTATAGCCTTTACAATGAAGAATGAGGCTATCCAGAAATTTGCCGATCTTACTACCCAGATAAATAAAACCGGCGGAAGATTACTAATCATCCTTGACGACAAACCACTTTTTAACGGAACAGTATCTAGTGCAATAACTGACGGGCGAGGACAAATGCAGGGCTTTAAAGACGTTAAAGATGCTCAAGATACCGCCGTACTTTTAAATGCTGGTGCATTACCTGTGCCTATTCAGCTTGCTGAACAAAGAACAGTAGGTGCTAGCCTGGGCAGTGAATCGATTGCCAAAAGCATGATAGCCGGACTGATTGGTATTTTGGCAGTCATGTTTTTTATGATAGCCTACTACCGACTGGCTGGTGTGATTGCTAGTGTTGCATTAATAATTTATACCTTAATTAATATAGATATATTTAAGATTAGTGTGGCTACACCTTTCCCAATAGTGCTTACCCTAGCAGGTATTGCGGGCTTTATACTGAGTATCGGTATGGCGGTGGATGCCAATATACTTATTTTTGAAAGATGGAAAGAAGAAGTTCGAGAAGGATCTACTCTAGAGGCTGGTCTAGATGCTGGATTTAATAGAGCCTGGAGTAGTATTAGAGATTCAAATATTTCTACACTGATAACATGTATTATCCTCTATAACTTCGGCTTACCTATTATAAAAGGTTTTGCAGTTACTCTTGCGATTGGTGTACTTATAAGTATGTTTACAGCTATCACTGTAAGTAGAACATTTTTACAGATGCTAATGCAGACTAGTATTGGTAGAAACGAAAAATTTTATGACTTTACAGTAAAAGGTTTTAAAAAGGGGAAAGTTAAATAATGGATGTTGTAGGAAAACGCAAGCTTTGGTTTGCAATATCAATTATTGCAGTAGTGCCTGGAATTTTAGCGCTAATATTTTGGGGTTTAAAGCCAGGTATTGATTTTACTGGTGGACAAGAATTAGAGGTAAGTGGAAACCTTAATCAAACTCAAGTAGCTGATATTGTCGCAAGTACGAGTGTTAAAGACGTAACAGTCACTACTAGTGGCAGAGATCGACTACTTATTCGTTACAGCGATATTGGCGTAGGAGAGTCGCAGGCTGTACATCAAAAAATTAAAAGTATTCTTGAGTCGCAAAATATATCTGAGACATCATTTAGTTCGGTTGGTCCATCGGTTAGTAAAGATATTACAAGAAACGCTGCAATAGCAGTGGCTCTGGCTTCATTGGCAATTATTATCTACATTGCTTTTGCATTTCGTAACACTCCACCACCGGTTAGCCCCTGGAGTTTTGGGGTAACTGCTATTATTGCGGTTTTGCACGACACCTTATTACTATTAGGTGTATTTGCTATTCTCGGACATTTTCTAGGGGTTCAGATAGATGCATTATTTGTTACGGCAGTTCTTACCGTAATAGGTTTTTCAGTACACGATACTATTGTGGTGTACGATAGAATTCGAGAAAACTTACGACGCTACAATAAGCCTTTTGAAACCATTGTAAATGATAGTATTCTAGAGACTTTTTCTAGATCTATAAACACTTCACTAACAGTATTATTAGTTCTTCTGGCCTTCTTCTTGTTCGGTGGTCAGTCTATTAAATATTTTATATTAGCACTGTTAATTGGAATTATCTCAGGAACTTATTCGTCAATATTTAATGCTTCACCGCTTTTGGTGGTTTATAACAACTGGAAGATAAAGCGTAGCAAGAAAAGCACCAAAAAACCTTCTAAGAAGAAATAGATTACCTTTTAATCATATGGTAATAATCTAAGATATTTTGCCTAAAATAGATTATCAAGCTTATTACTACAAACAAAATTGCAACTATTACTATTATTTTACTAAATATATCGTTTTTTGCTTTAGAAGGTCTATCTTGGTGCTCCGACAATTTTGAACCATCTATACTATCAATACTTTGATTGATTTGAGTCTCAACATGGTCATTGTTATTTATAATATCATGCTCTATATCATCTGCTGTTAGATCTTTTTTTGGCAATGGTTCGGGGGTTTCTTCGCTGGGCTGACCTAGCGGTAGCTGAGAAATTTCGTCATCACCTGGTGGGTAACTTGCCTCTAGTAAGTGGCTTTCATCAATAGGTTTTGGTAGCTCGCTTATTTTAGGTACAACAAAACCGTGAATTTTATGCTTAAATTTTGATGTACCGGCTGAATTGTTAGACATAAGGTTCTTATGGGGGATCATATCGAATTGTCTATTTTTACTTTCTTCGCTAAAAGTAGATTTTTTAGCAAGTTTAGAGCTCGGCGAGGCATTTGCAATTTTGTCAATTTGGTGAACAGCACCACAATTATGACACATATAGCCTACTATAGAGGGAGTAAGCTCTGAATTACAGTCGGGGCACAAATCTTTCATAATAATATTGTAGCATAAGCCAAATAAAAATAATGCTTAAGGTTGTTGTAAATACTACCTAGCATAGGTTATACTGTATCTTAAGAGGTAAAATAGAGATAAAATTTCTAAAAAAGAATCTTATGTTGCAATATTTCATAACATCAAAAACTCGTCGTAAGATAATTATGCTTTTTTCGAAGTATCCAGACTACAAGATACACATACGAGGTCTTGCTAAGATTATTAAAGAAGATCCTGGAAATATTGCAAGAGAATTGGTTAAGCTAGAGAAGATTGGCTATGTGCGTTCGGTAAAAGATGGCAACACTAAGCTGTATTGGGCTAATCAAACCTTTTTATTATTTAAAGAACTTCAAAGTATGGTACTAAAAACATCTAATAAGAAATAAATGAGTGAGATAGTTATGTAGCAAAAAATAATAAAAAATAAAAAAAGGTATAAATGAAACAAAAAATAAAAGAAATATTAAAAAGTTTTTATATAGAACTTTATTTTAATTCACCAGATCCACACAAACCAATAAATACTAGCCAATACCTTAGCCAAAAAAGAAACGCGAATTTACAAAGTACGCCGATGGGTTTCAAACCAAGAAGTAAAAGCGATTATTTCTTAACTTCTGCTCGTTAGTATTGTTATTATCGAACGTACAGCTTAGTTTGTGTCGTATAATTGTAGTATGCACAATAAATTAACCAATATAAAATGGGATGTCCTTAAATATATTGATGGTAATACTAATAACGATCTAGCTAAGTTAATATTAAAAGGTCGTGGCTACACAAACGCCCAGATAGATGAGTTTCTGCAACCGAGTTATGACGATAGTTTAGCTGATCCTTTTTTACTACCAGACATGAAAAAGGCAGTAAAAAGGATTTTTAAGGCTATAGATAAAAAACAAAAAGTTGTAATTTATGGTGACTATGATATTGATGGAATTACTGCCTCTAGCCTACTAGTAGATTTTTTTAGCTGGGTTGGGCTGGAAGTCTCTGTGTATATACCCGACAGGTTTGAAGAGGGCTATGGTCTAAATGCCGATGCTATCGAGACTTTAAAAAAACAGAACGTAGATTTAGTAATTTCGGTGGATTGTGGTGTTACAGCGGTCAAAGAAGCTAACTTGGCAAAAAAACTCAAGCTTGATCTGATAATTACCGATCACCACGAGCCACCAAAAGCTCTACCAACTAGCGCTTCGGCTATTATTAATCCTAAGTTGAGAGATAGTAAATATCCATTTAAAGAGCTAGCTGGTGTAGGAGTGGCTTTTTCACTGGTCCGTGCATTAATATTTACAAAACCAAAACTTTTTACTAAGGGTAGGGAAAAGTGGTTATTAGACTTAGTTGCGTTAGGCACAATTTGTGATGTTGTACCATTGATAGGCGAAAACCGAGTGCTCGCTAGCTACGGTTTGATTGTAATGAAAAAAACTCCTAGACCTGGTCTAAAAGCATTAGCTGACATCAGCAATACTAATCTTAGCCAGTTACAAGAAACCGATTTAGGTTTTCGTTTTGGCCCACGTCTTAACGCAGCAGGTAGATTAGAGCATGCCAAAACGGCTCTCAATCTACTACTTTGCCAAGACTCTACTCAAGCAAAAGTATTGGCCGAACAACTCAACGATCTAAACAGACAAAGGCAACAACAAACTCAAGAAATCTTTGATTCAGCCAATAAGCAGGCCAAAAAGATGGCAAGTAACACGATTTTGGTACTGTCAGATCCCGGGTGGTCTAGCGGAATAATTGGTATTGTTGCTAGTAGAATAGCAGAAAGGTGGCATAAACCCACCATACTACTACAAATAACAGACGACCAGGCTAAAGGTTCGGCTAGAAGTTATGGAGATTTTTCAATTATTGATGCTCTTAAAGATTGCGAGGATATTCTTGATAAATTTGGCGGTCATGCATTTGCGGCTGGTATGAGCTTAAAAACACATAATATTCAGCTTTTGAGTCATAGACTCAATAACTATGCTATAAAAAACATTAATATCGAATCGTTAATGCCTAGAATTAAAATAGACTTGGCTTTTAATGAGTTGTCACCAGATTTAAACCATATAAAAAGTATTGATAATCTTAGACCTCATGGTAACGATAATCCAAGGCCACTCCTGGCTAGTAAATTTGAGATGATAGATAAACGTCTAATAGGACAAGACAATAGTCATATAAAGTTCAGATTCAGAGCGCCAAACAATACTATACTTGACGGCATAGCTTTTTCTTCTGCACACAAGTGGCTAGATATGAACTCACCTAATACCTACGAAGTAGCTTATTATCTGCAAGAAAATATATGGCAGAATGTATCTAGGGTGCAACTAGAGGTTGTTGATATTAGAGTTCCAAAAGAATAACTATATTATACTTTAAATTAACAATAAGCCTACTCAAAAGCAAATTATCGGTACTAGTACATGAACAATTTTTTGCAATTTACTTATAAGATATCCTACACTTGCATTTTTACTAATATTGACGTAAAATAAGTCAATCAACATTTAATTCAAAAATCTTTAAATAAAGTTTGCAAGGAGAAAGATAAAAAGTGCTTGAAGTTACAAGAAAAGAAGATGAATCAGCAGAAAACCTGGTGCGTCGATTTAATAAAAAAGTCATACAATCAGGTATACTGGCTACTGCTCGTAAGAAGAAATATTTTGAGAAACCTATTAGTAAGCGAGATGCTAGAACCGCAGCTATACGCAAACGCATTAGAAAAGAAATAAAAACCCGTGAATTAATGGGTATTAGATAGTCTTAGGTAAAAGAACGCGGTGAGTTTAAAAAATACTTCACAACTAGAAGAAGACCTCCGACAAGCCACAAAGTCACGTGATGAAATTAGGTTAACTGTATTAAGATTACTCAAAAGTGCTCTCAAAAATTACGAGATTGAGGTTGGGCACGATGCTACTCCTCAAGAAATAATGACAGTATTACAAAAAGAAGCTAAAAAGAGGCGCGATTCTATCGATCAGTATACTGCGGCCAATAGGGACGACCTGGTAGCTGAAGAAAAACAAGAACTAGAAATATTGCAAAAATATCTACCAGAAGAAATGAGTGATGAACAGCTGAATAAAATAATCACAGCAGCTATAGAAGAAACAAGTGCAAAATCTTCCGCCGATATGGGTAAGGTTATGCAGATTGTAATGCAAAAAACCGCTGGAGCTGTTGATGGTAAGCTGATAAGTGAAAAGGTAAAGGCAGCCCTGCAATAATGTCCGTTGTAAATAAACTTGAATTTACAACTAAATTGCCTCATGGTGTTAATAAAAAAACCCTGGAAAGGGCCTTTTTATTAACTTGCAAAAAAATAAACTGGAATATCGAAGGAAGAGTTTTATTGGGCTTTGTGGATTCTATTAAGATGCAAGAATTAAATAAGCAATTTGCCTCCAACGACTACCCTACCGACGTTCTAAGCTTTTCGTATTCTGAAGGAGAAAATGTACCAGATCATTTCAAGAGCGATGGTTTGTATGTAGAAGGGGAGGTAATAATTTGTACCGAAATCGCACATAAAAATGCCTTGATCCACAATATATCTATACAATCAGAGGTGTGTTTATTGCTCGTACATGGTCTACTACACCTGAGTGGAGCCGACCACGACAGTTTTGATAAACAGTCTAGCTTTAATACTATCCAAAGTGGTATTATGAAATCACTCAACCTTAAATATCATTCTATGACATGGTAACCTATACAAGCTTTCGCCACGCCTTTAGAGGCCTAAAATATGTAATGAGCTCAGAGAGAAATGCCAGGATTCATCTCTCTATGGCAATACTCGCTTTTTTGGCCAGTGTTTTACTAAGGATAAGTTTTGAAGAATGGTTATTTGTAATCGTATCAGTCACTCTTGTTTTTTTTGCAGAAATTGTCAATACTGCAATAGAAAAAACTCTAGATCATATCGTGCCAGAAAATAGTTATCAGGTAAAGATTATTAAAGATATGTGTGCAGCTGGAGTTTTGGTTACCGCCTTTAGCGCAATTATTGTGGCATTGGTAGTTTTTTTACCGAGAGTTATTATCTTTGTACAAGGTATTATTAAGTGAGAAGCCTAGTTGTACTAATGGGTATGCCGGGTGCCGGCAAAGATACCCAGGCCGATCTACTTGAGAGCAGATTTGGCTATACAATTATTCGTGTGGGTAAATTGGTTCGTGAAATAGCCGAACACAACTCCCTAATTGATAGTGAACAACACGATGGTAGACTGGCTGAGCCCGAAGTTGTAGACAATATTGTACTTAAAGCTATTGTTGAGTCAGTACCAAGTGCTAAAATTGTTTGCGACGGTTATCCACGTAGTATTGCTCAGGCAAAAAAGCTTGACGATATTTGTAAAAATAACAATGTAATTATTGAAAGAGCAATATATATCGAGATTCCTGAAGAAGAAGTAGGGCGTCGTTTATTATTACGTGGCCGTGAAGATGATAGCAAACATGCTATACAAAAACGACTCGAAATATTTCATCGTTCTACAAAGCCCGTACTAGACTATTACAAAAAAAATAAGTTACTTTCTACCATTGACGGGATTGGAGTTGTTCTAGATATCAATAATAGAATAGTTAAAGTGATTAAATAATGAAAACGCAAATAAAAACCCCAGAAGAGATTATGGCAATTCGGCAAAGTGGTAAAATTTTAGCCGAAATATTAAATATACTTGAAAAATCGACTGTGGCAGGAATTACCACTAAAGAGCTTGATGATATTGCTGCCATCGAGCTTAGTAAGAGAGGTGCTAAAGCAGCTTTCTTAAACTACAATGGGTTCCCTGCTAATATATGTATTTCCGTTAACAATGAGGTAGTGCATGGTATACCGTCGAATTCAGTGGTAATGGAAGGAGACTTGGTGGGGTTAGATTTTGGAGTACTCTATGACGGCATGATAACCGATTCGGCCATTACTGTCCCGGTAGGTAAAGTATCGAATAATGCTGAAAGACTACTTAAATACACCAAGAGTGCCTTATATGCAGGTATAGATGTATTGCGTTCAGGTGTTAGAGTTGGTGATATTGGAGCGGCGATTGAGAACGAACTAAAGAGAGGGAACTTAAAAGTTATCGAATCTCTTGGTGGTCATGGCGTTGGTCATAGAGTACATGAGGAACCTATAATACTAAACTTTGGTAGCGCTGGGTCCGGAGAAGTTTTGTTGGCTGGAATGACTATAGCCCTTGAGCCAATCGCAAGTCTAAGCACACACAGTGTTAATCTTGCAAGTGATGGTTGGACTTACCTGACAGTCGATGGAAGCTTATCTTCACAGTTTGAGCACACTATTCTCATTACCGAAGAAGGAAGTGAAATACTGACCGAGCGAACATTGTAGCAATGGGTAAAAGCCTGCTATAATTGCATACTATATGGCAGCACAAAAACAAGAAGCAACATTCGTAGGTCTTGATATAGGTACTAGCAAGGTAGTCTGTGTGGTTGGTTTGCATCAGCAAGACCAGGCTACACCAAGTATTATTGGTATAGGCTCTGCTCCAGTAATGGGGCTTAAACGTGGAGTTGTAACCGATGTAGAAGAAACGGTTAGTGCTATTACTACTGCGCTCGAAGAAGCTGAGCGAATGAGCGGTGTTGCTATTGATAGAGCAAGTATAAACATCGATGGGTCGCACTTGCAGAGTACCAACACTAGTGGTGTAGTTGCGGTTGCTAGAGCCGATCACCAGATAGCCGTAGAAGATCTGGCCCGAGTAGAGGCTGTAGCTAGTGGAATTAATTTAGAAGCCAATAGGCAGATTATTAGTATAATACCCAAATTTTATAGTGTTGATGACCAAAAAAACGTACCTGATCCTGTTGGTATGAATGGTATAAAACTAGAAGTTGAAGCTCATATTATTACTGGTTCAGTACCGGCAGTAAAAAATCTTCATAATGCAGTCTATCGCTCTGGTATTGTTATTAATCAGCAGGTTGTTACTCCAGTAGCAGCCGCCAAGGCGCTTCTGTCTAAGCAACAAAAAGAACTTGGCTGCGCAGTAGTGCATTTTGGCGCAGAAACTACCGGAATAGCAATATATGAGTCTGGTGCACTAAACTACACCAGTATTATCCCTCTTGGTTCAAAACATATTACTAAAGACTTAGTTTATGGCTTGCGTACCACCGAAGAGGTTGCTGAAAATCTAAAAAAAGAACATGGTGTCGCCTCTAGACCAAGAGCAAAAACCAATCAAAAAATTAATCTAGAGAAATATGGCGCTGCTGGAAACGTTTATCAATCAGATATCGACACAATCGTAAGTAGTAGACTTGAAGAAATATTTACAATGGTAAAAGATGAGATTACAAAAGCAGCTAAATCACCTACATCACTCGGAGCGGGCGTAGTATTGACGGGCGGAGGAGCAAATCTTACCGATATCATCCCATTTATGCGTAATTTTCTAAATAAACCTGTGCACTTAGGCCAAACCACTGGCTATAGCGGTATATCAGACAAAATATCTGACCCAGGATTCTCCTCGGTTATTGGTCTTATGTTAATTGACATGGAATCACCTCCTGCTACGTCACACAACAAGCTGTTTGGTACCGTAAAAACAGTTTCCTCGAGGGTTAAGACGATTATAAAAGGCCTTTTACCTTAATTAACTTTACGTTTTTTATACAATCACTGCCCAAAAGGCAGATTTTTTTATTTTAGTTAAAAGAATCATTGTACAAATAATTTGGTACAACATTGAACACTTAATTTAATATTACAAATTAGTTAAAAAAACTTGCATAAATATGTTGTATTTAGTGAGTGCTTTAGTTTATACTATTAATATCTCTTGGTAATTCGAGAGTGTGTGGCAAGGATCTATATCCTATCTGGCAGGCCGATCTCTCGAGCCTGCCTTTTTAGAAATCATTCCAGCGTTTGTAAGGCGCTAAGTTAAGGAGGAATTAAGTGGCCGAAATACTTCCAGATATCGAAACATTTGCACGAATAAAAGTTGTGGGCATTGGTGGCGGTGGCGGCAATGCTCTCAATCGCATGATTCAGTCAAAACTACGGGGCGTTGACTTTGTTGCTATTAATACCGATGCTCAAGCCCTGCATTATAGTCAGGCAAATAAAAAAGTACATATCGGCAAAGAAGCAACCAAAGGTCTTGGTGCTGGTGCTAATCCTGAAATTGGCCGAATGGCTGCTGAAGAGTCTGAAGCTGAGATTTACGATTCTCTTAAAAACTCAGAAATGGTATTTATTACTACCGGACTAGGTGGAGGTACTGGTTCTGGCGCCACACCTGTAGTGGCTAGAATTGCCAAAGAAATTGGCGCACTTACAGTGGCTATTGTTACTAAACCATTTTCTTTTGAAGGTGATAGACGTCTCAAAATTTGCGAGCAAGGTATTGAAGAAATAAAAGATAAGGTAGATACCCTTATTGTCATACCAAATGATAGGATTCTACAGATAATTGATCGCAAAACATCGCTTCTGGATGCTTTTGGTGCGGTCGATGATATTTTAAAACAAGGTGTACAGGGCATTGCCGACCTTATTACCATTAATGGTATAGTCAACCTAGATTATGCCGACGTTCAGTCTATTATGAGAGATGCAGGAAGCGCGCTTATGGGTATAGGACAAGGCGCTGGTGATACCAGAGCTATAGATGCAGTAAAACAAGCTATCGAATCACCATTACTAGACGTTTCTATTACTGGGGCTAAGGGAGTTCTGATAAACTTTACTGGTGGTAGAGACATGGGTATGCACGAGGTTGAAGAGGCAGCAAAGCTCGTTCATGACTCTGTAGACCCTATGGCAAACATTATTTTTGGTACTGTTATAGACGAAAACTTAACTGGTGAAATCAGAGTTACTTTGGTTGCCACAGGATTTGGTGTAGAAGATTACGGTGGCGCTAACACCTTTGGTGGCTTTGCGCCTATCGAGCAAACCGACAAAGAACTATACAATGAAACTAACGTGCCAGATGAAAAAAAAGAAACCCCATTCTTAAAAGAGGAGCGACCGCGTGCCGTTATAAATGATCACAGAGAACCACTAGTTAAGGCCGAGCCAGAAAACACTCAAGATCACGAGGAAGAAGTAGTCGAAGAAAGTATAGTCGGCTTTGACCTAGAAAATGATATTTTAGAGGTTGAATCAGAAAAAAAACCATTAGACAAATCAGAACCAATTATTGAAACCGTCTCATCTGGTTTTGAGATTGACGATGATTACCATGAAAAACCAGCATTTTTAAGAAGTGGTAAGAAGATAACTCAACCAACCGAAGGCCAAGATGACACCAATGATGACAAGATCCCGTCTTTTATAAAACGAAAACTTTAGGCTAGTTCTATGTACTGCCCAAATTGTGGCTTATTTAAAAACCGTGTACTAGAATCTCGTGATGTAGACGATGGTCTTGCTATACGTCGTAGAAGATTGTGCCTAGGTTGTAAATCACGGTTTACTACCTACGAACGAATAGAGAAGCTCCACCTACTTATAGTTAAAAAAAATGGCGACAGAGAGGGCTATGACAGAGAAAAGCTATCTCGAGGTATATACAAAGCTTTCGAGAAGAGACCGGTCCCAAGTGAAAAAATCGAGCTACTGATATCTAGAATAGAGCAGAAAATGCAGGCCCCGGGCGAATCTGAAGTGCTCAGCTCGTTCTTGGGTGAACTAGTAATGAATGAGCTTATTAAAGCTGATCCAGTGGCCTATGTACGCTTTGCTAGCGTATATAGAAGTTTTACAGATATTGCTAGTTTTGAGCGTGAACTGTTAGAGATTAAAAAGAAAAATATAGAACAATAGTATAGCTCAATAGTTGTAATTATTACTGTTACAAAGCTAATTATTGAAAAGTGATATAGTGTACATTATTAAGCCAGCAACTAGAGTGATATAATTTATAAATAGCTATGAAGACACTGATATTTGTTAATCAAAAAGATAGTAATAATAGTCAACTAACAAAACTATGCAACGACCTAAGCGATAGACTGATTAATTATGAGGTTTTAAACGTTGACGCCAAGACTGAACCGATAGAAAGACAGTTATATGATATAGTTTCTACACCCACCATAGTTGTTGCGCGGGATGATGGAGCTATGGTAAAAGCCTGGCGTGATGATTTACCACTAGCCGATGACGTGTCTTATATGCAAGGCAACATATAGATACTTAACAAGGTGTTGCTTTTGTTGATTTTATAGAAATTCTAAACTATAATTAGCGGGTAGATTAATATTAAAAAAAGCGCTTTGTGTATAGTCTTGTTTAGTGCGAGAGATATGCAAATAAGTGGTTATCAGCCATGAAGCCATCAGCAGAAACCCATCTTTTTATAGATAGGAAGTAGATCTGATCACCCATCGCAGTGTTATAGCGATTAATTAAGAGCCATTCCCTATGGAAGCAGGATGGTACCGTCTCGTTGCTGGGATTCCTGCCAATAACCATGGGGTTTTTATATAAAGGTATATATGAAGTTTAAAAAAGAAGATCGCGAAAAAGCTGCCGTGTATGAACAAGCCCTTGTTAAACAATGGAAAAAAGAGGCTACTTTTAAGCAATCTGTAGAACAAAATTCTAAAGATAACGCATTTGTGTTTTATGATGGCCCACCGTTTCTGACAGGTACACCCCATCATGGACATTTACTAATATCTACCGTTAAAGATACGGTAGCTCGATATCAAACCATGCAAGGAAAAAGAGTAGAAAGACGCTGGGGCTGGGACTGTCACGGTTTACCTGCTGAGGTTTTTGTAGAAAAGCAACTCGGTATAAAGAATAAAAAAGAGATTGGCACCAAAATAAGCATAGAGGACTATGTGAATGCATGTCGCGCAGCAATGGTTAAGACTGGAACCGAATGGGAAGATACTATTGACAGACTTGGTCGCTGGGTAGAGTTTAAAGGCGCCTATAAGACCATGGATAAAGAGTATATGGAGAGTGTTTGGTGGGCTTTTAAGACGCTTTACGAAAAAGGCAAGATATATGATGGTGAAAAGATTTTAATATACTGCACAAAAGATGCTACACCAATATCAAAATCTGAAGTTGCCATGGAAAACAGTTACCAAGAAGATACCGACCCAAGTATATATGTCTACTTTGAGCTAGAAAATAGTGATGAAGAATACCTAATGGCCTGGACAACTACTCCGTGGACGTTACCTGCTAATGTTGCTATAGCCATCAATCCAGAAATAGACTATTCTCTGGTTGAGTTTGAAAACAAGAAAGTGTATGTAGCCTCGGCGAGTGTCGAAAAAGTCTTTACTAATGAAAAGCATCAGGCCTTGGATTATAAAGTAATAAAAACTGTTAAGGGATCTGAACTGGTTGGACGTCATTACCACCCACTGTTCGAAAACCATGGTCCAAATTCACACATTGTATTGGCAGCAGACTTTGTTACAGCCGAAGATGGTACTGGTATTGCCCACGAAGCTCCGGCTTATGGTGAAGAGGATTATGAACTATGTAAGGCTCAAAATGTGCCATTAGTATCGGTCGTAGACGAAAATGGACACTACACATCGGGTAGGTGGTTAGGACAAAATATATGGGATGTAAACAAAGAAATTGCCAAAACGCTCGTAGAAGAGGGTAAGGCTTTTAAAGTAGTCTATATTAAGCACGACTATCCACACTGTCATCGCTGTGGCTCTAAACTAATGTATAGAGCGCACCCTAGTTGGTTTATGGATATACAGGGTCAAAAAACCGAAATGCTAGAACAAACTCATCTTACGAGGTGGGTACCTGCTAAGCTTCGCGATGGGAGATTTGTGAATATTATAGAGTCTGCTCCAGACTGGAATTTGTCTCGAGACAGATATTGGGCTACACCAATACCGGTCTGGAAAGGGGAACGTTTGGACGGTACCGAGGTAGTAAAAGTGATTGGTTCTTACGAAGAGTTTACTATGCTTACTGGTAAAAAAATAGACGATTATCATCTACCCAACGTTATGAATGTAGAATTTGAGTGTGATGGTGTCGCGATGCGTCATATCGGCAAAGTTTTAGATTGTTGGTTTGAGAGTGGTTCTATGCCGTTTGCTCAATTTCATTATCCATTTGAGAATAAGCAAAAGTTCGAAAATAGTTTTCCAGCAGACTTTATAGTAGAGGCCATCGATCAGACGCGAGGCTGGTTCTACTCATTAATGGCCGTTAATGTTGGTTTGTTTAATAAAGCACCATTTAGAAACCTAATCTGCACAGGTTTTATTAACGCTGGTGATGGTAAAAAGATGGCAAAAAAACTAAAGAACTACACAGACCCAATGGATCTTATGAATAAAACTAGTGCAGATGCATTTAGATTTTTCTTCTTAACCTCCCCCGTTGTCTTAGGTGAAGACATTAACCTCAGCGACAAAGATATTGAGGGCTTGGATCGCAAACTTGGTATGATTTATAATGTGCTAGATTTCTTTTTGATGTATGCCGAGGTAGACAATTGGCAGGCCGATAGTAGCGTGCCTTTGCCTAGCAACATTCTTGATAAATGGATTCTATCTAAACTACAAGGTTTGATCACTACAGTAGAACAAAATATGAATGATTATAATCTCATGCATGCAACAAGACCTATCTTAGAGTTTGTCGACGGCTTGAGTAATTGGTATGTGCGCCGTAGCCGTAAGCGTTTCTGGAAAAGTGAGAATGACAATGATAAGTATCTGGCTTATCACACACTCTACTATGTACTTATGCAGCTTTCAAAACTTATGGCACCTTTTACGCCATTTCTAAGCGAGAATATATATTCAAAACTTTCTTCTGGTAATGAATCGGTGCACTTGACTAAATTTCCGGTTGCCCAGAAGAGTTTAGTATTTGAATCAGTAGAAAAAGAGATGGATGCCGCCAGGATCTACATTACTGAAGGTTTACGACTTCGCTCTTTAAAACAACTCAAAGTACGCCAACCCTTAGCAAGTGCAACAATAACATCCAATCAAAAACTTAGTAGTGAGCTAAAAATGGTTATTGCCGAAGAGCTTAATGTTAAAAAAATAATTGTAAAAAATATTGATACGCCCAATAGTAATAATGAAAATGTTCAGTTGGATACTAAAATTACTCAAATACTCAAAAATGAAGGCCTAGCAAGAGAGATAATACGCAACATACAGAATACAAGAAAAGATGCTGGTCTAGATGTAGAAAACTACATTAACTTAGCTTTGTCAACTAAAAACCCTGAACTAACAATGGCTATTGAGCAATGTAAAAAGCTTATAAAAAATGAAGTATTAGCTACAACAATAGACATAAATTCTAGTATTTTTGACTACCAAAAACATGTAGAGATTGAGTCTCATAAAATAACAATTAGTTTACAAAAAAGTAGTAATGCAAAATAAATTTGTATTAAATTTAAAAAGATTCGACACAATATTGCTTGTGGCAATGGGCTTACTTATTTTGTTAGGTTTACTTATTCTGTACTCTTCGGGACTTCGTCCTGGGCCGACCGCAACTCAGCTAGATACAAGTAGACAGGCATTATACGTGGCTGTTGGGATAGTTATTTTTTGGGTTATTGCCAGGGTAGACTACAATGTGCTAAAAAACTATGCCTTACCCTTGTACATTATTATGGTGGCCTTACTACTAATTGTAGAAGTATTTGGAGCCACCAGACTGGGAGCAACTCGTTGGATAAACCTAGGATTCTTTCAGTTTCAGCCTTCGGAGTTTGCAAAACTAACTCTTATAATTATGTTGGCTAAGTTTTTCTCTGATTGCTATGAGCAAAGTGACAAAATTAAATATTTACTATTTTCTATACTATACTTACTACCTCCCCTAATATTAGTACTAGCACAACCAGATCTTGGAACTGGCATGGTGCTTAGTATAATATGGTTTGCGATGGCGCTGGCAACTCGCATAAAGAAACGCTACTTTCTTGTTATGATGGCTATGCTTATTCTCGCCGTACCGCTATTAGTGCCAAAACTTGCACCATATCAACAGCAACGTATCGCAACTTTCTTAAACCCAACAGCTAATCCTGCCACAACAGGATACAATGTGAATCAAGCAATAATTGCGGTGGGATCGGGTGGTATTTTTGGTCAGGGCTTAAGTGCTGGTAGTCAGAGTCAGGGTAATTTTTTGCCTTCCCAACATACAGATTTTATCTTTGCTGTTCTTAGTGAAAAACTTGGTTTTTTTGGTGGTCTAGTTTGTATATTTTTATACTGCGTAATAATATTAAGAGCAGTTTGGATAGGCAACCACAGCTCAAACCGATTTGGATCTTTTTTAGCAATCGGAATAGCTGCTATGTTTGCCTTTCATGTAGTAGTGAATATTGGTATGAACATTGGTTTATTACCTGTTACCGGTATACCGCTACCGTTTATTTCTGCGGGCGGAACAAGTATGTTTATATCTATAATATCTATTGCACTTTTAGAGAGTATTTACGCTCGCAGACGCACTCTTAACATCAATACCAAAGAAGTTTATGAATAGACTAAGACACCACACCAAGCGTAGTATTACACTTATATTAAGTATCATAGTTGGTGCGGTGTTGGTTTATTCGGGAATGCAGGCCAAGAATGCTACTAGAGCTGGTAGTACGGTTGATATAGGTACTAGCTACCGTATCGCAAAGGTTATAGATGGTGATACAGCCGAAATCAATATAAGTGGTCAAAATCGTAGAGTAAGATTTATTGGGATGGATACACCAGAGGTGGTAGATCCGCGCAAAACTGTTCAGTGCTTTGGTCGCGAGGCCAGTAATCGTGCTCACCAACTACTAGATGGTCAAATGGTTAGTTTAGAATATGATAACAATGTTGGTGAACAAGATAAATATGGAAGAATACTAGCCTATGTTGTTTTGCCCGATGGTACTAACTACAACAAAAAGATGATAGCCGATGGCTACGCTCACGAGTATACCTACTCAAATCAATTCTATAAATATCAATCCGAGTTTAAAGATGCACAAACAAGTGCCCAATTAGCACAACTTGGTCTGTGGAGTCTAAACACATGTGGTGGCAATACTACACAACCAGCTAAATAAGAGTTTTTTACTTACTATTACTGGTCTATTCTATATTGTCTAAGTATTCATAGTCAGGGTCGGTCTTGAGTTTGTAGCATACTTCACCAGCCGGGTGGCCATATGTTGTTATGTAGCTACTATATTTATCTGTTGAGTCTGTTTGGGTAGATGAGCTACTGGAACCTACCGAATTATCGCCACCGTCATAAGAATCACTACTTTTGTCTGCCTTAACATAATTAACACATAATGTGTAGGTGAAAGAGGAAGAAGTGTTATTGTATTTAGACTTTGTACCGTTGTTGAGTTTGTTTTGGGTTCCGGGATTGTATTTTACCAGATTTTTATCTATTAACAGTTTTGCATCGCCCTTTAGCGCCAAATCATTTAAGCTACTTGGAAGCTTATTGTTTTTTAACGTGTAGCTATTTATAGAGCTTTCTATGGTATTAATATTGTTTACTATGAGTTTATCGTTTTTGGTGGCGTACTCATAACCAATTGGGCCAACCACACAAACAACTGTAATAACGACTACAACAACTATCATGAATATCTTATACAACCTACTTACCCATGCCAACTGAATGGGGTTAAGGGTTCTTAAAAATGTTGCTAAGTAAAGTAAAGTAGCAACCAAGGCACTATAAAGCGTTACCTTGCTCCACTCGGCCTGTCCACCGCTTATTACCAACTGCACTATAGCAAATACTGCTGTGATAAGCGTACCTATACCAATTAAAGCAAATAGTACTGCATGAATTACCATCACCACCATAGCAGCACCGGTTTTTTTCTCAGGCTCTTTTTTACTATAAAATAAATCGCAAATTATCGAAATTGGCAACAGAACTAAAACGGCAGCCAAGGCGTAGGTAGTGAACTCTCCAGTATCATAACCCAATATTATGTTAGAAATACTTGCAGTTACTAATACACTAGACACCAGTACTGTCCAACCCCAAAAAGCGTAGGTAAGCCATTGTAAAATGATGGCACCAGGAGTATTGGGGGTGGGGGGTGGACCCTCATCTATAGAATTATCTACAATCTGTTCAAGTGCCGGTGTAGTGGCTGGTTTTGTAGGTGTTAAGTCAGCAACTGCTGGGGCTGGTTTTTTACTAGTGGGTGTATCTGACGGATCCATAAAAATCTATTATTGTTATGTATTGTACCAACTATTATTATGTATAGCAAACTGGTATCCTGCTACAATATAGTTATGTCTGTTTCATCTCAATCACTCCACTCAGTATATTCAGAAGATAAAAAACAACGTGAATACCAGCTAATAGTGCAATTTCTAAAAATATGTCCAGATTTTACTGGTTATACATTTTTAAATTTTTCTGAAAATCCTGATATGATATTTCAAAAAGACGGTCACAAAATTGGTTTTGATAGCGTAATTATTTCTGAGGATCAAGCTAGTGTAGACTGCTACTTTGATCTAGATATGTGTAAAATTGGAATACCTACCAAGCTCAACAATGCAGAGCGTACAGAAAAAATCACCATTTTTTTTGAAAACAAACTTTTTAAACATTTTCGCCGATATTCATTACCCACTGTGTTAGTTTTTTCGCTTGTAGACACCAGCGCCACTACGTTTTCGCAACTTACTACAATTGCTAAACGGTTTCAGCTTCCTGAGTTTTCTATGTTTAATATTGCAGATTATTATATATGTGACGGCTTACGATATATTAAAATTGCCGAAACAAAACTATTCAATCAAACTTAGCCCAGATATGAAAAAAATAATTACAGTTACTGACTTCTACCAGAAAGATTATAGCTTTACTCTAGAAGAACCTATGGGTAAAAATTTTGCTGCCGATTTTATGCCCGAACTTACTCCAAAAAAGATGTTTGAGTTAGGTGTCTTTGGTGGAAAGTATTTTTCCGATAAGCCCAGCGATTTACCCGCAGAATGGCTAGTAAATGCCAAATTAAGTCATAAAAGAAATAAATATTTGAATTATTTTAAAACGAATGCTAGCCAACCGCTTAGTGTATGGCGCCAAAAAGGCTGGATAGACGAGCGTGATCCTAGGGGGTGGTTTCAGTGGTACTGTCGCTATTATATGGGGCGTCGAATAAGCGACTATGATGCCTGGCAAATTAAACGTTGGCGCGCTATTGGTCGACACATTGCTCAGCTTCAGAACAATTGCAGTATTGGCGATCTCAATTGCCGTCCTAGACAACGTCAGGCTATTTTGCACTGGGCCTATGATAGCAGGAAGCTATAGTCTTAGATTATGAACTTTATAGATATTCTTATTATTATATTAATAGTCTTAACAGTCGCTAGATGGTCTAGAAATGGATTGGTGCATGGTGTATTTTCATTATTTGGTTTACTTGCTGGCCTAATAGTAGGTGCACTAATAGCACCATATATTATGCACTACTTTGGCACCCCAATTACTAGATTCTTGGTTGCTATACTAGTTATTTCGGTATCAGCCATCGGCTTTGATGCTGCTTTTGAAGTTGCTGGTATTAAACTTAGTACCTATATAGATAAACCTTGGGCGGTCAAAACCAACGCAATCTTGGGTGGAATATTCGGAGTTGTCTTTACTTTGTTTTATGTCTGGTTGCTTGCTGCTATTTTAATAAGTAGCCCATCGGTTGCTATCAATCAACAAATTCAAGGCTCAGGAATAATAAGATTTTTAGATAGTCGTTTGCCACCCGCACCGGCATTACTAGGGCGTATCAATAATTTAATAACGCCATTAGAGTTTCCTCAGGTGTTTGCCGGAGCACAGCCTCAGCTTACCGAACCAGTTGCACCTACTGGTACTGCCGATATTCAATCGGCTGTCAAAGCGGCAGGTAAGTCGACAGTACGAATTAGCTCTCCGGGTTGTGGTGGCGTGCTGTACGGATCGGGTTTTGTTGTGGGTCAAAACCTTGTAATGACCAATGCTCATGTAGTTGCTGGCGCCAGTAATTTTGTAGTAGAAGATACTAATGGTCAACACAAGGCTACCGTGGTGTATTTTAATCCAGATTTAGATGTGGCAGTTTTGCGCACCAATGGTTTGGCAGGCAAAATATTAACTATTGAAGATGGAATTTTACCTAGGGGTACAGCTGCGGCAGTATTGGGATATCCGGGCGGTGGTAATTTTAAGGCGGTGTCGGCCAGTTTGTTGCGTAGCATGGATGCAGTAGGCTTAAACATTTATGGCAGTAGCATGGCTAAGCGAAATATTTATGAGTTTCAAGCCACAGTTATCCCAGGCAACTCTGGTGGGCCGGTGGTATTACCAGATGGTAGGGTAATTGGTATGGTTTTTGCCTCTGCTAATAATGGTCAGGGTATTGGCTATGCTATTACTTCACCTAGTCTTAATGAAATAATTAATAGCGTGACAAATTCTTACGCTAGTGTTTCTACGCAGGTGTGTGCCAAAAACTAAGCTTATTTATGTATTGGTATATAGAATGCTATAATTATTACTATGAAGATTGGAATATTAGGTAGCGGCGATGTAGGCCAGGCACTTGCTAGAGCATTTAAGTCTGAGGGTCACAATGTAATGCTAGCAACTCGCGACCTGAAAGCAAAAAAAGCATTAAGTATCGGCAATGATTTGGGTATAAAAATTGGTGACTTTTCTGCTACGGCACAATTCTGTGAACTTGCTGTGTTGGCAACGCTTTGGACAGCAACCGAAGATGTCATTAGACTTATTGAGCCAATCAACCTTGCAGGTAAAACTGTAATTGACGTTACTAATCCACTAGATTTCTCGTCTGGTATGCCACCAAAGTTACTTATTGGTACCAACGACTCAGCTGGAGAACAAGTTCAGCGCTGGCTTAAAGAATCAAAAGTTGTTAAAGCCCTCAATATCGTCGGTAACGCACATATGTACAAACCCAACTTTGGTAACACCCCACCAACCATGTTTTATTGTGGTGACAATAAAGGAGCTAAAGAGATTGTGCATACCATACTACTCAGTTTTGGTTGGCAACCCGTAGATATAGGTGGTATTGAAGGTGCTCGAGAACTAGAACCGATGTGTGTTTTGTGGGTAAAGTATGGTATATCTACAGGTAACTGGAACCACGTAATTACTGTATTGCAAAAGCCCAATTAGAGACGATCGGCCTGTAAACTGATAATTTTTCTAACAAACAGTACTAGCCAAGAAAATGTGATACCAAACGCCAAGAGTTCAAAAGCCGTTAGATTAAGATAATGAACTCTAGCAAATAGAAAATAACAAACTGCAATAATACCAAGGGTGAAGTACGAGTTAGCCAAGAATGTTGCGTCTATAAATGGCAGTATTTTCTTTAGCCCAATAATGATAATTGCGAAACCTAACACCATAGAATAAGCCGACAAATTATGTAATGCAGGGTGTTCGGCGTAAGTAAAAATTCCTACGCAAGACATACAAATACCTATAAAAACAAACAATATCTTTAGAGTATTTACCCTTACATTCTCTGAACGCTTGCTCATATTACCTAGTAGTTTATGTATATCGTCTATTAGGTGTGAGCTCATTGTTATTAGAATTAAGCCAGACAGAATTAATGTAAAATTAAACGCCACAGCTGATTTTGAATCGGTACTACCTAGTGACGAGAAATTGACTTCCCACCAGAGTGGATTAGTAGCAGTAATCATGCTTAGTAGCATGCCACAGACCATTACTACTGAAAAGATCCGCACAATACTTTGGGTTGATAAACTTATTATTGCCGGCACCAAGCTATACACTACAATACCAGAATACACTCCAACTATTACCGATGAGATATATCTATCAAGCGTAAGATCTACAAAGGCTTGAGATACTAGTAGTACACCAACTGCAGTTACCAAAGCCACCATAATAGCAGTAGCGACCGTGAGAGTGATGATATTAAAAAACAGTTGTTTTGAAGTAATACTTTCTTTTTTTGTTTTGAGCCCGTAAATATAGGCTGATGGAAAAATAATAACTGAGAGAATGATACCAACTATTAGTACTACAAAGCCTATTGAATTTGTACCTACTAGTTTTACAGCGCTTTGGTTCCAAAACAACAACATACTCAGCAGGCTGGTAACTAGGGCAGTAGGAAACAACAAAGTCTGAGCTATGTTTTCATTACTCTTTTTACTCCTAGATGAGTTTTTTGTCATAACTATATAATAGCCTTTACTTTGTGATAAGCCAATACAGCTAAGCAGTAGTTGATTTTTTAAAAGGTAGCTTCTGCCAAAATCTGCCAGCACGAACGCGCAGAGCCTCTAGTATGAGGTAGTAATACGGAAAAGCGACTATTACCAAAAATGCACTACTCATTACCCCGAATATCAAAGTTATTGCCAGACTTTCCCAAAAAGGATTGCTAAGAGCTAAAGGTATTAGTGCTACTACAGCGGTAATACTAGTTGTGAGTAATGGTCTAATACGAGTTCTAAGAGCATTTGCAATTGCTTCACGCGGACCATCTCCAAGCTTGCGACGTTGATTGGCAAAGTCGGTGAGTAATATTGTGTTATTAAGCGATATCCCAATTAAGGCAAAGAACCCAACCATTACAAAAAAGCTAATAGGGTTATTGGTGAGATATAGTCCTAGCCCCACGCCGAAAAAGCTAAACGGAATTGCCAAAAATATAAGTAGTGGTTGAGTGAGTGATCTAAACTGCAAGGCCAGCAACACATACATCGCTAGTAATAGAGCCGGAAAAGCCAATAGTACAGTTTTGAAAGAATCTTGGTTAGAACTTTCATTACCAAAATCAAATTTATAGTCTTGCTCTTGCAAGCCGGCCCTATTTGACTCGGTCGCTATGAAGTCTTTCACGTCATTTTGAGTAAGAACTACCAGTGCCGAAACATCATCGCTTGAGAACCCAGCCGAAACTTGCACTATTTGCTCGGCATTGTAACGTGTTACAATTGGTCTTACGCCATCATATTCAACGTTGGTAATTTTCACAGTAGTACCATCGGGGCGGGTAACGGTATGATTTTGTAAAAACTCTACCAACCTACTAGCGGCGACATCGGCCGCAGCTTTGTTTGTAGAAGCAATTTGTACTTTAAAGGGCAAACTGTCTTTAGGAGGCCCGGCATCTACTTGCGATACGGTAATCTTAGCACCAACTACACTACTTAAATTGGTTTGCAAATTACTTATTAGTTGTTTGGCGGTTGGTTCGCGCTTTCCATAGGGCGTAAGTTTTATATTTACTTTGGCGCTTCGTAATGAGCCGGAGCCATCATAGCTAATACGCTCTACCTCTTGACCAATACTTTCTATTACTTTTGCGTTAATAGACTTTGAAATGGCAATATTGTTTTCTATGCTACTACCGGGCGCAAACTCTGCTGCTATACTTATTACGTCGCTATCTTTAGTACTAGGGAAGATGTCAAATTTGAGCATTCCAAAAAATTGTCCGCCCAAAACAATAAACTCAATACTTATCCCTATTGCTATAATACTTATGAGTATTTTGCGAACAGGCGTTTTGCTCCAAAGTAGTATTTCGCTACCAGCAAAAGATACGCCCTGTTCTATCCACCTAAAAGGATTAAATCTCCCGATGGTTTTACGCCAATCACCACTGGGGCGCTTGTCTATCTTGCTAGCCAAGAAAGGTATAAGCGTTATTGAGGCAAGCAGCGAAATGGCCAATGCAATAATAATTGTAATAGGTAGTACTCTAATAAATTCACCTAGTATGCCACTTACAAACAATAGTGGAGTAAATGCTAGTATTGTTACAAGAGTACCAGACAAGCTTGCTACAGCCACGTGATTGGCGGCTATCTTAACGGCATCGGCAAAACTCCGCGAGTCGTCTTTGTATTTATCTATGGCCTCGGCCATTATTACGGTGTCGTCTACTATAAGACCCAAACAGAGAATAAGACCAAATAGAGTAATAGTGTTAAGAGATATTCCCGATATATATAAAATACCTAGCGTCATAGTGAGTGTGCCAATCATGCCAAGGGCTGCCACTATGCCAGCTCGCCAGCTTATAAATAACATACAGACTAGTGCTACTATTAACAGCCCTTCTAAAAGATTATCTTGTAAAAGGTGAATCTGTTCTTTAATTGCGCTGGCTTGATCAGCGGCTACACTACCTGTAATATTACTAAACTCAGCTTGGCTGTTTAGTTCATCTAGGGCTGAATTGAGTTTTTCGTCAAACTTAATTATGTCGGTACCTTTAGGGTTTTTTATGCCAATTATTACACTACTTTCTACGGGTGACAGTTTTGAGTTGTTGCGAGTAGCCACAAAATCAAAGGCTTTTTGCTGTTTTACTTCTTGCCCTGTAAATGGATTGGTGCCTACTTGAAAATTAGATACCACCACTGCGGTAGATGGCGATATCTTATCGTTTAGCATTGTCACGTAGTTATTGGCTTGGGTCTCGAGTTGTTCGGGGCTTAGACTAGCGCTACGTACAGCCACCAAGGTGTCGTACTCGTTTAAAAACTTACTAGCGTTAATAGTTGTAAACTCTACCTTGGCGCCCTGTGGTAGGGAGTTGTTTTCTTCTACTTGTTTCTTTATGTCATTTGAGGCAGTGTCGGCATTGGTGCCATCGGTGTACTGCACTACTATTGTAAAACCGTTATCTAAAGAAGTAGCGGTGGTTTTTTTTACCTTTGGGTTTTGTTTGGCCGTTTCTACAATAGGCTTAACTACTTCATTATCTACCTTAGTTTTGTCGTTTACAAAATATGTACCACTTACTGTGCTAATGGGTACAGCTACGTCTGGAAACCCTTGACGTTGCATAAACTGTAAATAACTAAGTAGCCCAAATATTACTATCACTGCCCATACAATAGCGCTTACTCTAGGGTGGCGCACAGAACGAAGCGATAGTTTTGCCAACCAGCCTGGTTTTTCACTTTTTAGATATTTATGGTGGTCGGTGTTTTTCATCTTGGGTATTATCTCATAGTGTGGGGTTAATCATAAAGCACAAGCTAGATGGATGACGCAAACAAAAAATAGTACAATATATAAATATGAAAAGATTAAATAGTGTTTACATGCAAAAATTACTTATGGGTCTACTGTTGTTTAGTGGTTTAGCATCGGTAGCAGGCGGTATAAGTTTAATCACCGGCAAGGCGGGTGTGCCCAGCGACTGGCTAGTATCAACAGGGTTTAATAACTACTACTTTCCAGGCGTAATACTTATGGCAGTAGTAGGTGGTAGTTCACTACTAGCAGCAATTAGTCTATACAAGAAGCAGGTGGGTGCCGGCATTGCTACTGTCTTAGCTGGTCTTATTATGCTTACATGGATAATTGGTGAGATGGTATCGATAAGACACATTAATTTTCTACAAATAATATTTATTGTACTGGCAATAATAATTATAATCTTAGCACCAAGCGATAAGACAAAACCTTAAACGTTAGCTAACAATAATGTTAAAGCGCCCAGGGTGAGCTGGGCGCTTGGGCTGTAATTCCTTTTTACTTAAGGAATTGGTGTGTGAGTAGGTGGCACCATTTCGGTATTAACCGATTCATCGCTAGATTCGTCGGTCAAATCGGCCAATTGGTTGTACTTTGATCAATTAGCTGGGTGTCGGGCATATCAGCTGCCAGTATTACGACGTGAATTCGGCCAATCGCCAAAGTTCCAAATTATTAGTCCAAATGCAAGTATTGGTAACCATAACACAACTAGTATTACAAACACGACTGGCGCAAACCACCATTCTAACTTGTTTTCGTTATTTTCCTGAGTTTTTCTGCGCCTAATTACTTCTCTCATTTCAAGTATTGACGCAAATATCAACCCAATAATCAAATAGGCGTAAACTATGTTCATAGCCGACTTCCTTGGTAGGTGCAAATTCTTTGATATCTTAACACAAAATACTACATTTGTAAAATTAATAGTATTAATTGAAAACTTAGGTTCAAAAATAACTCCCTAGCATACCTAGGGGGTGTTATTCTTTACATTTTTACAGACTAGCTTTAAAAAACTCAACTAGTCTTGTATTAACTTGCACAGTGTTGCTACTAAGTTGATGGTCGTCGCCGGGGTATTCATAATATTGAACTGGTTTGCCGGCAGCCTGCAGAGCATCGCGTAGTTTTATAGAGAAACTAACTGGTACCGTACTATCGCTGAGCGAGTGATGTATTTGACTTGGTCCAGTAATGCTACTCACGTAGTTTATAGCACTTACTGAATCCCAAAACTCAGGGTTGGTCTTGGGGGTTCCATACTGGGCAAGTAGTGCTTCGCGGTTTTGCTGTACTACGGCTGGCAAGTCGCTAGGCATTGGGCTGTTTGGCCAGTTGTACAATATGTCTTCTACGCTACCCACTACACCACTTAAATAGGCAGTGGCTTTTATATTGGGGTTTACCACAGCTACTCGCAAACTTGTGTGTGCACCTAGGCTATGCCCAAGCGTACCCAAACGATTAGCATTAAGATTGAGTGCCGGGGTTTGAGTAATTGAGCTAATTAAATTTAAGTCGTCGTAGGTATATACTGGCGAGAAGTGACCACCTTCTGGTGTGCCCTGACTACTACCATGGCCACGATAGTCGGGCTTTATTACTGCAACTCCGTTACTAGTGAGTGCATTTGTTATGCCACTATAACTACCGTCGTTAGTACGATACGCGCTAGGGTTTATATAACCATGGTTGAGTATTACTACTGGCCAGCCACCAGTAGGTGCACTACCAGTTGGGGTAGTGAGTAGCGCAAAAATTTTGTATCCGTCAGACATATACGAAACTATGCTAGTTTGATTATTGAGCTGTTGTTCTAGCGATATTATGCTGCCGGGATATGAGCGAGCCTTGATCGCTTCAATTTGTAGTGGGTTGAGTGCCGGCGCCGGCGTAGTAGCGGTAGTTTGGGTAGTTGAGCTAGCTGGTGCCATGGCTTTTGGTGCACGCCATCGCCAAACCAAAAACCCACCCACCAAAACAATAGCTACAAATATAGCTGTCGCAATAGTGGTTATCCAAATCTTGTTTTTCACTAAGAACTTTTGCATCAATCTTATTATAGCGCAAATATAAAAGCGGCTAGTGCAAATACACTAGCCGCAAAGTTACTAGAAGTCATCAAACGGATCCCACCCATCTCTGGGTTCTTTGGTAACGATCTCCTCGATCTGGTTTTTCGCCCAAAGCGCCGGCGCGCCAATCATGCTGGCTCCAAAGAAGAGCAGCAACCAAGCATACTCTTCAAACCATTTCTGGGCGCCATCGACATTGTTATAAGCCCAAAGGCCAATACCGGCAACTACGCCAATCCAGAAGATCATTAGTAGAGCCAGGCCAAGAATGGCTACGCCATCGCCGGTGGTAAGGGGTGGTCGCTGGGTGCCTTGTTCGCTTTTGGAGTCGGGCAATTTCTTACTCCTTTTTGGTGCGTGGTTAGTTTTTTACTAGACCTGCTAGCACATATAATACTATACTTAAATTACAAAGTCAATACTATTAAAGTCTGGTATAATAACACTTAAGATTAATTAAAGAGGTAATATTGTGGCAAAATCAAATAAATCAAAAGAAGTAGCTCAACAAAACGCTCCAGCCGGCTTCGTACTTTTTGTAGCCTGGTTTGGTGCGCTTTTTTATTTTGCTCATCAAGCCCAGGGTTTTGGAGGCTATGTACTAGCCTTTCTTAAGGCTTGCGTGTGGCCAGCCTATTTGCTCTACTACGCTTTGTTAGCTCTAGGCGTAAGTTAGTAAAAAGACCTACCGTAAAGTTTAATTAAGATAGGTCTTAAGTTTTATTGGCTTACTACTTCGCCGGCGGCTGGTGCCCCAGTACAACTTGAAGAGTTGGGTACAACCTCTAGGTTGGTTTCTGAGCCGTAGACAATAATTACTCGGGTGTCACCGTCGCAGAAAATTTCTATATCGCTATAGCTGGTAGAGAAAGAAAAAACATCGGGCGTGCCAGGCTCTTCTTCATATATAGGTTCGTCGTATATCTCAGCATCTTGGCTTGGGTCTGGTACCTCATTGGGGCTATCTACACTATTCGTATTAGAGCTGTCATCACTACCGCTACTACAGGCTACGAGCGAGCCAATTAGTAACAAGGCGATAACTACACTCATTACTACAGATACCACACTGCGCTTACTCGGCATTTGTCTACTTTCTTTTGTAAGGTTCTATGTAAAAAGTATTCTACTATAAAAATCACTATTTGGCAATATTTTTATTTATTGTATAAAACTAATAGAGTTATTTATAACTAAGATGTAATATAGTATTAATGACAGATTCAACACCAACAGCTAACCAACCAAACCCTGGTTCGTCTACACCAACACCTACTACCAATCAAGACGGTAGCTATCAACATCCCTACAAAACTGTCTGTTTGCAAAAGGGCAGAAAAGTTTCGCCTCTAAGAGACGATATTAACGACGATGGCGATGAGCCCCAAATACACCTTTTTGCAGCAGAAGATGCTTATGGCAAGTACGGTATCCATAGGTATTATTTTAGTTTTGAACTACCTATTGCCAACCAACAGGTTTTTATAAGATCGCGTGCCTCTGGCAATCAATTTTTGCGCTTGCCTAGTCGGTCGCAAATATATAATGCCGAAGGCATTTTTGGCGACACCGCCGATGTCTATATAGCCAAGGGCCAACAAAATAACGCTCTTACTATACTAGACCCCGACACCATGGCCGACATGCTCAATCTACTCAAGTCGTGTGATATGGAAATATATGGTAGAACTGTCTATATTGTTTATGGTGGTTTTAAAGAGAAAGACCCTATAATGACAGAAGTAAAAAAACTTGCCCAAGAGATGTACCGCGATGCTCGGCGACGGCAAGACAAGTCTAAGCCCTTGCAAGATGCTCACTTGGTAGAACACCCACTCAAATACTCTGTCACTACGGCTGGAGGGATGAGCCCGGGCCGAACCGCACAGCTGGTTGTTATTGTTATTGCTGGCCTTATATTGGGCGCATATTTGAGAAGATATTTTGATCGTAACACCACTAAGCTAATTTTGCAGGTTGTAGGTATATTATTTGGTATTGCAATTTTGATTATTGGCGAGAGGCTAGTGCGCCGTAGACGTAACAAATTAGATAGAGCTATCAAAAACGATTTTAGCGACAAGCAGTAATAAAAAAGCACCTCCCCACAAACGTGGGGAGGCTATGGTGATGCAGCTATCTCTAGCGCAAAACAGTGGGGAAGGTGCTTCGCAGCTTGAGGCTCCTCCGGTGCAGTAGTGCCAAGGGCACCACAAACCAGATGAACGACAGCAGCAGAAGCATCGGCACCGACACGGGGTCGGCAGGGTCGTGCACATGCGGCTTGGGTCGCATGGCCCAGTACATGCCGGTGAGCACCAGACCGAGTGCGAAGCCGATCAGGTAGGTGATGCCGACGATCTGGGTGAGCAGGGTGAACATGTCTTGCCTCTCATTTGGGGTACTAGAACTGCACTATATTAACACACTATTACGTAATTGTCAATGCTGTTCGGTCAAGGCAGCAACAAATGCAGCTAGTGATAGTATTGCCAGCATTACCTTTATTATTATTGGTAGCCAGTTTTTGCTCTCAAACACATATACCCGGCCATGTAGGTTTCTATCGCGCTCTTGCTCGTTCACGTACTATACCTTTCACCAAGACGGGAAATTTATCACCAGTAGTATATACCAATTGCTCTTGGTTTGTCTAGAAGAGTACAATAGGTAGTATTAAATTAATATACAAGGAGATCTCAAATGAAAATAGCAGAATGCAATGTAGTAGCAAATGTTGCCGTAAAAGACCTGGCTGAGGGTAAAAAGTTTTATGGCGAAACCCTGGGCCTCAAAGTAGACCAAGATGGCCCAGCCGGGGTTGCCTATAGCTGTGGCAGTGGCACACTATTTGTGTACGAGGCGCCAAGCGCTGGTAGTGGCCAAGCCACTTGTGCCACCTGGCAAGTAGAGGGTATAGAAGATGTGGTAAAAGAGTTGGCCAATAAAGGCGTTAAGTTTGAACACTACGATATGCCGGGCGCACAGTGGCAGGGTGATGTAGCGACCATGGGCAATATAAAGGCTGCTTGGTTTAAAGACCCATCTGGCAATATTCTTGGTCTCTCGCAGATGTAGATTGGTAATAGAACCTCATGAACATGTTTAAAACTTATAGTTTTGAACACAGTAAATAGTGAAAGTATTTCTTAATATCATTTTTATATGTCGTTTCAAGCCTACTTAGACAGTATAGAAAGTCAAACTGACAAAACGCCAAACGAGTTTATAGCTCTGGCTAATATTATCTATCTTGTTGTACTCTACCCGGTACTACTTGGCACAAGTGTTTACTTGCTCGATAAATTGAGAGATGTTATTTTTAAGTAGGTAATTATGGCAGATATAAAAGATTTACAAAATGAGGTGGTTAAGTTTAGAGACGAACGCGATTGGGCGCAGTTTCACAATCCCAAAGACTCAGCAATATCACTCGCGCTAGAGGCCGCCGAGGTACTAGAGCATTTTCAGTGGAAGAGCGCAGAAGAAATGAAAGCTCACGTGGTGGAAAACAAAATTGATGTAAGCGAAGAACTCGCCGATGTGCTGTATTGGGTACTACTTATGTGTAACGACTTAGATATTGATATTTCAAAAGCTTTTATGGCAAAGCTTGCCAAAAACGCCAGAAAATACCCGGTAGAGAAGTCTAAGGGTAATCACAAAAAATATACGGAGTTAAAGTAGTAGAATAAAAAACGAACAAAAAGTTATTGACAAGATCTGTGAAAAGCACACAATAGATAGTATAAGGAGAATATAGTGTCAGAAGATCAGAAAAAACAATTACAAACTCAGCTATGGAAAATAGCTAACGAACTTAGAGGCAAAATGGATGCCGATGAGTTTCGTGACTATATACTTGGCTTTATATTCTACAAATATTTGTCTGAGAAGATGGAACTCTACGCAGACAAGTTACTCAAGTCTGACCAAATCAACTATAGAGACTTAGTAGATGACCAATCTAAGACTCAAGACATTATAGAAGCCATCAAAACAGATACGGTTGAATCCATTGGCTACTTTTTAAAACCAACTGAATTGTTTCACTTTGTAGCTACAAATGGCGCGAGTAATGATAACCTCATAGAAGAGCTGCAATCTACACTCAACAATATAGAGCAAAGTACTATGGGCACAGATAGCCAAGACGACTTTGACAAACTCTTCTCTGTACTAGATCTCAATTCGCCCAAGCTAGGCAATACTGTCTCCGCTCGTAATGAGCTTATAGCCAGAGTACTATTACACTTAGATAAGATAGATTTTGAGCTAGAGAATTCCAAAATAGACATTTTGGGCGACGCCTATGAATACTTGATATCACAGTTTGCAAGCGGTGCTGGCAAAAAAGCCGGGGAATTCTACACGCCGCAAGAAGTATCTCAAGTACTTGCCAAGCTTGTTACCAATGGCAAAACCCAGCTCAAAAATGTCTATGACCCTACTTGTGGTTCTGGCTCATTGCTTTTGCGTGTTGCCAAAGAGGTAAAAAGTGTGGGTATGTTTTTTGGGCAAGAGCTAAACAATACCACGTACAATTTGGCTCGAATGAATATGATCTTGCATGATGTCAATTACTCTAAGTTTGATATTCGTCAAGAAGACACACTAGAACATCCACAACATTTAGAGTTTAAGTTTGAGGCAGTAGTAGCCAATCCACCATTTGGAGCAAAATGGTCAGCCAACCCACTACATTTACAAGATGAAAGATTCTCCCAATATGGTGTGCTTGCTCCCAGAAGTAAGGCAGATTATGCATTCATAACTCACATGGTGTATCAACTTGATGAAAATGGCACTATGGCCACTGTAATGCCACACGGTGCTTTATTTACCGGGAATGCAAATGGTAAGATACGCAGATTTTTGATTGAAGAAAAGAACTATATTGATACAATAATTGGCTTACCAAAAAATTTATTCTTTGGTACAAGTATACCGGCGTGCATAATGGTGTTCAAAAAATGCCGAGACAATCCAGAAGATGTGTTATTTATAGATGCCAGCAAACATTTTGAAAAAGGCAAGAATCAAAACAAATTGCGATCAGAAGATATCGAGAAGATAATACAAACGTATACTGCGCGCAAGACTGTAGACAAGTATAGCTATGTAGCAAAGCTCACCGAGATAGCTGAGAACGACTACAATCTAAACATACCGCGCTACGTAGATACTTTTGAGCCAGAGCCAGAGATAGATCTCGACAAAGTAGTTGCAGAGATTAAAAAGCTCGATGTAGATAGTATTGAGGTAGATAAAAAAATTACTGAGTTTTGCAAAGAGCTTGGTATTGAACCGCCATTCGGAGCGACTAAATGATCTCTACTAATTCTAATTACCTCGAATTCGTGGGGGTTAAGACTAAACTACACAAAACCGTGTACATTAAAACTCAGATAAAATATGAAGCCTAATCAAAAACTACCAGTAGTATATATGGATGAATCGGGTAATAAGGAGTCTGATAGATATTTTGTATGCGGTTTTTTGTGTGTAAATGATAGTGAACAACTTATATCAATACTTGCTAGGGTACGAGATCAGATAGAAGCAAAAGCAAGGTATAACAAACTGCAAAGAATAGAAAGGGTAAAACAATCTGAAGACCTAAATCAACTATACAATTTTGCGAAAGCACCAAATGACTTTGAGTTGAAGTTTAATTATATATCTAATGAGAACATTAAACTATTTAAAATACTTTTGATGCTTCTAATACATAAAGTTAATTTTAGATTTGATGCACTAATCATTGACAGAAATGACCCTAGCTATAACCACACTAATTTATCTGACATGTATAAAATTATCACGCATCTATATTTTAATCATAGGTGCAAACAAGAATGTATATTTGTACCGGATAGCTTTGATCATTTATGGAATTGGCAAAGTTTACTTAATAACCAACAAATAAAATCAATCATACCAAGCTCATCACACGCATTATTGCCGCTTCAAGTAGTTGATATTTTAACTGGCATTATAGCCCAAGGATTACGAACAAGTAATGAATATTCAAATAGAGACAAGGTACGAGCGCCGCTTATTAAGCTTTTTGAAGAAGAAACAAAGTTCAAGATTGTACCATCGCACACTGCAAGTAATCCAAAGTATATAAGTACATGGACAATAGATTTTTCAAGAACTAAAAAAGGGGCTCAAAGCATGGACAAGAAACCCAACTTTGGCCCCCAACAAGTTAATAATAATACACAATCGTAATGAAAACAACAAGCATAAGCATTA
>CAYZYH010000009.1:0-41098 GCA_964481235.1 uncultured Candidatus Saccharibacteria bacterium
CTATCGATGGCACTACTCAATCAGGCTGGGTAGCCAACACCGCAGTCGCTCCCAACCCCTTTAACGGCACCATGGTAATAGAGTTAGATGGCCAGAATGCCGGTGGGCCCAATGTGAATGGGCTTACTTTTGATACAGGCAGTACTGGCAGTACGGTAAAAGGTATGGTAATAAACAGGTATGCATTTGACGGGATCGGTATACTGACAGCAAACAATATAACGATACAAGGCAACTATATTGGTACCAGCACCGATGGTCTAACTGATTTAGGTAATGGAGCAAGAGGCGTGGGTTCAGCCTCGGGATACTCGTCAGACAACGGAGTGGTAGGTGGCCTAAACCCTGCTGATAGAAACCTTATTTCTGGCAACGACGATGGTGGTGGGCCAACTGGTAATGAAGGCATATCTATATGCGATCTGTGTAGTGGCTGGACAGTACAAGGTAATTATATAGGCGTAGATGTCAGTGGACTTACGGCAATGCCTAATGAAAATTCGGGAGTTGGTATGGTGCAAGGTTCTATTAACAACATAGTGGGCGGCACCACTACTGGTGCTACCAATGTTATATCTGGCAATGGAATGGGTATAACTACTACTACTAACGCCACTATACAAGGTAATCTTATTGGTACCGGTTATACCGGCCTAACCGATGTGGGTAACTCTGGTTCTGGGATAAATATTCTTGAGAACACCAATATAGTAGGGGGTAGTACTGCCGCTGCTCGTAATATTATTTCTGGCAATACAAACGATGGTATTAGTATTACGTCTGACAACAATACAATTTCGGGTAATTACATTGGCACAAATATTACTGGTACGTCAGCAATAGGAAATGGCAACAACGGAATATCAGACGCCGGAGACAATAATACTATTGGTGGCACAACTGGGGTAACACCGGGTGGTAGTTGCACAGGGGCGTGTAATTTAGTAAGTGGAAACTCAACCACTCAGCGTGCTGGTATTAGTATTACGACTGGTTCCTCGGGCTCTATTGTCAAAGGTAATATCGTTGGGTTAGACGTAACAGGGTCGGCAGCTTTACCTAACTATAGTGGTATGGTAGTTTTTAACTCTACAAATCATACTATTGGCGGTACGACACCAGCTGAACGTAATGTGTTGTCCGGCAACTACGCCGGTATATTTATAGCTGCAATTGGCGGCACAACAAACAGTGTTACTTTTTCTGGTAACTATGTAGGCACTAACCCTAGTGGTCAAATCGTTGGAGGATTGGGCAACACTGTAGGCGTATTTATAGTATCAGGTGCTACAAATAATATGATAGGTGGCACCGCCACGGGTGCTGGTAACCTAATAGCTGGTAATACCGGTACTGGTATAGTAGACATGACCTTCGCAGGATCAAGCCCAACATTTAATTCTTTCTTGCAAAATTCTATATATAGTAACGGTTTTGGCATAGATCTTTGTGCCGATTCAGCATTTCATTTTGCTTGCGACACTCGGGTAGGCGTTACGCCCAATGATGTAGGTGACGTAGATTTGCTAGAAAACGTACTTATGAATTTTCCGGTAATTAGCTCGGTAACATCAACAAATGGCCAAGCCACTATTACCTATGACCTAGACATTAACGACGCCGAGCCAAGCGCCACGGGCTATAGAGTAGACTTTTATGCCAGCGATAGCGCCGATGCCACAGGTAATGGCCAAGGCCAGACCTACATTGGTAGCGATACGGTGAGCGGTGATGTAACTGGCCGACAGGCTACAATTACTCTTCCGGTTGGAGTAGATGGGTCTAAGCATATTTCGGCGCTTACAACCATGACCGACAACTCCGCCGATGGTTTTGGTCATACCTCAGAATTTTCAGCAGACATTCAAGCAACCTTAGTGCCAAGCAATATTACGCCTACACCAACACCCTCAAACAACTCCAGCAGTTCTTTGGCGGGTACAGGCCAAAGCCAAAGTAAACTTAAGTATGTTTTGTTTGCACTTATGCTAATTACATCTGGTGCAATAGGTATATATTTGGCCAAACGAAAAGGTAAGAATAAAGAGTGGCGACCGAAGCTGTAGTTTTAGATCTCAACAGAATAGTTGTTATAATACACTAAGTAATTGTCTAGATTGTTGCCTATGAAGAAAAAAGCAAATAAAGCCAAGATATTTTTAATAGTAATATCCTGCATGTTATTGTTGTTGGGTGTATATTTATTGATATTATTTTTATCTCCAAAATTAAAGAGTTATTATTCCAAGAACACAGCTGTTACATTTGATGATAAGCAAAATTACCTAAAAATTTCTACTCATAATATCAACACTCTTATAACCGAGGGTGGTGAAGAACAGCTAGACAAAGGTGCTTGGCATAGGTTTCCTGAAAGAGGCAACCCTGATATTGGTGGTAATTTTATACTCAGTGCTCACAGCTTTGTTTGGGGTAAAACTCCTGGCGAAGTCACCGAAAAATCCTTCTTTTATAATCTTAAAGATGTAAAGGAAGGTGAAGAAGTGTTGGTACACTGGGATGGTAAAGATTATAAATACCAGGTAGAAAAAGTTTCTCAGGTAAAACCTAATCAGACTGAGATAGAAGATATAAGTGCAGAAGCCAAACTAACTATCTACACTTGTACCGAAAAAGGCAGTGCTGATGGTAGGGTAGTGGTGATTGCTAAACCCGCAACATAAGTATTGTTAAAAACAAAAGTAGAGAGAAAAAATTAATGTTCTTATTTATTCTTTAAAAGCTTAAAGTATACTAGACTACCTATTAAGGCTGTCGATACCAATATAATTGATAGAACTATATAGGAATTTCTGCTTAAGCCATATTTTTCTTGGTTTGGTTGGCTATTGTTAGTGCTGGTATTGGTATCTTGAGCTTGACCATCACTACAAATATTCAAAACTTTTTCACATTCATTTGGGTTTTGGTCACCTGGCGTTTGTGGGCTAGCTTCAAAACTTGCTAGTAAACCAACTAGAGTTGACGTAGAGTCTCTACTGACTGCGCCAGTTGAATCGAAACTTTCGGTTCCAGGAGATGCAACTATTCCATAGCTAGCCGTATCTACTATTTGATTATTGGAGTTGGCAAGGCTGAGTATTGCTGACTCATTATTTAATTCCCCTGAGTACTCAGCTAGTATTAGCTTACCACCACCATATTGTGCTCTAAAAGCAGGATCATTTTTAACCACTAAGGCATAACTACCGGCGGCTATTACCGAACCGCCTGGCAAGGTTAGACCAATCGACTCTATCTGCCAGCCCGACATATCTACGGCGTAGTTGTTGGAGTTATAGAACTCTATATATTCGTGATTGGGTCCACCAATTGGATTGTAATTAATTTCATTTATTAATACTCTTGCATTACTAGGTTGAGCAGATGGAATAAGGCCCCTATCTACATAGTCTCCCAAAAATGCATTTTTTCGTAGAGTAAGCTGGTGTTTTAATACAGCAATTCTGTTAGCCGGAGTGAGGGGGGCTATAGCAGTAACTGGGTCGGGAAAATCAGCCATAGGCATTCCTGTAGACTGTTCGGTATATCCCTGTATTACCTCGGGACTATTTGTGTCAAAGCCAAGGCCAGTGATTAAATCAATAATAGGCTGAATTTTGGTGGTGAACTCATAATTGTACCATTTGGTATAGTCTTGCTCGGCTGCCGTTTGAGCCTTAGCGTATTCAATATCTACAGTGTCTTGAATCCAATTGTCGCCATAAATAGACTCAACTAAGGTTCTTATTCTTCTTTGATACATGGCTTTTAGTTCTGGATCTTCCCATATGGCTCGTGCGAAGAATCTAGCGTCGGCACTCACCGACGGAACAGTGTCACTAGGATCTATCATATCGCCATATCCTTGTCCATGTAACTCACTAGGGACAAGCTGCTGCAAAGATAAATCTAAATCCCATGGCAAAACACTCCATCTGCCAGTGCCAGCAGTATCGTGATACGCCATTACATTAGTTTCTGCACTCCAATCGTGATGTCTAATTACCGCAGACGTGGCCATAAAGTTGATAATATTTGGAATATTATTGTTGTCTAGCATATATTGGCGTTTTGTATTGCTATACACCTGACTCATATTTGTACGCCAACTTTCTATGTCGGATCGGTCGTTGTCGCTAGGGTACTTTTTCTCCCAATAATCTTCATAAAGATTACCCGTTTTGTACTGCGGGAATCTATCCAACCACTCTTTGTCGTATTTTTCTGCCAAGGTGTACGCACCTTCAAAACTACCATTACGCTGTAATTGTACTTTTTCCAATTGTGGCATAGTAAACCCTGCTCGCTCAAATGCCCGCCAAGAAGTAAGCGACACTACATAATTGTTATTTGGAAAATCAGAGTTTAGATGGAATTCACTTAAAGGAGTAGTGAGGGTGCCGGGCATTTCTAAACTGTAACCACTGGGTAATTTTACTTTAAAAGGCAACTTATCGAATGTAGCCGAGTACTCACCTTTTATACGTATCTGTGAGTTATCAAAAACTTGATCGCCATAAGCAATCACGCAAGGGTAGTAGACCTTAGCATTTACATCTTCATTTATAAGACTTGTATAATTTGCATCGGTTATAAACCATTGCAATATTGGTGTAGTTCCAGCTTGGCTAGGGTCTTGTACTACATAGCCAAAGTAATCCATAGAGTCGTCGTTACTTGGTGCTGTAGCGCTACCACCAATACTAGTTGCCGACACCTTGTAACGCACTAGTTTACCAGCAAATTGTCCTGGTATTGTGGCGCCAAAAACATTATCGCCTACTGCGCCGTCACCGTGTAACCCGTCATCATACATAGTAAGAGTTTGTTCGGCATCAAAGTTTACTCTATAAATTAGTTCTACTGTGGCAACATTGGCTACCGTGGCAGTAACATTGGCGCTAGCATTGGCCCCAATACCAGTGGGTTTGTCTTGTATTGTAACGGTTGGTAGATTGGTATTTACTATGCTATTTTGGGAGGCGGGTGTTGGTGAGTTGATACTTGCCAACCAAGATGTAGGTAGGGAGTTGTCTAGATTGGGGTCTTTGAGCTCTAGCGATGGCCCTGTACCATCTGGGCTCGCTGGCCAAGGCGAATGATCGCTATAGGTAAGTGTATCTACTACTGCAGACGAAGCATTTGTAAGAGTTATAGTTTCTCCGCTGTTTGATAAGTTGCCACCATATTCTAGTACAGCGGTAACTCCATAGATAGTCTGAGCCTGTGCGATATTTTTGGCCGCAACAATGTATTGCCCAGCTCCTACAGTGGTGCCATTTGCAAAACACCCAGTTATGCCTGCAGTAAAACACCAGCCCGAAATATCTATAGGGCTACTAGTTGGGTTATATAGCTCAATGTAGTCGTCATTGTCTAGGTCTGATAGGGGGTGGTACATTAGCTCGTTTATTACAATATTATCTGCTGCTGCATGAACTTGTTGAGTAGATTTCTTAGTTATCACTAAACTTATCAATACAACTAGTAGCGCAAAAATACTTGAGAATATTAAATTTTTGTTAATATATGTATTTGATATTTTTATCACAATATATAGGAATTATATCATACAAGTATTTTTAGAAATCTATCTATTATATGTTTGCTACAACCATAACTAATTTGTTAATATTATATAAAGTTGTTATGCAAACATTCAAACACACAAAAGCCCTCCATATATTACTTGCCACACTCATTGCGTTTTCTTATTTACTTACTTCTGGGGTAGCTCTACTCAAACCTATACAAGTAAAAGCCGCTAGTACTTACGTAGTAGACTCTAATGGTGACGAACCAGACGACAACCCCGGTGATGATACTTGCCACACTGCCGCCGACACCTGTACTCTGCGGGCTGCCATACAAGAAGCCAACTCTCATAGTGGTGGCGATATTATTAACTTTGATGCTGGCTATACGATTACACCAGCAAGTGAACTACCAAGTATTGATGAACAATTGGAAATCAATGGCTATACCGGTAGCCCTAGTGGCGCTACGGCCAACACCGCTAACTCCCCAGCACCGTTTAATGGCACCCTCACTGTAGAAATAGATGGTAGTAGTGCAGGGGCTTCAAATGGTTTAGTTTTTGCCAATGGGTCAGATGGTAGCTCAGTAAGAGGCTTGGTAATTAATAACTTTCAAGTTAATGGTATAACCATGTACTTGACAGGCAATATTATTATAGCCGGTAACTACTTGGGTACCGACGTAGACGGTACTGCTGATGCAGGTAATATAGGTAATGGTGTGTATATACAAAACAGTTCACACAACAATGCTGTAGGAGGTATTGCCCCACAAGACCGCAATGTTATATCTGGTAACGACAACGATGGTGTGGCTATAGGTGACCCCGGCAGTACTAGTAATACAGTACTTGGCAACTATATAGGCATAAAAGCTGATGGTAGCGCTACTGCCATAGGTAATAGTAGTAATGGAGTGAGTATATTTAGCTCGGCCAACGATAACTTGGTTGGCGGAGCAGGCGCAACTACCAAAAACGTTATCTCGGGCAATAATAATGGCGTATATATATTTTCAGCAGGATCAAATGATATACAAGGCAATTATATCGGTACACGTTATACAGGCACATCTGCACAAGCTAATTCGAGTTACGGCATACAGATTGTAGGATTTAGCGTTGCCAACACTATTGGCAGCCCTTCAGATTCTACCCCCGATGGTAATTGTACTGGCGGATGTAACCTGATAAGCGGCAATAGTAGTGATGGTATATCGTTTGGTGCAGCAGATGTCACAAACACTACTGTTGAGTCTAACTATATTGGCACCGATGTAACAGGTACGGCAGACTTAGGTAATGGAGGTGATGGTGTGCAGACTGGCAGTGCAGTAAGTAACACTATTGGAGGCACCACTGAGTCTACAAGAAATGTTATTTCTGGGAACGATCAAAACGGTGTATATTTGAGCGACTCAAGTACAAGCAATACTATTAGCGGTAATTACATTGGCACTTCTGCAGATGGCACCGCAGATGTTGGTAATACTAATGATGGAGTACATCTAGAAGAAGCAGACTCCAACACTATAGGCGGCACCACCGATGTCACTCTTGGCGGAGCATGTACGGGTTCGTGTAATCTTGTTTCTGGTAATGGGGCTAATGGAATTGTCTTACTATTCAATTCTGACTCCAATACAGTACAAGGCAACTTTGTGGGGACGGATGCGAGCGGTACGGCGTCGTTGGCAAATGTTAGTCATGGAGTAGCTATTTATACTTCGTCTGAATCAAATACTATAGGCGGTACTGCTACTGGAGCAAGAAACGTAATATCTGGTAATGCTAATAATGGTATAAATATGTCTGGTACTGGTACAAATAACAACGTAGTACAAGGTAACTATATAGGTACAGACACTACTGGTATGCTGGACGTTGGTAATACAAACGGGGGTATAAGTATTGGAGACGGTTCATCTGGAGTTATCATAGGGGGCACCACTACTAGTGCAAGAAACGTAATTTCTGGCAACAATGGTACGGCATTGAGCCTTGGGGGTACCAATGGAGTAGCTCAAGGTAACTATATAGGTTTAAATGCCAACGGTAGTGCAACTATATACTCTACGGCTCAACAAATGGTGGGTATTAACGGAGACAACAGTACATTTGGAGGTACTACTGCGGGAGCTGGCAACTACGTAGCTGGTGGTGGAGGTACTGGTGTTATGGTGCTTGGCATGACTCCATTTGGAGGTAGTTCTACCGGAGACGTGGTAGTACAAGGCAATTGTATTGGTACCAATGCCAATTGTGAGTACCAGGCTGGGTTTGGCAACACCAATATAGGCTTGGGTGTAATTGGCGACGCTTATGTTACTCAAATAGGTGGCGTAGAAGCAGGCGCAGGTAATACAATAGCTGGTAATGGAGCCGGTGTGGGAATAGGAGGACTTGCTGGGTTCTCACCATTAGCGGCCTCAATACTGCTCAATAAAATATACAACAATTCAGGTGCTGTTTCTCCAGCTGGTATAGTAGGGGGTATAGACCTCTTTCAATCGGCCGATTTTGTAAACTTTATTAATATTGGTGTAACCCCAAATGACACCAATGATATAGACTATGGTGGTACTAACTCAGGGCCTAATCATTATCTCAACTTCCCAGTTCTCAACTCTGTAACATCTACCAATGGTACAGCCACTATCAACTACGATCTAGATATTAATGACACTGAAGACTTTGCTACAGGCTATAGGGTGGATTTCTATGCCAACGACGTAGCCGATGTAAGTGGGAATGGCCAAGGCCAGACACACATAGGTAGCGATGTAGTGAGTGGTGATGTGACTGGCAGGCAGGCCACAATCACACTCCCTGCTGGAGTGGATGGTACCAAGTATATAACCGCCGTTACTACTATGACAACCAACTCTACACCTTCTGGTTTTGGTCATAGCTCAGAATTTGCTGCCGATGTGCAGGCTACTTTGGTACCAGCTAGTACTAACCCAGCCGCCAGTGTAGTAGCTGCTACTGGTCGTAACATTAAGTGGGTAGCACTTGTTGCTTTTATGCTCTTACTAATCGGTGCTACCGGTCTATATGTAGCCAAACGAAAAGGCAAGAACGAGAGACTGTACCATAGGATCTAAAATATTTGACGTAACCATAACTTTTTTAATAATATAGTACAAAGTTGTTATGCAAACATCCAAACACACAAAAATTCTTAGCATCGCTAGTATATCTATAATAATATTCTCTTATATTGTATCTTCTGGGGTGCTACTTTTTAAGCCCCATATTGCCAAAGCGGCTACTACATACACTGTTACTAAGGTAGCAGATACTAACGATGGCACTTGCGATGCCGACTGTTCCTTGCGGGAGGCCATAACTGCCGCCAATGCCAATGCCGGAGCCGACATTATAGAGTTCAATATAACTCCTGCTGATGGTACTGCCTACACCATAACTCCTCTTAGTGAGCTACCAACCATTACCGAGCAAGTGAAGATAGATGGTACTACCCAAAGTGGCTCGAGTTGCTCAGGCCGTAGCCTTAAGATTGAGATAGATGGTACTAATGAGACATACGGGCTACAAACAACGGCCAACAACTTTGAGCTATACGGAGTTGCTATTACCGGAACAGGTGGACAGCACGGCTTAAGAGTACTCAATGCTTCTAACCCTACAGTAAACTGTAGTAATTTTGGTACAGATGTGACCGGTACGATTGCCGATGGCAATAATCAAGATGGCATAGCCCTCGAGAACGTTACTGGCGGTACTATAGGAAGCACTACATTGGCCAATCGCAATATAATAGGTGCCAATGGCCAAGCTGGTATAGAGCTTGTAGACGGTACTAATGGTGTAGATGTAATAGGTAATTATGTTGGCACTAATTTTACTGGCACCGTAGCTATTGGTAACACTTTTGGGGTAGCAATTTGGGGCGCAACCGGTAATACTATTGGTGGTACTGCAGCCGGTGAGCGAAATATTATTTCTGGAAACACATCAATTGGTGTAGATATAGATGACGACAACGACCCAGACCCTTCTACTAACAACTCTATTGAAGGCAACTATATAGGCACTCAGCCAGACGGCACTACTGCTTTGGCAAATACAAATGTTGGAGTTTCATTACAAGGTGGTGCTACCGGTAATACTATTGGTGGTACAACTGGTGTTACTCTAGATGGAGCATGTACTGGAGCATGCAATGTTATTTCTGGCAATGGTGGAACAGGAGTGTATATAAATGGTGCAAACGTTACGACCAACACAGTACAAGGAAATTTTATTGGTACCGATGTTAATGGCACGGCTGATCTCGGTAACAGCAGTGTGGGCATTCAACTAAACTCTGGCTCTTCTAATACTATTGGTGGCACAGCTACTGGTGCAAGAAATATTATCTCTGGTAATAGTAGTGGGATAGGTATTTCTGGGAGTAATTCTAATAATATTCTAGGTAACTATATAGGAACCGACACCACTGGTTCTGTAGACATGGGTAACGACTTTAGTGGAATATTTTTAGAAGGTGGGTCTGCCAGTAACACTATAGGTGGCACTACGGCTAGTGCTCGTAACATTATTTCTGGCAATGGTCAGAATGGCATTTCTTCAGATGGTCAAGGCAACCCTGCTGGTACCGGTAATGTAATACAGGGCAACTACATAGGTCTTGCTGCCGACGGTTTGGCTGATCTCGGTAACACGCAGGCGGGTATAGCGCTTTTTGATATAGATGGAGCTACTATTGGTGGCACTACAGCTGGAGCTAGAAATGTTGTAAGTGGTAATACACAAAGTGGCATAATAATACAGATAGTTAGTTCGGCTGCGGTTAATAACAATCAGGTATTGGGCAATTATGTTGGTTCAGACTATACGGGTACTGTTGGAGTAGGCAATGGTAACTATGGTATCGCCATAACTTCTGGAACAGGCACGGGTAATATTATAGGTAGTACGACATCTGGAGCCCGTAATGTTGTTATAAACAATGGACAATATGGTATTGGCGTTGATGGGGCAGTTACTGTACAAGGTAACTACATAGGTATAAAAGCTGATGGCTCGGGACCACTTGGTAATGGCACTAGTAGCTCAAACTATGGTAGTGTTGCTGTGAATGGTAGTGGCGCTATAGTGGGTGGCAATAGTTTGGCTGCACGCAACTACATGGCCGGTGCTCTTGGCGGAGGTATTTCGATAAGCGGTTCAACGCCTTTTGGTGGTTCGCAAACTAGCAATGTTACTGTGCAAGGCAACTGCATAGGTACCAACTTAAACTGTGAGGTAGAGAGTGGGTATGGGAATGGCGGTGTTGGTATTTCTGCATTTGCCGACATCACAAACGTACTTATCGGCGGTAGTACGACTGGAGCTGGAAATATTGTAGCCGGTAATGGCGCAGGAATAGTTAATGTTGGATTATCTACGTATACTCCAGTTCTTGTTTCTGTCATAGGTAATAGCATCCATGACAATTCAGGCTTTGCAATTACAGGTCTCGGCATCGACAACCTCCAAACCAATGATTTCGTCAACTTCATCAATGCCGGAGTTACTCTCAACGATGCAGACGACATTGACTATGCTGGCAATAACACCGGCACCAACCACTACCTAAACTTCCCCGTCATCAACTCTATCACTTCCACCGGTGGTCAAGTAACCATTAACTATGATCTAGACATCAATGATGCTGAGTCTGGAGCTACCGGCTATAGAGTAGAGTTCTTTGCCAACGATGCCGCTGACGCCAGTGGCTACGGTGAAGGTCAAACCTTCTTAGGTACAGAGAACGTAGCTGGTGATGTAACCAATCAGTCTGTAACCTTTACTCTTCCTAGTGGAGTAGAAGGTAATAAGTTTATCTCTGCTACTACTACCATGAGAGACAACTCCAATGATGGCTTTGGCCACACCTCTGAGTTTGGTGCATTAGTAGAAGGTAATCTTGTACCTAGTGGTGGGGTTACACCTAACCCAGCTGCCAACGTAGTAGCTGCTACTGGTCGCAACATTAAGTGGGTATCACTTATTGCCTTTATACTATTACTTATAGGTGCTACTGGTTTATACGTAGCCAAACGAAAAGGTAAGAACAAAGAGTGGCGGCCCAAGGTTTAGGCCGAAACCAATCTTATACAATATATTTAAATAGCTAGTGCTTTTATGTTGTATGCTGTTTTGGTAACATTACCCAATGAGCTCACAAAGTAAGTCAAATCACGTAAGGAGCATAGTACTAATTGCCATCGGTACACTATTTGTATTAACAAGTTTAGTTTGGTTTGGGTTGAAATATTTGTCTCAAGCCACACCCAATAAAGACACAGACCAAGCTTCTATCACTGAAAACTCTGAAGATATATATGAAACCGATAGTAACAATAAGGAGACGGCCGAGCAGACCGGCGATACAGCTACTGACGAGGCATCACTCAATGACAACTAAACAAAATTTGTTATAATCATAAGTGTTTTTTAGTATAATATAATTAAATTGTATTAAATATCTTATGACGGATACCCCAACCAAGCCAATTCCGCCCGAAAATGTAATAGATTTACCAAGACGTGACAATAAAAAACTTATTGTAATAGTAATAGTTTTTGTTCTACTGCTCATAGCTGCAGTAGGCGGTACTTACTATTACATGAACAAAAAGCTTGCTGAGCAAAAGAAAGCACAACAAGCCGAGATAGATGCACTTAATGCAAAAGTGTCTGAACTACAAAAGTCACCAACCGCTTCAGGCTCCACCCCAGATACTCAAACCAAACAATACACCACAAAGTATGAGAAACTAAAGTTTTTATACCCTAACACTTTTGTACTTACAGATAACTCAACTACTCAAGAATTAATTCAACCAGGTAGCGACAAGATAATAATAAGCAACGGTAACTTTAAAATGGATTTACAAACTGGGCTTTACGGCATAGGTGGTGCTTGTGAGACATGTAAAGTTTTATATGCCGAACCGATAACTGTGTTGGGCAAAACTTACTCGCTAAATTACGTATCATATGACGGTGGTCCCAAGGTAGATGCTGTGATTATCGGTAAGGACGCCCAAGATAGTTTTGGTGTTGCTTTAACTAGTAAGAATATTAAACCTGTCAATAGCTCTGAAGGTGATAGCACAACTGGCATTAGTGTGTCTGCAAGTTACAAAAATAGTAGCACTACAGTACCTAAAAGTGTTGCAGAGTTGCAAAATGACGCCAATATAACTGCTTTTAAAAATTTTGTTAAAAGCTTTAGCTATTGATTGTAAAAAACTATAATTAGCACTCTTGACACTAGAGTGCTAATTTATATATAATAGAATGCAAGTTGGCACTATATAGTGTTGACTGCCAATAATGATAGTAATATCATATATATGTCATGACAGATCGTCAAAAACAGATACTTTCAGAGATAATTCGGCTTTATGCCGACTCTGCCGAACCAGTGAGCTCACGGGAGTTAGCTAGGTTGTTTGATCTTAGCTCGGCTACTATTCGCGCTGAAATGAGTGTTTTAGAAGAGCAAGGTTATATTTTTCAACCCCACGTTTCTGCTGGGCGTGTACCAACAGATAAAGGTTATCGGTTCTTTGTAAACACCGTTCAGTCGCAAGGGCTGTCTAACTCTAACAAAAGTGTGCAAACAATAGCAAAAAGAGTGGATAGCCTAAAAGATAGAACTGACGGTGCAATAAAAATTGCAGCCGAAACTCTAAGCGACCTTACTGGTAACATGGCTTTTGCCACACTGAGTGACTCGGTGTATTTTTATGGTATGGGACAGCTATTTTCCCAGCCCGAGTTTATAGATCAAGTAAATGCCTTGCAGGCCGCGCGTTTTTTGGATGCGATACAACAATGGCTTGCTGGTGCCAAAATAGATAGTTTGCAGGTATATATAGGTTCAGAAAATCCCGTTGTTCGTAGTAGTGGGCTTACTATGATGGTAAATCGTTTTACTAGTCCCTACTCAGACTATAGTTATATAGGCATAGTGGGACCTACCAGACAGAGTTATGACAAAGTAATAAATCTTGTAGAAGGGACTACTGAGGCCTTAGAGCAAGCATTTCAGGAGTAAACATGAAACAACCTATTAAAAAATCAACATCTAAAAAGAGAAAAACATCTATAGAATATGAGCAGCAGATTGGGGAGTTGACAGCACACCTACAAAGATTGCAAGCTGAGTTTGAAAATTACAAAAAACGCGAGGCTTCCCAAAGATCTGAAATATTAAGTACTGCAAAGGTTGCTGTGCTTAGTGAGCTATTGCCAGCTCTAGACAACTTTGACAGGGCAGCCACTCATCTACCAAAAGAACTAGAGGACAACTCTTGGGCCAAAGGTATGCAATATGTAGGTCAACAACTACTAGATATACTCGAAAACATGGGTATTTCTGCATTCAAACCACAAGGAGAAAAGTTTGATCATAGCAAGCACGAGGCGTTAGAGCATGTAGAAAGTGATAAGCCACCAGAAACTATTGTAGAGGTGCTAACACCGGGCTACAAAATGGGTGAGAATGTTATACGTCCAGCGACAGTTCGGGTAAGTAGAGGAAACAACAAGCAATCATTAAAAAACGATAATAACAAAGGAGAACAATAATGAGTAAGATAATAGGAATAGACTTAGGTACCACCAACTCAGCCATGGCTGTAATGGAAGGTGGCGACCCAACAGTAATTACAAATATTGAAGGTGCACGTACTACTCCAAGCGTAGTTGCAGTAAACAAAAACGATGAGCGTTTGGTTGGCCAAACCGCTAAGCGTCAAGCTGTTATTAACCCCGATAACACAATATTTTCGGTAAAAAGACTTATAGGACGTAAGTTTGACGACCCCGAAGTAAAACGCGATATAGACCTTATGCCATATAAGATTGTACAGGCCGATGGTCATGTAAAAGTCCAAATGGCTGGCAAAGACTATACCCCAGAAGAGATATCAGCCATGATACTTTCTAAGCTCAAAGCTGATGCTGAAAAATATTTAGGCACCGAAGTGACCGAGGCGGTCATAACTGTGCCCGCATACTTTGACGATGCGCAGCGCCAAGCCACCAAAGATGCTGGCAAAATTGCTGGGCTAGAGGTGAAAAGAATTATTAACGAGCCTACCGCTGCTGCTTTGGCTTATGGTTTAGAGAAGAAAAAAGAAGAAAAAGTAGTGGTTTATGACCTAGGTGGCGGTACATTTGATGTGTCAGTATTAGAACTTGGCGATGGAGTTTTTGAAGTAAAATCTACCAATGGTGACACCCACCTTGGCGGCGATGACTTTGACCTTACTCTAATAAACTGGCTTATAGATGAGTTTAAAAAAGACCAAGGAATAGATCTTAAGGCCGACAAAGCTGCCATGCAACGACTAAAAGAAGCAGCCGAAAAAGCCAAGATAGAACTTTCTACTACCAACGAGACCAACATAAACATCCCATTTGTAACTGCCGACGCTAGTGGACCAAAACACTTAGATATGACTCTAAGTCGTGCAGATTTTGAGAAAATTGTAAGTGAGTTGGTAGACAAAACCCTTAAGCCTTGCGAGGCGGCTCTAAAAGATGCTGGTCTAAAAAAAGACGAAATCAACGAGATTATCTTGGTAGGTGGTATGACCCGTATGCCTCTAGTGCAACGCAAGGTAGAAGAATTCTTTGGTAAAAAGCCACTACAAGGTGTTAACCCGGACGAAGTTGTAGCTATTGGTGCAGCCATACAAGGTGGCGTACTTGGTGGGGACGTTAAAGACGTTCTACTACTGGATGTGACTCCGCTTAGTCTAGGTATAGAAACTATGGGTGCGGTTAGTACTAAACTAATTGAACGCAATACCACTATTCCTACTAGCAAATCGCAAACTTTCTCAACTGCTGCCGACAACCAAACCAGTGTAGAGATAAATGTACTGCAAGGCGAGCGTGAAATGGCTAATGACAACAAGTCGCTTGGTAGATTTATACTCGATGGTATTCCACCAGCTCCGCGTGGAGTGCCACAAATAGAAGTGAGCTTTAATATTGATGCCAATGGTATTGTAAATGTGAGTGCCAAAGACAAAGCTACTGGTAAAGAACAAAAAATTACTATTACTGGTGGAGGTAGCTTAAGCGAAGAAGAAATTAAGAAGATGCAACAAGACGCCGAAACTCACGCCGATGAAGACAAACGCAAGAAAGAACAGGTTGAAGCCAAAAATCACGCTGACACCCTTATCTACACTGCCGAAAAAACTCTTAAAGATGCTGGCGATAAGGTGAGTGCTGACGACAAAAAGTCTGTTGAAGACGCCATATCTGCCCTAAAAGAAAAACTTGATAGTGAAGACACAGCTGAACTCAAAAAACTTAGTGATGACCTAAACGAAAAGCTAATGAAGATAGGTGAAGCTATGTACAAAGAAGAAGCTAACGAAGCCGAAGCTAAGAGTGGCGAAGAAAAAGTTGAAGAAGCCGAAGTTAAAGATGACGAAAAATCTGACAAATCAACAGATAATGATTCTGAAGAAGGTGAAGTAGTAGACGGAAAAGACAAATAGAAGCTAGGAGCTTGAAGCTAGAAGATGGTATGAAAAACTCGATCACATCATTCCATCAGCTTGATGCGTGGCAACAAGCTCATCGGCTTCGGCTAGCTGTTTTTAAAGAAACTCAAAAGTTTAAACCACTACATAGGCTTGGTCTTACTTCGCAAATAGAGCGCGCCTCTTTATCGGTAGCAACTAATATAGCTGAAGGTTTTGGCCGCAGAACTTCAAAAGAAAAACTACAGTTTTATAATATTGCGAGAGGCTCATTAATTGAAACCCAAGACTTACTTGTTTTTGCACGTGACATAAATGAGTTAGATAAAGAATCATTTGATATACTAGCTAGACAGGCAATAATATGCCTCAAAATACTAAATGGTTTAATGAGATCAACGCGCTTGCGAGCTTCTAGCTCCAAGCTTCCAGCTACAGTAAAGAAGCAAAGCATATGAAAGATAAAAAACTAAACTCTACGAATAAACCAACTCAGTCACCAGCCACCATTTATATAGACGGCGAGAACTTTTTATACCAAATAGTAGATGTTTTGGTGCACGCCAAGCTCATAAACGAGCGAGCTGAGCTGGCTAAGTTTGATATTATATCGCTGTTTATGTCGGCCACCAAAAACAACATTAGGCCAATAAATGTGCGCTATTATGGCACCAAGTTACACCTTATTACCGATATGGGTGAGGTTGCCCAAGAAGCCTCGCAAAAGATGGTAGACCAAAAACGTATGTGGGGTGCTTGGCTAGCTAAGCAAGGTGTAGACTACATAATAGCAGGCAACCTCAAGGCACGTAAAAAAAACGGTGAAGTAGTGTTTCAAGAAAAAGGCGTAGATGTAACAATTGCGGTAGATATGATTGTGGCAGCATACGATAACCCCAATATGCATTTTATAGTTGCAACATCAGACTCAGATATTATACCGGCACTAAGAGTGGTATCGCAGAAAGGCCACAAAATTACCTACATTGGTAATGAAAAATCACTCAATAAAGCTATTGTTGCCCATTCTAATGAAACTATTACATTTAACAAGCAAGACATTATAGAGTGTTTTAAGAAAGTAAATAGCTAAAATGAACAAACGTGATTACTATGAGGTACTTGGCGTTGACAAAAATGCAAGTGCCGACGAAATAAAAAAAGCTTTTCGAAAACAAGCCATCAAGCTTCATCCCGACAAAGAGACTGGTGATGAGGCTAAGTTTAAAGAACTTAACGAGGCCTATGAGGTACTTAGTAATGAGCAAAAAAAGGCTGCTTATGACCAGTTTGGGCACGCAGCTGGTGCCGATCAAGCTGGCGGTGGTGCGGCTGGTGGAGGCAACCCCTTTGGCGGTAGTAATCCGTTTGGTGATGGAGTGCAGTTTGATTTTTCTGGTTTTGGTGGTGGAGGTATGGGCGATATTTTTGAGATGTTTTTTAGAGGTGCTCAAAACCAGACTCGCGATGTAGAAATTTCCCTCACAATTGATTTTATGGAGGCTGCAGAAGGTACTACTAAAGAGCTAAGTTTGCGAATTGCCGACAATCAGAAAAACACTAGAAAACAAGAAGAAATAAAAGTAAAAATACCGGCCGGTATAGATGATGGCCAAAGCATAAAGATGGCTGGCAAAGGTGAGATAAATTCACAAGGACAACGTGGCGATCTGTACGTACATATAAGAGTTCGCCCGCATAAACACCTAAGACGCGAAGGTGCAAACTTAATATCTGAGATAACCCTAGATATTGCCGATGCAGCACTTGGTGCCGAAAAAGATATCGAAACTCTAAAAGGAAAAGTAACGGTCAAAATACCGGCTGGCTCTCAACCCAATAAAATTGTAAAACTATCTGGTAAGGGGTTGCCATTTGTTGGCACAGATCGTCACGGCGATCATCTTATACTCATACATGTAGAAGTACCAAAAAAACTCAATGCCAAACAACGTAGGGCTTTGGAGGAATACCGAAAGTCATCAAATAAAAAACACTTTTGGTAGTATAGTAATATTTTGCTTATCTCGTTAATATTGCCGTATATACTCTCCAAAGAGTATACTAGAGCATAAGATGTATCATATTCCCCAGATGACCTTTAATCTAATACTCTTTTCACTTTTGGCAGGCCTTAGCTTACTAGGATTCTTATTTGGTGAAAATCGGCTAAAAACTATTAGTTATGGAGCATTTATAGGTTTTTTTATACTTCAGATCAGCTCAGAAACTTTTATGGGTGGCTTGTCTTCTAAGGTAGGTTTAAAGATAGAAATTGCCAAATTTATTTTTGTTGGTTTGGTTTGTGCAGCATTGTATTTAGGTTCACTTGTAGCCCAAAAGAAGGCAAACGATAAGATTCGTTCTATTGCTCTAGGAGTTTTAACAGCATTGTTTATAGTGTCATTTGGTATAAACATACTACCATCTACTACTCAAGAAGTATTGGTAACAGATTTTAACCTAGCGGCCTGGATATTCAACTTACGTGTCTATTTTATGGCCGCTCTTACTGTTTGGTTGATAGTTATTCAATTTATTCCAAATAAGCGCGAAGAAGACAAAAAGAAATAACTACAAAATAATAAAAGTCTTGATTATAATACCGCAAAATGGTAGAATCTTCAGATTACGAAAGGAAGTGAAAAGTGGCAAAAAATGTATTAATAATTGGTAATGACCCAGATATTGTGAACAGATTTGATTCTGCGGCACTACTAGTTAAAAAAATAAAAAGTTATGCTAAAAAGTACGATATGAACACTACTTTGGCCTACTTTGAAAACATCACTGTAAGTATAGACGAAAATGGCGTGGCTATGCACGACAAGGCTACAGGCAAAGAGCTAAAGAGTTTTGATCTAGTATTTTTTAGAAACTGGGTATCTAATGGAGAAAGAGCTAAGGCTATTGCTCACTACCTATTTAACAACAAAGTAAAATTTGTAAACTCAGAGGTATTAAACTACCGCTCTCATAGTAAACTTTCGCAGTATGTCATAATGGCTTACGCGGGCCTAAGAGTGCCAAAAAGTTTTTTTGGATCTGGTACACACATTGTTGAGTTTATGGCGAGTGATAAAAGAAGTTTTAATTATCCAATAATAATAAAAGATATTTATGGCCGACGTGGTAGTCATAATCACTTAGCTAAAAATGACAAAGAAGTATTGGCTGTCACAAGTGCTAATCCAGAGATAAAGTTTATTGCCCAAGAGTTTATCCCAAATACTTTCGACTATAGAGTGTTGGTATTTGATAAAAAGGTGGAGTTGGTAATGAAGCGTGCTCGGCTAAACGACGATACTCATCTTAATAACACATCTCAGGGGGCAAAGGCTAGCCTGGTAGACACATCTGTTCTATCGCCAAAAGACCAAAAAAGTGCTATTGTAGCAGCAAAGTTATTTAGTCGAGAAATTACTGGAGTAGACTTTGTGGTAAATACCGATACAGGAGAGCACATAATATTAGAAGTAAATAACCTTCCACAACTAGAGACTGGTCAGTTTGTAGATGAAAAACTAGAGTCTCTAACCAAAGTTCTGGCTAGTATGTAAGGAGAATTTATTTATGAAAAAGAAGATTCTAATACTATTCGTGGGTGAAAACCCCAAAAAACCCGAAAAAAGCCCACATAGTATTGCAGAGGCTCTTCAGGAAAGTGCACCGAACCTAGATGTATATTATTCTTTTTACAAAGATTTGGTTTTCAAAATAAAAAATAATATGGCATTTATAGAAGATTTGAGAAACAAAAAAGACCTCAAAAAATATAATGCAGTTATTTTTAGATTCTGGATAGGATGCCCAGAAGAAGCTACTGCTTGTGCGCTATATTTACAAAAACATGAGATACCCTTTTTCGACACCGAGATGCTTAATTTTCGAGCACGTGGTAAAGCTGCTGAATATTTCAAACTTTGGTCTGATGGTCTGCCTGTACCAGATACTATTTTTTCTGGCAAACATTTAGCTGATAGTCTTAGTAACTCAAAAGATTTTAAGTTTCCACTAGTAATTAAGTCTTGGGAGGGCTCTAAGGGAAAAAATAATCATTTAGTACACACCCTTGCTCAACTCAAAAAAGTTATAAAAGAAAAACCAGAAGAGCATTGGTTGGTGCAAAATTTTATACCCAATGAAGGCGACTATAGAGTGGTTGTTTTTGGTGATCAGGTTAGAACTGTTATACATAGAAAAAGAATAAGTGAAGAAAGTCACTTAAATAATTCTTCACAAGGTGCCAATGTATTATTAGTGCGCCCAGACTCACTCCCTAAAAGGCTCTTAAAAGATGCTGTTCATGCAACCCAATCTACCAACAGACAGATTGCTGGAGTTGATGTAATTGTAAATTTAAAAACCAAAAAGCACTCTATTTTGGAAGTTAACTATGCACCACAAATTAATTCCGGAGCGTTTAAAGAAGATAAAATGCAAGCTTTTGCAGAGTTTATAGAAGAGTCGGCAAATAAAAAGCATAAAGCTAAAGAATTTATACCGGCAAAATTAAGGGTAGATTTTCCCAAACTAGGGCTATTAGACGTAAAAGCCAAGGTTGATACTGGCGCATACTACAGTGTTTTGCACGTGAGCAAAATAGAGGTAAAAGACCAAGGTAGCGGCAAACCTATGCTATGCTTTTACCCTTTAGATGAATCACACAAAGATTACTTACCAGACCCAATCTGCACACAACAATACGAATCTATTGAAGTGTACAACTCATTTGGTCAAAAACAATCAAGATTCTTAATATGGCTAAATGTGAGTATTAACGGCAAAACTATAAAAACACGGTTTAGTCTAACTGATCGTAGTGTAATGCCACGACCTGTGTTGTTAGGCAGATTTGCATTGCGTCGTCGTTTTGTAGTTGATGTTGATAAACCTATAAGATAAATGGTACGGTAGAAGAAGATGAAAATTGTTATACTATCAAGAAGCCCAAAACTTTATTCGCCTCAGCGTTTTGTTGAAGCTGCCAAAAAACGTGGACATGATGCTGTGATTGTAAATCACGCCAAGTGCTATGTAGATATTGAGCGAAACAAATCTGGTATTGTTTACGACGGCGAACGGCTTGAAAATATCGATGTTGTAATACCCCGTATTGGACCTTCAGTAACATCCTTTGGTAGTGCAGTACTAAGACAATTTGAAATGATGCGTGCATACACATCTGTATCGTCACTTGCCCTAGTGCGCTCACGCGATAAATTGCGTAGCTTACAGTTACTTGCTCGTTCTGGAGTTGGCATACCAAAAACTGCCTTTGCGCGTCAGTCGCAAGATACCGATGAACTAATAGATTTAGTTGGTGGTGCACCGGTAGTAATTAAGCTACTCGAGGGTACGCAGGGTATAGGTGTGGTGTTGGCCGAAACACGTAAGGCTGCTAAGTCAGTTATTGAGGCTTTTTATGGGCTTGGCGCCAACATACTTATTCAAGAATTTATAGAAGAAGCTCACGGTGCTGACATAAGAGTGATAGTAGTAGGTGATAGGGTGGTAGGTGCTATGATGCGCAAGGGTCAAGAAGGCGAGTTTAGAAGTAATTTACATCGCGGAGGCACTTCTATGCCAGTAGAACTTACTAAGAAAGAAACTAACATTGCCCTAAAAGCTGCACGTACACTTGGTTTACCAATAGCGGGAGTAGATATTATTCGCTCTAAGCGGGGCCCACTAGTGCTAGAGGTAAATTCTAGCCCTGGCTTAGAAGGTATTGAAGCTCAAACTGGTGAAGATATAGCTGGAGAAATAATAGAATACGTAGTGCAAAAAGCTCAAGGTAAGAGGCGTAAGGATAGAATAGGGGCTTGAGTGTAATGGAGGGTGGTCCACATAGTATTTTGTACTTTAGAGAGGGTAAGGCATCAGACAAAACCCTAAGTAAAGAACCACGCCAAAAACTAATAGATTACATTCGAGAAAATGGTGTAGAGCCAGTGGTAGTACGTGGTTTGGAGCGGTTTAATTTTGAAGACGAAACTGTTTTGCCTGATCATCTAGTTGAGACCACCGAAGATGGTCAACGACACTTTAAGACTGTTCCATACGACGAACCTATTGAAATAGGGAATACTTCTATACGTCGTTATGGGCCAGATCTCGGTATTGGCGCCGAACAAGCAGGTGCAGTAGTTCTAAACACTCAAAAAGTTCGCGAACTCTCTGAGAAAGACAGGGTAGCTAAACTTTTTTTAGACCACCAACCCCTAACTTTAGTTTTAGATCCTGATAGATTTTATGACCAAGTTGGCGAGATAGCAACAGACACTATTGTAATTAAGCCCACCAAAGGCCGGGACAGTAAAGACTTATTAATAACCAGAAAAAAAGACCTTTTTGATAGTGAGAAGTTTGAAATTACACAAAATGAATCTGGACTATATTTAATAGGTAAGGGAGAAGTTGGTGTAAAAATCAGATTAGATACTAGTGAAGGGCATGTTATACAAGAGATGGTAGATACAAGTAAGCCATTTCCTAGCGGAATACATATTATAGAATCTTGCCAAAAACCGTACGAACTAGGAATTCACAATCCCAAAGAAGTAAGGCTAATGATCTATTGGGATGCTACTAGAGAAGATCAACAACGAATAATTCCTTTTGCAAGAGTGTTTTATCCAAAAGAAAAAACAGATATGTTTGTTAGGAACAAATCGACCCACGAAGACGAGTGGCTACTTATGGATATTGAAAAAGGATTACCTGCCGATCTTGATGCTATGGCTAAAGAAGTAGTTGCAGGTATGCTGGAGTACGGCGATGTTAAGTATCTACATGGTGCTATCGATGTGGCCTACGACGGCAATAGATGGTATCTCATAGAATTGAACGTTCGATATCCCTTACCACCATCGTATGACGAGGCTAGACAAGCCGGAGCTGAGTATTTAGCCGATGTACATAGAAGTAGTATGGGTGAGTTATTAGCTAACTCGGCAAAAGATGCCGAAAGAGCTAATAGAGAGCGACGGTTTAGACTTGAAACTTGAAATTATTGGTAAAATCAGGTTAAATATATAGGTAATACATAAGAATACATATTATTTATAACGAGGGTCCGTAGCTCAGTTGGTTAGAGCACCTGCCTTTTAAGCAGGGTGTCGTGAGTTCGAGTCTCACCGGACCCACCATTATAAAAACTCCACAAACGTGGAGTTTTTATAATGGTTATAATTGCCTAAGTAATGCATCTTGTATACTATAGTATTGGTTTTGTACCCTTCAATCAATGAGGTGAAGATGAGATACTTTTTTGATACAGAGTTTATTGACCGCCCATTTAACCTTCAGCTTATTAGTATTGGCATGGTTTCTGAAGATGGTAGAGAGTTTTATGGAGAAAATAATGATGTCGATTGGACTCTAGCTAGTTATTGGGTTATGCAGAATGTGGCACCTTATGTAGGGCATTTTGAAATGGATCTAGTAGACATTCAATTGGGTTTAAGAAAGCTAATTGGAAACGACAGAGAACCAGAGTTTTGGGCTTACAACGGCGCATATGATTGGGTGCTATTTGCTTGGTTATTTAAGAGTATATTGAATTTTCCTAGGTCTTGGCCCAAGCGACATTATGAGCTTCAGGAGCTAATGGTGCAGGCTGATGCAAGAGGCTATGCACTAAATAATATTCCTATTCAGAAGGGCCAACATCATAACGCCTTAGAAGATGCAAGATGGAACAGAGAACTCTTTGAGTACCTACATAGTTTAATGATGAGACCATCAACTACAAGCTAGAATAATCATTCTGGCTTTTTATTTTGCTCAAGCTTGGTGTTAAAAAGCTCATGCTCATATAGTTAACCTATGCGAAGAAATTTTCAGATAATAATCTTATGCATTGGCTTTTTATTAGGTGTAATATTTGCAGCTAATTATCAAGTAGATGTATGGGTTGTTTTATTTTTGATCGTCATTTTCGTTGCAATTGCGACGCTATTTTATATTAAAAGCCCTATTGGATACGTTTTATTCTTGGTAATAGGTATACTTGTAGGCATATGGCGATACGACATATTTTTACATCAACAATTGCCCAGCGCTCTCGTATATGAGAATCAAAAAGTAACTGTAGTCGGCACCGTTGATGGCGAGCCGAGGTGGGATGAATATAGAAACTACGTTTTTTATATTAATAATGGCTACATAAACAATAGACCAGTAGATGGCTTAGTGCGTGTAAAATCGATTACCGGTGTTGCAAAAGAAGGTCAAGTTGTTAAAGCTAGTGGAAAATTAAAGGCCGGCCAAGGCAAAGCAGAGAGCTACATAAGTTATGCCGAAGTAGAGATTGTAAACACAAATCAGCCAGCTGAGATTAAAATAAAATCAATATTTTTGAGAGGATTGAGTAACACATTGCCACCCGATTCGGCTGCATTTATGTCTGGCATACTAATTGGTGCTAGAAGTGCACTACCAAAAGCATACACCGATATACTCACATCACTTGGTCTTACGCACATTGTAGCTGTATCTGGCTACAACCTAACCATACTAGTTGGTTTTTTAAATAGGCGGTTTGCAAAAAATTGGCGATGGGGAAGCTTAGTAGGTTCGTTATGGATAATTTTGGGGTTTGTAATAATATCTGGAGCCAGTGCTTCTATACTCCGGGCTGGCATAATGAGTGCAATATTTTTAATAGTGAATTATTATGGCAAAAAACTAAATTTATTAGTGTGTATGTCTATTGCTGCAACCACAATGATTATGGCTCAGCCTCAAAGTCTACTTAGCGATATTGGTTGGCAACTTTCCTTTTTATCTTTATTTGGTATTACTGTACTTTCGCCCAAGATATCGTATATATTGCCCGCCAAACCTAAGCTACTTAACGACATACTCTCCGTCACTCTTGCCGCCCAAATAGCAACTGCTGGACTAGTTATTTACAAGTTTGGCCAAATAAGCGTCTTAGCACCAATGAGCAACTTAATAATTATGCCAATTATACCTCTACTCATGCTAGTAGGCTTTATTTCGGCAGTTCTAGGTATTTTGTTACCAAATATTGCATACAATATGTTTGGTGTATATATACACAATATACTTAGCACTATTTTTGACTTACTAGCATATTTGTCTAGACTAAGATTTTCTACTATAGAATTTATAAATGTACCACTTCGTTATGTAATGGCCTATTATGTAATTATAATAATCTTTGCAATATTAGCGCGTAGAGAACGTAAAATTTCACCTATAGATTTTAATCGTGATAAAATAAACAAAGAAGATAACGCCAAATCTAAGGCAGTGAAAGGAGTGCAAGATGTCGGGGCATAGTAAATGGGCTAGCATAAAACATAAAAAAGGAGCCGCCGATGCTAAGCGCGGAAAGATATTTACCAAACTAGGTAATGAGATTGCTATTGCTGCTCGTGAGGGCGCCGACCCTAGTATGAATTTCAAGTTACGCTTGGCGGTGCAAAAGGCCAAAGCCGCCAATATGCCGGCAGCTAATATTGAACGATCAATAGCCCGTGGTGCTGGCACTGGTGAAAGCGCTGCCCTAGAAGAACTCACCTATGAAGGTTATGGCCCCGCTGGTGTTGCTATAATGGCACGGGCTTTGACAGATAACCGCAATAGAACTGGTCCCGATGTGAAGTCTACTTTTGCTAAGTATGGTGGAAATTTAGGTGCACCCGGTTCGGTAGCTTACTTATTTGAACAAAAAGGAGTGATTGTGTGTAAGCCTGGTTTAGACAAGGACGAAGTAACACTTACTGCTATAGATGCTGGCGCGGCCGATGTAGACGATAGTGGTGAACAAGTAATTATTTATACACCTGCAAATGATCTTGAAACCGTGCGAGAAAAGCTAGGCGATCAAGTAGAATCGGCCGATGTAGAGATGATTGCTAGCCAGACTATAAGTGTAAATGATGAAAAAAAAGCTCAGACTCTCATGAAACTTATTGATGCGCTTGATGATCTCGATGACGTAGTTAGCGTTACAGCTAATTACGATATTAGCGATGAGATAATGAGCAAGCTTGATTAATTTATGATAATTCTTGGTATAGACCCAGGAACTGCAACCACCGGCTTTGGAGTAATAAATAAAACCAAAGGCAAAGTAGAAGCAGTTGATTGCGGTGTAATATCTACACCTAAAAACTTGCCAATGAGCAACAGGCTTTTAATGCTTTTTGACGACTTAGAAGAAATAATAAAAAACCATCAACCAGACATTATAGCTGTTGAACAATTATTCTTTGCGCGTAACGTTACTACGGCAATTAGTGTAGGCCAAGCAAGAGGAGTAGTGTTGTTGGCCGCTCAAAAAGCCGACTTAGCTCTAAAAGAGTTTACTCCTCTACAGGTAAAGCAATCTGTTACAGGCTATGGCCAGGCTACCAAAAAACAAGTACAACAAATGGTACAAAAGATCTTAAAGCTCAAGCATCTACCTAAACCAGATGATGCGGCCGATGCCTTGGCTATTGCAATATGTGCTAGTGCCAATAGTAAGAATTGATTGGTGTATAATATAAGGTATGATTGCGAAAATAACCGGAACAGTTCAAGATTTTTTGCCGAACTCAGTAATTATAGATGTAGGCGGAATTGGCTATGAAGTTTTTATTACTAACAGCGAAAAAGACATAGTCGTCACTAACGAGACTCAGACTTTTTATATTGCCGAAAACATCAAAGAAGACGACCACACCTTGTATGGATTTTTAGACCTTGCTGGCCGTAGTATGTATTATCAGCTCAACTCTGTGAGTGGTGTAGGCCCTAAGGCTGCTATGTCAATTTTAGCTACCCACACAACCGACGAAATTGCTCAGGCTATTTTGCAAGACAATATATCGCTATTCTCGGCTGTGAGCGGTATTGGTAAAAAAACTGCCCAGCGTATTATCTTAGATCTTAAAGGTAAATTAGTTGACGAAGTAGAAACTCAAGTTGTAGATCGCGAAGATCCAGCCTACCAGGCCTTACTTAGCCTTGGCTATAAATCTAAAGATGCAACTAATGTACTCAAAAACATACCATTAGATTTGAGTACTCAAGAAAGAGTTAAGCAGGCTTTGAAAGTGTCTAAACAATGATAGAGCGAAGTAATAAAAAACAAACTCAGCCAGATAGTCAAATAAACGACGCTGAAGAAAAAGTTTTTGAAGATGGTTTGCGTCCCAAAAATTTTAATGAATACATAGGGCAAGACCAAATAAAAAAAAGCCTACAGTTAGCTATAACAGCAGCTAACCTGCGCAATGAACCAATTGATCACGTACTTTTGTATGGCCCACCAGGCTTGGGCAAAACCACCTTAGCTTACGTAATTGCCAACGAAACCGGCCGACCTATTAAAATCACTAGCGGCCCCGCCATAGAACGTGCAGCCGACTTGGCCTCGCTTTTGACCAACTTAGAAGAAGGCGATATTCTGTTTATCGACGAAATTCATCGCCTGCCTCGTTCGGTTGAAGAAATACTTTACCCAGCAATGGAAGACTACGTAATAGATATAATGCTAGGTAAAGGCCCTTCGGCCCAGAGTTTACGACTTGATCTACCCAAATTCACTCTAGTAGGCGCTACCACTAGATTTGGGGCGTTATCGGGGCCTATGCGAGATAGATTTGGCTTAGTAAATCGTCTCGAGTACTACACGCCCAAACAAATAGAACAAATCATAGCCCGTAGCTCTAAAATTCTTAATATCGATGTAGATTCTCAGGCTCTTGAGCAAATGTCTCATCGTGCGCGTTTAACACCACGTATTGCTAATAGACTCATTAAACGAGTGCGAGATTATGCTCAAGTTCATGGAAACGGCACTATCAATAGAGATGCCTTGTATAACACCCTGGAGTTATTAAATATTGACGAACATGGCCTAGAGAGTGCAGACAGAAAAGTACTTACAACAATTATAGAACAGTATGGCGGTGGACCGGTTGGTGTGTCGGCAATAGCTGCCGCTACCGGCGAGGAACGCCAAACTATTGAGGACGTTTACGAGCCATACTTAATTCAGATAGGTTTATTACAGCGCTCACATAGGGGACGAATTGCCACATCTAAGGCATACTTACATTTAGGTATTGACCCACCAAAAGACGTAAAGCCCTCTCAAAATCAAGCAAATCTATTATAAATTGCCAAATTATGGTAAGATAGCGCCCATATATGGAAAACTACACAATTCATCACGAACCGCCTGGTCAAGATAAAAAAACCAAAACTTCACTTTTTGGCAAAATCTTTCATTCTACAGTTAGCAAACATTATCCTGGTCAACCCAGTAGTGAGGTTACTCTAAAGGTGGTATACAAGCATATTGTTGCTATATTTCCATTCCTATTTGCACTATTTACCCTAGCCATACTAGGTATTATTGGAGTGTATTATATGGGTCAATATCAAGACCAAGTAAATACGGTTGTATCGGTTAGTTACTTAAATCTTATTGGCTTTTTAGTGATATTTTTATTAGCCTTTTTATTTGTTGCAGTTTTTTGGATATGGCGCAGAAACAAACTAATTATTACTAATGAGCATATTGTAGATATAGACCAAATAGGATTATTTAATAGAACTGTATCTACGCTCAGACTAGAGGAAATACAAGATATTACCGCAAAAGTGCATGGACCAATGCAGACCATTTTTCAATACGGTACACTATTAATTCAAACTGCCGGTGAAAGAGAAAATTTTGTTCTTGACTATATTGCTGAACCGTACGAGATAGAGCACTATATTCTTAGAGTTAGAAAAGAGAACGTTAATGTAGAAAAATCCGCAATGCATCATGAAGAAAAAAGTTATTTAGTCTAGGCTAAGAGATAAACCAATTGCGGTACCAAACAATGCTAATTTATTAGATGACATAGGCTTGAGAGGATAAATATCAGTGTTTTGCCAAGGCTTAATAGTTTGAATATTCATACCCAGTTTTGCAGACATAAACTCGGTAAATCCTGGTATGGCAGTCAGGGCTCCACATATCGTTATTGTTAGATTTTCAGGCTTATTATCAACAAAAGATTGATTGTACCTTTCAATTAAAAGCCCGAATTCATTAAAAAAGTTATCTGTAGATTCTTCAAAGCTACGCCGAGCTATATTGGCAAGCTCACTACCATATAGGCCAGACTTTTTTAGAAGCTCTATGGCGTGGGCTTTTTCAATATTCATATCTTTGGCAAGTTTATTGATTAGTTGATTTGCCCCAAAATTAAGATCATCCAAAATAATCACGTGCTTGTGAACGAATATATACCTACTAGTCTCGTGGCCGATATCTAAAAAATTAAGAGCAGCACCATTTGGCATATTTGTTCTGGAGGTAGAGTTTAAAATAGACCCATAACGAACATTTTTTATTCCATAGTGCAGCAAACTGTTTTTTATACTTTGGGTTATTTCTCTTGGCACTGCATCTACAGAGTAGGTGTTTAGCGTTTCACTTTCATTAATCTGGCCATTATTGATGAGTTGGAAGTCATAAAACATTTTATCTGTATCGTTATGTAATAACTGTAGGTAATTTCGTACAATTTTTTCAGGCTTAGTTCGCATATGTTTTGTTATTGGGACACTAAAGAGTGTAGTCTTGTGGTATTGACGCGGTAAGCTTATAACCACGTTTTTAGCATCAAATTTACCATGTGTGGGATTTTGCAAAAGGTCTGTGAGCTTGTACCTTACAGATATAGAATTACCTAGATTTACCGAATCATTCAAAACGCTACTATAACCATCTAAGCTCACCTGACTGCCACTTTTTGTTACCTGAACAGCCTTAATGGTATGCTCACCAATATCTAGTCCAATAACTGAATTTGGATTTTTACCCATAAGTTGAATCATAAATATACGGCCTAGATGGTAATTTGATTTTTATTACTTTACTCAGTTCGTACTATTAACCTCATATATATTGGTAGTGCCAGACTTAGCATCTTTGTCGCCACTATTTTCTAAAGTAACTTTTAACAGGTAATTACTAGGCGGGTTGCCTGTCGTGGTATATACATAGGCTTCATGGGTTTTTGGGTCAGTTGGTAAGGTCTTTATAAAAGGTGAACTGCCCTCGGTTAATCCTTGTAGTGATGTTGGGTAACTACTATTGGTGTTGTAATAGTTCTCTAGAGCTGTCTTAATTTGCCTAAGATCTTGCTTGCGTTGACTATCTCTAGCCCTGGCTGGCCCAGATAAGAGGTTGGGCACAATAATAATACCTAGTACAAAAACAATTATTATTACAATTAGTAGCTCAAGTAGGGTAAAGCCTTTTTGAGGCTTCAGAATTTGACCAATTTTCATTAGGTTCCTCGTTACTATCTTTGGTAGCTTATATTGTAAACCTGTTGTGCTTATAAGGTCAAGTATAGTTTTTTTATGAAATTTTAATAAAGTATCGTTGTTACGCTTTACTTTCGGTTTTATAGTGATTATTATAAAAAAAACGAAGGGGGAAAATGAATACTAAACTAAAATTATTGTCGATTGTTTCGACTATTGCTTGTCTTTTATTACCTATTAAGTTAATAGCTGCTACAGAAAATAGCGTGCTAATCTCAGAAATAAGTATGGGTAGTGCCAATTCCGCGACCGAAGAATTTGTAGAACTGTACAATAACTCAGATAGCCCAGTAAGTCTTACAAATTGGTCAATATACTATAAGTCAGCCACAGGTAAAACCTGGAGTAAACGTGCTAGCTTAACAGCCAATAGTAGTATTGCAGGTCATACGTTTTTTCTTACTAGTACTAACAGCGTAGGGCAAGATGCCAATTTGATTTCAGGTATGTCACAAACTTCCGGAGTTGTAGAGTTACGAGACGACAAAGGTAATGTTGTAGATAGAGTTGGGTGGGGTAGTACCGATACTAGTAATGGTAAAGCTGCGGTTACACCAGAGGCCGGGCAAAGTCTATATCGCCAGTACGAGTCTGGAACGAACTTAGTTATAGATACTGGTGATAATTTCTCAGATTTTTATATCGCTACTACACCCACCCCCAAAACCGTTCCGGTTGTGGAAATTGAACAAATTGATGAAGACATTAGTTATCCAGTTATGATGATTACCGAACTTTATCCAAACCCAACCGATGACGAGTCGGAATCTACTGATGAATTTATAGAAATATACAATCCTAATAAATTTGAAGTAGATTTGAGCGGTTGGTTGCTCAAAGACGCTTCTGGTAACGTATTCATTATCAAAAATTACACCATAGCACCAGAGAGCTATGCAGTTTTTATGAGTTCAGAAACTCACCTGTCTCTCAATAACACCGGCGACACTATTAGTTTAGTAAATCCTACAGGAGATACAGTAGAACAGTCATCAGACTATGGTGAATCAAAAGAAGGTTTGAGCTGGGGGTTGATAAATGGAGCTTGGGATTGGAACACAGTACCAACACCAGGTTTAAATAATTCATCTGTTTATATTGCACCTATCGTAATTAAACCCACCGCAACAAAATCTTCTGCCAAAACAGCTGCCAAGAAAAAAGCCGTGGCTAAAAAAGCCTTAGCTCAAAAGCCCAAAGCAAACAAACTAAAGGCTTCTAAAGAAAAAACCGCAAACGACATTACTACCGAAAACCAATCCTCGCTAAATTCTAAATTCGCTAACCTGTGGCCATGGTTGCTGATTATTCTTGGAACAGGTACTATAGGCTATGGAATATATGAATATAGACCAGAAATCACTTCGGCTTATTTTAGACTTAAAAACAAGTTCGGCCCTGGCCGCTAAACTTGCCAAACACATTAATACCCCTCAACTTATTGAGTTAGTAGGGGATCTTGGTGGTGGTAAAACTGCTTTTACTAAAGCTCTAGGAAAAGCTCTAGGTGTTAAAAAAACTATTACTAGCCCAACTTTTAATATTCATAGAAGTTATGAGTTTTCTGGTGGTAGACTAGAGCATTTCGATCTTTACAGATTAAATGACGATGAGTATGTATTAAATGAACTCCAAGATTGTTTAACCGACCCAAACGCCTTAGTAGTGGTAGAATGGGCTCAAAACTTTCATAAAGTTCTAGATAAAAATAGATTAGTAATTAAATTTGAGTATGTTAATGAGAACATCAGAAGTCTAGTATTTTCTGCCGTAGGCCAGAAAAGTACTAAATTACTTGAGGTATTAAAGTGATTGTTCCAAAAAATAACAACAATAAAGACTACATTGCATTTTACGGAACACTCAAAAAAGATTCTGCCAACCCTTTTGTAAAGGAACTATCGGAAAAGCTGAGCTATGTAGGAAGCTGTGTAATAAAGGGCAAGCTATACGATATTGGTAGATTGCCGGCTCTCAAACTTGGACGCGGTAGGGTTAAGGCAGAGCTGTTCGAAATTTTAGACAAAAGTATAATACCTAAATTAGATGATTACGAGGCTATAGATAATATAAATACAGAAAGTCCGGGCTATAGGCGGGTACTGACTAGGCTTATAACCCCACACAATCTAGTGTGGGTGTATGAGTATTGCGGTAAGCCAAAACAAGACCAACTGATAAAATCAGGTGAGTGGTCTGTGAAAAAAAATCTAAGAGTGATACTTGCACTTAGAACCGATACAGAACAAGCAGAATTGTATCTATTTACCGCAGACGGACAGAAAATTGATAAAAAACTATGGACAGCAGGCAGATCTCTTGCAGATGAACTACTTCCCTATATACAAGAATTGTTTAAACGCAATTATGTTAATACGCTTGATTTGCATGGTATTGTTGTTTTTACAGGAGAGGGTTCATTCACTGGCTTACGCATTGGTACTACGGTCGCCAATACCTTGGCTTATTCATTAAATATTCCTGTAGTTAAGTCAAATGCCGACGATTGGATAAAAAGTGGTCTCAAAAGATTGTCTCATGCAAAAACTAATATTTATGTTGTACCTAAGTATTCAAAAGGACCAAACATCACCAAGCCAAAAAAGTAAGTATTTTAGTTTTTTATAAGCAAAAAACTTGATTCTAAAACACCAACGGATAATAATAGAACTAGTCAGATAAACTCAGAGTTTTAAATACAAAAACTCTACATACGGCTTTTAGAAATAGTAAAAATTATACAATACAAATACAAAAACAACCTACTACACATGGTTGTTTTTGTATAAAGATTGCGGGAGGAGTAGAAAAATGCAGATAGTTATTTTACTTGCTGCAATAGTTGGTGCTGGTGCACTGGGCTATAGTGGTAGTGTTGTATTGAACAAGCAAAAAAGTGCTGATGGCAAAGCCAAGGCAGAAAAAATTTTAGAAGAAGCTAAGGTAAAATCAAAAGAAGAGGTTTTGCGTGCAAAAGAAGAAGCTTTAAAAATTCAAACTGAAGCTAAAGATGAAGAAAAACAACGCAGAACACGTATAGACGAACAAGAAAAGCGCGTTAGTGATAGAGAAAAATTATTAGACAGTAAGCTCGAGGCAGTAGAGCGTAGAGCTGAGGTTATGAAAAATGACGAGAAAGAGATAGAAGCTATCAAACAAGAACTTCGAGATATTCGATCTCGACAGGTTGATAATTTAGAGAAAATAGCCAAGCTAAAGCGTAAAGAAGCAGTAGATAAGCTTATGGCTATGACCGAAAAAGACATAAAAGCCGACTTAGTAGAGTACATAGAGAAACTTAAGCGTGATGCGACCGAGAATGCTGACGAAGATGCCAAAGAAATAATGGCAGCTGCTATGGAGAGAATGGCTAGTAGTCAGGCTACCGAAAGAACAATTACGACAGTGGCAATACCTAGCGATGAAGTGAAAGGCAGAATAATAGGAAAAGAAGGTAGAAACATTCAGACTTTTGAGAGGCTGACTGGTGTTGATGTACTTATAGATGAAAGCCCAGGTGTTATTACTCTGTCTGGGTTTGACCCTATTCGTAGACAGGTTGCGCGAGTGGCTATGGAACAACTTGTAAAAGATGGACGCATTCACCCGGGGCGAATTGAAGAGTTAGTGCAAAAGGCTCAAAAAGAGATTGATCAAGAGATAAAAAAAGCCGGTGAAGATGCAGCCAGAGAAGCTAAGGTAGTAGGTTTGCCACCAGAAATAAATAAATTAATGGGGCAGCTAAAATTTCGCACAAGTTTTTCTCAAAATGTATTGCATCACTCTATTGAAATGGCTCACTTAGCAGCTATGGTGGCAGAGGAAATAGGTGCAGATGTAAAAACCTGTAGAACAGCCGCATATCTTCACGACCTTGGTAAAGCCGTTAGTCATGAAATAGAAGGTAAGCATCATCACATTACTGGCGATATTATGCGTAAAGAAGGTTTTGACGAAGCTACCGTTCATGCCGCCGAAGCACATCATGATGATATTGAAGCCACCACCCCGGAAGCATTAGTGGTTAGAGTAGTAGATGCGTTGAGCGCTGGACGACCTGGAGCAAGAGGTGATAGTGCTGAAAACTTTGGTAAACGCATGACAGATCTTGAGAACGTTACCAAGTCGTTCCCCGGTGTAGAAAAAGTATATGCTATGAGCGCTGGGCGTGAAATACGAGTTTTTGTGAGCCCAGAAAATGTAGATGATCTGAGTGCTATTAAACTGGCCAGAGATGTTGCTACCAAAATAGAAGCTACGTTAAAGTATCCAGGCACTATCAAGGTAAACGTAATTCGCGAAACCCGTGCAGTAGAGTTTGCTAAATAATATAAAAGGAAAAAAATGACACACAGAGAACTAATAGAAGAACTTGCCGAGACCGCCAATATAACGAAGCGCCAGGCAGAACGTACTATAAATAAAATGAGCATGATAATAATGAGTGAAGTAAAGCATGGTCAAAAAGTAAATATTACAGGCTTTGGTACATTTTACTTGGGTAAACGTGCAGCCAGAGCCGGCATAAACCCAATGACAGGTGAAAAAATTGATATTCCCAAAATAATGTTACCCAAGTTTCGTGCAGGGTCTAGATTTAAAAACATGGTGCGCTAGTTAGAAACTCCAAACATTAGTATAATGATCATATGAACTCATATGTAGCCGATGACAAGGTCATTGAACAACTCACTAAGTTGCCTCGTGTGCGCTTGACAATTTTTCGTGATATTGATGTAGGTCAACAAGGCTTCGTGCTTCTTAAACTCTCTAAGAGAATAAGATCTAGTATTGTAGAAGATTTAGATAACGATGAACTAATTGCTTTATTAAATTATCTCGATCCCGACAAAGCCACCGATATTATTCAAGAGCTAAAACAACATAGAGCAAAAAAGATTACCTCAAAATTATCCGATACGGTTAGAGATAAAGTAGAAACATTACTAAGTTTTAACCCACGTACCGCTGCGGGCTTGATGAACCTAGATTATATTGTGATAGAACCTAAGATGCATTTCGAAGATGTATCTATTAATATTAAAGAACACGAGAGTAGAACAGGTAAATTTCCTTCTATATTGGTAGTAGATAATGGCAAACTAGTTGGTGAATTACCAGGCCACGAACTCGCGCTGCATGGTGGTAAAGAAAAAATCGAAAACTATGTTAAGAGAGTACCATCGGTTCGCTTTGATAACGATGAACACAAGGTCGTAAACTCATTTATAAAACATCCTCATAACAAGGTGGTTGTCTTAGCAGAAGACCAAAGCATTTTGGGTGTTATTCATTCCGACGATTTACTTAACCTTATTGATAAACGCACTGCTAATGATCTATATGGTTTTGCTGGTGTAAACAAAGAAGAGGATGCGTTAGATGGGGTTGGTACCAAGGTACGAAATCGTTATATTTGGTTGATGATCAACCTAGGTACTGCCTTCTTGGCAGCTTCGGTAGTTGGACTCTATGAAGGCACTATAGCAAAATTTACAATTCTTGCCGTATATATGCCAATAGTTGCTGGCATGGGTGGTAATGCCGCTACCCAAACTCTTGCGGTAGCCGTAAGAGGACTAGTAATGAAAGAAATTGATTTAGCCCATGGACTGCGGTTTGCTATGCGCGAACTTGGTGCAGGAATAGTTAATGGCGTTATTAATGGCACCATAGTTGCTCTAGTAGCTATCTTGATAAATAAAAACCCTATGCTTGGGTTAGTATTGGCGTTGGCAATGATCGGTAATCTTATAATTGCATCTGTAGCCGGGGCTATTATTCCGCTAATTATGAAAGCCTTAGGAAAAGACCCTGCTACCTCGGCAACAATATTTATTACTACCTGTACAGATGTAGGTGGTTTTTTCATATTCTTGAGTCTTGCACAGTTAATGCTATAATGTAATTAAAGTAATCATAAACATTATGAAAGATAAAGAACTAGCTACCGAAGAGCACTCTGTTGCACCTCAACTAAACTTAGCCGAAAAGCAGGTTGTAAAATTCTTGGATGCTAGAATAGATGCTAAGCCAGAGAAAATGCGCGAACTAATGTCTGAAAATTTTCAGGCCGATTTTGACTTTTCTGAAATTGATTCACAAAAACCTCAAAAAAATCTACCTGTTTCATTTAGGATAACACGTACCAGTAAAGAAGCAGGTAGCTATGCAGTAGTTGCAGAAATATTATTTGAAAACCAGAAAAATCATAAGCAAAAAACCGTTAGTAAAGTTTATGACTTAGTTGAAGATCCTGATAGTAAGAAATTACTTATTAATTCAGAAAAAAATCTTAAATCTGACCGACCATTTTATAAAAAACCATTTTTTTGGGTTTTAGTTGTTGCTGGCCTAGCTCTTTTGGCAGGCATCATATATTGGGCTTTAACTAATCAGAAAACAACCCAAAATCAACAATCTATAAAGACCAATTGGCACTTAGTAGTTGATGGAGCGAAGGGCGTAAATGACGCGGCGGCATCAGCTACTAAAGATCAGGCCAGTTATGATAGCTATTCTAAAAAGCTAGATGATTATAGAAATCTTGTAGGAGATGTAAAATTTAGAGCCGATCAACTTTCGCCTGTATCGAGCGACAAAGAAGATATAGACAGATATAAAGCGGCTCTATATACCCTGAATGATTATATTTCTGAAGCTGCCAACCAAAGTAAAGATGTCGCTAACCTAAACACTGCAGACATCTCGAAGCTAAATGACTTATCGGGCTTGGCCGAGAATGCTACCAATAAGTTCCAAGACAATGCCAAATATTTAAGCGACAAAATGCCACCAGAAATATTTAATATTGACGAGACTTTATCTAAGCAAAAAGACAAGCTCGACGAGGCCAAACTAAAAGAACAAGAAGCCCAAGATGCTGCCGCTAACGCAGCCGCCCAAGATGCTGCGAACAAAACTACGGTAACTAACAATGTCACAACTTTTGAACAAGGCTATATAGCTGGTAACGCTACAGCAATGCGACCTGTTATGACCTCAGGTTTTCAGGGCGAATATGATTTTAATCAACTTACCCCAGAACAAAGACAATTTCAGTACCCAAGTAGCTTTAGAATAATAAATGTTACCAAACAAACCGATGGTACATACAAGGCCCAAGTAAACGTTTTGTATAAATATACAGACAATCCCAATCAATATACCCAGGGGTACGAATACAGCGTTATTGGTCAAAGTGGCAAGTGGCTAATAAACGACGAAAAAACCGTTAGTGGATTTTAGTATAACTGCATTTTATTTTATAAAAAGTATTAAAAACTAATATAAGGTTTATGGGTATATATAAAAAAGAAGACTATACTAGGCTTCTTTTTTAAACATATTATGGGGTGAGTGATGGGTCTCGAACCCACGACCTTCTGGACCACAACCAGACGCTCTAACCAACTGAGCTACACCCACCATGACGAAAATCTGCCAACACTTTCGACTAATAACAAAATTATTGGTCTACAGTAAGCAAACAACTTTCTCCTCTCGATTCACAAAACAGCTTTGCTTGGTTTTATGAATCGGTTAAGAGAAATTTAATTTTTGGCTTGTCATGCGTAGCCTTGGCGAAGCATGGTACCCCCGGCAGGATAGCGGCTAACGCCTTCTCCCTGCGGTGCTCGTCAAATATCAAAGTAAACTTTGTTTTTGATCTGCGCTCCTCGTTCACCGAACCCTAGGGTTTCGATTCTTCCGAAAAGTATATAAATAAAAACAAACTCATTTGTTTTTATTTATATGGTACCCCCGGCAGGATTCGAACCTACGACCCTCGGTTTAGAAAACCGATGCTCTATCCAGCTGAGCTACGGGGGCGTGTCATTAACAAGCTAACTTATAACCTAGGCTTATTGTATCAATAAAAGAGCTTAGTGAGTACTATACAATACTGTTAGTATGAATAAAATGTACTTGTTTTATTCTATAAGGAAAAGCATTGTTATTAGCAAACAAATAAGCAGAATTCTTAGCCCGAAGTCTGCTTATTTATTTGTATTTATACAATGTTTTGATATGGAGCGGGTAGCGGGAATCAAACCCGCATCACCTGCTTGGAAGGCAGGAGTAATAATCATTATACGATACCCGCAAACTCTTTAATTCAAAAGTGCTTTTTATCTGTGACTATCAGTAACATATAATACGTTATATAGCTACAAAAAACAAGCCGCATGCTCTATGTGTGAAGGCTAATTTGAATTGTAATACAATAGTCTTAAGCTTGCATGTGACAACGTTTAGGTGTTTAATAGTATTCAAGATCATACTAAATTAAGGAGAAACTATGAAAAGATCAATTATTAAAAAAGCATCTGCATTGAGCGGTCTAGTAGCCTTGGCTCTACCTGTTGTCGCTCGTGCTGAAGATTATAACTATGACTATGGTACTTCAACCACCACCAGTAGTACTGCTGCTGCAGGAATAGTAGGATTTTCGCTAATTTTCTTTCTGCTTTGGTTTGCATTTTGTATTTTTGCACTAGTGTACTGGATACTGATGCTTATTGATGTAATAAAAAGAACTAACTGGGAAAACGATAGCGACAAAACCCTATGGCTACTTGTAGTTATACTTCTTGGTATACTAGGTGCAATTGTTTACCGATTTGTTGTAGTCTCAAAACTTGGCAAAGCTGGTGCGCCAAAAGCTTCTTCTCCTGCTGCAAAGCCAGCAGAAACACCAGAAACTAAAAAATAAAACATTTACTATTTTTTTGAGCTCGGCATTTGTCTGAGCTCTTTTTTTATACAGGTAACTATGCTAGTATAAACAGGTTAAAAACCAGCAAATATGCGCCCTTAGCTCAGCTGGATAGAGCGTCTGGCTTCGGACCAGAAGGTCGGGGGTTCGAATCCCTCAGGGCGTACCAAAATTACTTATCTTACATAATAAAACTACAAGGGTCTGTAGCTCAATTGGCAGAGCAGTTGCCTCTTAAGCAATTGGTTGTGGGTTCGAGTCCCACCGGACCCACCAATAAAATATCTCAGCGAATACTAAAGTTTTTGTTTGGTAATAACACAAGTTAATAATAAAAAAGCCTACCAATTTGGTAAGCTTTGTTTTTATATATTCAACGTTGCCAGATTTTAGCCACTCCAGGGATAGGTGAGAATTCTGGTGTTTGTACATCGTATCCGTGAAGCAAATAGTCAATTAGTGCCATTCTAACAGGTACACCATATCCTGCCTGTGTGAAATACAATGCTCTTTCGTCGTTGTCGACCTCGGGAGCAATTTCATTATTAATAGGCAAGGGGTGAAGTAGCGCCATAGACTGCTTAAACATTGCCATAGTTTCTAGAGAGATTTTAAAGTCATCTGGGTCAAAAGACCCTAACTCTTCTTCTGTGGCTCGCTCAGCCTGGGTGCGTGTCCAATAAACAATATCTGCTATTCTTAGGTTGGCCGTAATCTTGTACTCTTCAACGAACGGTATACCTGCAATGTGAAGGTGGGCACGAGTTTCGTCGTCAATTGACAACGCCTTAGGCGATACAAAGAGTAGTCGTATATCATCAAACAAACTTAAGACTTGTACTAAAGACCTTACAGTTCTACCGTATTTTAGATCTCCGCCAATAGCAATGCGAATATTGTCTAATCTACCCATTACTCTATAGATGGTATATAGATCAACAAGAGTTTGGGTGGGGTGCTCGTTACTACCATCGCCAGCATTGATAATTGGCACAGCACTTCTATGCGCTACTTCTTCTAGCTCGCCATTCTCGTGGTGCCGAATAACAATTAGATCTGGCGCCATAGCACTCAATGTAGCGATAGTGTGAGCCAAACTCTCACCCTTAGCCGCAGAAGAAAACAACTTTGCGTTGTCTGTACCCTCTACTCTCATACCAAGACGGTTACCTGCTGTTGCAAATGAGAACCTGGTACGGGTAGAAGGCTCATAAAAGAAATTAAACATTAGATAGTTACGATACATCGCTGCAAGCATATCTTTTGTAGGCTTACTAGGTCTTTGCCCGAGCTGAGTAACGAAACTATCAACCGACCTAAAGAAGTCTTCTAAGAACTCTCTCGTAAACTGAGCCGAGCTAAGAATATGGTATAGCCTCTGTGGTTTTGCCAAGGTACTTTCCTTTTTACTAGGAAGATTCTTGAGTTATGCTACTTCAACAGATATAAAAAGTCAATACCCAGGTTGAAAAATAACCGGTTTATTGGTATGGTTAGTAGCGTGATATAAGTTAATTCTTATTTCTTTTTCCTATTTACAGTTCACTAAACAACCGCATGGTTGTTTAGTGAACTGAGAGGATAAATAATGCGTAAGCTATAGAATTAAATGTAATAATATTTAATTCACTAACTGAAGTATTATTAGGACGACGGGGTGTGGCGCAGTTGGCTAGCGCGCTTGGTTTGGGACCAAGAGGTCGAAGGTTCGAGTCCTTTCACCCCGACCAATATAAAAAGACCACGGCTGTGGTCTTTTTATATTGCTTGAGAATACTCGAAACCCAAAGGTTCGGCGAACGAGGAGCGCAGATCAAAACAGAACCTGTTTGTGTTTTGATCGAGCACCGCAGGTAGAAGGCGCCAGCCGTTGTCCTGGCGCTTTAGTAGACTTATGCTACAATTATTAGCATAAGTAATTTTACAAATGGCAAACAAAAAAGACATTTTAATTAA
>CAYZYH010000010.1:0-36513 GCA_964481235.1 uncultured Candidatus Saccharibacteria bacterium
CGTTATTCGTTCTCAAAGAAATTTACAAAGATTATCCTTGTAAAAGAATTGTTTTACATTTAATGCTGACACATTTCATATATCAATTTACGATTAATAGCAATTGTCTTAAAATGCAAAAAAATAAACTCAGTCGACCTTCACTGTGTCATTCAAGTCGCTGTTTTGTTTTGTTTAAAGATTTACTATCAATCTGAAGTAATTGTAGCGCACTACACCTATATAAGTCAATAGCAAAATGCTCGTATGACTAGTTCAAATGTTTGGCTAGAGATCGTTTTGATAAATTATCAACATTTAGGCTTATGTGTTGCCCATCGCCTGCACGAACACATACTATCTTTTCGGTTGCTTCTAAGTCTAGCTTAACTACCGACACATGCCAACTAACAGAGCCGTCAAAAGAATCTACAATAAGATCTCTTACATCTTCCACTAGCTTAACAAAGCAGACTTCTTTATTACTACCGAGTACAGATAGGATAGCTTTCTTTACTTGGCCATACTTAGCCCTCTCTATAGTTTTACCTTTTTGACCTTCAAAGGGGTGTAGTGTAGTAACGTAAGCCGACATAAAATAAATCCTCTTGTTTATACCCATTATACTTTACTCTACAGATAAAACATAGGGTGTGTAGCCCAAAAATTAATATTTTTTATATAAATAGCTATTTTGTTCTTAAATAATATTGCATGACATTTTTTGTTATTTCTTTCTAGACTTCTTTTTGTTGGCTTTTTTTAGCCAGTCAGATTTACGACGACTACTTGGTTCTGGCTTAGTAGAGCGTGTAGAGTGAAAGAATCTATATATAAAGATTGCAATCAATATAAACCACACAGAAGCAACTATCCATATAAAGAACCATTGTGCTAGGAAAGTATTAATTTCTTCGTAAGATATTAGAGCTACCACCACAAGCATTACACCCATCACCAAATTAATAAGTGCCAAGTAGGTGAGGCTAGAACCAGCCTCTTTAACCTTTTTATATTTTTTTATATTCCACCAATACATAACTGGTGCAGCGAATACTAATATAGCACCAAATACTAAAAGTATCTTTGCTTGCGTTGGGTTTGGAGTCCCAAACATTTCAGGAAACTGATTGGCAATCTTTTGATACCCAAAACACATCGCAATTATAATACCAATAACTGCCCCTACAAAAACCTCTAGAGGCTGGTGACCCAATATTTCTCTTAGCTGTGTATACTCTGCCGCATTGCGCAAACCACCCGATACGCCAAGATCACCAATTAGTTTATTTAGAGTTCTGGCCTGCTCGCCAGAACTACGCCTCACCCCAAAACTATCATACATAACTATGCCAGCAAACACCGCAGTAAAACCAAATAACGGAGATGCCACTCCTCCGTCTATAAGTGCCCACATGGCCAAACTACAAACCGTGGCAGAGTGTACACTTGGCATACCTCCACTAGCATATAAGTATCGTAGGTTTCTATCACCACGCAGTAAAGCAAGCACAAACTTAATTAATTGAGCGATCGCCCAAGCAGTAAAGGGTACGTATAAGTATGGTGTTACATTTAAGTAAATAACTTTCTCCTCTTTATGAGTTATTTTATATCTAATCACTTGTAGTGACAAGTATTGCTATTGCTGGTAAATCATAAGTAAGATGAATTTACTTTGAGTACTTTTTACTAAGTTGAAATATTACACCAGCTACAGAAACGGCAATTATTGCAAAGAGTGGGAAAGCATAGTCAGAAAAAGGACGACTTGAGGGTTTTTTGTAATCTAGTTGATTGGCAATTGTACTATTTGGACTAATAGATGTAAGGATGTTTTTGGAGCTACCAGAATCAATACTTACGGGTGAGCTTGCATTAAATTGACTATTTGTCTTTAGAAGGTTATCGACAGTTTGACTGGCAGCAAAATGTTGAGCCACGTCTCCCACAAAACTATTACCAACAATATTTTGTTGAGTTGAAGAATTACCAGCTGGTGTATCTACTCCAAAGCTACCCAACCAATCACCAAAAACATTGATAAACAATACCCCAAACCAGTCACTTAGTGATAAATCTGAGTTAACAATGTTACCAACATTTGCAGCTATGTCTGCATCCCCACTTGTGGCATCCCCAGCCTCTGTATTGCCATTAACGGTAGCGTTTCCACTTTCTGCAGATAAGTCTATGTTGTTATTTATAGTATTGGTTGTAGCCGACGTACTGTCTATGCTAACTCCGGGCGAACTACTATTGTTGTTCTTTACGCCGCCGCCCACTATAGCACTTTTGGTGCCAGCTGGGGCGTCCATGATGAGTCCTACCCATCTACCAAATACATTAACAAAAACCAATACAGCATTTCGCGCGATTACCTGTTTGCCTGTGAGATTAAGCAAAGTTAGTTTGGAGTTGGTGTTCCCTGTTGTGGCATTACCTGCATTCGTGTTATTTGAAACATCCGCTAAACCGCTTTTAGCACTAGTTCTAATATTATTGTTTATTGTTGAAATATCATTAGTATTGCTAGTCAAGTTTGTCGATCTAGGGGAATCTATAGTATTGTTTGAGTTAGGACCGGTATTGTTAATATATGAATTATTGCCACCAGAAACAGTTGGCTCGCTGTTTTGTATTAATTGATCTAGAAAATCTTTAGAAAAAAGTATATCCCCATTTAGATTACCGTAGATATTTAGAACCCCAAAGAATGATTTTCCAGAATTTATAGTTGAATTTATAATGTTGAGAAGATTTAATAATACTCTTGCATCTCCACTTTTTGCACTACCACCTTTGGTGTTACCATTAACTGCTGCATTTCCACTTTTTGCATTCAACACTAGGTTATTATTAATGTCATTGTACTCTGCGGTATTTATGTCGATCTTACCGTTGTCATTGTCGTTGATCGTATTATTTGAATTTGGGCCAGTGTTTTGAATACCATATTCTGACCCGTCTTTAGTTGCTTTTTCGGCCGTATCTACAGAACCAGTATCTAAAACAATGTCACCATCAACATCACCAAATAGGTTTTGAATAAAAGTTAGCATTTTACCCCCACTAACACGCCATGCAGAATTAAGTAAATTAATAATGTTTGCAAGTGCACTGGCATCGCCAGAGCTGGCATTACCACCTTGAGTATTACCGTTTACTAAAGCATCGCCAGTAAGTGAGTACAGCCCAAAGTAATTATTTATCTCTGTTTTGGTGTAAAGATTAAATATTCCATTAGCAGTGTCATTAGAATTGATTTGGTTGTTTGAGTTAGGACCAGTTCCGTTGATATTTGCTCTGGTGCCACCTGGTAGCAAACCAAGAGCTGCAAGAAGATCAGCAGGCACTGGTTGGGGTGTAGGGATATATTTTCCAGTAGCTGGGTCGAAAGTCCAGTCGTTAGTACTCCATGTGCCTGTGGCGGGGTCATAACTATAGTCGGGTAGCTGCTTTGGTCGAGTCTGGTGGGTTACTGGATCCCAGATGTAGTGATCGTTCTCCCAATTTCCAGTAGCAGGGTTCTCTGTATAGGTATTTGAATCTGCGCCGGTAGGAGATGTAGGCCCAGGAATAGTTTGTGGTCCCGTGTTGGTAGTTGCTAAAACGGGCGAGGCTTCCTCTGTGGGTGATTGTAATTCGGTTGTTGTGTTGGTTGTTGGTGTTGTGGTAGTCGCATCTTCTGTAGCGATAGCAATTCCTGCAGGCTGCACAACCGCCAGGCTAAATACCAATACACTCAAAACGAGCTTGGTAAGAATTATTTGAATGTTTCTACGATATTTAGCCATTAATTTTTCATCTCCTAAAATCTTTTACTAGTTTTGTACCTAGTGTATACGCTTATATTTAATAATTGCTGGCAGGCTTAAGAGCCTAAAGGCTCTGATTGCCGTGCCTTTTCAACTTATCAAGATCTAGTTTGAAATAGAGCTTGTAGTTGAGAATGTGCTTGTGTTACTTACACTTCCTGAAACGGCAGAACCGCCAGTTGTGTTGTTGCTAACGTTTGCGCTACCACTTGTGCCATTTTGGCTATTAGTGTTAGTTACGCTAACAGTGTTAACGTTAGTTACTACACTACTGTAAGTGTTGTTGTAACTAACTTGATTGTTAGAGTTTGGTCCAGTAACGTTGATGCTTGTGCTGTTAGGAGCCATAACTGGTCCACCTGCACCTCCTGCGTTACTTACGTTAAACACAGTTGAAGCAACAGCAGCGTTATTAACATTACCACTCATTGCAGAACCACCCGTAGTGTTATTGTTGACCCCGGCAGAACCACTTGTGCCACCTTGGTTATTACTATTAACACCTAGTGCAGTGTTTGCATTGGTCTTAACTGATGCCCAAGTATTAGATTCTGTAACTTGGTTGTTAGAGCTAGGTCCAGTTGTACCAATAACTACTGAACTTGCAGAAACAACGCCAGCTGTTAAACCTAGTGAAGCAACAGTAACTGCGATAGTTTGTAATACTTTCTTCATAATTTTTCACCTCCTTTCAATTTTTCGAAACCTACTGCAATATCATTGTCCGATAAATATACCTCCAAATTTGCAATAATATTTCAGACGATAATATTGCGGTAGGTTTCTAGATTTCGGGCCATTGTAACCCGACCAGTTGCACCACACAGCACCACTAGTCGGGTTACAATAAGAGCCCATTTATTTTATTATCTTGTTAATTTACAATTTCACCTAAAAACTAGAAATAAGATTTTTTTGTTTGTATTTGCTAAAAATATAGGTTGCAGCCAATGTACTAGCTAGTGCCAAAAATGTAGGTACCCAACTCCAAGCTACACCGGTTTTTTGCATTGGTCCGATTACACCAGTTCTGGAGTTTAATAGTGCATTCATTAGATCGCTTAGACCACCCCCACCTGTGCGTGGTAACATTGCTACTGCACTTGCAGATTCAGAAGTACTTGCTGGTCCTGTAATATTACTTAGAGTTTCGGTAGAACCTGCGCCGTATCCACCTACAGGCGGTACTCCATTTGTAATGCTTACTTCTGTTGTAGCATTAAATGAATTGTTAACATTACCACTCACGGCATCTCCACCATTTGTGTTGCCATTTACGCTAGCTGGACCACTTGTGCCACTCTGTACATTTGAGTTGGATATATTTGTATTTGTCACGTTTGTGACGGTTTCGGTGTATGTATTCGAAACTGTATAAACATTATTACTACCAGGACCAGTATTGGTAATAGTGGTAGTGTCGGCATGGGCCACACCAGCCATAGATAGCGATGCTACAAGGCTACTTATTAATATTGCTATTTTATATCTCATATTTCCTCCTTTAAAATTATATTGTTTTATTTTTAATGTTTGCTGTTACAAAAAAGAGGCTTGCAAAATAATATGCAAACCCTCTTTTTGTAGCAGCAAAAACCATGCTTAAATCATCTACGTCAGAACGCGCCGCATTGGCAAAACCATTTTTATGCCATGTACTCAGCAGTATACTCACTAATACTAGGCTTGCTAGTGCAAATGCGCCGGCTAAATATATAGGGAAAAATATTTCAGTACCTAGCGCTATTTGAGTATTGCTTATCAAGCTAGTTGAGCTAGTAACAATAATGTTTTGGCCAGCTTGAAAAACTGTTGCCAACACTCTCAATACCAGTCTTGTACTATCGATTGGTAGATTAGAAGATAAGGGTGAAGATCCGGAAGATGTTGAAGTTGGTAGTATGGATGGAAGCACGCTATAGTCTGATGGGTTGAAGCTAAATGAATTAAATAGCTGATTGTGATAATAATAAAAGTTTGAGCTAGAAACATAATTTGAAGCAGAAGGTAGTGTTGCGGCGGTTAGGTTATTCATTTCTTCCAAAGTAGATATATTGGATGATTTAGATTTAGAGTTATTACTAGCACTATCGCTAGATTGGGTATCTATACTAGTACCGGTCGTAGTTTCATTTGTATAGCTAGATTGGTGATATACATTGCTTTCAGTAGTGACTTGTTCGTTCACAGTAACTTCAGTTACTTCGTGAGTAGTTTCTAATATTTGTTGTGATGATTGTTCTACTGTAGCAACACTATTGGTTTGAGAAATTTCATTTTCTGTTTGTGAGTCTGCTAGTGCTTTGCCACTCAAGACGAAAGTACAAGCCGAAGCTAGCAACATCAAAAACAAAAAACGAGTTGTACGCACGAACATAGATCACTCCCCTCAATTATTTTGCGTAACTTTTTATTTAATTTTTATCTCTATATTATCTGTGATGCTTTTTTAGAAGCTATTTTTTTGTCTTATAATTTAGTTATACTCCCGCGAGTGAATTTGTGTCAATAGAAAAATCTTAAAAGTTTTTATTATCTTGGTAGCATAGTTATTTAATATAAATCTACTACTTTTCTTTTTTACTATCGTCTTGAACTGTTTCAGGCTCGTTGGATTTAACTTTTTGCATTAATGCAACCGAGGCTATTTGATCATCGCCGTTGAGTCGCATTATTCTTACGCCCTGAGTAGCTCTGCCAATAATTGGAATAGCTGTTAATTTGAGGCGTATTACTTGGCCTTGCTTTGAAATAAGCAATACATCGTCGTCAAGTTCGGGCACAATCCGAACATCGATTGCTTGACCAGTCTTGGTGGTGGCAACGCCAGCCTTAATACCAACTCCACCTCTATTGTGGCTACTAAATTGTTGGGACTTGGTAATTTTACCATAGCCATTTTCCATTACTACCAAAAGTAAACCTTCAGACTTACCAAGTACATCCATGCCCACTACCGAGTCGCCTGGTCGCAAACGAATACCTCTCACTCCTCGGGTTGCTCTCCCCATCGGCCTAGCATCTGCTTCTTTAAAGCGAATTGCCTGAGCCTTTGCGGTAGAAATAATTACATCATCCCCGTCGGTAGTTTTCTTAACCCAATTTAATTGATCGCCTTTGTCTAGCTTTATACAAATTATGCCGCTTTGTCTAATATTTGCAAAGTCTTCTATTTTAGTTTTTTTAATAACACCGTTTCTGGTGGTCATAAATAGAAATTGTGTTTTTTCATCTTTTTGCAAACTAAGCATTGAGGTAACACGTTCTTCTGGACCAAGATTAATAATATTGACTATCGATTGTCCTTTTGCGGTGCGGCTGGCAGGTGGAATCTCATAAACCTTAAGTTTGAATACTCTACCTAGGCTGGTAAAGAATAGTACTGTGTCGTGAGTACGACACTGCAAGACGTGTTCTACCACGTCTTCTTCTTTGGTGCTCATGCCTATCTTACCTTTACCGCCACGATTTTGGCTACTATAGGTGTCGGCCGGAATTCGTTTTACATAATTACCCTTGGTGAGACTCACCACAACCTCTTCGTCGGGAATAAGGTCTTCATCACTAAAGTTACCAATAGCTTTTTTGATAATTTGAGTTCGTCTTTTATCGCCAAACTTCTCTTTGATATCAATAAGTTCTTCTGAAATTACTTTTAGAATATTAGCTTCGCTACCAAGAATTTTTTTGAGTTTAGCCATTAGATCTTGTAACTCATTGTATTCATCCTCAATTTTTTTGCGCTCCAGCCCAGCTAAGGTTCTTAGGGGCATACCTAAAATTGCATTGGCCTGCAATTCAGACAATTTGAATTTGGTCATTAAGTTGGTTCTAGCTTCGTCTTGAGTTTCAGAACCCCTAATGGTCGATATTACTTTATCTATTTGGTCCAAAGCTATTCTCAAGCCTTCTAGTATGTGGGCGCGGGCTTCGGCTTTACGTAGCTCAAACTCTGTGCGACGACGTACCACAACTTTACGATGGTCGATAAAATGTCGCAACACCATCTCAATATTTAATACTCGGGGTTGAATACCGTCTACCAGTGCAAGCATATTTACATGAAAAGCCGTTTGCATTGGTGTCATCTTGTATAATTGATTAAGTATCTTGCTGGCATAGGCATCTTTTTTTAACTCAATAACTACTCGTACTTCTTCTTTGGCCGACTCGTCTCTAAGATCAGATATACCAACAATTTTTTTGTCTCTCACGAGATCAGCGATCTTTTCTACTAGGGTAGATTTATTTGTCTGATATGGGACTTCGGTAATAATGATTTTCTCTTTACCTTTCTTGTCTTGCTCGATATTGGCTACTGCCCGCATAGTAATTGAACCCTTACCAGTACCATAAGCGTGAGCAATAGAGCCATCGTCGAAAATTATCCCGCCAGTTGGAAAGTCTGGGCCCTTAATAATCTTACATATGTCGGCTACAGTAGCATCTGGATTATCAATAATATAGAGTACTCCATCGACCACCTCTGTAAGATTATGAGTAGGGATATTGGTAGCCATACCAACAGCGATACCTTGTACGCCATTTAGTAAGAGATTAGGCACTTTTGCGGGTAGTACTTTTGGTTCTTGTTGAGAGCCATCATAGTTGGGCATAAAGTCTACTGTGTCCTTGTCAATATCAAGCAACATCTCTTCGGCAATTCTAGTCATGCGAGCTTCGGTATAACGCATGGCAGCAGCACTATCACCGTCCATACTACCGAAGTTACCTTGACCATCAACGGTCTGATAACGCATTATCCAGTCTTGAGCCATACGTGCCATAGAATCATATATTGCCGTGTCGCCATGTGGGTGATACTTACCAATAACTTCACCAACAATGGTGGCCGATTTACGATATTTTACATTATGACGAAGCCCAAGTGTGCCCATAGCATATAGAATTCTACGATGTACTGGCTTAAGTCCGTCCCGCACGTCTGGCAAGGCCCTGGCCACAATAACACTCATGGCGTACTCTAGATAACTTTTTTCCATTTCAGATTCAACCGTCTTTGGTGCTATTAGACCAAATTCTGTCTTTTGCGGCTCAAAATTCTGATCGTCAAAAGCTTCTAAAGGTTCTTCAATTGGTGGGTTTTGTTCTTTATTCATAATCTATACATCTAGGTTTTCTACTGACTTGGCATGGGTTTGTATGAAATTCTTTCTCAAAGCTACTTCTTCGCCCATCAGTTTGTTAAATATAGCGTCGGCCTTCTCTGCATCAGCTACTGTTACTTTCAATAGAATTCTATTTTCTGGATCCATAGTAGTCTCCCAGAGCTGATCGGCGTTCATTTCACCCAAGCCTTTGTAACGCTGAATAGATAAACCAGAGATTTTTTGTGTTTCTTTTGACTCACTATCTAAATCTGTGTTTTCTTGTTCAACTATCGCCACCTCGGCCAGATCTTTAGCAGTTTCGACACTACTAGGCGCTTCTTCGCCAATCTCAACTTGTGTATTTGGTTTGTCGGATTTTTTATCACCCATACTATTTTTTAATTCATCAATTATCTCATCGCGTTGAGTATCTGAATAGGCGTATTTAGAAGACTTACCACGGCTTATTTTATATAGTGGTGGCTGAGCGATATAAATTTTACCTTCGCTCACAAGCTCTGGAAAATGCCTGTAGAAGAGAGTAAGTAGTAGAGTTCTTATGTGGGCACCGTCAACATCGGCATCGGTCATAATAATTATTCTATGATAGCGTAATTTTGAGATATCAAATGTCTCACCTATACCTGTACCCATTGCAATTATCAGATTCTTTACCTCATTGTTGGCAAGCATCTTGTCTAGCCTAGCTCTTTCTACATTTAGAATTTTACCTCTTAAAGGTAGGATAGCCTGAAACTCCCTATCGCGACCCTGTTTGGCAGAACCGCCAGCCGAATCACCCTCTACAATATAGACTTCGCTTTTTTCGGCATCTTTACTAGAGCAGTCTGACAGTTTGCCTGGCAAAGTCATACCCTCAAGTGCGCCTTTTCGAATAACACTATCGCGAGCAGCACGAGCTGCCAAGCGAGCTCGAGCCGATAGCACTCCTTTGCCGATAATCTTTCTGGCTTCGTTGGGGTTTTCCTCCAAGTAATAGCTAAGGTATTCATTTAATACTTTCTCTACTACAGTCCTAATTTCTGGATTCCCTAACTTGCCTTTGGTTTGGCCTTCAAATTGAGGGTCGGGCAACTTAACCGATATAACTGCAGTTAAGCCTTCTCGTACGTCATCACCAGTAAGATTTTCTTCTTTTTCTTTGATTAGTCCATTTTTGCGAGCATAATCATTAACTACTCTAGTTAGAGCTGAGCGAAACCCAACTACGTGTGTACCGCCTTCGGGGTTGTAAATGTTATTAGCAAACGCTCGAAGCTGCTCATTAAAGCTATCGCAGTACTGCACCGCCAATTCAACATTAACTTCGCCAACATTTTTATCTACATAGAAAGTGGGTTGATTAAGTGCTTCCTTTCCTTTATTAAGATGCTCAACATAGCTACGAATACCGCCTTCGAAATAAAAACCATAACTACGATTCTTTAACTCGTCAATTAAATTAACACGAACACCTTTTGTTAGATAGGCTTGGTGTCTTAAATAGTCCAGTATTGTCTTATAACTAAATTGAGTTGTTTCGAAAATTTCAGGATCTGGCAAAAAACTAATGGTAGTGCCTTGTTTATTGGTGTTGCCAATCTTTTTTATATCACCTGTTGGCACGCCATTTTTGTATTCTTGACTGTACTCCACACCATCTTTATAAACTACAGCTTTAAGATCGGTTGATAGAGCATTGACAACACTCACTCCTACACCGTGCAGGCCACCCGATACCTTGTATCCACCACCACCAAATTTTCCTCCGGCGTGAAGCACAGTTAGGACAGTTTCAAGTGCAGATTTGCCGGTAGTCTTATGCTTATCTATGGGTATACCGCGACCGTTATCAGTACAACTAACCCAACCATTTTCATGTAACACAACTTCAACTTCGTTGGCTTCACCAGCAATTGCTTCGTCTATAGAGTTATTTACAAGTTCCCAAACAAGATGGTGTAAGCCTTCTGGACCAGTACCCCCAATATACATACCAGGACGTTTTCTTACCGGTTCAAGACCTTCTAGTACTTGAATTTGTGCGGCTGAATATTGATCTTTGGTTGGCTTTTTAGCCATAAAGAAAGCTTATCCCCTCAAATTAAATTACAAATTAATGTTACAATTTTATATCTATTCTAAAACGAAAGACAAGTCTTTAACTTTAAATTAAACGACTCATACTTACTATTATTATATGCCATTACCAGGTTTATAACAAGACTATTACTATATTTTATACGTCTATATCAGCCCGAATACCACCAAATTTTTTAGCAGCTACATTATAAAGTGCGGCGGTTATTAACCCCGCAATTAGCCCAATAAGTACATAGAAGCCGAAAAATATTCCACCAACAAACAGGCCTCCAAATAAACCACCCACCAAACCTAAGATTGGATTTTTACCACTAATACCAGCGACAATACCAATAATAAGTACTACGACTGCATAGACACCACCAAATACTAAACCTAGCAAACCATAAATAGCTGCTAAAATCTTAGCCACACTCATTGGCTCCAAATATTTTATTGTTACTTTTTTTGACATAAGTATATTTATAATTTACTAGATTTTTTCAGGGTGATGAAAACGATGAAATATAAACTCTACCACAGCACCCAATACCGCACCAACCAACAAGAATAGTACCAGTGTAATACTTGGAATCAAATACCCATAATATACAGCTACTATATATACTACCAATCCAAGCACTAAGCCAGTTACCGATCCACCAATAAGTACTGAAGGTCTAAATATTGTTTTACCGGCAACATCACTTACACTTTCTACTACCGGATTGTGAACAAATTTTGAAAAAGTTCTAGACCTCTTAGGTAGTTGGTTTTGAACTTTTTTTATCTCTTTTTTATATGCAGTTTTTCTCTCAGCTTTGGTATACTTGGCGGGAGATTTTTCTTCACGCTCTGGCTTCTCATGCTTCTCTTTTTCTGCTTTTTCTTTGGCTAGTTCAAGTTTGTGCTTCTCTTTTTCTGCTTTTAAAACTTTTTCGGCTTCATGACCCTTTTGAGCAAGTTCATTCTCTTTTTTTTGTACTTCGGCCTTTGTAGGCTTTTTTTCTGTAGATTTAGATAGTTCTAGATTCTTTAGTTCTGTCTTCTCAGCATTTGATTTTTCGTGTTTTTCATTAATTTTTTCAGACATTTTTAGTTCACTCCATCACTTAATGTTTCTACAAGTTCTATCTCTCTCTTGAGTAAGCGATTTCTGAAGAAAAGGTATAATGAACTGGCAGCAAAGAACCCTATAAATACCAATGGAACAGCATCTGAGCCAGTTCTAGGCAGGGGCAGGTTAGAGCTAACAAGGTTGAGACTACATTCAATTCGTTTTGCTGGATTAACATAGAGCGGAGTCTTTACTAGCTTGCCAAAAAACTCGTCTTGAACCATACAGTCGTAGTTGGTTGTATCAGTTGGTTTATGGGCGGTTGTTGGAAGTGGATTTTTTAGCTGAACAGTGAATTCTTTTGAAACAAAAACCAGATTACCTTCGCTAGGTGTAGGCGGAATATCTATGGCTGGCCACTTTAGTATAGTTTGACCATCAGTTTGCTCCACATTTGCTCCACCGGCGTCTACTAAATCAGCATACTCAAGTATGTCTGATATATTGTCTTGAAAAACGAAGTTACTCATAGTGGTTGCGCCAGTATTACTCACGCCGATAGTATAGGTAAGCTTATCACCTGCTCTTGCAGTAGCATTATTGGCATCGGTTGGCAAACCACCACTCGTTAGTAAGGTGAGATTCTTTACTGTTTTTTGGTAAATAGTGTTTTCAACATTTATAGTTACTACGCATGTAGCATTTGTTGAGGTTGCATCATTATCGTTGGCCACCACCTCAACTCGTGCTGTATATCTACCTCCTTGGTTATAGGTATGTTGCAGCGCTTGAGTAAGCTGATTAGACTGCACATTTTGATTTGTGCCATCCCCAAAGTCAAACCTATATTCTTTAACAGTCGTATTATCTACTTGTGCCTGCGCAGTCAGAGTAGTATTGAGTGGTGCAGTATCTGAAGAGGCTGGGTTAGCCGTTAGTCTGACACAGCTAAATGTTTTTGCTGGCTCTTCACAACGTGGATCACCAACTGGGATACCAGGTCTACATTCGTCTTGTCTGGTTACACTAAATTGTGCCCAACAATCTTTTGTATCAGCAACAGCAACGTTATTGGCATTGTAAACTCTTAATGTTATTAAGTAATTACCCGGCTCTGTGCGTCTAAACGAATCGGCATTAAATGACACTGGTGGTTCACCAACAGGGTCTCTTAGGGTAGTGTTGTTATGAACAATCTTTGCGACCCCCGGCACAGGTAGATAAAACTTGCCATTCATCTTAATAGTTTGCGATGTCTCATTGGGTGTCTCTTGATAAAGCGCATATTCGTATTTGCTAGGTCTAGGGTCTGGGCCAGAACCATCGGTTACTGCTGCCTTACCAGTTAGCACTGGTGTGAAGGGTGCCACGCCAGTATTATTTTGCATTTTTAAATCATTACAAACTAGTTGTTTTGGGGTAGGGGGCTGTTGAACTATAATCCTAATAGCACAGTCTCCTGTTGCGCTACCTCGAGCTAAAACAGCTGTACCGTTATTATTAAACGACACCCAAAGTCTTACGGTAAAAGTACCGGGGTTAGAGAAAGTAAAGGTTCTCCTATTGGGATCTTGGAACCTACCCGTTGGATTATCAGAAATACCGTTCGCCCGCTTGAGGTCTCCAATCTGTTCGCCCAAATCTGTTCCGTTTGGTTTGTACACTCCATAGGCCATATTAACAAGTTCACCTGGTGAAACGTTTTCGCCTTTTGCTAAACCACGAAAACCAATTTCGGTACCAGCCTGCACAGTAAATGGCCCAGTCGTGCCAAGGGTAGAATCAAGCCTCTGACAGCTAATGTCTTTTGTAGGTGGGGGAGTGGTTCGTTTTAAGATGATGTTACCACAATCAAGTACTACCCCCCATTCATACCACTGACCAGTCTGGGTATCTTGAATCTTATCTCTTCCTATTATGGCGCTAAGACAATTAGAATTCCAGCGAGATTCTGCCGTACCAATGTATATGCCTGGTTGAAATTGAGTTGAATTACCAAAGTTCTCTCTACCCATAGACAACCAGTTTTGACCCTTACAGGCCGAACCAACTGTTGCTTCTTGCATCTTAGCTTGTGATATCTGCAATCTATTGAAAACCTGTTGTATGCCTGCAGGATTTTGTTGCCAGACCTTACTTATAAGTGAGCTTTTAGTAAATGGTCCGCCGGGGATAAGGTCGTTTGCCGATGATGCATAACTAGGCTTTGGGGGAGCAACGAAAGTTATGAACTGAAATATTAGTAAGCCTACCATTAAGACCGATGCTAGTCTACGCGTAGCGGTTTCTTTTGAGAGTCTTTTAGCGTAAAACGCTACTTTACTTTTTGATATTGCACCAATAGAAAATTTCGTTACTATGTCTTTGAAGTTACTCATTTTATTTTAGGTATTTCCCCATATTAACCTTAATTTATTAATTAAGGTTATTATAATACACAATTAGCCATAAGCACAATAGTATTCATTATTTTGTATTATTACGGATATCTACCCCATTCTTGAGGGTGTTGGCTCGGTAGAAGCTGGGCTCTTCGCGGTGCTAATAGCATCTAGACTAGCTGCAACCTCAGCAGCTACTTGGTCTTTGGGCCTACCAAATTTAGAACGTGATAAATCACGCATAGCACTTTGTAGTTCGGTATTTATAACCTCATTATCAATAGGGGGGTAACCTTTCATAGAAAATGGAGTTACTGGTTTACCATTGGCTATTATCTTAGCAATTGCATAGTGATTGGGAATATTGGCTATATCGCTGGCTCCAAATTGTGGCTCAAACTGTTTAGCTAAGTATTCGGCATCCTCGTTGCCTACTCTATGAATTATCATGCTACCAACATTACCAAATACTGCATCTCTTATCTGTTCATCGATCTGTTCTATGTACTGATTAGCAACAGTTAGGTTAAAGTGGTATTTTCTGGCTTCAGACAATATTGTTGCAAAGCTATCGGTGGCAATATTTTGAAATTCATCTACATAAAGGCCAAAATCTACACGATCATCCTCGGGTATGTCGGCTCGACTCATAGCTGCAACCTGCAATTTAATAACAAATATCATTCCAAGAAGCTTAGCGTTTAGCTCACCCATAAGGCCTTTACTGAGGTTGACAATTAGAATCTTATTGTTATCCATTATTTCACGAAAGTTAAACGCCGACTTCTTTTGCCCGATAATATTGCGGAGCATTTCGTTGTTAGCTACAGCACCAAATTTTGATGCAAAATAACCCAACATATCAGACTTAGTGCGAGCATCAGTTTGAGCCATTTCATTAGTCCAAAAAGCTTGTACGGTGGGGTCGTCTAAGTATTTGAATTTTTTCTTAAGATATTCGTCGTCGGTAAATACTCTAGGAACCTCAATATACGATCCACCCTCTGGGTCTGCCATCACGGTAAGTGCTGCGTTTCTAAACCAGTTTTCGAACTGCGGGCCAATCATACCTTGATGTTGGGGATCGTAAAGCTTGTATAGCATACTTATTATCTCTTGAACGATAAAGTCTTTTTGCTCTGGTTTGTGCCGGTCGTACTCCATTATATTTAAGCCCATAGGAAACTCAGTATCACCAGGGGAGAAATATATTACATCTTCAGCCCTATTAGCAGGTATTCTCCCTAAGAGTCTTTCGGCTTCATCACCGTTAGGGTCAATAAAACAAAAGCCCCTTCCTGCAGCCGCATCTTGTATCATCATATTGGTGAGTAATACCGATTTACCAGTACCAGTTTGTCCAATTATATAGGTGTGGCGACGTTTGTCATCTTTGGTAAGAAATATAGGTGTCTCATGACCACGAAATATATTTAAGCCAATCCTAATTCCTTCAGTTGGTAGACCACCCGGTGCCGCAACTTCTTTGGCGGCCTTGCGGTCTAAGTTGACAGCTATACCAACTACTTCGCTTGGTAGATGAAATATAGTAGCAAGCTCCACAGAGTTTAGTACCATATTTTTTTTGTTGGCAGGAAAAAACCTAAAGATAAAATCGGTAGCTACTTTTTGTGGTTCTTTGGCGGATTTATATTTAAAGCTATTGGCACCGCCTTGGCTAAGTTGAGCAAAGCCCAAATTTATATCTTGAATAATTACTTTTGCCCTTATTGGATCGTCAGAGCTAGCAATAATTCTAATAGAGGTCTCAAAAGCTGGTGACTTAGCTTTTTGTTCAATCATTTCGGATTTTTTTTGATCAATTGCATCGGGTTGTTTCTCTTGAGACTGTTTATTTTCGTCCTCAGATTTAGTTTTGAATGGTGCTTTTAGCACATAAGAAACCGCATTCATAGCTTTACTAGAAGGATCATCATTTTTTTTCTTAGGATCTAAGACTTGCTTAGCTCGCTTAATTGCTTGCTTGGTCCATTCAGAACCGGCCGGTCTAATAAGGATTTGAATAGCTGCACCCTCATGATCATTTAGATTAGAGAGTCCGGAAAGTAATCCTGTTAGCGCATCACTATCACTTTCACGATAAGTGTTTATGGGTAGATAACTCTCTTTAGACAACTCTAGCTCACCACCCTGTACTCCAGCAATCTTACTAACTTTTGAAAAAATATTCACGTCTTGAGCTTTTTCTATTTGTATATCAGAATAGGCCGAAGTAAGTGACTTTTGTACAGCACTCAGTAATGTTACTGGTACGGCAATGTAAAAATTGATTTGCTTACCATCGGCAACAATCTCAAAGCAAACATGTTTTTTACCATAAAATTTAGATTTTTCGGTAGCAATTCCAGAGAGTAGATTAAAAACTCCCTCGGCTTTTGAAATATTTTCTTTAATTAATTCGCGACTATCTCTAGTACCTTCTTCGGCTTCTTGAGGTGGTAATTTAACAAGTAGTGGAACCATTTTTAGCGAACGTTCAATGTCTTTACTACGTCTTGATATTTTTCTGTACCAGAAGAACCCCACCGTACTAACACAGGCAACAAAAACAATAAACAAACTTATTGAGAATAATAAAAACTGTGACATATACGTTCCTTAATTGACATCCAAATTAAATCGCTTTTTTAAATATGTACTATTTATGTGGTTTTGGTACTCGTCTTCCACCGAGGGGTCGTCCTTTTCTTTCTCTATCATCTCTTCGGTCTTTTTTACCCAAGGCTCTTCAATTAAGTCAACATCTTCAGCTTCAAGTTGATCAATAGATTTTTTAAACATTTCCCTTGCTGTGGCGCTATCGGTATGAACCTGTTGGGCTTGAGGAGATTGGGGTTGGGCAACGACTACGGCAGTAGATGTAGATGTGGACCGTTGACTGGTAGATGTAGCTACTGGAGCTGTTGGCGTTATCGACTCTGGTTGTTGCGTGGTGGGTTGAATTTCTTGTGTAGGAGGGGTTACTTCTAAATTTTGGCTGGGTCGCGCTTTTGTAGGCTCCAGTGAGGGCTTATGCAAATTAGAATCAACATCGGTAGCAAGATGAAATCTCGGTTTATTCATAACAAATATTATACCAGTTATGTTTGGTATCTACTAGACGTGAATCCAGACAGGAGTTCCAATGTTGGCCCATCCAAAAAGGAAGGCTGCTGAACTTTTTGGCATATTAACACAGCCATGGCTACCGCCGTTTATATAGTCTTGACCTCCAAAGCTCGATCGCCAATCAGCATCATGAAACCCTGCCCCTCCATTAAACGGCATCCAATAATCCACATAGACATTATAGCTCCAGCCATATTGACTTCCATTTAGATACCTACTGCGTTCCTTGGCATAAATAGCGAATATACCAGTTTGAGTACCAAAGCCGTATCCAGAAGCTCCACTGGTAATAGGGGTTGAAAAAACTACTTGGTTATCTTGATAGGCCCAAAGTCTTTGCTGGCTAATATTTACCTCAATATATGTACCGTAATCAAGTCCAACACTGCGGTTAGTTTCAGTCTGAAACACCACCGGACTAGCTTGTAGATTAAAACTTACAGACTCATTTTTGCTTAGTCCAGATACAATTGCATCTATGGCAGCTTGCTGATCTACGGCACTACCATTAACACCTTCTTGTTCAACAGAAGATACGCCATTACGTATGTTTATCTTTTTATTCTTTGGTGCAATATTTACTTGGTTAGCTATACTCTGCACGTAGCCCGACACCTGTTCAGATGAAATGCTTGCCACCAGCTTGGGCTTACCATCTTTGTCAATTTGCTCATTAAAAACAATCATGTGTCCAATTGCATCTCTATCGGCGACAAAACTTCTACCTTCGTAATTTAGCGAAACTGATTGAGATAAAAATGTTTCAGCCTGGGTTTTGGCTTCACCTGTGTCTTCAGCTAATATATCAGCCTTTAGGGTTTGAGGTGATAAAAATAAACTTTGATCTTTGGCATCCTGTAGGGATGTTGCTAGAATTTTACTTAAATACCTTTGGTCTACCCTTAGACCATCTTTGTCAGGTACAACTGTTACTTGGCCATTTTCAATTTTTAGAGTAGCATTCTGGGCGCTATAACCAACCGAGCTGATGACTGAATCTGTAAAACTTTTCAGCTTAGCCAGATCTACATTGTAAGCATAGCCTATTTGGCCCTTATTATTTATAGAGGTCATATTAAGTAGATAAAATGGTTGCCCACGACCAACACCGTAGGCAGTGGTTACTGTTGTAGGAATATCATAACTCGCCCCAAGGTCGTCGCTAGTAATGGTAAAAGACTTTTCGCCCACGTTTACTGTAAATGTTCTCTGAAGTTTCTGGCTGTACAGATAATCAAGAGTTTGCTTTCTAGTGAGAAAGCTTACATTTTTTCCAGCAATAGACACACCAGGTGCCATTCTTCCCATTGTAATAGCCGAAATGAGAAGCTCAACAAAACAAAATATCAAAACTAAACTAATTATTACAAAGTTTATTCTTGCACTCCTACTCGGTTTAGTTCCCGAATACGACATAAATCTGGGTAGATGTAGTCTATGAGAGTGCTGATTGGTTTTATTTTTCATTTTTCTATAGATATAATTATACGTCCATTATACAGCATGGGCTTATGCTTAACCATGCATTTACAAAATCTTCAAATTTTTTAATTGATTGTATCTTCTAAGTCTTGCAACACATTTATCAACACTCTTGCTAATTTGTTTTAGGCTTGGGTTCGGCCCACAATCTAATACTATTCTAATACTCAATCTTTTTTTATTCATCTTAATGAGATTAGGATTTACGAAGACACTCAAGAGCTGTATGTTTTTAATATTGTCGCTAGCAACTAAAATATCTACCACATCCTGCCACCAAACATTATTATCGACTTCAATAGTAATATCGCGTTGATTGAGTTGGTAACCAAGAGCCGGTTCAATTTTTGCGTATTTTGGAGTAAGTAAGTCTTGGGATATCTCAATTTCAGCATAGCTAATCTCGTTGTTAAATTTTTGATTTACCAGTACAGAGCTATCTATTTGTCCAAACCATCCAATAGACTTATTACTTACCAAAATATCTGCAGCTCTACCTGGTACAAAAAGGTTATTTTTGCCTGGAATAATTTTATGTTTCCAACGATATTTTTGAGCTATATCGCCAATGATTGTGCCTAGTCTATCGATACTATTTTTGCCTACCAATGTTATTGCTAATTTCCACGTCTCACTCTTACCGTGTTTTTCATTGTTTGACTTATGATATACTCTTGAGACTTCAAAAAAACCATAGCTTTCTCTCCAGTAGTCGCGATTATTAACCGCAGTCTGTATGTGACTCATGAGTAATGTGCTACGCAAAAACTCCTGTTCTTTACTAAGTGGATTCACTATTTTAAAGTGCTTTTCAATTTCGCTTTTAGCAAGCTGAAGTTGTTTATGACTTACAAAAGAATAGGTCATTATCTCAAATAGACCATTTGCAACCAAGCTATTTTTTAATTCTTGTGCTTTTATTATGAGTTGATGATCTGCGGTGTTTGTTGGTGGTAGCTGGGGGAGAGTGGCTGGCATATTTTCATACCCAACTATTTTTGCTACCTCCTCAAATAAATCCTGTTCTATTCTAATATCGTCTCGCCACCAAGGAGCTGTAACAGCGACTGTATGGTTGAAGTTATCTACATAGCGTCTAGCACCAAGGTAGCCAGGATTATTCGTAAAATCTTTGAGGTCAACTTCTACAACTTCTTGGATTTTTCTTTTAACCCATCTTTTATTTTTATACTCATACATTGCGGCCATTACAACTTTGTTGTTACCAATATACAATCCGTTGTGACCAACTTCTTTTTTTCGACTGAGTTTTTGTTTTATGTGTTTACCACTGTTATCTTTCAGGTAATAGTGATCATCTACCGAATTTTCTATTTTTCCCTTATAAAATACTACATCTCCCGGTTTTAAATTACCAACTTCTATTACCTCTCCATGTTCAAATTGTGCCAATGCTGTGTGTCCTATATACACACCTATAAGTGAGTATATATAATCAATAAGATACGAGCAGTCAAAAGCATCAACACCATCTTGTTTAAAATTCGCTCCCCATTTGTACGGCTTACCTAGGTGTTTTCTTGCTTCTTTGGTAATAGAGAAGTGCTCTGCTTCAAATCCTCTTTTGTGTAATCCGTTAATTACTTGTTTCTCATCTAGCTTAAGCCCTAAAAACTTTTCAGCTTTTCTAATTCGTAATCCGGCATGTTGAATCCAAGGCCAATCATAGAGTTGATCGAAAGGACCACCAATAATTTTAGCTTGACAAATAGTTTTCAACAAATATATGAGACGTTCGGTTGCATAAATTGGAAGGGGGAGAGGTAAGCCTTTCTCAAACCTACCACTTGCTTCTGTGCGAATTCCATGACGAGTAGCCGACCGTCGTATTCTAGTGGAGTTAAAGTTGGCTACCTCTAATACTATCTCTTTGGTGTTATCGTCAACTTCGGTGTTTGCACCACCCATGACACCAGCCAGACCAATAACACCACTATTGTCAGCTATTACCAAATCTTCTTTGCTAAGTTTTCTATCTACGCCGTCTAGAGTAGTAATCGCTTCATTTTTTTTAGCGAGCCTTACTTGTAAACTTCCTTTTAGTTTTGTTTTATCATAGGCATGAGACGGTTGACCAGTCTCTAGCATTACAAAGTTGGTGATATCTACAATAGGATTAATGGGCCTCATCCCTGCTGCTTGTAAGTTTTCCACAAGCCACTCAGGTGTTTTACAATGACTATTTATTTGCAAAACTACACTTACAAAGCGCTTACACTCAACAGATTGTTTGACTTTTACAACTTCTCTTTTTTGAAATTCAATTTTTTCATGCTCTGGCTCAACTAACTCAGTACCAACGGAATTTGCGAAGATTTCTCGAGCCAAACCATAAACAGAGAGCATATCGGGGCGGTTTGTTGGGGTCTTAATATCCACAATATCACCCATATTGTCTATGTCGCACAATGATATACCAAGGGGGAGGTCAGGGTCGAGAACAGCTATACCAGAATGGTCTTCTCCTCTACCCAACTCTCTTTCAGAGCAGATCATACCCGAAGATTTTTCTCCACGTAGTACTACTTGCTCGATCTTATCACCACCCGGTAAAATTGCACCCGGTTTTGCATATGCCACTATCTGACCTATTTTTAAATTCGGGGCACCACAAACTACCCTAGCTTTTGTTTTGCCAAATAATACTTCTGCAATTTTCAAACGATCGGCGTTTGGATGTTGCTTAGTTTTTAAAACCTTGGCTGTTACAATTTTCATGTCTAAGCTATTGGAAGATATTATGGACTCTACTTCAACTTCTGTTTTTTCTAGTGCAGAGACAATACTATCTGTACTTAGTGGTTTTTTAAAATATAGGTTTAAAAAATTAATAGGTAAAAGCATATTAAAATTGCTCCAAAAAGCTAAATCTTGGGCGCCATAACTCTCGCAGATCTGTCAAACCATATTTTATTACCGCAAACCTCTCTGCTCCCCATCCAAACGCAAATCCTGTGTATATATCTGGATTCACTCCTCCGTTTATTAGTACTTGGGGATGCACCATGCCGGCACCGCCCAACTCTAGCCATTTACCATTATACCAACAGTCTAGTTCTACCGATGGTTCGGTATAAGGAAAATAGCTCGCTCTAAATCTTATCTCCACGCTATGCCCGAGTAGCCCTCTTACAACTGTCAATAATGTTCCTTTAAGATCTGACATCGAAACACCTTCGCCTATCACCAAACCTTCCACCTGATTAAAAATCCAGGCATGTGTTGCATCTTCATCTTCGTTTCTAAAAACTCTACCGGGTACAATAATTTTATATGGAGGTTTATTTTGCTCCATAAATCTTACTTGCATACCAGATGTATGTGATCGAGGTAAAAGATTCATTTTGCCATTATCAATATAAAAAGTATCCTGCATATCTCTTGCCGGGTGCGAAGCTGGCATATTGAGAGCTTCAAAATTATACCAATCAGATTCTATCTCTGGACTATCTACAATCGCGAATCCCAACTCTGTAAATATCCTATAAGTCTGAGACAACACCAGACTTGTAGGGTGAAAGTGACCATAGATATGCCCGTTTGTATTATTCAGCAAGCTAAGATCTTTGGGTTCATAAACGCTAGTTGTTTTTATACGATTTAAGGCTTCTCTAAACATTGCTTCAATTTGGTTTCTCGCTTGATTTAGATTTCTACCTGCATTTACCTTGTCTTCTTGAATGAGATTTGGCAGGTTCTTTAACTCCTTTGATAAAACACTATCTTTTCCTAGATAATGTGATTTAGCCTTATCGAGATCACTTTTTGATCCAGCTTTTTCAAAAGCAATTCGAGCATCCTTTATATAGTTATTAGAAATCGATTTAAAATTATTCATAAATACTACCTTTATGCTTTTCTGGTTCTAAAATACAGTTCAATGAGTAGTACTGTAAGAGCAAAAAGTATTATATCTCTTATACTTAGACTCTTTAGACTTGAGAGCGCCAATAACAAAGTTAAAGCAAAGCCTATCAAGAACCCGGTTCTTAGAGATTCGATTATTATCCTGTTAGGCTGCATACGTTTTTCTTCAATTCTTAATTTGAAGAGATAATCAATTAAAGTTATTAGGCTAGATAGACAAACGAGTACTCCAACGAACCAAAAGGTTATGGCGGCCGGCCCGAGCATTCTAGGTGTGAAATTAAACATCACGTATATAACAATGCTAAAGGAAATTACGAAAACTATACTTAAAACAGAGATTGTGATAGTTATGATCCTATTTCTCATATGTATACTCTATTATCTGACAAAAGTAATGAATTGTACAGTATCAAGCTATATGTGTGTATAGTAACAATTAATTTACTCAATTATTGAACACATTATATATATTATCAACCAGTATGCTCTTATTGAGTATATTATTTATTCTTTATTTTAAGAAGTAATTTTTAGCATTGCGATTGATTTATCTTGTTGGTATTATTGTAGCTCAATTTTACATAAAATTGAGCTACAGAAATTATTAGTGTGTAAGTAATACCCAAACTTGTGGATATTGTGAATAACTCATAATATTTAATGTTAGTAATTTATAACATTAATCTATATAGGTATTAATGTTTTATGTTAGTAAAGACTGACATATTATGTGTTGTTTGTATATAAAAAATCGCCAATTACGGCGATCAAGAATTATTGCAATATGGTTACGGGCCAACGTATCTGCCCTGTAAAAGTAAAACTTTAAGTGGCACACGCTGGCCCGTTAAAGTCTGCTCTAAAAGCGATTCTAAAGCGGACATTGGCTGTCAATTCACAATATTTACCAAGAAGATAGTATTAATTGTGGTTGACGACTTCCCTACCACTCTTTTGGCAGTCCGGCTAGACTATGCACCCCAAAAAAATAGGGCGCAAAGTCTAGCCGTCTCCATCGGAATGATAGCGCTATATATAACTAGGAAGGTGCAAAACGGTTCATATTTTGTGTTATATATAGCATAAACCTCGAACAGTAGGGAAAATCTGGTCATAAAAAGCAAGGGGGCTGCTTTTTATGAACCAGGTCACCCCTACCGAACAGGATAACGGCGATCCTTTATAGTTCATGGATCGTAATATTGTATTGATAAAACATATGTGTGTGGCATATTTTTATTTTTGTTTTTAATGAACTATTACTTAGTACAATTGTATCAAATGCTTATGCTTATGTCAATGTTTATTAACGTAATTATTACAATTATACCTGTTGGGCAATGAGGTCTTATTTACAACAAACCAATTTTATTTTTAACTTTATCAAGTTTTTTGTTAGCTATTTCACTAGCTTTTGCGTTTCCCTGCTCTACTATGCTCATTAATTTTGATTCGTCGCTACGCACCGAATTAAATTTAGATTGTAGATCTACTAGGCTGCTAGATACTAAATCACCTAGATTTGCTTTAAACTCTGCATATCCAGATTTTGCATATTTTTTCTCTATTTCAGTAAGACTCATGTCGCTAAAACCTGAGTATATCTCCATTAAGTTAGATATGGCTGGCTTAGATTCTTTGTTATATCTTACTATGTTGTCAGAGTCGGTGACTGCGCGCTTAAACTTATTAATTATGCTATCTGGAGTATCAGATAGTAGAACAGAACTATCGGGATTATCACTCTTGCTCATTTTCTGCATTGGTTTATCTAAGCTCATTACTCTAGACCCGGTCTTTGGAATAGTTGCTTTAGGCAAGACAAAAGTATCACCATATAGCTTATTGAATCTTGTGGCAATATCACGTGTTAGTTCTATATGCTGTATCTGATCTTCCCCAACGGGCACTTCATTGCTGTCATACAATAATATATCTGCAGCCATAAGTGCTGGATAATTGAAAAAGCCCACCAATAAACCTTCTGGACCTATCTTTTTTGCCTTATCTTTATATTGAGTCATTCGGCTAAGTTCGCCCATGGTAACATAGTTTTCTAATATCCAACCAAGCTCACTATGCGCCGGCACCATCGACTGAACCAGTATTATAGATTTATCTGGGTCAACTCCAACCGCAACTAGCCACGCAACCAAATCTAAGGTTCTTCTCTTGAGATCTACAGGGTCTTGTCTTACTGTAATGGCGTGTGAATTTGGGATAAAGAATATTGTTCGGTTTTCACCCTGTTCTTTAGGCCAGTGTTTCATAGCCCCCAGGTAGTTACCTATGGTCATGTCGCCGGTTGGCTTCAGCCCTGAAAATATAGTTTTCATATACAAAATATTATATCATACTAATCATCTTGCCGAGGCTTTTCTACTTCAAGTAGATCAACAACGGCATCTGTCGATGCAATTTTAACAACATCTTTATCGATTTTCTTAAGTTCTCTATGTGCAGTGTTGTAGTGGTTAACGGTGGTGCCAAGTGAATTACCTAACTTATGCATATATTCGTCATAGTTTCCGATATGTTTACCTAGTTGGCCAACTCTTTTTTGAATTTCCTTGGCCTGGTCTTCTATCTGAAGACTCCTTAAGCCTTGGAGAACAGTTTGAAGATAAGCCAAAAATGATGTTGGCGACACAATAATCACTCTTTTTTCTCTAAAAGCGTACTCTATTAAGTCTTGTGAGCTAGTCTGCATAGCGCCAATTTTATTAACTAGTAGATCATAATATATCGCTTCTGAAGGGATGAACATAAAAGCAAAATCCATTGTACCCATGTTAGGTTGAATATATTTGGAAGTTTCATCTATTCTAGATTTAAGATCGGCTTTAAACTGTTTAATGATATTGGCTTTGGTAGCAACATCCTTGGTTTCGACAAGTCTATTATAGTTCTCTAAACTAAATTTCGAGTCAACTGGTAGGATCTTATCATCCTGTAAGAATATGGCAGCATCTACAACCATATCCTTGCCATCTTCACCACGACCTATTTTGTGTTGCAACTTAAACTGCTCAGGTGGCAATACGTTTTCTAATACTGAGCCTAGATAATATTCACCCAAAACCCCCCTTTGTTTAGGGTTTGATAAGACGTTCTGGAGTGTCTTTAGTTCGTCGGCAACATCTACAACCTTTTTATTAGTTTCGTCGAGTTTTGTAAGTCGATTATTAACATCAGCAATTAGTTTTGCAGACTCGCTAAGCTGCTTTTGTACTGATTCGTTAGTACTAACTTGAGATCTATCGATTCGCTCGTGAATTTGCGTTTGTGATTGCGTTAAAGACTGACTAAGACCTTGAATATCTTGCTTGAGAGAACCCACTGCCCCCTCTTCTTTTATGGATTGTAAGCGTGAATTGAACGAAAGAAACAGCATAACAAAGCCCAGAACCATAATAATAAGTAATATAATTAGTAGAATTGTAATCATATATCTATTATACCGCAATTATATGCGAACACAAGCCGAATAAATATTGTTTAATTAATTTTAGTAGCTATTTTAGCTAAAATTCTTCAGTTAAAAGTCTTTGTAGTGTTTTAAATATCGCAAGAACCAAGAAAATAAAAGTTAACAGTAAAAGACCTGTCTGTAAATAAGCCACCATCAGAAAAGCAAAGCCTTCTGGTGAACTCTCGCCTGTAAATAGTATGCTATACATAACAAACTTTATTGCTTGCACCGCCAAAAAACACCCTAGTGCGTATAGTAGGTACTTTTTAGCTTGGCTTAGAGCTAATCTTTGAGCTCTCTCTCTAGATCTTATCTTGGCTTTTTGAGCCAATGAATAACCAGAGCTTCCAATATGTCGGACTTTGGTATTTTTTGGCTTGGTAACTCTACGCTTATTAGTTTTCATTTGTATATATTATAACATAACAATTATAGATAGGCTTGGTAAAATCTATATATTATCTATTTTTATATAAACATATGTAATATCATTAAATATCACGAGTATTAATATTTTACTTGTGTGACGGGCAAATATTACTTGCAAGTAACTCTTTATGAATAAATTTAGTACTCATCTAAACCACCAAGGTGTATTGACAACTTTATTTGATACTCTAGCACTATACTTAATTGTATTATAGGGTTTATTAGGAAAATGACGTTCTACTACGCCTAACCAATTCTCTTTTAGCCATTTTTGTTGTTTAAAATATAAATTTTCAAGTCCACGCTCGGCAAACTCGCGTCGTATCACTCCACCGCTATGTGGATGTTTCTGTTTTTGCTGGTGAGGAGAATTGAATCCATGGGCGTAGTGAGTCATTTCGTGTACTATGGTAGCAACTACCACATACTCAGGTACATCTACGTCTTGATATAGTGGATTTATTGTAATTACCGTGCTTTGACGATCTTTTGGGTCTAAGCTGATTGAGCCTAATCTACGTTTAGCTTTTCTTCCGTAGCGGATATGTACTTGGTTTGTTTGTTCTATGTCCGAGAAGTATTTATACCAAATATCCGCTAGTAAGTTCTCGAGCCATTCCTGATCTCTTGTATCACTTATCTGGACTTTGTTAGTCATAATAGACTCCCAAATTTTAACTGACTAGACCCAAGATCGGAAAATTTATTGCTGCGAATACTTTGAGACAACTTCTTGAGTAGATCTATGGTTTTTTGATTATCTATTATATTGCTTTTGGCCAAGATATTGTTCTCTACAAAGTACAAACTAACGGAATCTACAGCAGATTGATGTGTTTTTTGCCACGCTAAAGCATATATCTTCATTTGTAAGCTATCTTTGAGACGTTGGTTAGCCTTTTCTAGAGAATTCACATCTCCTGTCTTAAAGTCTCTAATCTCAACAACACCCTTTCTGCTATAAACTGCATCATATCGTCCACTTACCCTTAACTTAATGTCTTCCAATCTCAACACAAAAGGCTTCTCGACCGCCATTGGTAAATCTGGATGTGATTCTTCATGTGCATAAAATTGACTTAGTGCTTTTTTGCCTGATTCAAATCTACTTTTTTCGTGCTCTAGAGATACAAATCCTTCACTTTTCCAGCTATTCTCGAAACTGTTGAGAAGATTTTTTAGTTTTACTGGCTGGTTATTGAGTTTGGCACGATAATACAACTCGATAGCGGCGTGAATTGCTGACCCATAAACAAGTGTATGGAATGGTCCTTTTGGTAATTGTAACACATCAAAATACCAAAACTCTTTAGGTGAACGTAGGTAATCTGCAATCTGGTTGGTACTTAAATTCAACCACCCCAACTCATCTATATACTTGTGCGCTGGATCTTTGCTAGAAATACTTGGTAACTCTGCAAAACTCTTGATAGCCTCAATAGGCGCAATTATGTTTTTTTGACTTAATTTTATGGGAATAGAGGTAGCCTCCTCGATAAATCTTGAAGGTTTTTTTAATCTTTTTCCGCCATGGTCAAAAGACATAGTAAGATACAACTTATACTTAGCTCTGGTCATACCAACATAAAATAATCTTCTTTCTTCTTGTATATGCCAATCTATAGAATTTTCGCTTGCAGGTAGTAGTCCTTGGGGTATAGGTATCTTATCGCTCATATTCTTTGATGGAAAAGTCTGTTCGGTTAGATCTATCATAAAAACCACATCAAACTCCAGACCCTTGGCCTTGTGTAGAGTCATTATCGCAACTGAGTTAGAGTCTAGTGGTGATGGCTGTATTAATATGTCAGACTCACTTTGACGAATATCGTTCAGGTAACCCCAGAATGCTAGAATATGAGGGTTATAACTGTTGGCCAATTCGAATTCTTTTATAATGTTAAAAAATTGGGATATATTCTGAATTTTTTGTACCGCCGATTGGTCTGTGTTTGCTTTGCTAATTAGTTCAGGTAAATAACCAGAGCTCTCAATATATTTATATAAAAGTTGTCCCGCTGAAATATCTAAAGCCTCTGTTCGATAACTATCTAGACAGATTAAGACACTTTCAATAATACTACCCGATGGAGTTTCTTTTTTTCGTAGGTATTCCTCTAAGCTAAGATTGGATCGACTAGCTCTAGAACTATATGGTGCCATCTCATCTAATGATACTTTATACAAATCTGATACCATTAGTCCATACAGTGCATCTGAAGCATTAGGATCGTTAAGTGCTCTTACAAAATTAAGTAGAACTTTTATTTCTGGCTGCTCTAAAAGGTTTTGACTTTCGGCAACCACAAAGGGAATGTGTAGCTTTTGTAGAGAATGTGCAATATTCTTTGCCTGGCTATTCTTGCGTAGCAAAATTGCAATTTTTGAATAGTTAATTTTCTGTTTTTTGTTCAACTCTTGTATTTTTGAAGCAACAAAATCCATTTCTTCAACTATTGTTGTGCTTGATTCTACAACAACGTCTGATTTAATTTTTAGACCCCTAAGTTTCTTGTTTATTCCGTTCTCTATTTCTAATCTGTAAGGATTATTATTTTGGATTAAAATATAAGAACTATCTAAGATTTTTTGGCCAGATCGGTAGTTATTATTTAGTACAATCTGCTTAGCATCTGGATAGTCTTTAGTAAAATTTAATATATTCGAGATAGATGCGCCTCTAAAACGGTATATAGACTGATCATCATCACCTACCACCATAATATTACGTAGTTTTTGTGACAACAATTTGACCAAATAGTTCTGACAGTAATTAGTATCTTGAAATTCGTCTACCAATATATATAAAAATTCAGATCGATAGAGTTTTAAAATAGTGGGTTTTGTTTCTAATAGCTTGATAGCTAACATAATTTGATCGCCATGATCAATCATTCCCTTTTGCTGCAATAAGTCTTGATACTTTGTATATATTGCGCTAATTTCTTGAATTCTTGCAATTTCATCTGGTTCAATTTTTTTGTTCTTGTTGTGTTTTTTTACAAACTCCTTAAATCTATCACTACTAATGTTGTCATCTTTGAGCCTAGATATAAACTTAAGTATTGCCGAAACAAAACTAAAGGGGTTACTTATAGGTTTATAGTAGTTTAAGCTAAGTTCATTTATTACTTGTTGCATTATTATTGATTGTTGAAAATTCGACATCACCGTAAAGTCCGACTGTAAACCTAAAGCAAAACCATGCTCGCGCAAAATCTTATCACCTAATGCGTGAAAAGTTGATATATGAGTGTCAGTTAACCCGTATGGTAATAGACTATCTACCCTATCCTCCATTTCAGCAGCAGCTTTTTCTGTAAATGTGAGTGCTAAAATGTTATGACTCTTAACTTTATTGTGCATAATAAGATGGGCGATGCGTAGACTTATCACCGCAGTTTTACCGGTGCCTGCACCAGCTACAACTATTGCGGGACCCAAATCGTGCTGTACTGCTTGTTTCTGTGCAGTATTTAGTTTTATTACCTCACTCATAGATATATTATATAGTCTGTGAGGCGCTGGTGATAGTGATTATTAAGTGATATGCTCAATGCAAGACGGGAGGATAATTATAGGTTGAAGCCAGTTATGCAAAAAATTCAGATTATCGAACCAGGCATTTCTCCTCTGGGCTATATAAGGACGTTTGTTTTTCAAGAACTTGGAGACCAGAAAGACCAAGTAGAGTTGGAGAATATTTTTTGTATACTAACCATTTGGGCACCAGAAGATGATGTTTTGGACATCTACCATCACTGCACAAAAATGTTGGTAAAACACTTTCAGTCTAAGTTAGATGGCATATCGGTACAAATAAGATACAAAAACGCCTTAGGTGAAGTTAATAAAGCACTAAAACAACTAGATAGTTATTATGCTAAAAATAAAAAACGATTTCACATAGAGGGTGTTATTGGTGTTGTGTTGTCTACACAAGCCTGGTTGAGCGCCTGTGGTGAATCTCAGGCCTACTTATGTAGAGAAAATAATTGTAAAAAATTGTTTAATGAAACCAATAATCAGAAACCAAACATATTTCATAGGTCTGTTATTGTTAATACTCAGATAAACGACCGCATAATACTAACTAGTAGTCGATTTACTGATATGGTACCAAAAACCATCTTGCAAAATTTTATAAGTTCAAAAAATAAACGTTTTGAACAATTTAAAAATGAAATAATGAGCTTAGAAAGTTCCAATTTGGCAGCCATATCAATCACCTTAAGAGTAATCAAAAAAACTACAGAAAAACCCGTAGTCCTGAATATGCAAGCTTCATCAAAGCAAATCAATGATGATTCACGGCACAAAAAATTCAAGCAAGTATATACTGTAGCTATAAGTCGTATTAGTATAGTAGGTAAAAAAATATTCCAACCTATTGGCAAAGCGCTTAAGATGCTTTGGAATATGTTGTGGATTAAATACATAAATACAAGACCTTTGTTATCACTAGCTATTTTTGGCATTGTACTTGTTATGATTATTGCCTTAATATGCTATTTTGTTATCTATAATCCACACAACCAATCACTTCATAGTAAGTACATACAAATACAAAATGAATTAACTTCAATAGAGTCTCTAAGCAGTTCAAATAAAACCCTCGCTCTTCAAAACATTAACAAACTAAGAGAAAGTATAAATAATCTGCCATCAAAAGATCGTCAAACCATAAATAGTATTGAATCGAAGGCAAAACAACCAACTCTTGACGATCTGCTTGTAAAAATAATCGCTATAGAAGACAAGATAAATAACATCTATCGATTAACACCGCTAGAGGTTTATTCAAGTCCTAAGGAAGCAAAATTTACTATGTCTACAATACTTGGTGACAACCTATACACTGTAGATACCTTAAGTGGTGAAGTGTTAGCTATTAACACTAATAGTTCGGCATCGAAAATAATAGCTTCAAAACCAGAGTATAAATTTGCAGAGAATATATCAACAGGATCTGAAAATACCCTACTATTATCGTCTAAAAACGATATTTATCAAATAACAGTAGGTGGTGAGGCGACTAAACAAACCAACACAAGTGGTAATTGGCCAACAAGTAAAGCAATCGCTACCTTTGCTAACAATTTGTATCTACTTAGCCCCGAAAACGACCAAATATTCAGGTTTAATAAGCTAACTAATGGTTATGGATCAAAATCAAACTACATAAAAAACTCTTCACCAGGCTTACTAAATGGTGCATCTGGCATGGCTATTAATGGTGGTATATTTGTTAGTATAGAGTCTGGTACTATACTCTATTTCAACCAAGGTGTTAAAAAAGATTTTTCAGTTAGCAATCCTCCATCAGACATGCAGAACATTAATGGCATTACCTTTTCGGAAAACCCAGATAAACTCACCCTACTAAATTCATCAAAAAATGCCTTTATTATACTTATGTTGTCAGACAATGGCGCACAGTATGATAAAGAGGTAATTGTAAATAGAACAACAGATATTTCTAGCTTTGTTTTATCAAAAAATAATAAAGATGTATATTTTACAACTAACAAATCGGTGTACAAATTAACTATTTTTTAGTAATAAACTACATTTTTTGGGGTATTTTAAGACCCATAACGTCAAAACAGAGTTCAACTGCAGAATATACTAAATTATTTATTGACAACCTATTAGTTAATACCTTGTCGTCTGCTATCACCTGGTGAGTATGATAAAAACTATTGTAAAGTCTGCAGAGTTTGTAGCAATAGTGAGCAATCTCGCTAGGCTGATAATTGAGTACTGCTTTTTCAAAAACTTGGTCTATTTTGCTTATTTCTAGTATCAACTCTACCTCATTTTTATCGAGTTCTTGAGATCTATCAGTATACTCCTCTACGTTTTTTACCGAAGCAGCCTTATTTTTTACCGACAACATCCTAACAGCACTGTATGCTAAATATGGGGCACTATCTCCTTCAAGAGCAAGAGCACTATCCCAATCAAACATGATGTTAGAAAGCCTGTTTTGATGCAGAATAGTATACTTTATTATATTAATAGTAAGTACCTCGGACAGCTTTATTTGCTCGTTTTCACTTAGATTTTTAGATAAAGATACTATTTGGCTTTCTACCTTAGACTTAACAAGCTCTAAGAAATCTTCTACCAGTATAATATTGCCTTTCCTGGTGCTCATTTTTAAGTCTTTAAAGCTCATTCTACCAAAGGCTACATGCACGTTTTGAGCATTTGTTAGGTCTAGCTTGTACGCTACTTCATATACCTGCTTCAGCTGTAAGGTCTGCGCTACATCTACTACATTCACCATTAGATCTGGTTGCCAATTCTCTTGCCAGTACTGTACTCTAGCAAGGTCTCTTGTGAGGTACAGACTAGTACCGTCACTTTTCTGAATAAGGGCGGGTGGTTCATCGGGACTATCTAGTTTACATATAAGGGCACCTTGGCTAGTTTGGAATATTTTTTTTTGTTTGCCTAGGTTAATAATTGATTCAAGCTTATCTTCATAGAAGCTCTCACCATGAAAGTAATCAAACTCCACATCTAGTTTTTTGTATATATCTAGCATTCCAGCCATACTCCAATCTTGAATTTTCTTAAGTAGGGCTCGGCTTTGTGGATCACCTTCTTCGAGCAGCTTATACTCGTGTCGACCAGCATCGTCTAACGTATCATCCGAATCAGCTAAAATATGAAACTTAACATATAATTTTAGAAGCTCAGGTATAGGATTTTCTTCTATTACGCCTATATCCCCCCAGGTCTTTATGGCATGAATGAGCTTTCCAAACTGCGTGCCCATATCTCCAATAAAGTTGTCGGCAACTACATTGTAGCCAACCTGTTTATATATTCTCTTTATTGAATCACCAATAATAGTAGACAAAAGATGGTGCACTCCCATTGGCTTGCCAATATTAGGATGAGAATAATCTATAATCATTTTTTTACCATCACCTATCTTACCTATATAGGCCGGTAGATCTTGTAGTGTGGTTTTTAGACTCTCTAAAATAATATCATCACTCAATCTAATATTGATAAATCCGGGCTTTACTACCTCTAGTGAATCTATACTTGGATGGTCGCTTAGTAACTTAACGAGCTTATCGGCTATTGAAATGGGCGACATTTTAAGCTTTTTGGCAGAGACTAGACCAATATTACTAGTAAAATGGCCAAACTTAATATCGCAATATTCTACCTGCACGGTGGTCTTAGTACCCACAAACTCTCGATTATAGGCTTCTTGCAATATGGACTGTATTTGTGTAATTAACGAATTCATGATTATCTACATTATAACCAATTTAGTGGCCTATAGCACATCATATTAAACTGGTCTGAGGTATAATATGAATTATGAAGATAGTAGCCACAAACAAGCGAGCCCGTTTTGACTATGATATAAGCGAAAAAATGACTGCGGGTATAGTATTGGCCGGACACGAAGTAAAAAGCGTTAAAAGCGGCGCAGTGAGCTTAAAAGGTAGCTTTGTTAGTTTTACAAGAGACGAAGCATACTTAACTAATGCCCATATCACCCTTTACAAACAAGCTGCCAACATCAAAAGTTATGACCCAACTACACCTAGAAAGTTGTTGCTACACCGTAAAGAGCTTGATAGATTACTAGGTGCTCTCAAATCTGAAGGTAAGACCGCAGTACCCACCGCTATAGGCATAGACAGAGGACTTATTAAGGTAGAGATTGGTATAGGTAGGGGTAAAAAGCGACACGATAAACGTGAATCTATCAAAAAAAGAGATATGCTTAGAGACGTTGAGAAAGATATGAAAAAACGCTAAGTTGCATACATTATTAGTACATAGAAATACTTTTATCTAATACTTTTTTGCTATTTATATAAATATATACCTGTAGAATTATAGTGATTGCACATATATATAATGCTTTAGCATAGGTTGTATGTATGCTTTTGTTTTATTACATTTAAATCTTCTATATATTTGTGATATTATAATCATAACAACCATGAAAACCTCCCCTTTATCACTTCAAGACATAGCAAAACACCTAATGAAAACTCCTAAGGGCCTATTGGCTGCTGATGAGAGTAATAATTCTTGTGATAAAAGGTTTGCAGCTCTTGGCATAACCACTAATGAAGAGACTAGACGCATGTATCGTCAATTACTATTTACAACGCCTAACTTCGCACAATATATTAATGGTGTAATATTATATGACGAGACTATTAGACAAAAATCAGATGATGGTGTTCTTTTCACTCAACTACTTCAAGATCTGGGGGTTATTCCAGGTATAAAAGTAGATACTGGCTTGGTAGATTTTACCAACTTCGAGGGTGAAACAATTACAGGGGGCCTAGATGGTCTATCAGATAGACTCTCCGAATACTACGAAATGGGGGCAAGATTTACAAAATGGCGAGCAGCATTTTCTATTGACGAAAAAAACAGACTTCCTTCTTTAATCGCTATTCACGCCAATCTCAACCAAATGGCCAGATACGCTACTTTGGCGCAAGCAGCTGGTATGGTTCCAATAGTTGAACCAGAAGTAATTTTTACTGGTAAGCACAGCATAAAAACAAGTGAAGAAGTTACTTCTCTGGTCTTGAGAGTATTATTTGACACCTTAAAAGCTTACCGAACAGATTTGAGTGGACTGATATTAAAAACCAGCATGGTACTAGCTGGAAAAGATAATACAGTTCAATCTACACCTGAAGAAGTAGCCCACTCAACTTTAAAAGTACTTAGAGAGCGAGTACCAAGAGAAACTGCTGGAGTAGTTTTGCTATCTGGAGGACAAACTCCTCAACAAGCTACTGCAAATCTAAATTCTATTAGTTTAGGTGGTAAACAGCACTGGCCAATAACCTTCTCATTCTCTCGTGCTGTACAAGAACCCGCCTTAAAAGCATGGGGTGGCAAATCTAAAAATATTGTTAAAGCCCAAAAGCTTTTTGCTGAACGTTTAGCCGCTAATTCTCTTGCCAGAATGGGCAAATTGGCAATTAAAAATACTTAGTTATTATTCAATCAAAAAAAGTTATAAAAAAGTCAAAAAATCTTTGAAAAAAGTTGTTGACAAGGGTTATGCTTACGGGATATGATGTATGTAGTGCTGCACACTAAAATTACTCAAAACAAAAACAAAGCTCTTTTCAACAGATTGGCGAAGCTCTCAAGGCGACGCCAATTTGTTTTCAAAAACTAAATTTAGAAAACCAAAAAAAGCACCACAAAAAAAATGGTGCTTTTTATTTTGTTCAAAAAATATTTATATATAAAAAACAGACTCTTACAAATGAGTCTTGTTTTTTATAATCGCAAGTGCGATATTGCTTAGTCGCGTGGCTGTTGTGGACGAGCTTCAGAAACAGTAATGGCACGGCCATCAATTTCTTTACCGTTAGTAGCTTCTATTACAGCATTTAAATCTGCACTTTCAGCTAACTCAACAAAACCGAATCCTTTGCTACGACCATTCATACGATCAGTGATAACGTTTGCAGAAACAACTTCTGCGCTTTCACCAAATATTTCAGCAAGCTGCTCAGATGTAACACTGTATGGCAGATTGCCAACAAATAACTTTTTCATGTATTTAGATGGTTCTTTCTTTTAATAATCTTGGAGCAGGACGACCTTCTTTTCTTACCAAGTCATCTTGAAACAAGAACATAGAAGAAAGAGAAACCTACTT
>CAYZYH010000011.1:0-35037 GCA_964481235.1 uncultured Candidatus Saccharibacteria bacterium
TCCCGGAATAGGGCCATCGGCCTCGAGATCTAGCGATATTAGTAGTTCATTGTTCGTATCCCTATTGTCTTTCAATTGTTGTCCTTTCTCAAGGTGCGTCTGATTTCGTCGTTTTCGACTCTTCAGGGCGAGTACACACTCGCCGATCAGTGGGAGGTTTTGAAAGGACCTCCCCGTAACCTTTCTCGACTTAGCCGAGACTCGCCAGATCGGCCCAAATCTGCTCTAGAACCTTACTGGTCTTGCTTGTGAGGTCTGGTTCTGTAGTAAAGATGGTCTGGCGTGGGTGAGTGCTCCAAGCTTCTCGGGTGGTCAACTCGAGTTGTGCCGCCTCTTCAAGCGACTCCATGCGCTCGGCGTTACCCTGTTTGCCGTAGCTCGCAGGGTCGCCAGTCGCTAGAGACTCAAGGTGGTAGATAGCGTGGTAGCGTTGCAAAGTTACCTCTATATCTAGCTCAAAGGTCTCTGCATACTCTCTTATGCCACCCTCTAGGTAAGCCGCCCCATCGAGCACTCCTCTATCTAGCACCAGCAACTCTTTACCAGTACGCTCGGCCTCGGCCAACCAGAAGTTCTCTAGGCGCAGTTGCAGCTCAAGAATGGCGCCCTGAAAGTGGTGTCGCCAGGTAGAGCTGTACTCAACCTCGCGTCCCGGCACCGGGTAGCCACCCGAGAGCAGAATGGTAGCAGACTCAGGTACAAAGGCAGCATGGGGTAGTGCGCTTCGCAAGTGCTCAATAACACTGCTTTTTCCTGCGCAAGGTCCACCAGTCAGCACAAGCATTGGCAGGGGTATTTTTCTTCCTCCAGTTGTAGGTGCTCCCGTCCGGACTATCCGGCTCGGCTACCTGGCAGTGATCACATGGTGCCAGGCTACCGAGTCGGATTAAAGTCTATTTAGCACCACTGGTTACATCGCTATTATGCTCTGGTGGTTACTGACTTATCTAGTCAATTTATATTGAGTCAAGGTTCTTTAACTTTCGCCCTGCATTGACTGTTGGTGGGCTCATCAGGACTGGTACTCACCAGTCGAGTTGGTGGGAGCCTTTGGCAGGAGCTCCCTGAAACCTGCTGAGCTAAAGCTCAGTACCCATGGTCACCGATGTCCCAGCCACCGTAGTCGGGGTCTCGTGCGAAGTTCTCCCATCCTTCGGGGCAGTTGTCGTAGGCAGGGTCGCCTCGGCGGGCAAGTTCGTGGGCGATGCTCTGCGGTGAGAAGGGATCGTCGTAGGGAGGGTTGTAGTACTCGTCGAGGATCTCGTCGCAGATGGGACATGGTCCGTCGCAGAGGTATCCAACGACGTGCATGTATTTGTAGGGGATAGTGTTGTGTTCGGAAGGTTCGTTGGGCATTTATCTCTCCTGGGTGTCGAGGTGCGTCTCAAGAGCTTTTCTTGAGCCTGCAGTAGTATACATTAATACAGGAGAATAGTCAATATACATAACGACAAAATATATAATACAGGTTAAAAATAGTATAAAAACTGTCGAAATATAATCGACAAAATACAATACTATGCTATAATAATGGCATGGACACAGACACACTAAAAGAGCTAGGTTTGAGTCAGTCACAAGCTAAAATGTACGTTTTGCTTATGCAGCATGGTAGTCTTACTCCGCCAGAAGCCGCTAAATTGGCAGACGAAACTCGTACTACCACTTATTCAATTCTTGAGCGTCTTGAATCTCTTGGTTTGGCCAACAAAAAGTCCGACACCAGTAAGGTAACTTACTCGCCTACTAATCCATCTGCGCTTGAGAAGTTGGCCGAGGCAAAATACCAAAGTTCGGCGGAGCTCAAGCAAAAAATCGCCACCAATATGTCGCGCTATATGACATACTTTTATACTTACCAAGAACAACCGGGTGTAAGATTTTTTCAGGGCAAAGATGGCATTATTAAGATGTACGAAGATCAGTTGCGTACAAAAAGAGATATTTATTTCTTGCGTTCTGAGAGCGATGTCAATGTAATGGGCAAAACTATCTATAAGGTAATAGAGAATCGCCATAAACTAGGTATAAAAGTGTATGGCATAGAGGCTGATGAGGCCGACAATATAGAGTTCTCGCGTAATAATGACACACGCTTAGGCAGAGAAATGGTTTTCTACCCTAAGGGCACCTATACTGCGCCGGTAAATATATATACCTATGGCAACAAAACTGCCCTTATTTCTTATGGTGAAGAGATAGTTGGTACAATTGTAGAATCTCCTCAAATTGCCGATGCATTTGTACAAATTCATTCCATGCTAAAAATTGCCGTGCAAAACCTCAATGATAAACCTAAAAAGGGTAAACTAGAGATATGAACGAAAAAAACTTAAAATCGATTTTTAAAGCCTATGATATTCGTGGATTATCACCACAAGAGTTGAGCCCTACAGTTGCCAATGCTATTGGTCAATCGTTTGCAATATATTCACCGAAGGGCAAGATTGCAGTAGGACGCGACATGCGAGAAGATTCTGGAGAGCTGGCAGATGCTCTTATTGCTGGCTTAGTAAAACAAGGTAGAGAAGTGATAGATCTTGGTCTTATTACTTCTGATATGATCTATTTTGCAGTCGGTAAGTTAAAGCTTGCCGGAGGCGCCATGATTACAGCTAGTCACAACCCCGGCCAGTATGACGGTATTAAACTTACGGGCAAGAATGTTGTACCTATTGGTATAGACTCAGGGCTTCTTAAAATTGAAAAAGAAGTTGCTAGCAAGCACTACAAAAAGATTTGCAACACAGGTTGCAAGACTGGGCAGATAAGCCAACAAGATATTACTAGGCAGTGGGTAGAGCACGCCCTAGAAACCATTGGTAACTCATCTCTCTCGCTTTCTATAGCAACAGATACTGGTAATGGTATGGCAGTAATTGTATTACCACATCTCAAGGCTCTTACTCATCTAAAAATTGAGAGCTTGTATACCGAGTTAGATGGTAACTTCCCCAATCATCCCGCCAACCCACTCGAGCCCAACAACACCAAGACACTTAGAAAGTTAGTAGCAAAAGACAGACTAGACTGCGGTTTGGCATTTGACGGTGATGGAGATAGAGCATTTGTAATAGATGATCAGGGTAACCTACTGAATGCTAGCGTACTTGGTGCAATCATTGCCAAAGATATATTAGAACAAAACCCCGGCGAGACTATTCTGTATAGTGCTACTACGTCAGATATAGTGCCGGCCACCATTGAAAGTTTTGGTGGTCACTCGGTACGCACCAGGGTGGGACATAGTTTTATTAAAGCAGAAATGAAAAAACATCATGCTGTTTTTGCCTGTGAACACTCTGGGCATTTTTACTTTGCCAACAATTACAATGCTGATAGCGGACTCATAGCGGCACTAAAAATTCTCGAGATTATTACTAAGTATCAAAAACCACTATCTGAGATAGCCTCGCCGTTTGCAAGTATGTTTGTTAATTCTGGCGAGCTCAACTTTGTAAGTGATGACCCCAAAGAATCATTAAAACACTTAGAGCGTCACTTCTACAATGGCGAGATAGACAATCTAGATGGGCTTACGGTGCGTTACCACGATTGGTGGTTTAATGCTCGCCCAAGCAATACCGAACCTTTCTTGAGGGTCAATATTGAGGCCGATTCTGTCGAGATACTGAAGGTTCACCAAAAAGAGATTAGTAAGATTTTAAAATCTAAGCCAAACAAAAAATAGAGCGATTATTTGTAGAGTGAATTTTTTAAGTATAATTAAGCTATGATAAAAGCTTCAGATACCGACAAGCGCCTCAAAAACTCTATATTAGATTTGCTAAAATATCTGGCGCAGTACAACACAGCTCTCAGTGACACCGAAATACTACATTTATTACCAGTAAAGGCCAGTAGTGCTGGAGTAAGCTCTCACTTAAGAAATTTAGTAAATGTTGGAAAAGTAAAGAAACTTAAAGATGGAAGTTTTGGTATTGCCAAGCAAAATTACCCAAACAAACATCGTATACCCTTTAAGACTGGTGATATTCAGTTGTCAAAAAAGACCAAGCGTATTGTGCGTTGGGCAAAGCTTATACCTTTTATTCAATCGGTTGTTATTGTTAGTGAAGATATATTATCGACAAACCCCAAAACACCTAGCGACCCAAAACTAGTTTTTATTACCTTACCCAGTCGTATTTATTTAGCAAAAGATGTTATAAGGAGATTGTTTTATAAAAATATAGCCAAAAAAGACGATTCAGAGGCATGGCAACTAGAATACGCCAACAGTTGTAGAGATATTTTTTATTCTACGGCCGGCATTCGCTTTAGTGAAAAAATGGGCAGTAATGATCAAGAAAGAGTACTGTGGTTTGCGCTCGCCCAGCCGATTTATGGCCAAACTACTTGGCAAACTGTTTTACAAAATGATAGATATATTTTTAGTCATTTACCAAACTATCCGTGGGGTGAAAGACAAAATAAGATAAATGTAGGTATGAGCCGTTGGTTAGACAAGATAGACAATACTCTATACCGTAGCTATTTAAAAGAAACCGCGTTACTGGGTAAATATCAAGACACCAATTCACTTTTGCGTATTCGCCCCGACGTGTTTATTGCCAAAGAAAACTAAATAAACTTTGTAAAAAAGTATTGACACCAATGTGCTTATGTGATATTATGTATATCTACCTTGGCGAAAGCCATGGTGCACCATCTCAAGGTCCACCCCATATATTTATAATTTGGTAAAGGAGACATACGTGGTTCCACCCGGCTAACTAGCCTCATCTGCGGATGGGGCACGGGATATCCCGAAAACGAACGCCACTCCCACTCAACAGTCCGTCCAACTTATCTAATATTCGGGGGGATAATGATCCGAATTGAGTTACCTTAGCCCTGGTATGAGTCTTTAAAAGAAGTACAACGACTCGTATTGGGGCGCCCCGGTTCTTGAAGCGCTTCGAGAAGTAACACGCTTTCAAGAACAACCTGCGGCGGAGCCGCCGGAGACCGTTCGACCACCGCCACATAAGAAATTGGTGGATCGACGTGGATGAGCAGTATAAGGGTTGGCAGAGATATTACGAGATGATCGTAAAGACTCACCATCACAACCAGAAAACTGTGTCCACAGCGTCTTCGGCGGCCCCCGCCGCTACCACACCCTCCAATTAAGAGGGTGTTTTCAATTCCAAAAGTTCTTGACACAGAGTATACCCACCAGTAGAATACTTATTAGCACTCTTAGTATGTGAGTGCTAATGCTTAAGACATTTTGTAGTGCGAGGTTTGGCCGATAATATAGGCTTATCGCTATCGCTCGCACAATAATAATTAACAAAAAGAGGAGAAAAGAGTTTATGAACATCAACCCCTTAGGCGATCGTGTTGTTTTACAACAAATAGAGCTAGAAGAAACCACCAAGTCTGGAATTATATTGCCAGACAGTGCCAAAGAAAAACCCGAGCAAGGCAAGGTAGTCGCTATTGGTAGCGACGTAAAAGAAGTAAAAGTTGGAGATACTGTGCTTTATAGTAAGTATGGCCCAACTGAAGTAAAGGTAGATGACCAAGACTACATGATAGTAAAAGAAGAAGATGTTTTGGCAACCATAAAGGAGAATAAATAGATGGCAAAAGAAATATTAAGTTCTGAAGAAGCTCGCAAGAAACTCAAGAGTGGCGTAGATCAACTGGCCGATACTATAAAGGCTACACTTGGGCCTAAAGGACGCAATGTAGTGCTAAGTAAGTCTTTTGGTAGCCCACTAATTACAAACGATGGCGTAACCATTGCAAAAGAGATTGAACTACAAGACTCTTTTGAGAACATGGGTGCCCAGATAGTCAAAGAAGTTGCTAGTAAAACCAATGACCAAGCTGGTGACGGCACTACTACAGCAACAGTTCTGGCCCAAGCAATCATTGAAGAAGGTATAAAAAACGTTGCTGCTGGTGCCAACCCTATGGCTATTCGTCGCGGTATAGAAAAAGCTGCCGCAAGTGTTGCACTAGAACTAAACAAAATTGCTAAGCCTGTCAAGGAGTCGGCAGAGATTGCCAACGTGGCCAGTATTTCGGCAGCCGACCCAGAAGTTGGTCAACTTATTGCCGAAGTAATGAAGGTGATTGGCGAAGACGGAATTGTAACTGTAGAAGAAGGCCAAACTCTTGGTCTCGACAAAGAAGTGGTAGAAGGTATGCAGTTTGATAACGGCTACGTAAGCCCTTATATGGTGAGTGACGCCACACGTATGGAGTCTGTGGTAGAAAACGCTCCTCTACTTATTACCGACAAAAAAATTAGTTCTGTTCAAGAACTCTTACCTCTTTTAGAAAAATTAGCTGCCGAAGGCAAGAAAGACTTGGTAATAATTGCTGAAGATCTTGAAGGCGAAGCCCTCACCACCTTGGTACTCAATAAGTTACAAGGTAGATTTAACGCCCTAGGTATCAAAGCTCCAGCCTTTGGAGATAGACGTAAAGATATGTTACAAGACATTGCTATCTTAACTGGCGGACAAGTAATAACTGAAGAAATTGGTCTAAAAATAGAGGATGCCACTGTAGAAATGCTGGGTGAAGCTCACAAAATAATTGCTACCAAAGACAACACCACTATTGTGGGTGGTAAGGGTGAACAAAGAGCTGTAAAAGCAAGAGTAGAGCAAATGAAGAAACAGCTTGAAGAACTTAGCTCTGAATATGAAATGGAAAAACTGGCTGAACGTATTGCTAAGCTCGAGAGCGGTGTAGCTGTTATAAAAGTAGGTGCTGCAACCGAGGTAGAATTAAAAGAGAAAAAAGCTCGTATAGAAGACGCCATAAACTCTACTAAGGCAGCTGTGGCCGAAGGTATTGTGCCTGGTGGTGGTGCTGCTTTAGTAAAAGCTAGCAAGGCTTTAGATAAACTTCACCTAGACGAAGAAGAACAGATTGGCGTTGCTATAGTACAAAAAAGCCTAGAGGCACCTATTCGTCAAATAGCCAGTAATGCGGGTATTACCGATATCGCTGTAATACTTGAGACTATTGTAAAAGGCGACAAGAACTTGGGTTGGGACTTTGCTACCAATCATAAGACAGATATGCTTAAAGCTGGCATTATTGACCCAGTAAAAGTAACCAAGAGCGCCTTACTAAACGCCGCAAGTGCTGCAGCTATGTTACTTACTACCGAAGCTGCCGTAGTAGACTTACCAGAAAAAGAATCCCCAATGCCTGGTGGTGGAATGCCAGACATGGGTGGTATGGGCGGTATGATGTAATCTAGCGTAACAGATATAGAAAAGACTCTTAAGCGGGGTCTTTTTTATTACAAACCTATCTAGACAAATAACACATTTACTTGTTACAATTACTTACACTTTTGTACCCAACAGAACAGGCGAGATATGTCGGTAGATCATCGGGTAATGGGGGGATTGGCACGAGATGCAGCCAGAGCTGAAGCTCAGCGAGCCAATACTGGTCTACAATCTGGTTTAGTAGTTAGGGCTAGAGTAATGGCGCCATTTGTGAAAAAAGGTAGTAATGCCATAACTCCAGCAATTCTATTGCTACCCTTAGATCGTGGGGGCATATGGAGAGCGGTAGCTTGTAGTTATAGCCCTACCTATGCCAACAACTCAGCTAGACCAATGCTAAACGATTGGCAGCAATTGGGTTTACCACGTAGAACTTATCTTTGGACAAGAGGTTTTGCCGAAGTTCACGACTGTGAAATACTTGATCACTACGGTGTTATCACCCCTCGCGATGCTGAGTTGGTTGTAAAAGCTTGTAATCTAGTAGATTCATGTGCAAAAAGGTTGCGCAGTGCCGTAGCTTAAATATCCTACCCTATCTGTTGATGGGGTATTTAATTTGCATAATAAATATTTTTTGCTACAATTATTAACCACCCGAACCTTAAAAATGGAGTAATATGTCTAGCGCCCAAGACTTACTAGACCAAGCAGACCAGTTTTTTCAGGTTGGGAGATTTGATAGAGCGATAGATCGCTACACCACATCTCACAAGACCTTTCTAGAACACGGCGACGAGTATGCTGCAAATGTAAGTTTAAATGCACTTGGTATGGCTCTGATTTACGAGAACCATACTAAAGAAGGTATTGAGGCTCTTTTGCAAGCCCGTAAGGTGTGGATACGGCTAAGGCGTGTAACTGAGCAGGGTAGAGCCGAACGTGACCTAGGAACGGCCTATATGCTTGATGGTAGCTATTTTAAGGCTGAAGATTGGCTTAAAAAAAGCCGTTCTACTCTAGGCTTTAGTAACCGTATTGACGAGAGAGGCCTTACCGAGGCGAAACTTGGTAGGGTTTACAGCCTAGACGGCGAATTTGATCTAGTAGATGAGTGTTTTGACGAAGCATTTAACCTCATAGCGCAGGCAGGGTCAGATGATGCAATCTGCTTGGCTAATATCGACAATGCCTTTGCTTGTATGGAGAGAATGCAGTGGGGGCATATGCATAACCACCTAGAGTTAGCCTGGCAGATAGCCGAACAAGCAAGTAATCGTCTGGTTCGACAACGATTATTGCTAATAGCTTTGAGGGTACGCTGGCAGATCAATCAACGAGATTGGCACTTGGCCAGAAAGGTTTTTACCACCGAGTTTAGTGATGAACTAGAACAACTTACACCTAATACTGCCGAAGTAATAAGCCGTGAAGTTGGTGCCAGTGAAATAGCCGGAGTGTTACTTTTGGCATAAAGCTACTACTTATCCCTATCTGTACAACAGATAGGGATTTTTACTTGTGAAACACATATTTACTTAAATAATGTCAATAATATTGTACACAATATAGCTATATTTACAGGTGTGGAACAGTATTAATCTATAAAAACATCAAAAAACATGACAAAAAGTATTGACAAAAGTGCAAAACTTTGATACAATACTTGGCGAACCTTTGAAGAGGGTAAACCAACTTAAAGGTCATACATTGACAAAGCAAGATTCTAAATAGATTTAAGACGGACATTTGTGGCGGTGCTGCATAGACCGGTTTACTAAAGTAGTAGTTAGACCGGCGTGTGCAGTACCGCAATACCCAAATGAGAGAAATACATGGTTGCTAAATGGCGACTATGCTGATGTGCCGAACCAAGTAGGTGCATCTGCCCCAAGGAGGGGTATCAACAAATGACCACCGAAACGACCACCCCCAACACCGACCGGGCTGAGGAGATCAAGGCCAAGAAGCGCAGCGCCGCCGCCAAGAAGGCGGCCGCCACGCGACGCCGCAACGCCGCCAAGAAGGCATCCGAGCTGGCCGCCGCCGAATCCACCCCCACGGTGGTGACGCCGACGGTGCCCAACAAGGCCATCCCCGCCGCCCCCATGGGCAGCGCCAAGGCCGACGAGATCTTCAACGATCTCGCGGGCATGCTCAAGCGGATGGTCGCCGACAGCGACGTCGTTCTGCCGGCCCTCGATGAGGGCAAGCAGAAGTGGCTCGAAGGCATCCTGAGCGTCGACATCGACGACCAGGCCGCCGTCGTCGGCAAGGCGAGCGACATCCGTGCCGCTCACCGCATCTTCCAGGGGGTCAAGGCGCGCATTGCGCTGATGACCCAGGTGACCGAAGTGGCCACCCACGAAGATGCCGCGTCGCTCGGGGTGACGGTTCTCGAGGAGCTGGGGAAGGCCATGGCCGACCCGAACTACCTCGTTGACCCCCGGCACCGCGAGAGCGTCGGCAAGGCGGTGCGCAAGGGGCGCCAGCAGCTCGCCATCATCGCCGACTCGGAGGTTCTCCGAGTAGGTGTGAGCTGGGCCAACACCTACCTGAGCGGTGGGTGGGCCAACACGCTCACCGAGGCTTGGAAGCGGGAGAAGATCGAGGACTACATCGCGATGAGCGACGAAGCCCTCTACATCTCCCTGCACCGAGCCGGCGAGCGCAAGAGCCTCGGCCTGTCACTCAAGAGCTTGTTCACCGGCATGGTGAGCCAGCTCAAGTTGCCTGGCGAGCGCAAGATGACCCAGGCCGACAAGGACTGGGTTGCCGAACTCTCGCCCATGGTCGAGCAGCTCCAGAAGGTGATCGACACGGCGCAGGTCGTGCTCGACATCCAGAAGGAGCGCAAGGCCAAGGAGACCGCCCAGGTCACCGAGTAGTCTAATCTACTCAACCCGGTTTTAGGAATGAAGTGTCCAAAAGCATTTCAACCGGGTAAAACCAACGCCGTGATGATCGGCAAAACCTAAAATTTCATCAAACTCCCACCGCGGGGGCCAGTAGCTGGGGTAATACCGAACCCAAAGATCCCTTCCGGATCTGCTACTGGCCCCCTGGGACCGCAAATAGAGAGAGAATCTTGCTTTGTCTCTTTCCCAGAAGCTTTATAGCAATAAAGTTTGTGAGAAGGAAAAACACCCTAATTTAAGTAAGGGTGTTTTTTTGTTTTTAAGTTACTTATTTTGACTAAAAGGCGTAAAAGACAGTATAATGTTTGTTGAAATTGTACCTACCAATACCAAGGGCTTTAAAAAAAGCCGAAAGGGGTACATTTACTATGGAGGTAGCAGGCAGTATAGCTTTTCCAGCCGATCATATTAGAATTACACCCAACACGCTCGCAGAGCTATTGTCTCTCTCTACAGCAGATGTAGCACGAATGATCTGGCGAATTCGACACAATAACGGCGGATTACTGTACAGAGGAGTGCGCAATAAAGGCCTCAAGTACTGTATTAGGTTGGTTGATCGTTACAACATAGACCAGCCCGAGCTCATTCCACTAAAGGTGGAAAATAGCTGGAGATATATTCTAAGAGTTATTTTTATGCCACTAGAAAATAGGCTAGCAGACCAGTCAAACGAGCTACCCGAGCGTGATCCAACTAAGTGCAATCTGCTCATTAGAGTCATAAACAGAAAATACCCCAACTGGCTAGAAGTTCTTATGAACCACCCCGAATATATCGGTCTAAATGCACAATCATTAAGCACTATGGATCATGAATCTCTTCAGGCTATGCTTAGAGAGCTCAACACTATGAGCGAGCTTGGAGTGAGGTTTCAGGCAATCGGAGAATTAGACTCACCCGCTTGTTAGCGATTCAAGATAACCTAAAATTGTTAGCGGTCTAAAAAAGCAAACTTAGACCGCTTTTTTAATTCTGATATACTAAGGTTATGACCAATAATGCTTATGCTAATCTAGATAAGATAGACAGTGAAAATATTTTTGACGTAATAGATGCACAACCCAATCAGTTACGCCAAAACTATGCTGATAGTATGCGTGAAGATATAACTATCAACGATGGTATAGGTATAGAAAATGTAGTCTTTGTAGGTATGGGTGGCTCAGCCTTAGCTGGATCAATTGCACAAAATTGGCTTAGTGCTCGCACCACCGTACCCCTAGATGTAGTTAGAGGTGAAAAATTGCCAGGCTATGTTAATAACAGAACTTTAGTATTTATATCTAGCTACTCTGGTAACACAGTAGAAACCTTGGCTGCACTAGAGCAAGCCTACCGGCTTAATGCTCAAATAATTGCTATTGGTAGAGGAGGAAAGCTCGCAAAACTAGGTACTAGTTCTAACCTAACTTTCTTAAAATTACCAGAGGTGAGCCAGCCTAGGCTAGCGGTATTTGCTTGCCTTAGAGCGCTAAGCTGTGTGTTAGACGATATGGGTTTGGTAAATGCTACAGACTTACGCCGTGAGTTGCAAGATGCCGCTGACTATCTAGACACTGCCAAGTTGGGCTGGGGGCTAGATGCAGGCGAAGATAACCTAGCAAAGCATATTGCCGCTAAACTACAAGACAAACCGGTAATTATCTATACTAGCCCACTACTAGAAAGCACTGGTTATAAATGGAAGATAGACATTAATGAAAATGCTAAACAGATGGCATTTAGTAACACTTTTTCGGAGCTTAATCACAATGAAATGCAAGGCTGGGTAGAAAAGATAGATGCTGAGTTCGCAAGTGTTTTATTGCATTCAGACTTTGACAGCACCAGCACAAAAGCTAGAATTGTGGTTACTGAGAGAGTTTTAGATAAATATGGATATAAACCATTTAAGGTAGAGGCAAAAGGTAGTAATCATATTCAACAACTTTTATACATCATATTGCTTGGTGATTTTGTGAGTGCATATCTAGCTGTACTCAATAAGATAGATCCTACGCCGGTTGCTATAGTAGAGCAATTTAAAACACAACTTAGACTTCAAACATAGCGTGTTTTTATATAATTACCAATTACACATTCTACTTTCTAACCTGATATAAACAAAAAAAGACTTTATTTAGTTGCAATTTGTTACAAATTATGATAAAAATAGGGTGCTTGCTACGATTTGTAGCTTGTACTTTACTACCTATCAAAAGGCATTTTGCGATGACTCTCAATCCTTCTAGAAAGATAGAGGAAATCTTAATTGTTGTAGATGTGCCCAATATGAATTGGATGCTTCGCGATGTAGTTGGTACCGATAAGCCGAGTAACGATCAGCTTATTCAGTACGAGATTCTTAAGAAGTACTTTGAGGCGTTATACTCCTCAGCCACAGTTACGGCAACGGCATTTGTTAATGCTCGTGAAAACAATTGGTCGTCAATGCTTGGGTGGGCCAAGGGTCTTAAAGACTCTGGCTGGAACGTATTTGTAAAGCCTAAGCTCGAAAAGACCGATATTGACGAAGCAATTGTTGAGCACATTCAAATGCATTGCGATAATCCTGCGCTAGATCTCAAGACGGTGGTAGTGGTATCGCACGACACCAAGCGATTTAGTAGCTTGCTAGAGTCTATCGCAGGTACGGGTGTAAGAGCTATGTATGTAGCTTTTACAGAGCTACTAAGCCCCAAGCCTGGCCTGGGTGTAGAAGTACTAGATATTAGGGATATTCCTAATATTACTGCCACGCCCTTGCCTGATGAGCTAAGGTATGAAAAGCTGCCTTTAGAAGGTCGTTACATTTAATCAAACCCCCGATTCTAATTATTTGGAGTCGGGTTTTTAATTTACTAGAGATAAATACACATACAACATATAATTAAAAAGCATATAACCATGCACGGGGAGAGGTGGCCGAGTGGCTGAAGGCGCACGCTTGGAAAGCGTGTAGGCGGGTAACCGTCTCGCGGGTTCGAATCCCGCTCTCTCCGCCAGTTGTTCTAGCCTAACGTAAGCTGGACTTGAACAATTGGAATAACTGTATTAAGAACCCCGAGCTTGAGTGAATTTAAGAATTAATATAACAATAACAACTACTTATTTAGTTGTGTAAATTACTTAAATATGTTATTATACGTTGGTTCTACTATTTTGACTGATTACCGCAAAGCGAGGAAATGTATGTCAAAAATAGACGTTCTTTCTACAGGTGGAACATTTGACAAAGCCTATGGTAGCGGTGCTGGAGTACGAGACTTCTCTTTTCCAGAAGTTTCGGCTGTTGATGAAATAGCAGCTAGGCTAGGAATTCAAAATGTTTCAGTATCATATAAGTCTGTAGCGGCAATGGATAGTCTTGATATGACAGACGTTGATCGTTTGAGTATCGCAGATTGGTGCGCCAATGAATCTCGTGAGCGCTGTGTTGTTATTCACGGAACAGATACCATGATAGAAACAGCAAGAATTATTGCTAAAAGATGTTCACACCAAGTAGTGATTCTTACTGGAGCTTTGCAACCCGCTCGTATGCGTGACACCGACGCTGAGTTTAATCTAGGTGGTGCGCTTATTGCCGCACAAGTCTGCCTGCCTGGTGTGTATATTGTTATGAGTGGCACAATTTTCAGATGGGATGAATGTCAAAAAAACCCAATCACCGGACACTTTGAGCCTCTAAAATAATAAAATGCCCAAACTTTACAATGAGTTACTACAAACTCGTATTGTTTGGGCGATTTTTATAACTAGATTTTTAATTCAAATTAGAGCATAATTGAAAATACTTATGCAAAACAACGATCAACCGCAAAGCGTAGAATCGACAGAGGCTACAGAAACAGCTTTCAACCCTAGTATTCCGGGTGTAAACCAAACAGCATCCACCAATGGAGTAGAGTTGGTGGGCAAGACTGCTGATCAAAAACTAGCCAAGCCAGTTGAAAAAAAGCGTTCACTTTTCTCGCGCTACCTAGGCATTGGCAACAAAAAACGTGAAGATAAAGATTCTCAACCTGATCCAAACATACCTGAGCAGTTTTTAATGCGCTGGAGTGCACCAGAATTTGTGCAAACCCACAAACCTGTTGGTTGGTACATTGGCTTTGGCATGTTTTTTATAGTGCTTATTGCAGTTGCTCTTTTTACTAAACAATATCTCACTGTAGGTTTGTTTGTAGTGATGGGAGTAGCAGTGTTGATCTATGCCAACCGCCCACCCAGAATATTGCAGTATCAGATAAGTAACTATGGTGTGTACGTAGGCGACAAAAAATATCTTTTTGATAGCCTTGATGTTTATTACGAAACCAACGATTATGGCCAAACAGTATTAGAGCTAGTACCCAACACACGCTTTGGTACACTAGTGAGTCTACCACCAGCTGAACACCAGCTAGAACAGCTTGAGCAAACCTTAGGTCAAATGTTACCTAAGGTTGAGAACAGAGATAACTTTGTAGATACACTATTTAGAAAGCTCCGATTTTAAAACAAGATCTGTCGTCAATACAATGTTAACTACAAATCTTGGTGCGCCCGGCGGGATTCGAACCTACGACCTTCAGTACCGCAAACTGACGCTCTATCCAGCTGAGCTACGGGCGCGCTAATGTCAAACTATCAAGGTTTAACAGAGAGATTATATCTTATTAGCCAACATAATAAAAGTAATAAGATTGACATACTATAAAAATAATGCTATTATTTGTATAGTAAACAACCTACAAAAAGAGGTGTATCTTGACGGCTCAAATCAAAGAAGTGGTAACTATTAATCTTAACGCAGAAGTGATGATTCAACTCACCGATGCGGGTAAGCAATGGTACTGCGACCAAGAGGCTAGATTTGGTATCGATCGGGTTCTAAGTGAACATAGATTGAGTAACAAAGATCAGAATGGCTGGTACAAGTTTATGCTCTGGGAGTTTATGGAGATATTTGGACCAGCTCTGCATGCGGGCGTAATGAACCCCAGGCTCTTTGCTAGCGACCTAAGAGTAGTTAGATAGATACAAATAAAGCGATACATTAAAAAAATGTATCGCTTTTTACTAACCATTAGTACTTGACAATAATGCTTGTGATAGCTATAATACCACCTATGTTCTTTGAGAAATAAATTCTTTGGTCGAAACACTAAAAAATTAGTAGTTCTCAACCATAGAACCGATTGCCTCACCATCTACTCCGTATCGGTCGGTTCTATAATATCTTAAAAAACTATGCCTAGTAGTTAACGCTTACGCTTCGCGAGACGATAACCAAGTTCCAGTGGAACGACATAGTTTTTAGAGAAACCCCGTTGTGGGGGTACTTGAAAGGCTTTTGCAGACTCCACGGTTTTGAAAAAAACCTACACCGCCGTGGTGCCCAACTAAAAGGTCACAACAATGCCTTGAGGTAATAATCTGCTACAGAACGTAGTGTCTATCACTATAGGTGGAGGAGGTGCAAGTTGCATCTTCGTAGAACCCTAAAGATGATAAGGCTACAGCCAGCTAGGCTGAGATTCTGCTCCGATAGCTCTTAACTAAAGGAGTTGCGAGGGCTTTTCTAACCCAAGCATAAAAATAATAGCAACTGTTCAGGCAGTATAAATTGAGTAGGCAAAAAGCCAGCTCAAACGCCTCGTTATAGGCGTTATTAAGAGAGTGGTGTAGCTCATTAACACGAGACCAAGAAGAGCCTGTACTCATCTTGGTCTCACCAATTCTTATGGTCTGGGGTTCGGTACAGCGCTTGCCTGGGAACCGCCGCCTAGGCTGAGCCATACCGAACCCCAGTTTCACCAGGACGGGCCCGCCCCACCTGGTGAACTCCGATATCAGTCGTCGGAGTCAGTAAGGGGCTAAAACATGCTAAGTGCTAATATAAGCTCTTAGCCCTACGTCTGGAGTTAGCATCCCTGCCCGCACTCCAGAAACCCAGATCAGACCTGGCATGACCACGAAACGAGGTTGAAATATCTTGTGCTTATGCTTAAAAAACATAGGTTGTGGCTCTAGAGTGGCTTCTAGGAGATAGCTCAAAATAAGCAAGGAATCTATGCTCAAGTCTGAGTTCAGCATAGTTACGAACCTCCTTCCGGTGGGGAGGGGCCCAAAGGCTCCTCCCCACTCGGCCCATCATTATGATGGGCTTTTTAAATATAAGTATATAATTATATCATTGACAATTAACAACTAAAGCTTTATAATACAGCCACTCTTTAGGAAATACCTAAAAGATTGTACCAGGAGTAAGAGATGAACCAGAGGCGCAAGAAAGGGCTTATTGCTGGCCTAGTCGGTTTGGCTTTGATGTTTCTACTTACAGCGGGATCTTGTGATGAGAAAGGCCTAGGTGATGCCCCAGTTGGAGACAGAATCGAAGAACCGCGTACTATCATCGTAATGCCCGACCAATTTCCTAACCTTGCTGTAGTGTGTGATGGCACAACTCGCATTTATGTCACTACTAGAGAAGCAGCACCAGTCGCGGTGCCAGATTCACCAAACTGTGGTGCTAACACACCGCCTCTTGAAGAACAGGGTTAAATAGTCTAGCTAGACATTTAATAAACTAAACCCCTACAAATGTAGGGGTTTTTATCTATATACGATTTCGAATCTAGTTATTTGGAGTAATTAGTTGAGCATTATTGAGTTCTTATTAATAATAGCAGTGTACTTTTTTTAACTGCTATAATATAAAATCAGCTACATGAAAAACATAATTATTTTTACCAAACCGAGTGCTCGAGAACAGGCAATAGAAGTAAACTTACTAAAACAGTTTGAGGGTGTAAAATTACAACCCAAAAAGCCAATAATTATTACTATTGGCGGTGACGGCACTATGCTAATGGCTATAAAAGAATATATAGATAAAGACGTTTCGTTTATTGGTATCTCTGCAGGTAGTCTTGGTTTTTTACAGACAATTTCACAAACTGAAGTGCCATTACTTGTAACTGCCTTACAAAATGACACGTTTAGCACTATAAAAGCCCCTCTGCTTGCAGTATCTTATTCTGGCGAACCCAAAACAGTAATAGGCTATGCTTTTAACGATATTACTGTAGGGCGACAAGGGCCTAGAGCAGCTAATTTTGACTTGCACGTAGACGATAACGCCGGCACCTTTATTGGTGATGGAGTGATTTTTTCTACACCCCTAGGCTCTACAGCCTATTCGGTAGCAGCTGGCGGGCCAATAATAGACAGTAAGGCGCAAGACGTCTTTGTGGTAACTCCAAGTAATCCACACATTTCACAACTCTATTCTAGTCTGCAAAGGCCGCACGTGATGCAAAAAAATAGAGTTGTGAGAGTGAGTGCCAAAGAATCTATATTGAAAGACCGCCCACTGCAATTAGATATAGACGGTATGACTGCTGTAGAAAAAATACAACAACCAATTGATATATATTTGTCTGACAAGACTATATCGTTATTAGAACTACAAGAAAAAGATTTTCATAGTCGAATAGATAAAAAACGGCTGGGAAAATATTAGGTTATAATATATACATTGTGGAGAGGTGACCGAGTGGTTGAAGGTGCTGCTCTCGAAAAGCAGTGTGCGAGAAATCGTACCGTGGGTTCGAATCCCACCCTCTCCGCCATTGATTGAGACTCAAGCTTTAGCTTGAGGTACAATCAATAATGAATGTGAATGAGAACCTTTAGGTTCGGCGCATGAGGCGCGCAGATCAAATATCAATTTTAATTGTATATTTGGCGAGCACAGAAGGAGAAGGGCGCTAGCCCGCTATCCCACCCTCTCTGCCATGTGTTAATGTTTACTTTTTACTAAGCTATTGACATCTATTTATTTGTTTGATACACTTTATTAAGATAAAGTAAAACAGATGAAAAAAAAGAAATTATTTTACCAATCATTCTTACAGTTAAAAACTGAAAGCGAAGTAAAACGTTATTTGCGTGATCTTTTAACGCAATCAGAAATCGATGAGTTCGCCGAAAGACTAACAGTTGCCAACATGCTTAACACAAATTTAACTTACGAAAAAATAATCGAGCAAACGTCTATGAGCTCAACCACTATTGCACGTATAAATAAATGGCTAAAAAACGGGCGACGAGGCTATAAGCTCGTTTTATCACGACTTCATCACCAATCTGTACTCACTACTCGTTTGAGAACGGATTGATTTTAGTACAAATAGTTTGAAATTAACCCCCTCTCAACCGAGAGGGCTTTTTATTATAAAGAGTAACCTTGAAAGGATGATTATGCTTCTTGAGTACTTCACAAAAGGCACCGAAGCTACTATTACAGGGGCGAATATTGGTATAGAAGTAGAAACAGACTTCTTAACTTGTCGAAATACTCCGATTGAAACTGAAACAACAAAGAAACTACTATTGGCAGAAGGTGGAAGGCCAAAGTGGTGTCAACAAAGACTTGAGTTAGGTAGACAAAAGATTGAGCTAGCAATTAGTCCGGCAAACGATACTTCGCAAGCCTTAATAATGACACGAGAAGCACTAGAGTGGCTTTACGGAGTTGCTGTTAAACATGGGGCTCAACCCCTTTTTGTACCAGAAATAGACTATAAGCACAGTGAATTACTATATGTACAAGAAGAGCGCGACAGTGTTTGGGTAGACCTGGATGGTAAGCAAGCTCTCGAACATCTATGTAGATGTTCATCGGTGCAATTTACTATTGATGTAAACCCAGTTGATGCTATAGAGCTTATAAATAAGCTTTGGATTGCCAATTTGCACGAACTAGACTATGCGGAAAATAACAGACGTTGGAAATTGTATATTGCCGAGTCATTGGCAGGCTATCGCACAAATCGTTATGCAGGACCACAAGGTTTTGTAGATATTGAACACTATACAGTAGAACTGGCAAAGAACAATGTAGTTATGCACGCCGGTATGCCATGTAACCAACCAATTACACAGGTTAAAAAGCCAAATATTGATTTGTTTCTTCGCTCTGTATGGTGGCACTATCGTCTACGACGTTATGGAAATACCTTAACTCTCGAGATTAGGCCGTTTGCACGAAGAAACGATGATGATATTGAGACAAAACTCAATAGAGTGCTTGAGGTGTTAGACATATAATCTCTTTCAAATCATCGGGGTGGTTACAATTTACCACCCCGATTTATTAATTAAATAAAGGAGCAAAAAGTGAATATAGTTGCTTACGGTTCACTCGTAAACAAGATATCTTTACAAGCGACGCTTGGTAGAGAAGTGGAATATAAGCTTGTTGAAATCGAAGGTTTTACTCGTATTTTTAATGCACCATTTGGCAAATATGCTTTTTTAAACCTAACTAAAAAATCAAAAGCTAGCATGCTAGTAGCATATTTTTATATAAACAAAAATGAATTATGTAAGTTTGAGATTAGAGAGGCAGGCTCAAAGTTGGTAGAAGTAAAACCGAAATACTACGCGTTTGTTTGGCCAAGCAGATACTGTCAGTTGTTGCCGGCTTTACAAAGCTATATTGATATTTGTGAAGATGGTTGCATAACTCTAGGGTTAGATTTTTGGAAAAACACCATATTGCCCCAAAAAATTATCAATGATCGCAATAATCCAAGATACCCAGAGTGAGAATATAAAACATTAGTTTTAAGATTATTGACTAGCTATTATTGTATACTGATGAAAACCAAAATATTAAGATTACAGGAAATAGAACAGAACATCTTTTGATAGTGTTGATAGAAACTGTCTTGTCAATATTAACTTTTACATATAGAATAGCTTAGTTATCGTACCTACCAACGGAGCGAAGCATGACTAACGTATATGAACAAGATGGTGTTGATGTTGCTAGTGGTGATGAATTCTCTACTGTAGCGAGCCAACTTATTCGTTCTACCTATAGTAATAACCCTTACATTGAAGTAGTAGATTTGAGCAAAGGGCTGTTCCGTGGCCCTCGCCCGTTTAGAGTTATAAACCTGCCAACTGGGTATATGTTTGATGCCGGGCCAGACGGCGTGGGCACTAAGGTTGTAATAAATGATGCATTGCTATGGCATGGTCTCTCGGCATTCGACTTACTAGCTATGACATGTAGTGACATTACCAGATTTGGTGGTTTGCCTGCAGTTTTTTACAATGTGCTAGATGTGAGACAAATTGGTAAGCCCGGTTCTCAAAGCTACAACCTTTTTGTACAAGCACTAAATAATTTGGTAATTGGAGCTAGCGAGATGAACTTGGTTGTGCATAAGGGTGAAACAGCCGAGGCAGGTGAGTGCGTAGGCAGTTTTAACCCCAACCCCAACGCGCCCTACAACTGGGCGGGTTGCGCAATAGGCCTGTTTTACGAAGACAAGATTATTTATGGTGATAGAGTAGAGCCTGGTGATATTGTTGTAGCACTAAAAGAAGAAGGGTTTAGAAGTAACGGTATAAGTACGGTGCGTAAGGCATTTGAAATGCACTTTGGTGAAGATTATTACGGCTTAGAAGAAGCTCAACCTTGGCTTAGCCAAGCAGCCCAGAGTTCTGAGCTTTATGATTATTTTTTGACCAATATGCATGGTTGGTACAATGACGGCTTAGAACCCCTGGTAGATATGAAGCTAATAGCTCACATTACTGGTGGTGGCATGGGTAAGTTCTTAGAACTACTAGCAATTACTGGGCATTCAGCAGTACTAGACAATCTTTTTGAATTACCATATATTATGGAGACTTGTGCCAAGTGGCGAGGTATGAATGATACTGAAGTTTATACTACCTGGAACGGTGGCCAAGGTATGCTAGTGGTTTTGTCGGCAGATGATGTAGATGAGTTTGTTGATAGTGCCAAGGTGTACGACGTTATGGCTAAACCATGTGGTGAGATAGTGCCATCAAGCAGTGTCGGCACTACTTTGGTGATTGACTCTAAATATAAAGGTAGCAAGATCTTACTTAATCCTTAACAACTACCCACCTAAACAGGTGGGTTTTTTATTGGTATAAAATACAAATATAATTTGATCAAATTACTACTATAAAAATGGCAGAATTCTTATATACTTATAACTACTATGTCGCAAAGAATAATTGACAAGCGAGAGCAACACAAACAGCAGTTGACCAAACTAAGCAAATTACTAGAGGGCAATACTCAGTCGCTAAGCATAGTGAAAAAAAGTATCTCTAATTTGTTTGGATACGAAGACAGCAGTAAAGATAGTGGCAAGCGAAAGATAGACCTAAGTAGGTTTAACAAACCGCTCTATATAAATACCAAAGCAAAAACTCTCGAGGTACAAGGGTTGACTACAATGAACGATATTGTAGACTTTTGTTTGCCACACGGTTTGCTTCCGCTTATTACACCCGAGCTCAAACACATTACTATTGGCGGTGCAATAGTTGGTATAGGTATAGAGTCTAATTGCTATAGGTATGGTTTTGTACACGATAGCTTAATTGAGGCCGATGTGTTGTTGCCAAGTGGCACAATAGTAAAAGCAACCGCCAACAACAAATATTCAGATCTTTTCTATGGCCTTCCCAACTCATATGGCACACTAGGCTACGTGTTACGAGCCAAAATAAAGCTGCGTGCCGTAACCAAGTACGTACACCTAAGCACTCAAAAGCACACTAACTCTAAAAGCCTACTTAATGCAATAAAACTAGCCACTCAAGACACCACCATAGATTATGTAGAGAGCTTGGTGTACGATACCAAAACTATGTATTTAACTACGGGCAAGCAAGTGAAGTCTTTGCCTAAGCTCGCAAAACTTTCTAGTATTTATGGCCTCTCAAAGTTTTATAAAGATATTTCAAAACCAGGTGATATGTACCTGCCTACCAAAGAGTATATATTTCGTTACGACCCTGAGTGGTTCTGGAATGTACCAGAGTCGAGATTTTATGATTTTTATCGTCGTATTGCACCCCCAGCTCTTCGCAATTCAGGGTTTTTTACGCGCTACAATGCGTTGCGTAGTAAGCACGGCTCACGGGTAGAAAATGACAACAATCTAGAAAAACTTATTCAAGACTGGGAGGTGCCCTGGACACAAGCTCAAAAATTGCTAGATTTTGGGCTAGAAAATATTGATATGGCTGGGCATCCCTGGCTCATTACCGTAATAAAAACACCGGCCAAGGCGACTTGTTATCCTATGCAAGCTAACAAACTGTACCTTAATCTAGGTTCATATAGCTTTGCTAAAAAACAAAAAAATAAAGAGCCTTATTACAATACCAAAATAATGGATGATTATTGTTTTAACCACCAAGGTATTAAAATGCTTTACTCTAGCTCATTTATGAGCCAAGCTAAATTTAACAAAATATATGCGGGCGAAAAATACAACAAACTCAAGCAAAAGTATGATAGTAGTAAGCTAGCGCCAACTACCTACGATAAAATAACACGAGCTTGATATCGTATTGCTTACTAAATGAATACTAAAAAAAGTAATAACCTGTAAAAATACGTAATAATAGTATATCCTATAAGAAGATACGACTCTTGGAGTCACTAAAATACTTATCTAAAAATCTATAAAAAGGGGATAGAGAAGTGGCAAGCACAGAACAAATTAATAAACTTAAAAAACTACTCGCCAAAGCCGATATTAAAGTGGGTGGTAGTAGAGCACAAGACATTAAAATACATGACGAGCGTTTTTACGACAGGGTGTTTAGCGATGGTAGCTTGGGTGTTGGTGAAAGCTACATGGATGGCTGGTGGAGTTCTAAGCAACTTGATAAAACTATGACTTTAGTTTTTAGATCGAACCTGAGCGAGCAAATTGGAATAGACGAACAGGTAAAATTTGCTTTTTACTATTTAAAATCTCGTTGGGCCAACCAACAAAAGGGCAAAAAAGCCTATAAAAATGCTCAAAGCCATTACGACATTGGTAACGACTTGTACGAGCCAATGCTAGGGCCAACAATGGCCTACACTTGTGCCTATTGGGCCCGAGGCGCAAAGAACTTAGACCAAGCCCAGACCGATAAATATGAATTGATTTGCCAAAAATTAGGCCTTAAAAGAGGTATGACTGTATTAGATGTAGGTTGTGGCTGGGGTGGTTTGGCTGTCTATATGGCCAAGAAATATGGCTGCGAAGTGGTCTGTTTTACTCCTGCCAAAGAGCAAATAAGCTATATCAAAGACCGTGCAAAGGGTTTAAAAGTAAAACCAATACTAACTACCTGGCAAGATTATGCTGGCAAAACTAAATTTGATAGAATAGCTGCAATTGGTGTAATGGAACACGTAGGGCCAAAGAATTATGATAAATTCATTGCCAAAATGAGAACTCTAGTAAAGGATGATGGTTTGTTTATGCTTCACACCATAGGTAGCAATAAAAGTATTGCCTCTATAGACCCATGGATAAACACTTACATATTTCCTGGTGGAGTGTTGCCATCTATTAAACAAATTGCAACCGCATCTGAAGGAAAGTTTGTAATGGAAGACTGGCATAATATGGGGGCTAACTACGACCCAACTCTCATGAATTGGTACAAAAACTTCATTAAGTCTTATCCCAAGCTAGATCACGAGAAGTACGACGAACGCTTTAAACGAATGTGGGAGTTTTATTTGCTCGCTTGCGCTGGACAGTTTAGATCTCGCAATATTCAATTGTGGCAAGTAGTCTATAGTCCGCAAGGTGTTGAGGGCGGATATAAGTCGGTTCGCTAATATTTGTATAAAAAGCTAGTTATAGCTAGTGGATATTTAAGGTACAATTATATACATGGTAAAAAACCCAGAAGAAACTAAAACCTGGAATTTAGATGATATTGTTAGTCTAGAAGACTGGCCCAGGCTTTATGACCAAACCAAAACAAAAATTGACGAACTAGAGCGATTTTTTGATAAGTTTGCAGACCCAAATATGTCTGATGTGGACTTTGATAAATTAATGCAAGAATATGAGCAGTTGGTTGAAAATTTACACAGACTTGACTCCAGAGCGTATTTAATGGAAGCCGCAAACAACAAAGATTCAATGAGTATGAAGTTCAAAAACCAAATGCAGAACCTAACAATTTATTGTGTAGAAAAAACCCAAAAGATAGATTTATGGTTGAAAGGTAAAGAAATAACAGGCACACAAACCCTTGATGACAAAAACGCATCTCGACTATTTGCTACAGTTGCAGATTTAGAATACTCACTTAACTATTCTAGACATCAAGGAAAATTTAGTTTGAGCGAACAGGCAGAAAAGATTTCTATAGCCAAAGATGCAAACGGAATTGCTGTACTAAATAATTTACGGGAGATGATTGAGCTTGAGCTTGAGTTTAATCTTAAGTTTCAAAACAAAGAGCCCATAGTTACAACCAACCACGCTGAAGTAGAGGCTTACATGCACTCCATTGATTCTAGTATTCGAAGAGAGGCTTACACTGCATTTTATAAGGCTTACGAGAAAAATATTGATAAGTTTTTCTTAATTTATCAAGCTATTGCTAAAAACTGGGACCATGGAGCAAAAATACGTGGCTACGCAAAACCAATTAGTATGCGCAATGCAGCTAATCATGTAACAGACTTCACGATTAATACTTTACTAAAGGTATGTTCGGCTAACAGAGAGGTTTATCAAAGATTTTTCAAACATAAAGCTAAACTATTGGGCGTTGATAAGTTGAGTATGTTTGATGTAATGGCTCCGATTGCTGAAGATTCTTCAAATAATCTAGATTACAACTCAATGGTTGGTTTGGTATTAGACACGTTTGCGGAGTTTGATAGTAACTTTTCAAAAAATGCGCAATTAATTATTGATGCTAATCATATAGACCCATACCCTAGGAACAATAAGAACCCCGGCGGATTCTGTTTAACTGTTGCACCCGACATTTTGCCATATATATTAATGAATTTTGTGGGTAAAAGTAATGATGTTAGAACAATGGCGCATGAGCTGGGCCATGGTGTGCATGCAATACTTGCCAACAAGCATAGTGTTTCAACACAACTAGCTACTCTACCATTATCTGAAACAGCATCAACTTTTGGCGAGATGATTATGTTTGAAAAAATGATTGAGAGAGCTGAAAGCGTTGAGCAAAAGAGGTTCTTACTTGCCGATAAGTTAAGTACCAGCTTTGGTGCAGTTATGAGGCAGAACTATATTGTACTTTTTGAAATCGAAACACATAAAAAACTTCAAGAGGGTGCAACAGAAAAAGAAATTTCTGATGCCTGGTTGAAAACCTTACAAGATCAAGTAGGAGAGAGTGTAGATATTGATAATATGTTTCGTTATGGTTGGGCTCGTTATCCTCATATTCACAACACACCATTTTATTGTTATGCCTACAATTTTGGTGAGCTACTAAGTCTTGCACTTTATAAACGCTATAAAGACCAGGGCGAAAGTTTTATACCTAAATTTGAACAAATTTTATCAGTAGGGGGTTCACAATCTCCTGAAAAGGTACTTGCCGATGTGGGTATTGATATAAATAGTGAACAGTTCTGGCAAGACAGCTTTAAAATTATTGAAGATTGGCAGGATCAACTAGAACAGCTATGATAAAGTTTGTACTCTGGGATTTTTATAATGTATTGTACTTTCCACGCACCGACCAGCTCAATACAGAGCTAATAGAGTTTATTGAGGACCACAACAAAAAATATGGTTTTGGTGTACTTACGGCGGTTAGCTCAGATATTACCTACTGGTTACAAGAGCGAAAGGTAAAACGCTACTTTGAGTTTATAAAAAACACCACTGAACTTGAGCTACCTAAGACCGATCCAGGTCTTTATGAAATGGTAGTAAATAGTTTGGGTTTTAAACCTAACCAAGTACTTATGGTAGACGACCTATCAGAGAACTTAGATGCTGCTAAAAAAGCTGGTTTACAAATTCTTAAATACCGAAAGACAGTGCCATTTAGTAAACAACTAAGCGAGGCTAGTATAAAATTATAAATTACTTCTTTTTGAGATCTAGCGCGCAAGAATTTATACAAAACCTCTGGCCGGTTGTTTCTTTTGGTCCATCGTCAAACATGTGGCCAAGGTGGGCGCCACATTTGCTACAAACTACCTCTGTGCGTTGCATACCGTGCGAGTTGTCTTCTACAAGCTTTGTTGAGCCGGGTATTGCACTATCAAAACTTGGCCAACCAGTACCACTATCAAACTTTGTGCCACTTTCAAATAATTTTTGTCCGCAAACAATACAGTGGTAACTTCCATCGGCATGCTCATTTATATATTTACCACTAAACGGGGTCTCGGTAGCTTTGTTTTGAGTTACCTCGTAGGCCAATGGATCTAGTTTTTTCTTAATTTCTTCTTTGCTCATAGATTTATTATACTTGTAATGATTGTAAATAATCTATATTAACTGTAGAATATGCAACGAAATTGCACCCACCAAAAGAACTAGAGAGAAGACAAGTGATTTTTGCTCAAAACACTCAAGAATTACAACAATCTGCACATGACTCTGCATTGATGTTGTGGGGTATAGTTTTATTGTTTCTAGCCATATTTTTTGTTATTGCTATTTCAGACGGTTCTGGGCCCGATGATGGAGTGCCCGGAAATAGTAATATTGGATGCGCTGCCGTATTTGGCATTATTTTTGCCTTAGTTTTTTTTGGTGGAATAGCTATGTTGATATGGTAGGCATTCACAACAAGACCAAGTTTCTAGACTTGGTCTTTTTTCTTTAGTATTTAGTATACTTAAAGATAATGACACAAAAACAATTTGTACAATCACAACGGGAATTTACCATAAAATTATTAGAAAAACTAAAGCCTGATCAGTGGAGCGCTGCTACGCTTTGTGCTGGCTGGAGTGTAGAAGACCTAGCAGCACACTTAGTGTGTAGGGAACGGAGCATAATTGGTGGTATAGGTTTGGTATTGCCTGCATTACAAAACCTACATGATTTACGAATAAAAAAGCTAGAAACAAAAGGGCGTAAGTATATTGTAGAAAAACTGCAAAGATACCCCTGGTATATGCCAGCCAGTCTCAACACTGCAGAGTTTTGGGTGCACAATGAGGATTTTTTACGTGGAGAGTTAAAGATGAATAGAAAAAAGCCAAGTAATGAAGAAAATGCTATTTTATGGAGTAGCCTTAAGGGTCTAGCAAAGATAAGAAAAACGCTACTAAGAGATATGGGTAACTTAGAACTAGTTAACACCGAAAACAACGAAGCGATAAAAATAAATTTTAGCAATACAAAAAATAAGACTATTATAAAAGGTACAGCCGGAGAGTTGTTACTATTCTTTTATGGCCGTAGAAAAGCTGCAAAAGTTAAAGCTGGCTAGCTTCTACTTACCTCTTTGGCCTCTGAATCAAGCTCTTTTAGATTAGTATCAATTTTATTCTGGGCTAAAATACGAGCAAGCTTAGCTGAGTTGTGTGCTAGATAGCGTGCTGTGCGGTTGGTGTATAAGTGTTTGTCGCCACCAGCTTCAATATAGCTAGGGCCAGGCCCAGCATCACCCACCCAATAACAATCAGAGTTGGGTGCGATAGAGCAACCAAGATGAGTTAGATTAAATAGTGTATTGGCCGCAACATCGTGAGCACCATCTTCGTTACCAGTAATAATTACTGCCCCAACTTTGTTATAGAGTGGGTACTGACCAGTCACTTTGTCGCCGTCGGCGTAGCTACCATCGAGTCGTTCGAGTACCATTTGACTCACACTTCCACGAACGCCAAACCATATCGGTGTGGCAATTACTAAGATGTCACAAGCCTTAATTTTTTCATAAATCTCTGGCCATTGGTCGCCATCACCTTCGTCGCTACTCACCCCAAACTTAACATCGTAGTCGCGTACTCGTAGTTCTTCTGTATCTACACCAAGTTCTTGGTAAATATTTATAACTTTGCCTACAAGCGCAGAAGTATTGCTTACTACTGGCGACGGCTTAAGCGTACAGTTTAGAATTAATGCCTTAAGTTTCATTTTTATATCCTATCTATGTTTACTTATGAATAATTGTAACAGATATTATATAATTGAGCTTATGAATAAAAACAAAGATTGTAATCATTATCATAAGATAGTAGAAAATATTAAGCCTATCACAGCAGATGGTTGTGAAGAATGTTTGGCGCAAAAGCTCTACTGGATAAGTTTGCGTAAATGCTTGGTATGTGGACACGTAGGCTGTGATAAGTTCTCTATTGGCAAGCATGCCGACAAGCACTATGAACAAACTGGTCACGAGGTAATAGAGATGTATCCAGACAAAACTTGGCGTTGGTGCTATGAAGATAGAGTGTATATATAATGAAAAAGCCAAAGGTGCTGTACCATGCATCGCTCAATCGCAATATTGAGGTGTTCGAACCGCGAGCCGAACATGTTCGCGATATAAATGAAGGTCGGGTAGTATTTGCAACACCCAACAAAGCCTATGCTTCTTGTTTTATTGTAGAAAACGACGGTAGTTGGGTACAGATAAGCGGTTTTAATGATGTGCGGGTAGTAATAATCTCTAGTGAAAGTAGATTTAGAAAACAAGATAGAGGAGGAGCAATTTACGAGCTACCGGTAGATACCTTTGTACACGAAATTAGGGGTGGCGCAAAAGACGAGTGGACTAGTCGCGTGCCAGTGAAGCCTATAAGTAAGACTGTTTACGATTCAGGACTAAAGGCGATGCTTGAGCTTAGTGTTCAAGTGTATTTTGTAGACAAAAAAACTTTTAAAAGCATTTATAATGCTAAAGATCACGGGATATCAATCTTGCGAACGCTAAAATCAGAGAACCAAAAACGAAATGTAAATATTAAACAATTACCCAAAGGAGACTTTAGTGAGTAAAGTAAAAACCGAAATGGCCGATTTTGGTGGCGGATGTTTCTGGGGTGTAGAAGAGGTGTTTCGTGAAATGCCAGGTGTAGTAAAGACGACAGTAGGGTACGAAGGCGGGCATTTAGAGAATCCTACATATGAACAAGTATGTTCACACACCACTGGCCACGCTGAAACTGTACAGATAGAGTATTATCCTGGTAAAGTTAATTACAATCAACTCTTAGATTTATTTTTTGACCATCACTACCCAACCCAACTAAACAGACAGGGCCCAGATTTAGGAGATAATTACAGAAGTGTTATTTTTTATCATAACGACGAACAAAAAAAGCTGGCAAAAGCTAAAATTGCTGCACTTAATAAAACCAAAAAGTTTAAGGACCCAATTGTAACCCAGGTAGTGCCAGCTCAAACTTTTTGGCACGCCGAAGAGTACCACCAGCAGTATTTGCATAAGCGTAATCTTGGAGTATGCTATTAGTAGCAATAAAGGAATAATCTTATGCATTTAAAGCACCGTTCACTTTTCGCCATAATACTACTCGACATTGTAACTCTTGGATTATATTCAATATATTGGTTTTTTATTACCAAGACAGAGATGAATACCTTAAACGCTCAAAGTGCTAAAGTGCCGTTTTTTTGTGGTTTTTTGTGCCAGTTGTAAATATCTGGTGGTTTTGGCGATTCTGCAAAGCCATGAACGTAATTACTAGAGGTAAACTTGGTGTGGGTGTGGCTTTCTTTGCGCCAATTATTTTATACTTTGTAGCACTATTTATTATCAATCTAAATAGTCAGTTTTTAATAAATAGCCTTACGCAGACTAATCTGTTATTTGCTCTATACTCAATTGCTTTAAGTGCAGTAGTAAGTACCCTGCCAATACTTTACTATCAGTCAAATTTGAACAAAGTAGCACGCTAGGCTAGCTTAGTTGCTATACGCTATACTATAAGTACTTATGTTTGGCATTCCTATAAACGTTTTTCCTCTGGCAGCTATGGGGTTGGTAGCGTTCTTTTTTGGTGTGCGTGGATTTTTACACTATAACAAGGTAAAATCTCCTCTTACCTTTTATTATTCTTGGTCGGGAGTTTTGTTTGGCTTGTCGGGCATATTTTATGCTGTTCCTTTTGGGGTTACTAACATTGAAGCTGTGCTAAAAGTTTCTGTGACAATTGCCGATTTACTATTTTACGCCGGATTAATGGTTCAAATGCGAATTATTTGGTATTTAGGGTTAAAACGTAAAGTATCTTTTTTGTGGTTTTTTTGGCCAACTATTATTCTCACAATAATAGCTCTTGGGTTTGATATGGTTAAAAGAGTTGAGTCAAGATTTTATGTAGAAAACGGACTTGCAGTTTTTCCAACCACACAAACTACACTTTATCTACTTGCTTTGATGAGTGTTAGTATAATTATTGTAGGGGTACTCACTTTGATGCAGGTGAAGGATCTAAAACAAAAACATCAGAAGATAAGACTAATTACTTTAGGCCTAATGTTTTTGTTTGCGGGGTTAACAGTGGAATATAATTTTTTATTCTTAGGTGGCGAGAATACTAGCCCGGCAATTGTACTTGGTTACACACTAGCAGCAATAGGTTTTATTGGAGGAATATTTTTTGTGAGGCGTAAGAATAAGTCTTGATACGTAAATGTGTATAATAAAAGTATGAATTATATACTTAAAGAAGTAGAAAATAATCTTATTTTAGCTCGCGGTGGAGGAGGTGGCAGTTCTTCGTCTAGCTCAGGTGGAGGTGGTCATTCATCTTCTAGCTCAAGTTCTTCTCACTACTCTAGCAGTAGTGGGGGCACAGGTTCTGGTGCAGATTTGCCGTGGTGGGGAACTACCTTAATCATTTTTCTAAGCTTTGTATTACCTATAATTATTATCATTTTGATAGCTAAGTTTGGTAAAAAAGTTAGTTCTGGAAGTATTTCTGGACCACCTGCCGGATATATTGACCTTACAAAAAATGGTAATGAGAAAGAACAAGAACTTACACAGAGCGGTAAGGATATATTTTTGTCATTTCAAAAAGCATGGGTTGATTTCGATCTAAAAGCAATGAAAAAAATCACTAGCCCAGATTATTATAAGAAAATGGTTTTAGAGCTAAACGTATTACAAAACTATGGCCGCCAGAACATAATGGATAATATAACTATCCAAAAAGCTTATATTTTAAAGAGCAGTGATTACTCTGGTGGGTTTAATATCTATTTTGTGGCAAGCGCAAATGATAAATTAATAGACACCAAAGAAAATAAAACTATCTTCACCGACAATAGTACATTCTCAGAGATATGGACCTTTGAAAAAAGTGGTAAGAACTATGTTCTAGGCTCAATCACTCAAACCACTGCCGAGGCAAGTAAATTCGAACCTAGTATTGCCGAGTTTGCCAAGACCAACAACTTATATTACGACCCAGATTTTGGCTGGCTAATGATGCCGAGTAGAGGTGCTATATTTGGCCCAGCTGGTTTTGGAAACGCCGACATAAACAATCACGTAATTGGATACCACAAAGAAATAATTGTGGAGTTTTATAGCTATGAGCCAAAAGCAGGGGTGGGTATGAAACCTTTTGTGGTTGCACAAGCAATTTTGCCTAAAAGCTATGATGATATTCTGGTGACAGAGAAGAGTTGGTATGGATTTAAGCCTAAGGCAAAAGGGCTAAACAAGATAGAAACAGAGAGTGTAGAATTTAACAAAAAATTTGCTGTGTGGGCTGGCAATGCTGACCAAGCCACCAGTTTTGAGCTACTTGCAACCAACTTTATGGAGCGCATATATGCACTTAGTTTTGAGATAAATATAGAGGTGGTAGATAATGTACTGTACTTGTATAGCCCAGATACCAATATTGCTTATAGCGACATGCTCGAGGTACTTACGTGGGCATTTAAAGAAATGAAGATGTGATAAAGATTGATAAAAAAAATAGGAAGTTGTTATTTGAAATAGTAGGCTGGCTTGGTGCAACTCTTGTGATTGGATCTTACGCCTTGGTTTCATTTAAAGTTTTAAGTGTAGACGATCTATCTTTTCACATAATGAACTTAATAGGAGCTTGTCGTTTGTTAACAATTTCTTTATTTAAAAGAACTCACCAAACCGCATTGGTCAATCTAGTCTTGGCTATAGTAGCAGTAATTGCCATAATCAACATTTTTATTTAGTGTTTGTAAACGCTATAGCTATATATGAGTTTGATAAATTTGTTATCCCAAGCTACCATAAAAGGAATGAAATCTAAACTTACACTTAAGTCTGTTGTAAATCTATATAATGGTATAAATATGCCTGTAGTTGGGGTTGGCACCTGGAAGATACTACCCAATTCATCTGCCAGCAAAGCAGTCGGCTTGGCGCTCAAAAACGGTTATCGAAGCATTGATACTGCCAGAATATATTTAAACGAGAAGGGTGTAGGTAAGGCAATTAAAAATTCTGGCATTCCGCGCGAAGAGATATTTGTAGCTACCAAGCTATGGAACTCAGACCAGGGAATTGAAAAAACTCAGAAAGCTTTTGACAAATCATTAAAACGCCTTGGTTTAGATTATGTGGATTTGTATTTAATGCACTGGCCAGTGACCGACAAACGTATAGAAAGTTGGCAAGAAATGATAAAAATATACAAATCTGGCAGAGCCAAAGCTATTGGTGTATGTAACTTTACCGAAGAACATCTAGCAGAGCTCATAGAACAAACCAAAATACCACCTATGGTTAACCAAGTAGAATTTCACCCGTTTTTGTATCAAAAACTACTAAAAGACTATTGTAGTGAACACCATATAATACTTGAAGCTTATAGTCCATTGGCACATGGCAAACGTATACAGCACCCAGTATTGAGTGAAATTGCTGCCAAACATGCCAAACACACCGCACAAATAATGCTTCGCTGGAGCTTGCAACTTGGCAATGTTATCATTCCTAAATCTACTAGAGAAGGGAGAATTAAGGACAATATTGATATTTTTGACTTTGAGCTAGACTCTGACGATATGAGTAAAATAAGTGATCTTAATGAAAACTACCGAACTTGTTGGGACCCGACAGGAATGTAGATGGACATGCCAATCCTTTTTCAACGTGCAGAAGGCCTAGTCATACTTTTGGCTTCAATCTATTTCTATTTTAGACAAAAAGGTAGTATTTGGATGTTCTTGGCATTAATTTTAGTACCAGATATTTGTATGATTGGGTACATATGGGGCAATAAAGCTGGAGCAATCATTTACAATTTAGGCCACACCTTAGTGTTTCCGGTAATTCTACTAGTTTTAGGAATTGCAGTATCCAATAACCTTATTATTTTACTTTCACTCATTTGGTTGGCACACATTGGTATGGATAGATTAATGGGTTATGGACTAAAAACACCCAAAGGTTTCAAACACACACATTTAGGTAAAATTGGCAAAGAGTAGACTTGAAAATAATTCTATAATTAGTTATACTTCTAGGCTTGTACCTTAAATAGTTGAGGAGTTAGGTGACAAGCTCAAAAGTTAAAAATAGCATTGTGTTTGCCGATGGAGCCCAAGTACCAAGTATATTTTACGATTTTCAGCACTCTTTAATCGAAAAACGAACAATCGCAGGGCACATTCGTCTAGCTGTAACTATTTATGGCGAAGCCACAATAGACTTTGTACATGGTGGTTTTGTAGCTGTTGAAATACCAAGTATTGAAGAGCCAATATTTATTGCAAAGCAAGATGTTTTGTTTATCACATACCAAAACTCTTGCAAAATTGATCGAGTTGAACTCAACCATAAGTTCTGCGTAGATTGTGTAGCAAATACGGGAGAAGTAAGAATATGTATGCCCAAAGCTACAGCACCAAGCCCTTTATATGAGTGTAGATTTTGTCACGAAATATGGGGACAAGATTTGCCGAGAACAATTATAGACCAAGTGTAGTGCTTGGTCTTTTTATTATTGAACAGGGTCTATACTAGGCGGATCTATATTGTCTATAGGTAGAGGGTTGGTACTAGGACCTTCGGGGCTACCTGTTGCTGGTCTTGGGTTTAAGTTACTAACGGTTGGGGTGGGTGGTGTAGGTGCTGCCATATCTTTACTATTTACATTTGTATCAGTTGGGTTTAAGTTCGTATTTGGGTCACTTGGGGGCATTACATTGCCTGCGGGAGGTTCTGTTGGCGGAAGAGTAGGTGCTGGAGCTGTTTGAGGTTCTGCTTGTGGCTCTGGATTAGGGGTGAATTGATGATAACCAGGCGTTACCTCGCCAGGCTTAATTACTGCCGGGCCCTGTGGTTGCATATTTGGGTCTTGCATTGGTTGTTGCGGCATTGGGGTTGGTTCTGGTGCGGGCATTTTTTGTTTCCTTTTGTTTTTTAATTAATTACCTACTATTGTAGCATAAGCGTATTAAAAAAGCAAGTTGTTTGAAAAAACTTCAGCTAAAAACGATTAGATTTGTTAATTGGTTGCTGGTGCTCTGCTTGTTGGGCATTGGTGGTTACAACCTTGGGCTTACGTGGCCTAGAGACAACTAGAACAAGCACAACTAAACCTACTAAACCAAGCATAACAGCAAGCAGGGCTTGTCCACCCGGCGTCTGAAACACTCCTACTCTATAAAGTACTCCAAATATTCCTAAACCGATTAGTGCCAGTGAAATACCGTTAGTTCTGGCATTCTTGGGATTGATGGTTAACAAACCAATAAATAGAATAAATACCGGCCAGTAGTCTACAACCTGGGTGGTGGAATCTAACTTAAAAAGCAACCTCCCTAGCAAAAAGAAGCTAAATATAATGAGGCCAAAACCCAGAATTAATGAAGGAGTTCTGTTGGTTTCCATTAACTATATTATACTCCCAACTAGCTGATTCTCTTAATACCTTTATTAAGACTTTTTAACTGCTTAATAAAGGTTTGACGGGTTGAGCGTGCGTATGGATTGCCGCCCTCTATTGTTTGAAACAGAGCCTCAGAGTGATGAGTCTCAAGCTCGGCTAGATCGAGCATTTTTTGAAACGAAGGTGTTAAAAGAGTGTTTTTGTGGAGTCCGGTATTCATTAGGCCTCTCGCCACAAAAAAGGTAAGAGCGTGTACCTCGGCCATTTG
>CAYZYH010000012.1:0-27436 GCA_964481235.1 uncultured Candidatus Saccharibacteria bacterium
GTTGTAGTAGTTGGTGAAACATCTATAAAACCAGCCGATACAGGAGTGACCGAACCAATGCCTTGATCAAAACTAATATCAGTTGCGTTAGTAGACCCCCAAGATATAGTTGAGCTTTCACCGCTTGCTATAGTGGTAGGGTCGGCAATAAGTGTACAGCTTGGGCCAACTGGGCCATCGCTAACAGTAATGGTTGCCGTACAGGTGCCTGTACCGCCATCTCCGGTAACGGTACCCGTATAAGTAGTGGTTGTACCGGGGGTAACTGTTACACTGCCAGCAGCCACTGGCGAGGCATCACCAACTCCATTATTTATAGTTAGCGACGTAGCATCGGTAGTAGTCCAGCTCAAAGCTGAGCTTGCGCCAGTAGAAATTGATGACGGCGTAGCGGTCAGAGTACAAGTAGGGGCATTGAGAAAACTGGTTTGGTCGGTACTCCAAAAAGGTCGGTAGCTGTAGCTTGAGAGCGTTCCACTGTCTAGTACCCCCGGGCCACCATCGGCAACGGGCACATTGGCCACCAACTGTATATTGCTACCATCGGCGTTCATGGTAACAAGCTCGGTCAAATTATTACTAGGATTGTAGCGTACAGCAACTATTTGTGTTCCATCTGGAGAATAATAGCCACCTATATAGTCGTTGTTGTCGTTGGTAATGGCTGTCGCAACACCACCAGGCGTTCTAGTGGTTGTCATTAATTGATCGCCTTGGCCTGATACCTTACTATTACAATTAAATTGATCGTTACTTGTATAGAGTAATGTTTCGCCATCATTAGGGTGAATATCGTTGAGTCGGCAAACTAAGTCTTGTGTTGAAGCATCTGTAGTAACATCTAGCGCCGTAACTTGGTTGGACGTAGAAGCGTCAACGCGTCTAATATTATTTTGGTTGGCAATATACACATGTGCCCCACCGGGGCCCCATACAGGGTTTTGGCTATTAGTGCCGTTAATTTGATTGGTTAAGGTAATATTGTTGCTACCATCAGCATTCATCACATGTACTTCGCGTTCGCCGCCATTATTGGTAGTGTAGACTGCAAATGCTATTTTGGAGCCATCATTGTATACCGCTGGTTCTTGCATACTACGCGTGCCACTTCCAGAAGGACAAAGAATCTGACTGCCAGCTGGCGTAAGGGCATTGGTAACGCTAAACATACCCACGTTGCTTAGAGTACCAGAAGTACATTGGTTGGGATAATATATATCTGTTCCGGCCGGGTTATACACCGCCGCCCATTTGTTCGACCTGACAGTACTTGGTATATTGGTGTCTTTTATATCAGTGCCGTCGGCAAATATGGAGTAGTGAGTGCTTGGTGCGGCCCAAAGAATACGGCCATTTACGCCAAGAGTTTGAGCGTGGGCAACGCCAAAAGGTGTAAGCAAAATCGTTACACCCACAATTGTAGAGATACTTAATCTAAATAATTTCTTGATATGATTCTGTATTTTTTTCACGGTTTATTTTTGGTTTTGCTTACACCTATGTGCTTATGTTTAATTCTACTCTACAGCCAATCTGTACGTCAAGTACTTTTGCATTGAAAAATAAGCGTAACCTGTATACTATATAAGTATGGACAAATATCGGTTATTTAATGACGACATAGCTCCACTCAGCCACAACTTATCTTCGGGTGTTTCTAGATTTATAAAGCCTACCGATGAAGATAGTGAGCAGATTGAGGGTTATTTTGTATCGCAAAGCGACACTAATCAAGTACAAATGTCTCCCCAAGCTATGGAGAAAATAGCCTTATATTTTGCCGAGGAGCAAGATAATATCGACAACAGTCCTAGTGAGGCATCAGCCAGAACACTTGCACTTCAGGCGAGACTGCGTGAGTCGCGCAAAACAAATCGTCACTCTTCGGTACCTAGCTACTTCTCTCCTCCGTCGGCAACTACCACGCACCGCAATAGTGGTAAAAAAAGAACCAACATCGCCAAGGCAGATTTCATGCAGGCCAAAACCAAAAGCACATCTTCTAGCTCAGCCCATTCTGCGCAAGATAGCGAAACCGAAATAGATTTAATGGTGGGTCAACCAGGTCAAGTATTTTTGCCTAGTAGTATGCCGGACCACGAAAAACAACTTCAAAAAAGAGCTCACGAAAGCTACTATCGTACTCACGCGCACAAACGTAAAACCTTTGTGCCCGACCAAGACACCATATCTATTCTCAGACGAAATTATAAAAGTGTTTATGTTAAAACTGCGCTTACCGCTGTAGCCACCCTAACTGGCCTGTATTTAATATTTGGCCCAACTTTCCCCGGAGTTATGCGACAAATAAGTGGATTTTTTGGTAAGAATAACAAAAATTTAGCCCAAGCCGATCAGAATCTTTCTAATTCTCTAGCTCAAAATGGCCTCTCGCCAGCTAGTGAAGCCCCCAAAGAATTGGCCGTTAACCAGGTGGGCTGGATAAACATTCCAGCTATTGGTGTTGGTGCACCAATAGTAGAAGGTAAAGACGACAATGCTATGACGTATGGTATTTGGCATAGACCAGGTACCGGCACTCCTCTTACAGATAGTAACACAGTTTTGGCTGGTCATAGATATCAATATGTAAACGGCCCGCGTACCTTCTATTCGCTAGACAAAGTAAAGGTGGGTGATCCCGTAGAAGTTAAGTGGGGCGAGCAAACTTTTCGCTATAAGGTAGTGCGTACTTTTGTAGTTGAAAAAGACAAAATGTATATTGAAGCACCTACTACCGTACCACTCTTAACTATCTACACCTGTACTCCACTCTGGACATCTACCAATCGCTTGGTAGTGCAGGCCACACCAATTACATAAGATTTTAAGCAAATGCAAGAACTCGACTCAAACCAGGCTAGGCCCAAAATTCAAAAGTTTGTGCCACATAAATCTCTACAAGAAATACGCGAACAAGAGTCGCCTTATCATAGCTATGTAGATTTTGAAAGCAGTGAGATTATATCGCCCAACCAAATGCAGTTGGTCTCGCCAGACAAATTACCTGCCGGTAATGTTACACCTTCTGCTACTCAAACCGCATATTTACAAGCAAGAGTAAATCAAACCCGTCGTTTGCACCCACCCGAGCCAGACCAAACTGTAGTAGACCCAGTGGGTGTTACTGCTCAAATTCAAGCCAAGATAGACGCTCAAAAGAAAAAATAAAAAGCGGCTTAATAATGTTTAAACCGCTAATTCTGCTATACATTTAGCAATCACCACCTAGACGCACGTCGTTGCCGCTCGGCAATTATATCTGGGTGGCGAGTTTCCATGTGCACAGCCTGAGCCCTTAGGTCTTCTCTTGCGAGTGATACCCCACAACCAGGTGCTGGGCAGACAATAGTATCGGGGTCTTGTTGTGTCACGCCTACAACCTTCTCGCCCAATGCTTGTTTAATTTGCTGGTGATTTCGAGGTGCAATTGCGCTATGGCCTTCCCAACATTGTAGCTTTACTACCGCCGGATCGTCGGTTTCTTCAATACAAATGTAGTTGCTTCCACAATTGCCACAACTGATTGGCCCATATGTGTAACCTTGCAAGACAGCCAAAACCATCTCCTTTGCCTGGTAAATGTTACTCAAGGATCATACTACTTTTAAAAACATTTACAAGCATAACAAAAAAGACCTTAAAAGGTCTTTTTTTATAAATTCTGGTGGGCCTGGTAGGAATTGAACCTACGACCAATCGGTTATGAGCCGACTGCTCTAACCACTGAGCTACAGGCCCCAAAGATGTCAGTACATTGGTTAGACCTGATAATCATATCGCAAAATTGCCATATACGCAAAAAGCGCCTTAGATAGCGCTTTTTTTGCGAATTGAATTTAAAAGCTTACTTGTTGCTTTTTTTCAAAATAGGTAGGCCTGTTCGAGTGTTCTCAATTACTTCGTAACCTTCTGGTAGTTCGTCAATTGCACCTTCTTTGGCTTCGCGACCGAAAAAGTAAATAACTTGCTTTCGTCCACCTTTAAGTGTAACTTCGCGTTCGTGTAAATAATATGTTTGACCTTTTGAGTTTACTTGTGTAAATGCCATAAAATGGTTCCTCCTCTTAATGTTACTTCTGTACTCTAGGTTACGAAACCTGAAATTCATTGTCAATAGCCTCAACCAGATTTTATTAAGCCAACAGGTTGAGACAATAAGTTTAATACCTGCTTTAATAGTAAGACTTAAGTTAATTTACTAGTTAAAATGATTACTCTAAAAGTGCTTGACATGTTCGTATGCTGTTCGTTATACTAATAAATAAGAAATAAAATATTGGAGGGAAAATGACCAAACAGGCACTTACTAAAAAACAGCGTAAAACACTAGATTTTATATCAACTTTTATAGAGCAGCACGGCTACTCCCCTAGCTATCGCGAGATTGCTAATGGTCTTAAACTAAATTCTGTAGCAACTATAGCCCAACACATTGATACTCTAGTAGCTAAGGGCTTGCTAGTAAAAGGCAACAACTCAGCTCGCTCTCTTATGCCAGTAGAAGAGCTACAAGAAGAGATGAGCAAGCCTCGCGTAGGATTGCCTATATTGGGCATGATAGCTGCTGGTAGCCCCATAGAGACCCTCTCCGGTCACGCAGACACCCTAGAAGTGCCACCTTTTATGGTAGGTAGTAAAAATTCCTACGTTCTTCAAGTAAAAGGCCAGAGCATGATAGACGACGGCATACACGACGGCGACTATGTGGTGGTACAAGAAAAAGAAGTTCCTTCTAACGGCGATGTTGTGGTCGCCCTTGTAAACAATTCTGAGGCCACTCTTAAGCGTTACTACAAAGAAGCTCGTCGCATTCGCTTACAACCCGCCAACTCTACTATGGAGCCAATCTACGTAGAGGCTAGCACTCCCTTGAAAATTCAAGGTGTTGTTATAGGTCTTATTCGTAAATACTAAACTAAGCTTATTTACTATTCTAAAACCAACATAGTGCTAATAACTATTTTGAACAAATAAATAGTAACAAACATCCCTGCCATAGAACCTATTAGTTCTATTATTGCTAGCCCAATATTGCTAGGTATATCAAATATAAAGCCTACAAACCAAGTATTCCATAAAGGAAAAAGCACAGTAAGTGTAAGAATTGCTAATGCAAGCAACCCTATTAGCAAAACTAGTTCTTTCATGGGCCACTTCTTTTGGTCTTTTTTGGTTTGCTTATTTACATAGTCTTTCTCTACCACTATCTCGTTTTGGGCTTCGGTAAAAACACTATAAAGCCAAAACAGCACCATATAAGCAATTAGACCTATTATTACCCAAAAAGCTACTAGGGTAATCTTGCTAAAAATTGGCGATGAAAACCAACTACTTAATTGCTCTGAGATACTGGCTTGTACATCTGACTTTGATAATATAGTGCCTTCAGTAAAATGCAACGAGATAGCACTAATATTTACCACCACAAATATACCAAGTCCAAACAAAAACATTATAGCTACCTGGTGAAGATCGAGTGCAAAAACTCGCTTTTTTTGTTCGCTATCTAGATGCATTAAAAACAGACCAAATTATTGGTTCATATTGTTGGTAACAGTAAGGTTGATAGCTGTATCGGTACTTTTTTGAGTGTCTTGAGCAATAAGCACTGTAAGCATTTGGTCGCCCTTCATAAAACTCTGTGCGGTTAGTCCGCTACCAAAACTAATAGACTGACCGTCTTCACTACTCCAACCTTTTGCCTTTAGCTGATCGGTGTAAAAAGTTTTAACTTTATCTGGACTATCTGTAGTGGATAGCGTTACGTTGTAACCGTCATTACTTTTTACTGCAATCTTTATAGAAGATGGCTGATAAATAGGTACATCACTAGGAAATCCACTAGGTAGCTTGGTGTTGTCGCCAAAGCTTGCCGATTCACCATTGTCGTTTTGCACCGTTAAGCTTTTGCCATCAGTACTAAGACCATTCTCTTTGACTGCTTTCTGAAGCCCAGCTATAAAAAGAAATGTAAACAGTAGTATAAATAACATAAATATTGTCGACAATACTATAGCCGCAACAGCTAGGCCCTTGCCGTTTTCACCGTTTTTCTTAATAGAGCTAAGCGCTACAATACCAAGTATTAAACCTACTAATGGTACAAAAAAGCTTAAAATAAGCGCAGCTATAGCAAGACCATTGGTTTTTTTTGTTGGTGTTGAACCGCTACTAACTGTTGAAGCGGCTGGGGCTTCGGTGGCAGTTGGTTCTGTAGTTTTTGTAGATACAGGTTTTACTGGTTTCTCTTCCATTATTATTTAAATCTCCTTTTAGTTGTTCTTAAGCTTAATAGTAATGCTTTTCTTGGTAGTAAACAAGTCTAACCCCATAGTTCTGTAAGTTTTGGCAATTAAATAGTATTATTTAAGTTATATGAAAAAAACCAATAAGAAAAAGATTGTAAACCAAAAAACAATATTAATTTTATTAGTAGGACTTTTATTGGGATTAATAATTTTTGCTGCTATCGGGCTATACAAGTACTCACCCGAAGATCATGTACACTACCATGCAAACTTTCAGGTATGGATAAATGGCAAGCAGGAAAAGTTTGAGAGCCCGCTCAACTACCAGGAGGTCAATGTTTGCACGGTAGGTTTTAAGAATTCTCCATTACACCGTACGCATATGCACGACGATGTTTATGATATTATTCATGTTCATGCCAGCGCTGTAACCTGGGGCCACTTCTTTGAGAATATAAACTCTTCAGCTCAACCAGATTACTTACGTCTGGGGGATAAAACCTACCAAAACGGTTTAAATACTAAAGTTAGTTATATTCTTAACGGAAAAGAAGTACCTACTCTTAACGGTTTAGTTATAAATAGCGAAGATTCTTTACTTATAAATTATGGCAATGAGGACAAAGATGTTTTACAAGCTAGATACAAAAATATAGAAAACAAAGCGCATGGCTACAATCTACAAAATGATCCTGCAAGTTGTGGTGGTAGTGACAGCCCAAGCTTCTCAGAGCGCTTGAAACACTTATTCAACTAGTAGTTGGTAACTTAATGGTAAATGTAGACCCTTTACCCTCTTTACTCTGAGCTTTTATTGATCCTCCATTTAGCTCAACAATATTTTTAGCCAGAGCTAAGCCCAAACCAAAACCCTTTACATTGCTTTGACTTCGAGAATTGTCTGCTCTATAAAATCTTTCAAATATGTGTGGTAGGTCAGAAGATTTTATACCTATGCCGTTATCTTGTACTATAATACATGCCGATTTTGAAGACTTCTTAGAGCTCATAACAACCTTACCTTTGGGCTTACTGTACTTCACGGCATTATCTAGCAAAATCGTGACGGCATCTACAATGTTTTCTAGGTTACCGCAAACAGTTACGTCTGATACTTTGTTTTCAACTGATATTTTGTTTGCACTAGCAACTTTTAATACGTTGTTTAGTGACTTAATTGCGACCTGCTCTAAAGATATCTTAGTCTTTACAATATCCACCTTATCTTGACGGGCCAACTGCAATAACCTATCAGATAGAGTTTTGAGTTTGTTGGCCTCTTCTAGATTACTTTTTAACAGTTCTACAGCTTCAGCTTTGGTAAGATGTTTGTCGCGCAATGCAACTTCTATTTCAGTTTGCATAGCGGTAAGTGGTGTGCGTAACTCATGACTGGCGTCTGCGGTAAATCGGCTTTGCGCAGCAAAAGCATCTTCAATAGGCTGTAGAGTTCTGCGCGCTGATACATTACCAACTACAGCTGCCAGCACAAAAGTAATTGCATTAAATATTAGTAAGCTGTTTTTTAGACTACTAGTTGCCTCTACTATTCTGGCATGCCGAAAATCTTCATAATTAATAGGGTTGAGTTGAGTGATAAAAAAATCTGGTGGCCTTCTTAATCCTCTATCTAACTCAGTAGAATATATGCCATACAGCAAAAGACTAAAACTAATACTAAGTAGCATTATGGCAGCAATATAATAAAGTGTTAGTTTAAAAACTGCCGATTTTATCATGGTAAACATATTTAGTTAGTTCCTATCTTATAACCAAACCCTCGCACGGTATGGACTAGCTCTGGGCCTTTAAATGGTTTGTCAATTTTGTTACGCAAATAACCAATGTACACTTCTACAGTATTCGGGAGTATATCAGCATCAAAATTCCAGACATGACTAATAATATTAGTCTTAGAAAGCACTTGTCCGGCATTTCTAAGCATGTATTCTAACAAAGCAAACTCTTTACTAGATAGTGTTATGCTTTTACCAGCTCTTGTAACCTCGTAAGTTATAGTGTTAAGTTTTAGGTCTTCTACCTCTAAAACAGTGCCTGTAACATCTTTTGGTCGGCGTAGTAGTGCATGTACTCTAGCAATAAGTTCATCAAAAGAAAATGGTTTCACTAAGTAATCGTCTGCCCCTGAGTTTAACCCCTCTACCCTATCGCCAATTTTATCCTTAGCAGTAAGCATTAGAACCGGAGTATGAATATCGTTTTTTCTTATTCGTTCGCATATATCAATACCGTCAAGTGTACCTGGTAACATCCTATCTAATATTATTAAGTCGTACTCTATGTTTAAGATAGTAGCCAGACCTTCGTCGCTATCGTGCTCTACATCTACAGCAAAGTGTTCTTGTTCTAAACCTCGTTTGATAGCTGCAGCAATTTTATGTTCGTCTTCTACAACCAAAATTTTCATATATATATATTCTACCTGTAAACTACTGAGAATACACTGAGAAAAAATCATTTGATTTTTCAGCCGTTTTTAAGACTCAGTGTGTAGTCTTGGTAGTGATACACTTTGTTGCTTTATGTGGCCAGTAATAAGTCATAGGCCGAGCAAGAAAGTGTAATAAATATTAAAAGAATAAGGAGAACTATACAGTATGAGAAAAAAAGCACTAATAGCAAGTATTGCAACAGCTGGAGTTGCTGCTTCTGTTTTGGTGGGTGGAGTAACGTTCGCCCAAACAAATGGCCAAAATGCAAACCCAAGAGCAAGTTTAGCTCAAGCAATTGCTTCAAAATTTAACCTCAATAAAGACGAGGTGATTAAGGTAATGGATGAACAGCATCAAACCGAAATGAATGAACGACTTTCGCAGGCTGTAAAAGATGGGAAACTTACCGAAGACCAGAAAAATAAAATAATAGCAAAACAGGCTGAAATGAAGCCGAGGTTTGATGCCGCTCACGCCGAGACAGACTCTGCCAAGCGCAAAGAAGCTCTTGATGCTTTACATAAAGAAATGCAACAATGGGCCAAAGACAATGGAATTCCAAAAGGACCAGGCATGATGGGCCATGGACCAATGGGACGTGGTGAGCATCACGGAATGAGAGATGGAGGTAACGCCTCGCAATAACAACTATAGCTTTCTAGCACCTTGGTATTGGTTGGTCACTCGCTTTTGGTCGCGGCGAGTGACTTTTTTATAATTAAAAACCTCGAAAAAGAATAGTTCGAGGTAGTAATTAGTTATCTTTAGTAAACTCCTTGGTGCTAAAAAAGTATTTAGAACTAATTAATTCTAAACACAAGGTTGCTCCAACCATATATATACAAGTGATCATCAGCCCTACTTCAGCTAAATAGCGGTTACTAAAATGATATCTATCAGTAGACAACATCAATCCAGCAACGATGGCGACAAGGGCAAAAACAACTAGAGCAGATACTTCACTAGACACTGAACTGTTGTTGTCTAAGAAAGTCAGCACTACCCATACCGCGGAACTTACTATTGCGCAACACGATATCATGTTTGAATACTGTTGACTACCATCTAGGCTATAGATCATTGTGTAAAATATACTAAACATTGCAATTAACCCAAAGGTAATTCTGTACAATAACAAGGTGCCCCCTCTTTTTTTAAGGTGATAATACTATATCATTAAATTAACAAAAAACAAACAAATTTTGCTAGTTATTTGCTGGTGCAATTGGTAGAGGTTGTGAGCATGTAGAGTTATTGGGCTTGCCAGAAAATCTATCGTTCATCCAACTTATTACCTGAGGCGACGTGACTTGCGGAATCTTTAAATGGCCTACATCATTTATCCATAAAGATGCAAGATTGGAGCCGCTTTGACAAGCTTTTTGTATATAAAGAGCAGTTGTGTTTGGCAAAACAACTGTGTCACTTAAACTTTCTACCACCATTACCGGTTGTGATGGCGATAGTACTGGTGCGGTTTGTAGTTTTGCCACCTCAGCCCAGGCAGGTACATCAATTGGGTTTTGGGAGAAGATGTGTTGATCTAAATCATTTCTTACCATACCAATTAATGCAGCTTGACTAATGCATTTGTTGGCAATGTTTTGATAACTTTTGAGTCCTTGAGGAGTAGTAATAGTGTTTATGTCTAGATTTTTATAAACATCTGGCCAAGAAATAAGTATCTCTGGTCCTATTACCCAGTCAATAGCTGTTCCGTATTGCTCATTCAATAAAGCTGTAAGTTCGGCTGCAGGTGCAGAGGCTACAGTACTTACTAGTTGTAATTCTGGAGAGTAACTACTAGCAAACTGCGATGTAAAAAGCGCAGAGTGACCACCTTGTGAATGTCCCCACACAGCAAATTGATTACCAGCCTGAGAACCAGGTATTTGACGTGCTGCTCTTACACTATTTAATACATCGTGGGCCTCACTTGCACCTACTAAATATTGTTCTGTGCCTTCTGTCCCTAGACCAGCATAATCTGTAGCAGTAACTACCCAACCAAGTTTTAGCATAGAGCTTATCCAGTCTAAGTTTGCTATTGGGTCGCTTAGTCTTGTAGGTGCACATCTATCGCCCATACCGATTGTTCCGTGTGCCCAAGCTACAACTGGCCTTGGTGAAGTAGTTGGCTGACTAGGTATAAAAACCATACCAGAAGAAAATGTAAAACTACCATCGGCTTTTTGAGTTCTGTATAGAACTCTTACGCCGCTACCGCCATCGATGGGTATGCCAAGGGGTTCTTGCTTAACAACTTCACCGGCTTGACCCTGCGTAGAAAGTCCTTGGGTATCATAAAAAGGCTGAAGCTGAGCCTGGTATCTATCCGCTCGAATGCTAGCAAAAATCAACCACGCTACCAACAACACTATAGCCACAACAAACATTATGATAAATGTTCTAAAAAGTTTATGTCGTTGCCAAAAGCTTGAACTTGATTTGGTTTGGCTATTTTGACTCATGTAATAATTTTATCATAAAAGCTTATGTTACTTTTTATCTATAAACTCCTTACACAAATACTCAAAAATTGAGTTGGTCCAACCAAACCCAACCTGAGTTGGATACACTCCCTTCACCGGTGGTTTGTCTGGATTAACAACATTGTATTTTTCTAAAAAATTACCATGTTCTTTAAACCAATTAAGGTTGTTGTTTAGCCACTTCATTGCAATACGTTTGGCCTGGGAGCGGTAACCATATCTTTGTAGAGCCGTAATTACAATAAAATGAAGTGGCGCCCAACCGTTTGGATAAGCCCATTGAGTTGGTACAGAATTTCTTCCTACCTTATTCATATTTGGAAACTCTGTGCAAGACAATCCACCAATGTGCTCAAATCTTCTTAGATTGCGAACTAAAAGCTCTGCGGTTCTAGTATCAACCATTCCTGCCCACATTGGAAAGTAACTTGCGAGTGAGTTAACTAAAGAGTGACGATGTTTAACATAGTTGTAGTCAAAGTATGTTTTATGCAAGTTGTCCCACATAAGATGATTCATTACGCGCTTTCTGTGATAAGATCTTTTGAGCCATTCTTTTTGCGTTTTTGTGTCTCCAAATATCTCGGCTGTTTTGGCAAAATCAGTTTCATATTTGTATAGTAACGAGTTCAAATCTACCGGTAGATATTCTAGGCACTTTCTATTAAATCGTGTGGTCATGTCCCAGCCACTTTCGGCCTCGGCTAAATCATTTAAGACATTAATGTCATAATACCTACTTAGGCCTAAATACTGTTTACGCACATTGGGTTTATGAGTGCCCATCCAAACTACCTGATACTCTTTTTCTGCAGTGCTCATCATTTTTTTGAGCCATTCTTTGTCCATATCGTAAGCATTATATACATCTAGAATGTAGCTTGTTAAAAATGGCGGATGAGATCGGCCAGTAAGATAATTGCGACTCGCGTTTGGAATAATATGGAATCTATCAAACATAAATATAAGATTTTCCAACATACCCAAAACATCTTTTTTATGCTTACTATCTAGTATACCTTGAGCAATAAAATAACTATCCCAGTAATATTGTTCTGGAAAGTCAAACTCCCTTCCTGGTTCATAAGCAGGCACAATATATGGCTTTGGTAGGGCTATAAGGGTTGAATCTTCTTGTGGATTAAATCGTCGTAAGTGTTTCCAATACGACTCAACATACTCTCTAGCATCAGCCACGTCTTTTTGACTTAAATCAAAACTTTTTCGTTGAAAAACATGTAGTAGTTGTCTTGTTCTTCCTAGCATCAGTTTTATAGTATCAGAAACAAAACAAAAGAGCTAAAGAAAAAAAATGTATAACTACATTCCAACATTTATATAATTTCTAATCTTGTTTTTACTCATTGCTTTACCTATATAAGTTATCGAGCTGTGCTAAACTGATGATATGGTAAATACAACAATATGATTATAAAAAACTCAAAACAATTGGCAAAAAACAAACTCAGAAAAGATGCCTTAGAAATTGTTGAAGCTGGCTACGAGGCTATAGAAGTTGAGAATATTTACAATACACAGATATCACTTAAAAATGATATGTTAAAAATACAAAAACAAACTTTTAACCTAAAAAAATATAAGCATGTTTATGTGGTTGGGGTTGGGAAAGGCTCTGACCACGCAGCCATGGCGCTTGAGAACATACTAACTCCTAGTAAAATTACCGCCGGTTTTGTTATTGACACTGTATCTACTAAACTTAAAAAAATTACTAGTCTAAAAGGTACTCATCCCCTACCTTCAGAACAAAACATTATAGCGACAAGAAAAATAACCAACTTACTCAAGCGAGCAAAGCAAGATGACTTGGTGATAGTTATTGTTTGCGGTGGCGGGTCGTCACTGTTTTGCAAACCAGGCGGCCTCACCTGTTTAGAACTCCAATTTATTTCTAGTTTTTTACTGAGAGCTGGTGCCAGTATCCAGGAAATAAACACTGTACGAAAACATGTGTCATTAATACATGGCGGGTATCTTGCTAAATATGCCTACCCAGCAGAAGTGGTGTCGTTGGTTATTTCAGATGTTGTAGGCGATGATTTAAACTTTATAGCCTCTGGACCAACAGTGCTAGACAAAACTACCAAAGGAGATGCCCAAAAAATAATCAATCGATACCAGCTACCTAATATCGAGTTGGTTGACACTCCAAAAGATCATAAATATTTCAAAAAGGTTACTAATATCATTCTAGCAAGTGGTAGTACTGCAGTAGAAGGGATGAAAACCAAGGCAAAGCAACTTGGTTACAAACCAGAGATTTTTAGCACAAAAATAGCCGGTATGGCCAATAAAATTGGCCCAGAATTAGCAAGCCAAGCGAAGCCCGGAATAGCCCTTTTAGGCTGTGGTGAAACTCAAGTGGTTGTTAAGCATCCAGGGAAAGGAGGGCGAAATCAAGACGTTGTATTATCGGCTATTCCAAAGCTCCCAACAAACAGTGTAATTATTTCTGCCGCAAGCGATGGAAAAGACAATGTTGATGTTGCTGGTGCAATTGCTGATAGCGATGTTAGTGTAAAAGTTCTTCACGACAACAAGATAGATCCCATAAAATCAGTACAACTCAATAATGGATATAATTTGCTAAAATCTATGAATGATCATTTGCATATTAATAAAGTTACCGCAAACGTTTCTGACTTTATGCTAGTGCTAGGAGAAAAAAAGTGAAAATCACAAAACTTATTGCTACAGAAATATTAGACTCACGTGGTGAACCCACCATAGAAATAGAAATGTTTTGTGAAGATGTAGTAGAGACCTTTGGGGTGCCAGCAGGTGCTAGTACAGGCAAAAATGAAGCTCACGAGTTACGCGACGGTGGTGCAAGATATGGGGGTAAGGGCGTAAAAAAAGCAATTAAAAAGATTATAGAAATTACTCCAGAAATTATTAACTTTAAACTCAATGATCAGCAAGCTTTTGACAATCTACTCATAGAGCTAGATGGCACCCCAAACAAATCTATTCTTGGAGGGAACGTAATAGTTGGACTAAGTCTGGCGTACGCCCAACTAACTGCTAGAGTAAACCAACTGCCATTATGGCAATATTTGGTGCAATACTACAATACAACCCCCAACTTTCCCAAGCTCTACGCCAATCTTGTAAACGGAGGCAAACATGCACCGGGTTTGGACATACAAGAATTTATGGTTGTACCAAAAACCATTAGTATTGAAAAAAACATCGAAAAGATACTAGGCTTTAGAAGTTTACTAGGTGAAGCTCTAACGCAAAAATTTGGTGATGCTGCCAAGCTAGTGGGTGATGAAGGTGGTTTCGCCCCTACTAGTTCTACTGCCGAACAAATTCTAGAATTGTACCAACTCACAAATGATAAAATGAATAACTATTTTGATTTCGCCCTAGATGCAGCAGCAAGTTCTTTTTATAAAGGTGGTAACTATATATACGAGAATAATTCACTAACATCAAAACAGTTGTTAGATTTATTTATTGATTATGCTGATAAATATACTCTTCTCTCTCTCGAGGATCCTTTTGCTGAAGATGATATAAAAGCATGGAATGAACTTTCTAAAACCAATCATTCTTTTTTTGTGGTTGGTGATGACTTAACAGTAACCAACTCTGTTCTTACAGAAAAATACGCCAAGCAAAAAATAATTGATGGAGTTATTATTAAACCCAATCAAATAGGCACACTTACCGAAACCATGCAGACTGTAAAGGTGGCGAATAAAAATAATATAAAGGTAATAGTAAGTCATCGCAGTGGAGAAACAACGAGTACATTTATTAGTGATTTGGCTTACGCGGTTGGAGCATATGGAATCAAAATTGGATCACCAGTAAGGGGTGAACGTGTGGCCAAATATGATAGGTTTTTAGAAATAGTAAAGGAGGCAAAATGAGAGTTGTACTTTTTGATATCGATCAAAATGAGACAGAAATATACAAACAGTTATTGTCGAACATAGAAGTCGTCGACTGTTTTAGTGATTCGCTCAACGAAAATTCTATTAAACTAGCTAGTGACGCCGAGGTAGTGTCGGTATTTGTTACCTCTAAAATTTCAGCTAAGATGCTTAGCGATCTTCCAAAACTAAAATACATTGTTTGTCGTTCCACGGGCTTTGACAATATCGATATAGAATCGGCAAAGAAACACGGCGTAATGGTATGTAATGTTCCAAACTATGGTGAACACACAGTAGCTGAATATGCTTTTACTCTTCTTCTTTCTTTAACCCGTAAACTACAGGACTCTATTGAGCAAGTGCACCAGGGTCAAATAGATCACACTAAACTAATTGGCACAGACTTGGCTGGCTCTACTCTAGGAGTAGTAGGAGCAGGTAGAATTGGCCAAAGATTAATAAGTATTGCTAGAGGTTTTGAAATGAATGTAGTGGCTTACGATCCTTTCCCAAAACCAGAGGTAGCCAATCAACTAGGTTTTAAGTATGTAGAATTAGATGAGCTCTTATCTATTTCTGATGCTGTGAGCTTGCACGTGCCGGGCGGTAAAAATAACGCAAAATTAATCAATAAAGATTCACTTAGCAAATTCAAAGATGGTGCGATACTTATAAACACTGCCCGTGGTGACTTAGTAGATAATCTCGCACTCATCGAGGCCTTGCAAAATAATAAGTTGGGTGGTGCTGGTCTAGATGTGTTAGAGGGAGAGGCAATGATAGATATAGACCATGAAACTGCCTTACTACAGAAGCCCAATGTTAAAGATCTCAAGTTATCTACAGAGCTAGATATATTAGAGAAAATGCCCAACGTAATACTTAGCCCGCACAACGCTTACAATACCAAGCAAGCTCTGCAAAGAATTAGGCAATCAACCGCAGAAACTATAATTGGGTTTGAAAGTTCGAAAATTAAAAACCAAGTTAATTAATTATCTAAACTCTTTTAAGATTTTTTTATAGCAAACTTTGCACAAGTGAAATTTCTTTACTTCGTTTTTTGAGTTCGGTGGGCCTAGCAGAATTCCACCAAACTCAGTTAGTTCTTTGCCACACTTGTTACATTTAGGTTTTATTGCCATAGCTTAAGTATTCAAGGTTGCAAAATAATCATCGAGTGTCTCTGCACGACGAATCAATTGAACCTCTCCACTCTCTTTTAAGAGTAATTCTGCCGAGCGCAACATGCCGTTATAATTGAATCCCATGCTATGACCATGAGCGCCGGCATCATGTATAGTAACTATGTCGCCAATATCAATTGCCGGCAAATCTCTAGCAATAGCAAACTTATCATTATTTTCACATAGCGATCCAGTTACATCGTAGGTGTGGTTGTGGGGCTGATCCTCTTTACCCAAAACAGTAATGTAGTGGTACGCACCATACATTCCGGGCCGCATAAGGTTTGCCATACTCGCATCTAGACCCACATATTCTCTGTAAGTGTTTTTCTTATGAATAACTGAGCTTATAAGATAACCGTGTGGGCCGGTAACATAGCGGCCCAATTCAAAAAACAATTTTGGCTTTAGATTGTTTTCTATCAATATTTCATTATAAATTTGCTGCACTTCACTAGAAAGTTTTTCAATATCAATATTCTCTTGCTCTGGTAGGTATGGAATGCCTATGCCACCACCAAGGTTTATAAAGCTGAGATCGATATCTAGTTTTTGTTTTATTTCTAGTCCTAGCTCAAACATCATTCGAGCTGTTTCAATAAAATAGCCAATATCAAGCTCATTGCTTGCAATCATGGTGTGTAGGCCAAACTCACTCACCCCTTTTTCTTTAGCTATTTTATAAGCTTCAAAAATCTGCTCTCTTGTTAGACCATACTTCGCTTCGGCAGGGTTGCCAATCAATACATTACCAGTGCGTTCAGAGCCTGGGTTATAACGAAAACATAGAGTGTTAGGTAAGCCGTTGAGGGTTTTTTCTAGAAATTCAATATGTGAAATGTCGTCAAGGTTAATAATTGCACCTAATTGGTTGGCCTTTATAAATTCTTCTGCAGGCGTGTCGTTACTAGTAAACATTATATCCTTACCACTAAACCCTGTTCTTTCTGCCAAAACAAGTTCAGCCATAGAGCTACAGTCCACGCCCATTTGATTATCATTTATTAATTTTAGAATTTCTGGGTTTGGCAAGGCCTTCACAGCAAAATAATTTTTAAAACCTTTAGACCAGTTAAACTTTTCATATAAATCTTTACAAGTTTTTGTAATGCCAGATTCGTCATAAATGTAAAACGGCGTTGGATACTTAGCTGTTATTTTTTTAATTTTGTCTAAATCAAAGGGTAGGTATTTCATTGCAATATTCTATCATGGTTTCACTAAATAACCACTTTTAAGTTTATATTTAGAGCCTACTTACTGGGTTATGCAGTTGGCTGTTCCGCTATCTAATAAAGTGTTGTCGACTGCGTTAAACTGCCAATCGTATTTATTATCTCCAAGAGATAGTTTTAAATATCCAAAATTAGTGTTGTTAAAAAATTCACTATTGGGTTTGGTGGCAACTTTTTTATACAGATCTTTACCACCTGTTCCAACAGTAAATTGTCTTATACTATTGGCATTAGCTTGGCCAAGACTGTTTTGTGGAGCAAATCTCTCATAAACATGGTCGTGCCCATTCAAGACCAAAGATGTTTTGTGGCTATCTAGTAATGAGTAAATACCTACCATTCTAGATGTATCTTCTGTCTGTGCTCCATGCTCAGATGAGCTCACAATTGGATGGTGCCAAAATGCCAACTTGCAAGTATTATTGTCTTTTGCAAGCTCAGCCTCTAGCCAAGTATACTCTGGGCTTCCAGGCTCACAACCACCAATGTTTTTACAATTAGAATTAAGTGAGTACAAAGACCAACTACCTACACTAGTTTTATAAAATCCTTGAGTCCTAATCCCGGCTATACCGCCATCTGTATTTACTCCATTAAAATAATCAAAATATCCACTTGCGCCTTTGGTTTCGTACTCATGATTACCGGGTGCTGGCAAGAAATACGACATCAACCCGCCCCAGTTTTTGTTAAAGGCTTGTTGAAATTTGGCTAGAGTGCCATTGTCGTACTGAATATCACCTAAAAGCAGTATTTTCTCCGCACCGGCAGTACTAATAACATTAGCTACTTTGGTATCTTGGCATTTTGTAGGATTTTCACCACCTACATACTGACTAGTAGGATCGCAACTAATGTCGCCCACTGCTACAACTAACTTGGGAATATAAATATTCACTGGCTGTATTTTGGTTGCAATAACAAATTTTGACTTACTATAAGTAGTATAGGCGGCGGCACAAGCTATGACTATAAAAATTGCTAACAGTATAAAAACAAGTATCAGCCAAGGGTTTGAACGCTTATGGTGTTTCATTGTCTAAATTATAGCCTATATTAAGTACTTTTTTGTAACAATAAATTCTAAGACAAACTAAGATCTTTGGTATTGTATCGCCACACCGCCGCAACAACCATAATTACACATACCAAAAGAACAGCAACAATATACCACCAGTCAGTGCTATCAAACCTAAGACCTGCCGTCTCAGTTTGGAACATAAAATATGGTGATAAATACTTAAGTTTATCAAGTTTGGGTAGTAATTCTGCTGCTATACCGGCCAAGTAACTAGCAAAAAATACCGACACAACAATCAACGTGCTTTTGGATGTTCGTTTAGAGACGGCCGCAAGTGTAAAAGCCAGCGTACCAAACAACAGGTATTCTATAAAAACCTTAAAATAGAGTCGTATCATTTCACCAAAATATGACACTTTGTCGGCATTAAAAACATATACCGATAAATAACCTACTAAAAGTAGAGCTAGGCTAAATAATACTAAGTATGTAACCAGTACCTTGTATTTTGCTAGTATTATATAGCCTTTACTAATTGGTTTGGTTGCTAAATAGTCTATATGTTTATCTTCATGCTCTTTAGAAATAATGTTTGAACCCAAATTTATTGCATAAATTATTATTGCAATTACAAAAAACTGAAACATGTAAGAAAACCAAAAAAATACATTTTGAAAACTGGCTCCTACAGTGGATTCTGAAAGTCCAAATGCCGTACCTAGGCCTTTGGGTATGGCATTAATTTTGGCATTTATAAGTTCTAAATAGTCGCTAGATTTAAATGATGGAAACATCAGCATAAAAAGCACCATCACTACAGAAATCGCCACAAACCAAACAGTGAAAGATTTGATGTTTTGTTTTATCTCAAATTTATATAGATTTAAAAATGCTTTCACTACTCTTCTCCCTCATAGTAATCACCAAAAATATCCTCTAGTTTAACATCGGTGATACGCAGTGACTCTAGATTATACTTAGACACATGTTTAACAAGTTCATTAATATCACCCTTGTATATAAAAGTTGCGGCGTTAGTGCCAAGGGCTTTAAAATTAATATTGTGTTTAGCAAAGTAGCCCTTATCTATCTCTTGCTTTGTTCTAAGAGTAATCTGTAGACCTACTCCAGCAATTATTTTTTTAACATTGTCAACTTTAATAATTTTACCACCTCGTATAATCGCCAGGTTTTTACAGTAGGTTTGTACTTCCTCTAAGTTATGACTAGAGAAAAATACCGTAGTGCCAGCCTTGCTTAATCTGGCAAGCTCTTCAAACAAAATCTTCTGCATTAAAGGGTCGAGGCTATTAGAGACTTCGTCAAATATTAATAGTTGGGGCTTGTTCATAAGTGCGCAAACAATTGCCACCTTCTTTTTATTACCTAAAGATAAGCTAGATATTCTTTTGTCTTCTTTTAGCTCAAACATGTCTTTTAGCTTGTCTAGGTATTGTGGGTCTACATTATTATAGTACTCGGCGAAATATCGTATTTGATCTTTTACTTTTAGATTACCATACAGGTTAGCTTCGCCCGGCACCAACCCTATATGTGCCTGGAAGTTGTTATTATTTATATTATCTCCCAATAGCTCAATACTGCCAGAGTTGGTTTTTAATAAACCCAGCATTGCTTTTATTGTGGTAGTTTTTCCTGCACCATTAGGGCCTATAAAACCAAAGAAGTCACCTTTTTCTACATCAAAACTAATGTTGTTAACAGCAATATTGTTACCGTATCTTTTGGTGAGATTTTTAACTCTTATAGTTATCATTACTTAAATTTTAGCACAAAGATCAAACCTAGGTATTGAGCTAAAGATAATCAAATATTACTAGCTAAAATTAAAAAACAATACCCAAAAAATCATTATCGTGAAAAAAATAAACTAATTAAAATAAGTAAGCATCCGGCCAAAAACCGAATCTATCAAGTAAATCACCTATTGGTAAGCGATTTAACATCATTACTATGCCGGCTAAGACAATAACTCCGGCAATAGTTACAAATTTTCGGCCTAGAGTAGATTGCTTCATACTTAAAGATTATACTCTACTTACTTTTGTAGAATAAATAAAAGCCCACGGCGATAGCAATAATTGATGCTATGTAACCAATAGCAATATATTTGTTTAACTCACCAATTCTAAACTCTGTATCGCTTAGCGAGCGAGCTGCCAGTACATACCCGTACTCGCCTGCAGACACGGTTACCGCAGCTAATCTAATATTTTCCTCTGGCTGCCAAGTTAATGTATGTTTTTCACCAGGATGGGTGTTTTCTAACACTCCGCTCGGCAGTGTAGGGATCTGACCGTTTAATTGCCCGTTAGATTCTATTGCGTTCTTGTTTTGATCGTAGATAATCACAAAAGTCTCAGTGCTTTTACTTATATCTATCTTCTCGCCTGCAAGCGGCTCTATTTTGCCGTTTTTTTCTAGCTGTAGGGCGACCTTCCAGGCAGTATCGGTAGCGATATTAATCTGTGGGTTATATGATGCATTACTTATAATAAAATAAGATGCAACATAAATAGCAATAAACAGAATAGTTGCAAAAACCAAGCTCAAGAATAGCTGTAAAATATTGTTTCTATTTGTATGCTTGTTATTGTTCTTAGTCATTTTGCCAACGAGGGTTAATTATAGAGATGTTGTGGCTCTTTGTAGTAGTAGACTAATAACTGCCATTACTATTTGAGCAAACAGTAGTACAATACTAAGCTTAGCAAACTGTTTGGATGTACCTTTTAAACCATATATACCACTTATTACACCAACACAAAATATAACTGTATAAAATGCTATGCTTGTCACTAAGATTGGATATAAATACGCAAGCTCGTTGTATATATTAACGCCTGACGGATTCATGCTTTTTAGTACGTACTCTATTATTTTGCTGGCTAGTATTGTTGCTGGTAATAATAGAGTTGCACAGACAATACTAACCTGAGTGGATTTTTGGTAATTTACCATTAGGCCCTCAGTATACCAGATATTAATAGGTATATGTATTTTATTCGCTATCTATCTGTTTGCGCCTATACTCAATAATTTCTACAAGTAGACCCTTAGGCAATGGTTGGGCTAAAGTAAATTGAACAGTTCCTCTAGAGGTTTTAAACTCTTTTAGCTTTCTTTTAAACTTTTCAATGCCACCAGCACCCGGGAATATACTCATATGATCTTTAAAAGCCGCGACACCAATAAGGTATTTGCCTTTATATTTGTATACAGGCATTCCATAACTAACCACCTCTTCTACATTAGGTATAGTATTTTTTATGGTCTTTATAATTACTTCTATAGTGAGTTTTTGTTCTTCACCCAAGTTGTTTAGATATTTTTCTACGTTTTTCATGTGTATATTGTTTATATTAATTTGAAACGGCAGAAGTCTAATATTGAATATATTTTAGTATCTCGTAACTATTGCTTTGTTGTATTATAGAAGATCTTTGCCTATCTATACTAGTGGTATATAAGATAGTTTGGTTGTTTTTGTATAACCTAAATAAAGGCATATATTTGGTAGGTGTAGTGTTTTGAACTGTGGGTTTTGCAGATAGCAAAGAATTGTACGCATTAATTTTACCACTCCCACTCTTGCCGCCTGCTAAAGGGTCGGCGTTAGATTTTATCCAGATAGCTATAGACGCTGGTGTAGCATCTGGTTGCTCACCTTTAAGTAGCGCAGCCAAACCGCTTACAATAGGTGCCGAAAACGAAGTACCATATAGCGAACTAGAATAAACATTTTGTGCATTTGTAGAAGTAAATATCGGGCTAATAATCGATCCAGAGCCAGGAGCCACTACGTCTAAGTCGGGGCCATAGCTACTAAAAGATGCAACAAGATTGTTCTGGTCTGTAGCACCTACACTAAGAACATCTTCGTAGTTTGCAGGGTAAAGTAGGCAGTTACAACCATCATTACCGGCTGCTGCCACCACCAACACATTGTGCGCACTTGCATAATTTATTTCTTCCAAGATTAGCTCGTCTGGTATATCTGCTCCCAGGCTCAAGCTTATTACATCTACCCCTCTATCTACCGCGTAATGCATAGCTTCTGCCACTGTAGATGTATAACCATCTCCGTCGTCACTTAGTGCCTGAAGAGGTAGTATCTTGGTTTTCCAATTTATTGATGCAACACCTAGACTATTGTTGCCTGTCGCTCCTACAAGACCGGCTACAGATGTACCGTGCGACACCGCTAGACCATTAGCATTCACACTACCCGCATTAGGATTATTATCACTTTGAAAAAAATCCCAACCTCGCCAGTCATCTATGTAGCCGTTACTATCATCGTCAACGCCATTAGTCTCCTTACCGCCACCCATTTCTCCACTATTTGTAGACCATCGATCAAAAAATTCATCGTGCTTGAGTGCAAAACCTGTATCTATCACTGCTACGGTAGTGTTATCTGTACCAGTTGTTTTACTCCATGTCTGGGGAGCTTGAATGCTATCCGTGTACCATTGTTGGGTATCGTTAGGTACATAAAGTGCCTTGTATTTAATATTTGGGTAATTCTTTGTCCCGCTCGGTGTAGTTTTAGTAATAGTTTTTAATTCTGAAGGATGTATTGCCTTAGCAGTGACAGCAGGGCTATTACTATGGGGTATTGGTAAGCTAGTACTTATTTGTTTTTCTTGTACCTTTATACTTTCAAGTACAGCTACAACTGTATTAGTCTGTTTTTGCGAGTGGACTTTAGGTTTAAAGTTTTTAAATACAAAAAAAGCCACGATCAAAACAAGGGTTGTGGCTGTTACAGAGTAAATAAACTTATTGGTTTTCATTTTTGTTTTTTATTGGTTATATTCTAACATAACAACCAAGTATTGCACTAGTGTTCTAATATAGCCTGTGTTTGCACTTTATCTGGCAGCAAAAAAGTAAACAAAAGCTGCTAATCCACCCACAATCACAAGAACTAGTATTACAGACCATACAAGTATAAACACAACTCTAGCTTCTTTTCTGGTTTGTATTTTTGATGATGGCAATGACTGCACAAGAGTCTCTTTCCATTGTTTGGTGGCTGCTAATGTTTGAGACATGTCTCTATATACAAAGTAACTTGAAACAGGTCTCAATAGCATTGTGCTTAGTGTTCTTGACGTATTTACGGGCTCATAAAAAACAAAAATATATGAGCTATTGTCTTTTGTGGTAAAAACAATTTGAGATAACCCCTTAATATTGTTCAGATCGGCCAAGGCTAAGTTTTCTTGTGAGATATTTATACTCTTAGAAGAGTCACCTGGAACAAAGGAGATTGTACTTCCATCAAAACTAAGAGTACCCTCAATACCTTTATTTTGAAAGGATCTTTCTTTATCGCACAACCATGCTTTTGAAGAAAAAGATCTAGGCATAAATACCAATCATAGTTACTTGGCTGTATAAAGACTCGGTGTACTTGAGTATTTGTGTGTAATGGTTCATTTCATTTTAGGAAATATCTTGCCAGAGCTTAGACGTTTGGCAAAGCTTTTTAACCTGCCAGTACTGGTAGCACTTGCTTTGGCTTTCTCAAATTCAACACTCAATCGTTGGAGAGTGGTGGCGTCTTCAGAACTAGGTCTGTCTACACCTTCGTACCATATTTTGCCGTTAGGCATTAGGCTAAACTTAACAAACTCTCTGGGCTTTAGATCTAGCGATGTATCTACAGTGTGGCCGTCGCGCAAACTGCTAGTGGTGGACAGCGTAACGGTGCCATCTACCAAGTGCTCAGTTAAGAAGTATTGTCCCTCAGGAGTGGTCATTTCTAACCATTTGCCTTCACCCTGTTCTGGTGACTCTATCTTTTTACCCTTATCAAGGATGAGTATGCTAATATCAGAAAAGAGTTTTGCAGTTTCTGGAGACGAATCAATTTGAGCTACTCTGCTCGCAATCTCTGAAGATTTACGCTCTGGCTGCTCTACTTCTGTAGACTCTGCTGGTTCGGTTTTCATGTTTATATTGTAACAATGTTTTTAAGTATATAAAAATACTAGAGCTTAGCTGTTTTAATAATATACTCAATTGTCTCATCTTGAGAAAAGTTCTCTGGGATAATTTTTTCAAATCTGTGATTAGACTTGTGGGCAGCCGAGTACCACTCTCTCATCTCGGCCTCTCCAAACTCTTGTAGCCGTTCACTTCTTTTGATATCTTGCACTAATAGCTTACTATTACTCTTGGATTTGGGAGTAGCTTGTTGCCTTTCTATGTGACGCTTTAGAGTTTCTTCAAAACTAATATCGAAATAAAAAATGTAGTTTTCTTCTGTGTGCAAACTAAATATGTCTTCTAGTACTTCGCTATATGCCCTTACACTCAGTATGCCTTCTAGTATTACATTGTAGTCGTCTTCTAGAGCAATCAATACATCATTTTTTATCATTTTATGTATTGTATCTGAGTTGGGTTTTTTACCACCGCCAGGTGGGTTAAAAATAAACCTATAATAGTCTTGCTCTATAAGTACAGTTCGCCTTTTGGCCCCATCAAAAAGCATTTTTGCTGTCGTAGTTTTGCCCGATCCCGACGGACCTCTTAAGATGATTAGTTTTGACTGCCTCATCTTATTATCATACAGCATTTATACTTGGAGGCGATGAGGTGATACAATAGTAGTATTATGATAATTTTAAATACTGTTTTGAGTATTTTTATTGTTCTAGAGACAGTCAATCTATTAGTACTTTACTTAAGACCCTCTACAAAAAAAGCCAATGGTATAGGTGTGTTTAATGCTTGGAACAAGTCAAAAAAAGATCCCGAGATACATAGCTTTATCAAATATCTAGCATATTGGGTTGCAGGTACCAAGCTAATTATTATATCTCTACTAACTGTCATTCTTCTTCTAGCAAATACCACTCTCAAGATAATTGCTGTTGGCGTGTTGGCCGTTACTATTACCTCTTTTTACTGGAAGATGTTTCCTATTATCAAGCAGATGGATGGCGATGGTAATGTTTCGCCAGCTGGTTACTACAAAACACTTAGCTTAATCATAATTGTTATTACTCTCGCTCTTAGTCTCTCGGCATTATTTACATACATAAGTGTAGTGTGATATTTGTTTTTAGTTTTAATTGCTGGAATGGTGGCTTTATGCCAAACTAAGTTTGAGTTATTATGTATTTATGACAAAGCAAGAAATACTAGGTGGCACAGTACATGCTTTGCCGCCAGACCTTCGCAAGGCTTTAGCTTCGAGTAGGTCTACATTAGAAAAATGGGAAAGTCTTACGCCGCTAGCACGCAACGAGTGGATATGCTGGAACATTAGCGTTAAACAACAAAAAACCAGAGATGAGCATATACGGCGCACAGTTGAAGAACTGCAAGAAGGCAAGCGTCGTCCTTGTTGCTGGATAGGTTGCACTCACCGTACCGATAAAGCCATAAGCCCATCGGTACAAGGCATACTTGCAAAGCAAGCTAGTAAGTAGAGTTTATATGAAAGAAGAATCAGCTTCTAAGCAAATAGATAATATTATCAAGCTACATAGTGGTTGGAAGGCTGAAATACTATCACAAATTCGTGATATAGTAACAAACTCTAGCCCTAACATAATTGAAGAAGTAAAGTGGAAGATGCGTACCAGACCAGAAGGTCTACCTGTTTGGTCTTGTGATGGTATTATTTGTTTTGCAGAGATATGGAAAGACAATGTAAAACTATTGTTTCCAAAAGGCGCTCATCTAAAGACCGGTGCAAACAAACTATTCAATGCTCGTCTTAAGAGCAAAGATATTCGTGCTATTGAGTTTTGTGTGGGCGACAAGATAGATAGGCTCGTATTAAAAGCTCTTGTTTTAGAAGCGGTGGAGCTCAACACAGCAAGGACTCAGTAGACTAATTATTTGCGCAGAATCTTCTCAATCGCCTTGCCTTTGGCGAGCTCGTCTACTAATTTATCTAGGTAGCGTATTTCTTGCATCAGCGGCTCTTTTATATCTTCTACCCTCACTCCACATATTACCCCAGTTATAAGCTTGCGACTGGAGTTAAGCCGAGGAGCGTTTTTAAAAAATGTCTCAAAATCTACTTGGTTTTTTATTTGCTTGTCTAAACCAGTCTTTGTGTAACCAGTAAGCCAATAAATAATTTCGTCTACTTCTTTTTTTGTTCTGCCTTTTCTCTCTACCTTTGCAATATAGAGCGGATACACACTAGCAAAACTCATCTTGTAAGCTCGTTCGTTTATCATATCTCTATTCTATCAAAAAACCCCATTCGAATCTTTTAAATAACTTCTGGCCCTCTGTGGTCCTGCTGTACAGCAGAGGAAGTTAGAACTTGCTTGTTTTTCTAATAAATTTAATCAATTCGTCTTGTGTGAACGATTCTGGTATCACCCTTTCATAGCGATGGTTAGATTTGTGAGCCGATGGGTACCACTCACTCATCTCTTTTTCACCAAATTCTTGTAATCTTTCTTGTCTTTTCATATCTTGTGCAAGTACTTTTCCATTCTTGTTAATATATGTCTTTGTTTGTTGTCTAATTAAATGACGCTTTACTGTCTCGTCAAAACTAATATCAAAATAATAAATATAGTTTTCTTCTGGGTGTAAACTAAATATCTCTTCCAGTACTTTACTGTAAGCTTTCACACTTAATATCCCTTCGAGTATTACATCATAACCATCATTAAGTGCTATGGTTACATCGTTCTTTATCAACTTATGAATCGTATCTGAATTTGGTTTTGTACCTCCACCGGGAGGATTAAAAATAAATCTATAATAGTCTTGCTCTATAAGGACTGTACGCTTTTTTGCTCCATCAAAAAGTTTTTTTGCAGTAGTGGTCTTACCTGAACCTGACGGTCCTCTTAAAATAATAAGTTTAGAATATTTCAT
>CAYZYH010000013.1:0-25988 GCA_964481235.1 uncultured Candidatus Saccharibacteria bacterium
TCTATTATAGTGCCTTCAACTTCAATTACTTCCTTTGTTTGTGTCATGAGAAAAATCGTATCAGGTTAGTATTATAGACGTTACAGGTTAAAATGTAAAGACTTTTTTTCATCTTTTTTAGTAAAACTTCCAACTTAATATTGCTCGTAGGTGGCCATCAATGCCCTAGACTCTATTTGTTTAATTGTTTCTATAATAACAGCCACAATAATAAGTAGTCCGGTACCTCCAATACTTAAGAAATTGGAGGTTTTAAATATACTTTCTACTATAAACGGGAAAACCGCCAATAAACCAAGAGCAAGGGCACCAAATAAAGTTAGTCGGTTAATAATTTTCTTAAGATACTTACTAGTCTCTACACCAGGTCTAACTCCAGGTATAAAACCGCCTTGTTTTTGGAGATTTTCGGCAATTTCGTTAGGTTTAAATACAATTGCCGTATAAAAATAAGTAAAGGCTACAACCAATACGAAATATGTAATCGTATATACTGGTTTATTAGGCTGAAAAGCAGTTTGCATCCACTGAGCCATATGCGCAAGCCAAGCCGACTTAGCATTTGAGAATAGTTGCCCTAAAAAACCTGGTATTGAAAGGAAGGCTAGGGCAAATATAATCGGTATTACACCCGCTGTAATGAGTCGAATAGGTAGATGTGTATCTACTCCACCATAGCGTGAATCCCCAGCAATACGCCTAGCGTAAGAAATGGGTATATTACGTTGACCTTCGTTGAGTAAAACCACAAACAATACTACTGCAACGATTATTACAGCAAAAAATATCAATGTGAAAATTTTAGCACTATCCGCTTGAGCCAAACTAAATTGTTGGGCTAATTGAGTAGGTAGATGTGATACTATACCGGCTAAAATAAGAATAGATATACCATTTCCAATACCGCGATCGGTAATAATCTCACCGAGCCACATTAGTAGCATTGATCCACCGGTAATTGCCGCTATCATTAACACCCACTGAGCGATACTGGGCTGGCCGATTAAATCAACTCCGGCAATCTGTTGAGATAAAGTTCGGGTTAGGGTAATCATTGCAACAGATTGTATTATTGCAAGGGGTAGAGTTAGAAGCCTAGTGTAATAATTAAGCTTATTCCTACCCGCTTCACCCTCTTTTTGTAGAGCTTCTAGCTGTGGTACCACCTGACTAAGTAGTTGAATAATAATAGAGGCATTAATATATGGGCCAAGACCCATTAGTAGTATAGAAAAATTACTAAGTGCACCCCCGGTAAAAAGATTAGCAAAACCGAGTAATGGGTTGCTCTGAAAAAGCCTTAATAAGAAACTTTGGAGCTTAGCGGTGTCTGGCACAGGTACTGGAACATGGGAAAGTAGACTGTAGACAGCCAAAATCGCCAATACAATAATGATCCGCCTGCGCAAATCTTTATTTTTATACATCTGCCTAAACAGTGCGCTATTCACCAGTCAACCCTCCTTATTTTTTAACTTTATTAGATTTTTCTTTGGGTTTATTTATTTTTTTATCAGTAGTTTTAAGTTCGGGTTTCTGAATAGGCTTCTTTACTTTACTATCTAGTAAAATAACTTCGCCGCCAGCATCCTGCACGAGCTTAAGGGCACTCTTGCTAGATGCATCAATAGTAAGTTTAATTTTTTTGGTTATTTTACCTGAGCCAAGAAGTAGTTTTGCTGGCAACTTTGCGTTGATTAGACCAGCTTTTTGTAAACCAGTTTTGTCCACACTAGTAGATCCAATTTTTTCAAGCTGGTCAAGTGTAATAACTTGGTAGGTGGTGTGGTTTCTAGATTTAAAACCACGGCTTTTTGGCAAACGCATGCTCAATTTGGTTTGACCACCTTCAAAGCCAATTTTCACCCCGCCACCGGTACGTGAGTTCTGTCCTTTTGTGCCTCTACCAGAAGTCTTTCCGCTACCACTACCTATACCGCGACCTAGTCTTTTAGTGTCAGGGTATTTAACTGCTTTTATCTCGTGAAGCTTCATTATTTTTCCACCTCTTTAGTGGTATTGCCTATCTTAGCATTGTCGGCTTGAAGAGATTGTAGTGCCATAATTGTTGCATAGGCATTGTTTATTTTATTACTAGAACCAATAGACTTAGTTAAAATATCTTTTACGCCCGCTACCTCTAATATAGAGCGTACTGTACCGCCAGCTATCACTCCAGTACCTGGGGCTGCTGGCTTTAAAAATACCACTGCGCCATCAGACCGTACCTGAACTTGGTGGGGAATAGTATTATTTACTAGAGGGAAGGAAATTAGAGCTTTTTTGGCGGTTGCGACAGCTTTTACTATTGAGGTTGGGGCATCTCCGCCCTTTCCTACGCCAACACCTACACTACCTTTGCCATTACCTACGACAACTGTTGCGCGAAAACGGAATCGGCGTCCGCCCTTAACAACTCTAGTTACTCTATCTAAAGCAATAATCTTTTCTTCATATTCACTTGGTGTATCTTGAAAATCTCTCATATTTATTCCTTTAAAATTTTAACCCGCCTTTGCGTGCTGCTTCAGCAAGCTTCTTCACTCTCCCGTGATAAGTTCGCCAACCCCTGTCAAAAACTACTAAGCTTACTTTTTTACTTTTAGCTTGTTTAGCCAGCTCTGTACCCACCCACTCGGCTTTATCTGACATAGATTTTTCAACTACAGTTTTATTACCTACGGTTGAAACATACAACATACTCTTGCCAGATTCATCATCAATAAGTTGGGCTGTGACATTGATGTTTGTTATATTCACACTTAAGCGTGGTCGCGAAGCAGTACCGCTTATTCTTGATCTTACACGATTTTTAGTTAATTTTCTTCTGTTAGATAATATTGATTTTTTCATAATGTTTATCCTGCCGTCTTAGCTGCTGTTTTACCAGCTTTTCTACGAACTACTTCGTCTTGATACCTTATACCTTTGCCTTTGTATGGTTCTGGTTTCTTAAACTCTCGAATAGCTGCAGCCACTGAACCTACTTTTTGCTTGTCTACTCCACTAACCGTAATAGTGGTCTGCTCTACCTTGAGATCAATACCCTCTGGGGCAATGTATTCTACAGGATGAGAAAAACCAAGGTTTAGAACTAATTTATTACCTTGTAAAGAAACTCTAAATCCAACTCCATTCACCTCAAGAGTCTTAGTAAACCCTTCTGAGACTCCTTTAATTGTATTGCTAATCAAAGTTCTTTGTAGACCCCAAAACTGCGCTAACTCCTTGCTGTCATTTTTTGGTGTAATTTCAATTCTGTTCTCTTTTTGAACCAGACTAAAGCCATTCATTATTTTAACTGATAGCTCACCTTTAGGTCCTCTTGCTACAAAATTCTGGTCTTCTATTTCGATATTTGTACCATTGGGTACTTCTATTGGTAATTTTCCAATTCTACTCATAACACACCTAATAAACCGTACATATTAATTCGCCACCAATACCTTTGTTTCGTGCTTCTTTGTCGGTCATAATACCTGACGGGGTTGATATAATAACAATTCCACGACCACCTAGTACGTAGGGGATATCAGTCTTTGGAGCATACATACGACGCCCTGGTTTACTTACGCGAGTAATAGTATTGATCTTGCGGTTAGATCCGCTAATCTGTAGCTCTAAAGATGCAAAAGCACCATTCTTCTGTTCTTTTACCCCAGCAATAAAGCCTTGGTCTTTAAGGATTTGTGCAATTGCAAGCTTAATTTTTGAGTACGGAACAGTAACGGTCGATTTATTTGCACTCAAACCGTTGCGTATTCTTGTTAGCATGTCTGCGATTGGATCTGTTGTCATCATATATTCCTTAATTATTACCAGCTAGATTTTGTTACACCGGGAATTCTTCCCTTGGAAGCCTGTTCTCGAAAAGTAATCCTACTGAGGCCAAAATCACGAATAAAAGCTCTGGGCCTACCAGTAATCTCACATCTATTATGTAACCTTACTGGATTGGCGTTTCTAGGAAGCTTAGCTAACCCTTCGATATCACCGGCAGCCTTTAGCTGAGCTCTCTTGCTTGCATACTTAGCGGCAAGTTTTTGTCTTTTCAATTCACGTTGTACGAGTGCTTTTCTGGCCATATTACTTTCCTTTCTCCAATGGTAGTCCAAGTTTTCTTAATAATGCTTGGGCATGATCTTTATTATTTGTTGAGGTGACTATAGTTGCTTGTAGTCCGTGAGTAGCGTTTGCATCTTCAAAATTAATCTCCGGAAAAACAGTCTGGTCACTAAAGCCAATACTATAGTTGCCCTGGGGGTCAAAGGCTTTTAAAGGCAATCCGCGAAAGTCACGCATTCTTGGAATCACCACTGCTACCATCCTGTCTAAAAAATCCCACATCCTCTCTCCTCGCAAAGTAACTTTTGCGCCAATAGGGTTGCCCTCTCTAAGCTTGTAAGCTGCAATGCTATGACGAGCTTTAGTAATAACTGGTTTTTGACCACTTACTTTTGTGAGAGTTGAGGTAGCTACTTCCAGGTGTTTACTATCTTGAGTAGCTCTACCCACTCCGGCGTTTATAACAATCTTGGTAATAGCTGGTACCTGATGAATATTGTCTAATTCAAGTTCAGACTTTAGCTCACTCTTAATATTCTTTTGGTATTTTTCGCGTAATCGATTCATTTTTTAACCTCTTTTGGCGACTTTTTACTGTCGTTTTTAATGGGTTTTGACTTGGTAATATTCTTAAACTTAGAGACTTTAAATACACGTTCTTTTTTGTTATTTTTACCTACTTTGTAACCAACTCTTGCAGGGCGTCCCGACGAAGGATCTATAACCATCAACTTACTAGCGTCTATGGGCTTGGTTAACTCCACAACACCACCTTTAGGGTTTTTTTGAGATGGTTTGGTGTGTCGCTTAACCACATTCACACCCTCCACTACCACTTGAGAAGTCTTAGGTAAAACAGCTAGAACTTCACCCTTTTTACCACGGTCTTTGCCCTGAATAACCATCACTTGATCTTTCTTTTTCACTTTCATACTAGAGCACCTCCGGAGCAAGAGAGATAATCTTCATGTAGCCATGTTCTCTTAGTTCTCTTGTTACTGGACCAAAAATTCGTGTTCCAATTGGTAGTTTTGCTTTGTCAATAATAACAGCAGCGTTTTCATCAAAACAGATTGCCGAACCGTCAACTCTATTAATGGTTTTTTTTGTTCTAACTATAACCGCTCTTACAACCTCTTTCTTCTTAACTGACCCGTTTGGTGTAGCAGTTTTTACAGAAGCAACAATAATATCACCAACTCTTGCGTAGCGTCGTTTGCTGCCACCAAGCACCTTGATGCAGTAAATTTCTTTTGCCCCTGTGTTGTCAGCAACCCGCAGTCGGGTTTCGGCTTGTATCATTTTTTTTCCTCACGCTCCTGTAATAGTTTGCTCACCTCAAAATGTTTATCGCGACTAATTGGTCGGGTTTCGACAATTTCAACCATATCTCCTGGTTTATACTGGTTTTTTTCATCGTGAGCTTTAAAAGTGTTTGTAACCTTATAGCGCTTCTTATAGATAGGGTGAGTTTTATAACGCTCTACAGAAACCACAACGGTTTTATCCATTTTATTGCTTACGACTTTACCGGTAATTGTGCGGCTCATTTGGATTCTCCTTTAGTGTTTTCACCCAAAACAGTTAAAATTCTAGCTATATCTTTTTTTATAGCTGCAATTTGCTTAACGTTCTTTACTTCCTTGGTTCGATATTCCACAGATACAGTTGTGAGCTTACTTCTTAGCTCATCAAGGTTTTTTGCAAGTTCTTTTTCTGATTTTGCTCGCATATCTTTAGCCTTCATGACTTTCTCCTGCATGACCTTTAACTAAAAACTTCGTACGTACAGGTAACTTCATGGCACCTAAACGCATAGCTTCTTTTGCAGTTGCTTCGTCTACTCCATCCATCTCAAATAAGATTTTGCCAGCCTGTACTCTGGCTACGTAGTGATCTAAGGCACCTTTACCAGAACCCATCCTTACTTCAGCAGGTTTACGAGTTACAGGAGTATGTGGGAATATTCGTATCCATATTTTACCACCACGCTTTATATAACGAGTCATTGCACGTCTAGCAGCTTCTATCTGTCGTGATGTCACTCTTTCATTATCCATGCTTTTTAAGCCGTATCGACCAAAGTTTATATCAGAGCATCTAGACGAAACTCCTCTATTTCGGCCCTTCATTGCCTTTCTATACTTGGTTTTTCTTGGTATTAACATAGCTATCCTTTATATATCCAGACTTTTACACCAATAATGCCATAGGTAGTTTGAGCACTAGCCGTACCATAATCAATATTAGCTTTAATAGTATGAAGCGGAATACTACCTTGAGATGTACTCTCTCGTCGAGCCATTTCTGCGCCATTGAGTCTACCAGATACTGTAATCTTTGCACCTAGCATACCTGCCTTCATAGCGTTCTCGCATGCCCCTTTAATTACACGTCGAAAGGCCATTCTACGTTCTAGTTGGGATGCAACATTTTCAGCAATTAGTTGAGCGTGAGTTTCGGGATTTTTCATCTCCTCAATATTAAGCTTCAACTCTTCTTTGGTGAGTTTTGTTAATTCTTTTTTTAAACCTTCAACACCAACTCCACCACGCCCAATTACTACGCCCGGCTTACTAGTAAAGATGGTTACAACTAGTTGACCTGTAGATCTTTCTATTTCTACCTTACCAACTCCTGCTCTGAAACCTAACTTTTTAGCAATAGTGTCACGTATTTTAATATCAGCAATTAATTTATTGCGGAACTGCTTGCCGCCAAACCACTTACTTTCCCAATCCTTAGTAGCGGGCAATCTTAGACTAATTGGATTTACTTTTTGTCCCATTATTTTTTCACCTCGGTTTTACTTGCTGATTTATTACTAGTGTTGTTTTTATTAAGCATAGTCTTAGTGCCTGGTTGGTCACTAACAACAATAGTAAGATGCGCTCTTTGATGTTCAATTGGTGCGGTCATTCCGCGCGATCTTGGGCGCCAACGCTTTAGCTTGGTGGCCTGATCTACTCTTATTTCATCTATAACTAACTGGGTGATATTTGCACTATTGTTGTTTGTAGCATTTGCCGAGGCACTTTTTAGTACATCAAAAGCCATAGTTGCACCTTTTTGTGGTTTCGCTGCTAACTGCTGCAGGGCAACGTTAACCGACTTACCAGACATACCATCTACAGAAACTCGCAATTTTTGAGCTGATATTTTTAAATTTCTTCCAATAGCGTGAACTCTCATTACTTGCCCCCCTCCGCCTTAGCAAGTTTGCCACCATGGCCTTTGAATTTACGAGTTGGAGAAAATTCTCCAAGCTTATGACCCACCATATTTTCAGATATTAAGACTGGTACAAAAGTCTTACCGTTGTGTACGGCGATAGTTCTACCAACCATTTCTGGAGAAATAGTACTAGAGCGAGCCCAGGTTTTTATAATAGTTTTGTCTGTAGGACCAAGCGCAACCACCTTTTTAAGTAATTTTGCATCAATAAATAAGCCTTTTTTGGCTGATCGACTCATCGTTTACCTTTCTTTCTTGTTCGTACTATCATAGAATTAGAATATTTGCGGCGTCTGGTCTTTAGACCAAGAGCTGGTTTACCCCAAGGTGTTTTAGGGTGTTTCATACCAATTGGGCTACCGCCTTCCCCACCACCATGTGGGTGATCTACTGGGTTCATGGCCTTACCACGCACTTGTGGTCTACGACCCATATTACGTTTTCTACCAGCACTTCCAATTTTGATATTTTGGTGGTCTATGTTTCCAACCTGACCTAGTGTAGCATGGCAGTATCGGTGTACCAAACGAACTTCACCCGAAGGTAACTTAACCTGTACAAATTCACCTTCTTTAGCAGCTAGTTGAGCTTTAGCGCCCGCCGAACGAACCATTTGTGCACCACCGCCAAGTTTTAGCTCTATATTACATATCACCGAACCAACTGGGATGTTACGTAGTGGAAGTCTATTACCTGCTTTTACTTCTACATCTTTACCAGAATTAATTTTCTTGCCTACTCGCATAGTTGTGGTTGCTAATACGTAAACCTTACTACCATCAGCTAGTTTAAGTAGTGCTAGGTTAGCGCTTCTGTTGGGATCGTATTCGATTGCAACTATTTCGGCACCAGTAGTGTTATCGAGTTTAAAATCAACCATGCGAATATGGCGCTTTACTCCGCCGCCTCTATGTCTAATAGTAATCTTACCTTGATTGTTTCGGCCAGATTTCTGCTTTCTCTTAACAAGTAGTGATTTTTCAGGGCGCTTTTTAGTAAGTATTGAAAAGTCAGCAACACTCATGTTGCGTCTTGCTGAAGTATTTTGTTTTAATACTCGAGTTGCCATTATTTACTTTCCTCAAACACAGCTATTTTTTGACCTTTTTTAATTGTTACATAGGCTCGCTTCTTATCTGCTCGCTTACCCGTAACGCCTTTAAACTTCTTGATCTTACCTTTCAATACAGAGATTCTAACTTTTTCAACCTCTACCTTGAAGTTTTTAGCAACACTATCTGCCACCATAAGCTTGTTGGCGTTTTTAGGTACTTCAAACATATAAGTTTTGCTAGATGCCTGGTGCATGCTTTTTTCTGTAATTATGGGTTTTAACACGATTTGACTCATGATTTTTTATCCCCCAACCACTTGTCTAGCTCGTCTAAAGCAGGTTTTTCAAAAATAATACAGTCGGCTTGCAAGATGTCGTAGCTTCTTAGCTGGTTGTATCTCACTAGCAACACTCCAGGTATATTCGCAATACTTTTTATAAAATTATCGTCTACGCCAGCGTGCACTAATAAAACATTGCCGTTTGCATCTAGCTTATCGAGTAGTTGATCGGCCAATTTAGTTTTGGGTTCTGACACCACGAATTTCTCAATTACCTTAGTAATAGAGCTCTGAGAAGACAAGGCCATTTTAATACTTGTGCGAATCATACCTTTTGGCATATCTTTTTGATAGCTTTGCAAACCAGTTGGTCCGTGCGCTACACCACCATGTCGCCAAATATTCACTCTAGTCGAGCCAAATCTTGCTCGACCAGTACCTTTTTGTCGCCATGGCTTTCTACCACCACCACGAACCTCACCCCTGGTAAGTGTCTTGGCATTACTTTGTCGCAAGTTAGCTTGTGCTCTTACCACAGCTTGTTTTAGTAAATCCTGACTTATCTTAACCTCAAAGATAGCCTTTGATAGTGTGGTTTCGGTAGATTTGTTTCCGGTGCGTGTATAGGTGATGGCTTTCATTTTACTATCCCCTGCACGCGTACCAGACCCTTTTTTGGTCCAGGCACAGCGCCTTTAATACCTAGAATACTATTTTTACTATCTATAAATACTACTTTTAGATTCTTAACAGTCACAGTATCGTGTCCCATGCGTCCGGCCATCTTTTGACCTTTAAAGACGTGTTGTGGATAGCCAGCACCAATAGAACCTGGTGCTCGATAATTGTGTGATCCATGTGTTTTTGGCCCTCTAGAAAAGTTGTGACGCTTAATGGTACCGGCAAAGCCCTTACCTTTACTAATGGCCTGTACGGTTACGGAGTCACCTACTTCAAAAATATCGGTTTTTATAATGTCACCAACCGATAGAACATCTGTTGTTTCACTAGAGCCTGTAGTCTGGTTAACACGGAATTCTGACATATACTTGCTTGAGGCTTTGGCCTTTTTTAGGTGGCCAGCTTGTGGCTTGGCTATTTTTTTGGCTTCACCCAAGCCCAATTGAACAGCGTCGTATCCGTCGGTAGTGTGGTCTTTTATTTGTGTAACAACACATTTTTCGGCTTCTAGTAGCGTAACCGAACTCACCCGTCCTTTTTCGTCGAACAGTTGAGTCATTCCTAATTTAGTTGCTAGCAAAGCTTTCATAAAATATATCTTTTTAAAAAATAATAGCTGCGAAACAATTGGTTTCCAACATCTGTTAGACCTTAATGTTTTGCAGTTCACTCAGACCAAGAGCATTTTTATTAGTCGCGTATAAGTGTATCAGATTACTATACCTGGTGTCAACACCTCCAAAGAGCGTTTAGAGCTTGTAATCTATTTTGAATAATAATTGCACCAAATCTTTTTGCCAGAATAACTAAATACACCCTGTTTTTAGGGTGTATTAGATAGGTATATCATGCCGATATATAGTTGATTATCAACTAAAAGCTACTTAATTAAGTGAATACCACCAATGATAGGTAGTGGGGTTTTTTTCTTACCTACGGCGTTAACTATACCGATAATAGCAAGTACAAGTACGCCAAGGTAAATGAGCCACATTAACATCGAGATGATACTATACAGTCCAAAACCACCGTATCCTACTGAAGCAATAAATATCATACCAAGTACAAAATTGACTACCCACAACACTATTTCTAATGCAAAGAGGGTAAGGCCTTGTTTTGCATGGAACTGGGCAAATTCAGAGTCTTTGGCGGCTAGTAGAGGGATAAGGCATAGAATACCTAAGTACGATAGTACGCCCATTAATACGTCGTTGTCACCACTTGATTTGGTTTTAGTTGCTGGTTGCTTTTCTTCTGGCATGATTACTCCTTATTTATTGAATTGTTTACTTATGGCTATTGTAAACCATTGGTCCCTCTAACTGCAAGTACTTATGTTTATTTTTATTGTTTGCACTAAAAAAGCTCTGTCTCCAGAGCTTTTTTAGTTTTAAATTCTACATCTTTATTTCTATATCTACACCAGCCGGCAAACTAAGGTTCATTAGATTGTCTATCGTCTTAGGAGTAGGCTCGGTGATATCAATAAGACGCTTGTGGGTACGCATCTCAAATTGCTCACGAGAGGTTTTATAGATGTGGGGGCTCTTTACTACGGTGTACTTGCGCTTGTTGGTCGGAAGTGGAATAGGGCCAGCGACATTTGCGTTGGTGCGTACAGCAACGTCTATAATTTGTTTGGTTGATTGGTCTATTACTTTGTTGTCGTAAGCTTTTAGCTTAATGCGAATGCGTTGCTTAGTAGATACTTCTGCTTCTGGTGTTGTAGGTGCCATAGTTTATTTATTACTTTGAATTATTTGGTAATTTTAGTTACTACTCCAGCACCGACAGTCTTGCCACCTTCACGGATTGCAAATCTAAGACCTTCGTCCATTGCGATTGGGGCAAGAAGTTTTACTTTAATACTAATGTTGTCTCCTGGCATAACCATTTCGGTTCCTTCGGGTAGTTCTACTTCGCCAGTAACATCGGTTGTACGGAAGTAGAACTGTGGTTTGTAGCCCTTAAAGAATGGTGTGTGACGACCACCTTCGTCTTTTTTAAGTACATAAATTTCAGCATCAAATTCGGTGTGTGGCTTTACACTACCTGGTTTTGCAAGAACTTGGCCACGTTCAATGTCATCGCGCTCTATACCGCGAAGCAATACACCTACGTTATCGCCTGCTTGACCTTCGTCTAGCATCTTTTTAAACATCTCTACGCCAGTTACGACTGTTTTTGTAGTATCTTTAATACCAACGATTTCAACTTCTTCGTTAACATTTACTTTACCTTGTTCAATACGACCGGTTGCAACTGTACCACGACCTTTAATAGAGAAAACGTCTTCTATTGGCATCAAGAATGGTTTGTCGAGCTCGCGCTTTGGTTCTGGAATATAGTCGTCCATAGCTTTTACAAGCTCCATAATGGCATCTTCGTTGGGTCCATCACCTTCGAGAGCCTTCAGAGCAGAACCTTTTACAATAGGGGCGTCTTTGTCGTATTCGTATTTTTCTAGAAGTTCGCGAATTTCAACCTCTACAAGCTCAGCCAGCTCTGGGTCAGCTTGATCCATTTTGTTCATAAATACAATTATTTTTGGTACACCTACTTGTTTGGCCAAGAGTACGTGCTCGCGAGTTTGGGGCATTGGGCCGTCAGCAGCACTTACCACCAATATTGCGCCGTCAATCTGAGCTGCACCAGTAATCATGTTCTTTACGTAATCAGCGTGACCAGGCATATCTACATGAGCGTAGTGACGTTTTTCACTTTCGTATTCTTCGTGAGAAGTAGCAATAGTGATTCCGCGCTCTCGTTCTTCTGGAGCGTTGTCAATAGTAGCGTAGTCAACTGGTTTGTTAATATCGCTAGGAAGTTTTTTTGATAATACCGTTGTAATTGCAGCAGTTAGAGTAGTTTTACCATGGTCTACATGACCCATGGTTCCTACATTTACGTGTGGTTTATCGCGCTTATATGATTCGGCCATTGTTTCTCCTTATAGAAAATGATTATTTTTTAAACTTAGATTATTTTTTTAGACAATCAAAAAATCGCCTCAAAAATAGCTTGCTTATAGTATAGTCAATATCGTCTGTTTTGTAAAGAGGAAATTATATTAAGTTTTTCTACCTGGTACTTGCTTCGCCAGCTTCACGAGCGGCACTATACTTAGTACTAAGTTCCTCGGCGACATTGTGCGGTACTTCGGCATAGTGATCAAACTCCATAGCATAACTAGCTCGTCCTTGGGTCATAGATCGCAAACTGGTGGCATAACCAAACATCTCGGCAAGTGGCACAAATGAGTGAATAATTTTTACACCAGAACGATCTTCCATATTATCTACACGACCACGTTTGGCGTTGATATCGCCTATTACATCGCCCATAAAATCTTCTGGGGTGGTAATTTCTACCTTCATGAGAGGCTCAAGAATAACTGGTTGAGCTTTTTTTACCCCGTCTTGCAAGGCCATTGAGCCAGCAATTTTAAAGGCTAACTCAGATGAGTCTACATCGTGATAACTACCGTCATAAAGTTTGGCGTGAATATCTACTACTGGATAACCAGCAAGTACACCGTTTTGCATAGCCTCAATGATTCCGGCTTCAACTGGTTTAATGAATTCTTTGGGTATGGCGCCACCAACAATAGCGTTCTCAAATTCAAATATCTTGGTCTTATCATCTTCTTCTGTCTTAACCAGTGGACTAAGCTCTAGATAAACGTGGCCATACTGACCACGACCACCAGATTGACGCACAAACTTACTTTCAACTTGAGCGGTACCTTTAATTGTTTCACGGTATGCAACCTGAGGACGACCAACATTTGCTTCTACCTTAAACTCGCGCTTCATTCTATCAACAATAACCTCGAGATGCAGCTCGCCCATACCGTCAATAATAGTCTGACCAGAGTCTTCGTCGGTGTGAACACGAAAAGTTGGGTCTTCTTCAGCCAAGCGGCTAAGAGCAATGCTCATTTTTTCTTGGTCGGCTTTGGTTTTGGGCTCAATAGCAATACTTATTACTGGCTCTGGGAAGGTAATGCTTTCTAATACTACCGGCTTGGCTACATCGCTTAATGTGTGTCCGGTAATAGTAGCTTTTAGACCCACGGCGGCGGCAATTTCACCAGCATATACTTCATTTACTTCTTCGCGGTTATTGGCGTGCATACGAACTATACGGCCAATTCGCTCTTTTTCACCAGTGCTAGCATTTAAAACATAACTACCAGACTTAATTGTACCCGAATACACTCTAAAGAAAGCTAGCTTACCCACAAATGGGTCGGTAGCAATCTTAAAAGCTAAAGCGGCAAATGGTGCTTCGTCACTTACCTCTAATACTTTTTCTTCGCCTGTTTTACTATCAATTGCAAGGGGTGGTGTAACGTCTAGGGGGCTAGGTAGGTACTCAGTAACGATATCGAGTAGTTTTTCAACTATTACCCCTCGCCCATCACCGCCAGATACAATAAAAAAATCACCTTTTAAAACACTTTTGCGTATACAAGTTTTTATCTCATCTTCACTCAACTCTGTACCCTCTAGATACTTCTCCATAATGGTGTCATCGGCCTCAACAGCAGCTTCTATAAGGTGTTGTCGGTAGTTTGTGGCTTTTTCTTTTAGATCTTCTGGTATTTCACCTTCTATTAGTTCTTTGTCGGTATAGTCTTTGTAGGTATAAGACTTCATAGCAATAAGATCTATGACACCGTTTATGGCTTGCTCAAAACCAATTGGCAAATGAATAGGGTAGGCTCGCTTTGTAAGACGATCATGAATACTCTCAAGACTTTTGTAAAAATCACCGCCAGTTTGGTTGATCTTATTGATAAAACAAATACGCGGTACACCATATTTGTCTGCTTGGCGCCAAACCGTTTCGGATTGTGGTTCTACGCCCATTTTTCCGTCAAAAACCGTTACGGCACCGTCGAGTACGCGAAGTGATCTCTCTACTTCTACGGTAAAGTCTATGTGACCGGGGGTATCAATAATATTAATGCGTTTTTTATTCCAGAAACAAGTGGTAGCTGCGCTAGTAATGGTAATACCACGTTCTTGCTCTTGCTCCATCCAGTCCATAGTGGCTTCGCCTTGGTGTACTTCACCTATCTTGTGCACCTTACCTGTACGATAAAGTACGCCTTCTGTTACAGTGGTTTTACCGGCGTCTATATGGGCAATAATACCAATATTACGGGTATCTTCTAAACTATAGTCTCGTGCCATGGGATTTTAAATTGTCTCCTTTAAATGTTTACTAGAATAATTATTCCAAAATGAAAAAAGCGCCAATTTTGGCTATTTCTGATTTATTGTAACAATTTGTCGATGTTTTTACAAGTTGAATATAATAGTACAAATTTTGTAATCAAAGATATTTATTTAGAAAAACAAGCCGTCATGGCTATTGACAGGTTAAAATGCTTATGCTATTGTTAAATTGAAGAGCGTCAGTGGCAAAATTAACGCTATCGCACCAAGTAGTTCTGTACAAAGACAATTCTCGAGAATACTCTTGCTAATCGATACAAACATTAAAATCAACATCAAAACGAATTTAATGTTTGTATCATAGCGACCATGCTCTCGAGTGAGAGTTTTTTTATTATACAATCTGGGTTCTTGCTATTTAGCGCATAGAAACGTAGGTGCAACGAGGCACTTACAGAAATTAGCTCTGAAAAACAAGAACCAGATGCCGTGGACCGGAAGAAGTACCAATACAAAGGGGTGTTGACTTCTTCCGGCCTCGGCAAACCATTTCTCTAAGGTATGCTTTAGAGATTTTTTGTACTTTTTTGTTTGACCCATACAACATATTGTGGTAGCTTAATACCTACTTCTATATAAGGAGTAGCACCTTGTTGAATCATAAGAAAATATTCATTGTATTACTAGTAATTTTTGCTATCGCTTTACCATTTGGAATCCATTGGTACGTAGGATACGAAGCACGTCATTTTGGCAGAGAAGCTGCTGACGAAGCAGTATCAAGAGCTAATCGTGCCAACTTTGCAGAAAACGAATGGAACAAGCTTCTTAGGCTAGCCAGGGATGAAGATTTTAGGACACTTATTGAGCAACAACTTGCTGAACAGTGTATAGATGCTAATTATATAGTCAGTCTCATGATCCAAAGTCAATATGGTGAAACAGATAGTGAATTGGCGAACATACTCACCGAGTTACTTCCAGAGCCGGCTTCACCAGAAGAATGCGCTGCCTCTATTGGCGACAATCAAGAGGCTCAACCAGATGGTAGTGAGCAAGATACAACTACTACCATAACTAGTTCGGCAGACAACTAGCCTTAGCCCGATCATGCATGATCGGGCTTTTAATTAAATACCAGCTCTACAAAAAAACGTTCTTTTGAGTTTATTACTAAGTCGGCTAACTCTGGCATGCTTGGCATAAACGGCTCATGATTAAACTCCTCTCGCCAAGCCCAGCTTGCTACGCCAGGCTTTTGAGTTTTTTTAATTTCGCCGTAGGGGTTTTTACCATAAAATAAATGAAACATTATCTGACTTACCATCTCGGTGTTTTCATAGATAGTTATATAGCCGTCGCCTCGGTGTGAGAGCTCGCATTGTAGGCCGGTTTTTTCTTTTAGTTCTCGGTGGGCAGCTTGAGACACAGTTTCGCCCATATGAAGCTTGCCATACACAAACCCTACTTGGTCAAAGAGGGGCTGACGTTTACGTCTATAGACTAGCCATTGACCTTTTTCGTTTTGACAAGTTATAAGCGTCACAATACTGGGTTGTTTACGGGGGGTGTAATCTTGCAAACTTAAGCTATCTGCAAACACCTTTCCTCGTGAACTTAGTAGATATAGATTGTCCTCATTTTTCACTACCAAGCCTTTATTCATGAGTGATTTAAGATGGTACATAAAATGATTGCCTTCAATATCTGAAGGTTTGAGTTTGCTGTAACGCAAATATGGATTGGTAATTAGTTTTGATAGAATGTCTTTTTGAATTCTATGAACCATATACATATGATATATCCACAAATTTTTTTAGTCAATATATCTATTATTTATCAGGATTTGAGTCGTATTTTACTAATACCATTTATTCTTTAGTTAAGTGTTCTTGTGTATAAGTGCTAGTATTTATATATTCTTGCCAGTTTATAATTAATATGATATTATAGCTTTCAGTTTTGCACCTATTGTAAGGGGGAAAGAATTGAAAGAGTCGCAGTACTATCGTGGCTACAATCACTTTGTAAATTGTGTATCGGCTTGGTTTGCCATTCTATTCGTTCTTGGAGTAGTGGTTATTTCTGGTCTTATCTGGAACAATAATCGACTTTGGGGCGACGAGAAAAGTGATAATCAAATTGCACAAGCTAATAACGATTTTTGGGCAATGGTATCCGGGGAATTGTCAATTCAAGACAATGTCTATGGAGATTTTGCAGGTGATTTGTACGAATTCACACAACAAGATGCTCTAAGTAATAGTTCGGTAGACGTAACTACCGACACTATAAATACCCAACAACCCACTCCGGGCTACAACCCTTTGATAGTTGATACGCTAGATGAGTTTGTTGCTCCGGTTGGTTTGTATGATGGGTTCGAAGAAGCTACCGGCATTAATGCTTTTGCCGGTGTCGATATCTATGAAGATCCTATTAGAGATGCAGGAAGACTAAAGAGTAGTTTTGTAGACAATGTCAATCAGATAGTCTCTGGAGATAGCACTGGTCTTCGAGAGCAATCAACTAGCAACAGATATAGCTACCATACCTGGAATATCTGGAAAGAACTAGTTGAGTTGTACCTTTTAGTTGGTATGATAGCTCTACTACTGGGCGGTGTGCATTTTGAGTGCGATAACTACTACTGTCATTGGCCACACTACACCATGTATGGCTGGTCGAAACCTATTCATCACACCGGCGCAAAGATTTGGCTAGCAATTCTATGCCCGATAATGTTTATACTGTGGCTAGTATTGCGATTGGTTAGTTGGCCGTTTAGGATGCTTACGAACTGGATCAACAAGCAATACGACATCATTAAAGGTAGAGTTCGGATTAAGAAAGAAACTGACAGACTACTAACTTCTACTACAAAGTTAATTAACGACTTAAGCCTGTATAGAGATAATGTATTTAAGCTACAACCTCAAGGTGAACGAGAAAATCATATTGAGGAGATTGACAGGCTTATCGAGGTGCTAAAGTCCAGCTAGACTCAGTCTCTCTAAAATACACTATATATGCAAAGCTCCGAGTAATATTCGGGGCTTTTTACAATCAAAAAACCACCAGTGTCGGTGGTTTTTTGATTGTTTGTGCAAATTGTTTAATATCTAGCAAAGTGCGCAAAGGCCTTATTGGCTTCAGCCATCTGGTGGGCGTCTTGTTTTTTCTTAATTGCATCACCTTCATTGTTATAAGCATTAATTAGCTCATTAGCCAATCGCTTATCGAAGCTTTTACCTGATTTACTACGTGCACTGTCTAGTATCCATATAAGCGCATAGTGAGTCTTACGATCACCTTTTACCTCCATGGGTACTTGATAATTTGCACCACCAATTCTTTTACTTTTTACCATAACGTTGGGACTAACGTTTTTTACCGCCGTTTCTAGTATCTCGGCCGGTTCAACCTTGGTTTTTACAGCTGCTTGTTCAATGGCCGAATATACCAATCGTTCTGCAATTTGTTTTTTACCGTGGTTCATTACTTTATTAATAGTCTTTGAAACCAAAACACTCTTGTAGACACGATCTGGTGGTATTACTCTTTTTAATGATTTTGTAACTTTTCTTGGCATAACTAACTCTTAAGCTTTCTTGGCGCCTTCACGCTTAGTGCCATATTTACTTCTACCTTGTTTGCGATCTGAAACACCGGCAGTGTCTAGCGCTCCACGCACCACGTGATAACGCACACCAGGTAAGTCTTTAACCCTTCCGCCACGGATAAGCACTACAGAGTGTTCTTGCAAATTGTGCCCTTCGCCACCAATATAAGCAGTAACTTCCATACCGTTAGTAAGGCGCACACGAGCCACCTTACGAAGCGCTGAGTTTGGCTTTTTGGGTGTTTGAGTAAATACTTTGGTACACACACCACGTTTTAAGGGTGAGTTTAAATTGCTAGAGCGTACTTTTAGAGCATTAAAACTACGAGCCAAAGCTGGTGCTTTGTTCTTTTTACCCTTACTAGCTCTAGGCTTTCTAATTAGTTGGTTTATAGTCGGCATAATATAGTGTCTTTTTAAACTAAATTTAACTTCATTAGCTTATCAGATAGACCCCTTCTGGTCAAGCATCTTCTCTTTCGCTAAAGCCTGTGCCTACTGGAATGAGTCTACCAATAATCACATTCTCTTTAAGACCTCGTAGTTTGTCTTGTTTGCCGCGCATGGCTGCAGATATTAGCACTTTGGTAGTTTCCTGGAAACTTGCTGCAGATAGCCAGCTGTCTGAGCTTGTTGATATCTTAGTAATTGGCATTAGAAGATTTTCAAAGCTAGCTGGTTTACCCTTGCCTTCTTTAACTCTAGTATTTTCTTCTATAAGCGCTGCTCGAGAAACTATATCTCCAGATATAAACTCAGTGTCAGCAGGCTCCTCAATACGAACTCTAGAGAACATCTGCCTTATTATCACTTCAATATGCTTAGCAGCAATAGTCTGACCTTGACTTAAGTAGATTGCCTGAACTTGGTCGATAATATATCTTTGAACAGATTCTTCACCCTGAAGTTTGAGCATGTCTTGAAGATTCACTGAACCTTCGGTCAAACGCTGACCAATTTCTACTCGATCACCATTTTTCACTTCTATAAAGGTGTACTCGCTAGTAGTATACTGGCGAGTATTACCACTGTCATGGGTCAGTACAATTTCGTCCTTTTCAACCGTTACTGTGCCAATGCCACCTGCCTTAACAGTCTTTTTACCATCAGCAGAAATAGCTAATACCTGAGAACGTGTTACCTGTGCACCAGTCTTAACTTTTGGTTTCATATCTTTTAATGGATATCTAGTTATTTTCTGGTCATCAGGGACAATACTAATAACTTGTTTTGTGTCTTTTTTGGTAATCTTTGCAGTACCGGCTATTTCTGAGAGTATTGCTTGCCCTTTAGGAGCTCGGGCTTCGAATATTTCTTCTACTCGAGGTAGACCCTGAGTAATATCTCCGCCAATACCAGTTTGGTGCTTGGTATCCATGGTTAACTGTGTTCCTGGCTCACCAATACTCTGAGCAGCCATAATACCTACGGCTTCACCAAGTACAACAGGGTCGCCCTTAGCCAAGTCAACACCATAGCACTTCTGACAAAGTCCCCACGCACTTCTACATTTTAGAATTGAGCGAATTCTGATGGTTTCAAGCTCTAATTCTTCAATACGACGAGCTGCGGTATCTGAAATTAACTGACCTTTTTTTACTATTACCTCAGATGTATTTGGATCGATTACTTTCTCCATAGAAGTTCTACCGACTATCCAGGCTGATAAACCTTCTTCTCCAGTTGCAATTGCTTCTGCTCGACTCATTACATAACCTTCTTTGTCACCACAATCGTTTTCAGATATAACGATATCTTGAGCAACATCTACAAGGCGTCTGGTAAGATATCCAGATTCCGAAGTACGAAGCGCGGTATCGGTTAAACCTTTGCGAGCACCGTGGGTAGATATAAAGTACTCAAGTACGCCTAGACCATCTTTGTAATTTGATCTAACTGGTAGTTCAATAACTCTCCCAGCAGGACTAAGCATTAAGCCAAGCATACCGCTCATCTTGTTTATTTGTCCCAAACTAGCACGAGAACCAGATTCTAAATCGTCCTGTAAGGTAGAGCTTGAGTTTGACAAAGTTTCACCAAGTAGAGCTTCAATGTCTTCACCAACTTTTTTCCAAGTTTCTACGGTACGTGCATATCGTTCATTATTGGTAATAAGACCTTGTTGATATTGTCCAACATACTCTAAAACCTTAGATTCACCTTCTTGAATTAGTCGATTTCGATCTTCTGGCACCACTAAATCGTCCATGCCAATTGATATGCCAGATTCGGTCGCATACTTAAAGCCAAGGTCTTTGATATCGTCTACTAAATTAGCCGTGGCTTCTTGACCGTGCTCTGTAAATACTTCAGCCATAATCTTCTGTAGGCTAGATTTTACTAAGGTATCATTTACATAGCTCATATTTTCTGGCAAGATCTCGTTGAATAACACTCTACCTACTGTAGTATCCTCAAGTTTACCCTTAACTCTTACCTTTACCATGGCACGTAGATCTACATGTCCCTCTTGATAAGCCATAATCGCTTCAGCGGTATCGCTAAATACTTTACCTTCACCGTTTAAACCTGGTTTGGTACCTGTCAAGAAGAAACAACCCAATACAACGTCCTGACTGGGCTTCACTACGGGCTCACCACTAGACGGTTTTAGTAAGTTGTGCTTAGACAACATTATTTCTCTTGCTTCTTTTTGAGCAGCTTCAGATAGGGGTACGTGTACGGCCATTTGATCACCATCAAAGTCGGCATTAAAAGCAGTACATACCATTGGGTGTAATTGAATAGCTTTACCCTCTATAAGGATCGGTTTAAAAGCTTGTATACCTAGTCTGTGGAGGGTGGGTGCTCTATTAAGCAGTACGTATTTGTCGGCAATAACCTCATCTAGAGTATCCCAAACTTCGCTACGAGCTCGCTCAATCATACGTGTAGTTGATTTTACATTATGAGCAATACCTTTTTCTATCAGCCTGCCTATTACAAATGGCTTAAACAACTCTAGGGCCATCATCTTTGGCAATCCACATTGATCAAGTTTTAAGTGAGGTCCAATAACAATTACTGATCGACCGGAATAGTCTACACGTTTACCGAGTAGGTTTTGACGAAATCTACCCTGTTTACCTTTTAGTAGATCAGTTAGGCTTTTGAGTTTTTTACGGCTACCAGCAGCAGAGACCGCTCTATCACGACGAGCATTATTATCTATCAGCGCATCGACAGCTTCTTGAAGCATTCGTTTTTCGTTTCTACAAATTACTTCTGGAGCTTCTAAAGCAAAAAGTTTCTTAAGCCGGTTGTTACGGTTAATTACTCGACGATACAAATCGTTCAAATCAGAGGCAGCAAAACGCCCACCGTCAAGTTGAACCATTGGTCGCAAGTCTGGCGGTATAACAGGTAGATTGGTGGTTATCATCCAATCGGCTTTGATACCAGATTGTACCATACCTTCAATAAGCTTAAGTCTTTTAAGAGCTTTTTTCTTCTTCTGACCAACTGATTCATCGGCTTCTACGCGCAATTTCTTAGCGAGTTCAGCCAAATCAATATTCTCTAGTAATTGTTGTAATGCTTCAGCGCCAATACCTGCCCTAAAAACCTGTCCAAATTTCATGTTTAGCTCACGGTAACGGCTTTCTGGCAAAAGTTGGTGTGGAGCTAGGTTGGTAAGATCTGTCTTTGCGCTTGAGTAGTTTGCATCTAGCTCTTCAATCTCTTGAGCGGCTTCGTCGGGTATTATGTCTGCCTTAGAGCCTTTAAGGTTATATTTTTTCAAAATATCTTTATGTTTGGCTTCAAAATCACTCTTTAGATCTTTCAAGGCTGCAGCTTTTGCATCTTCATCTACTTCGGTTACTATAAAATTAGCAAAATAAACTACTCGTTCTAGGTCTCTGATGCCCACGTTTAGAACAAGACTGATAGGACTAGGAGTGCCTCTTAGAAACCATATGTGAGCAACCGGAACCGAAAGGGCAATATGTGCCATACGTTCTCGTCTGACAATACTACGAGTCACTAATACACCACATTTATCGCATTCTATACCTTTGTAGCGAATACCTTTGTATTTACCACAGTAACATTGCCAGTCTTTGGTTGGTCCAAAAATCTTCTCACAAAACAATCCATCTTTTTCGGGTTTTTGTGTTCGATAATTAATAGTTTCAGGTTTTGTAACTTCACCATGTGACCAATCTAGTATGTGTTCAGGACTCGCTACAGATAGCTTGATAGCATCAAAGTCGATTATCTGGGGTTCGTGTGTCATATTTTCGTTATTCATCTCTATACCTCTTCCGATTCTATTTCATTTTTTAGTTCTGCCTCAGCCAAAGTTGCAAAGTCATCTTCCGACTTTGAATCAACTAAATCAACTACAGCTTCATTTTCCACGGGTGTTTGCCCAGACAGAAGTTCGTCGTTACCAAGGTCTACCGCTTCTTCTTCTGTAGCGCTTGATATCAGTGATTCTGCATCTATCGAGATAGACTGAGCACTTCTTTCTAGGTCTACAACCAAAGTAAGGCTTTGTAGCTCTTTAACCAATACATTGAATGATTCTGGCACGCGAGGACCCTTTATATCTTCGCCCTTTATGATAGATTCATAAGCTTTTGATCGACCAATAACATCGTCAGATTTAATGGTTAGAATCTCTTGTAGGGTATTAGATGCCCCATAGGCTTCAAGAGCCCAAACTTCCATTTCCCCAAACCGTTGTCCACCCATTTGGGCCTTACCACCAAGTGGCTGCTGAGTAACCATTGCGTATGGTCCGGTAGACCGCGCGTGAATCTTGTCATCTACCATATGTTGAAGTTTTAACATGTATTTTATACCAACTGTAGTGCGGTTAGCATAGGGTTCGCCAGTATATCCTGAGTAAAGCTGGGCTTTACCGTCCTCTGGCAATCCAGCTTTTTTTAGTTCGGCCTTAATTTCGTCTATCTTAACACCATCAAATACCGGGCTAGCAATCTTATAGCCAATTGCACTAGCAGCCCAACCTAGGTGGGTTTCAAGGATCTGACCTAAGTTCATTCTAGAGCCAACACCCAGGGTGTTTAAGATAATATCTACCGGGGTACCATCTTCAAGATGCGGCATATCTTCTACTGGCATTATTTTAGAAATAACCCCTTTGTCGCCATGTCGTCCAGCCATCTTGTCGCCTACTTGTATCTTGCGTAGTTCTGCAACAGCAACATATATCTGAAGAGATACGCCGGCTGGTAAATCATCTTCATTTTCGCGTGATAGTATTTTTACATCTACAACCTTACCTGAGGCTCCGTTAGGCATTCTTAAACTAGTGTCTTTTACATCGCGAGCTTTTTCACCAAATATAGCGCGTAATAAACGTTCTTCACTAGATAACTCGGTTTCCCCTTTAGGGGTAATTTTACCCACCAAAATGTCTCCAGCTCCCACCTCAGCCCCAATTCTTACAATTCCTTCTTCATCAAGATCTTTTAAGCTTTCTTCGGAAACATTAGGTATATCACGTGTTACAACTTCCGGGCCAAGTTTGGTATCACGTACGTCTATCTGATGAGTTTCTATATGTATACTAGTATATCTGTCATCTTGTACTAAGCTTTGAGAAACAATAATTGCATCTTCAAAGTTCAATCCTTCAAAGGGCATAAAGGCTACAAGAACATTTTGTCCTAAAGCTAATTCACCCGACTGCGTGCTCATTCCATCTGCTAATACATCACCTTTTTTAACTTTTTGACCAGATGATGCTACGGCTTTCTGGTGGATACAACTACCTTGGTTAGATCTCACAAAGTTTGATAGCTCGTAAGTTTTTAGTCCGAGCTTGTTGTATTTCACACTAACAGCTTCAGCGGTAGAAGAAACTACCTGACCATCGGCTTCGGCTAGAATAACCTGCCCAGAGTCTACAGCAACAGTACCTTCAATGCCTGTACCAACTACGGGTGAGTCTGGACGTACCAGAGCCACTGCTTGACGTTGCATATTTGCACCCATCAAAGCCCGTTTTGCATCATCACTTTCCAAGAAAGGAATCAGGCTAGCCGACACCCCTACAGTCTGCTTGCTAGTAACATCCATATATTCGACATTATCGGCATCTTCTTCATCGGCTTCACCACCTATTCCTCTAACTGCTATACGCTTTTCTACAAAGTATCCCTCTTTGTCTGTAGGGGTATTAGCTTGAGCAATTACAGCCTTTTCTTCATCGCTTGCATCAAGATAGATTACAGTAGATGTTACGCGAGCCTTCACAGGTACAGCTTCAACGCCTGCTGATTTTAGTTGTTTAGCTGTTGTAGCCGTAATTTTATCACCCGACCTAACAATTACTTTACCTTTTTCGTCTTTTACTTGGGTTCTAGCTATTTCACCCACAGATTTTTCCGTAGTAACTGAGTTAATAACTTTTAAATAAGGGCTTTCTAAAAACCCATACTCGTTTACTTGTGCATAAGTTGCAAGCGTACTCACTAAACCAATGTTTGGTCCTTCTGGAGTTTCGATAGGGCAAATTCGACCATAGTGAGTACGATGGACATCACGTACTTCAAAACCAGCGCGTTCTCGGTTCAGTCCACCAGGTCCCATAGCGTTGAGTCGTCTTTTGTGTACGATCTCTGCGAGTGGATTGATTTGATCCATAAACTGACTAAGTTGGTGTGAAGCAAAAAATTCCTTAACACTTGCTACTATTGGTCTAACATTTACAAGCTGGGCTGGCTGAATGGTGTCGGGGTCAGCAAGACTCATGCGATCTTTAACTATACGCTCCATTCGCAAAATACCTACTCTAAATCTCGACTGTATAAGTTCGCCAACCATTTTGAGTCTGCGGTTACCAAGGTGGTCGATATCCTCAGTAGATGCATTTTCATTACTCATTCGAATAACTTCTTTTACAATTGCTACAAAATCTTCACGTCTTAAAATTCTATTTTCTGGAGTATTTTTAACATCTAATCCAAGGCGTTTATTAACTTTATATCTTCCGACTTTTGAAAAATCATATCGTTTATAGTCAAAAAACATTCCATCTATTAAACTTTTGGAGTTTTCTACAGTAGCTAGATCACCTGGTCGAATACGTCTGTAAACTTCCATCAAGGCTTCAGCTGTTGTACTGCTTGGGTCCTTGGCTATTGTTTCGTCTATAAACTTAACCTCGCCCGTATCCACGTCGGCGAACAGTTCTTTGAGTTCTTTGTCGCTTCCGTATCCAAACGCTCGTAAAAGTGCAGTTACAGCAATCTTACGTTTTCTATCGATCTTCACGCTCATTACGCCATTTTGACCAGTCTCTATCTCTAACCATGCCCCACGATTTGGTATAATCTTGGCGCCAAAATAACTAGCATTATTGTCGCGCGTAAAAAATACGCCCGGAGAGCGTACCAACTGACTGACCACTACTCGTTCTACACCATTAATAATAAAGGTGCCGCGATCGGTCATAATAGGATAATCACCCATGAATATTTCCTGGGTTTTAATTTCGCCGGTTTCTTTATTTACTAGTTCTGCATTAACCTTGAGCGATGCTTCGTAGCTAATGTTTTTGTCTTTTGTTTGTGCTTTGGTGAATTTTGGTTTTTCAAAGTGATAGTCTTTAAAACTAAGAGCGTATTTTTTGCCCGTAAAGTCCTCTATTGGGGAAAGTTCAGCGAACAGTTCTTTAAGACCTTCATCTACAAACCAATCGTAGGCGTCAGTTTGAATTTTTATTAAGTTAGGAAGTTCGAGTAGTTCTTTGTTTTGGTGTAAAAAAATACGCTTATTCGCGGGGGCTTTTTGCATGTTTCCCATTTTCTCCTATTAATTTGTTGCTGCACTGCTTAATTTAGGAGGTTTTTCTAAACCGACAAAAAACCGGTACACCAAATATTTTT
>CAYZYH010000014.1:0-25945 GCA_964481235.1 uncultured Candidatus Saccharibacteria bacterium
GGTGCAAGGGTTATTCTACCCAATTGCAGCAAAAAATCAAGTATTTTCATTGCCCAGACTTCTTATATTTGGCCTCTACTGTCTTTTTTTGTGGCTCCCAAACAGACTTATTATTTTTATACCAATCAATAGTCTGCTTTAAGCCATCGTTAAAATTAGTAAACTTTGGCTTCCAGCCTAGCTCTTTGCGTAGTTTTGTAGAGTCTATACCATATCGCATATCATGGCCAGAGCGGTCTTTCACATGGTCGTACCAATCAGTTGGCTTACCCATTACTTCTAAAATAATCTCAACAACTTCTTTATTGCTCTTCTCGCCATCAGCACCAATAAGGTATATCTCGCCAATTTTACCTTTTTTTAAAATTGTGTGTACTGCACAGTTGTGATCGTCTACATGTATCCAGTCGCGCACCTGCTCGCCAGTACCATAAAGTTTGGGTTTAATGCCACTCAAAATATTGGTAATTTGGCGCGGAATGAATTTTTCTATGTGTTGGTAGGGGCCATAGTTGTTACTACAATTACTGATAGTGGCTTGCAGGCCAAAAGATCGCACCCAAGCTCTTACAAGCAAATCAGATCCCGCCTTGGTGCTAGAGTATGGGCTAGACGGGTTATAAGGAGTGTTCTCAGTGAATCTGTTGGGATCATTAAGCTCTAGATCACCATAAACTTCATCGGTGCTAATGTGGTGCAAACGCTTGGAGTGTTTGCGCACCGCCTCCAATATGGTGTAGGTGCCAATAATATTACTATTAACAAATGGCCAAGGGCTAATAAGTGAGTTGTCGTTGTGACTCTCGGCCGCAAAATGCACCACTATATCATTCTTTGCCACCAAATCGTCTACTAATTCGGAGTCGGTAATATCACCTTTTATAAACTCTAGCTTGTTTTCGATATCTTTTAGGTTATCAATATTACCCGCATAGCTAAGCGAGTCTAGTACAGTAACTATGTATTCTGGATATTCGGCAAGGGTGAGGTGTACAAAATTTGCACCTATAAAACCTGCTCCACCTGTAACTAAGAGTCGCTTCATAGAAGTAATTATAGCATCTAATTTCTGTGAATTTGCTTAAATATTTTACTCTTACGCTTGGTTAAAATAGCTATAGAGTATATAATTGATCTTGAAATTATATCTGTTACACACGTTTAAATTAAAGGGAAATTAATGCAAAGACTCACAAGTCTATCGAGGGGTAAGAAAATCTTAGCTGCTCTAATTGGTATAGGGTTGCTTTTATTTATTATTTTGGCAATTTTGCGAGTTGCCTACTTTGGCCGAATTTACCCTGGCGTAACTGCTAACGGAGTATACTTAGGTGGGTTAACTACATCTGAAGCCCTGCAAGAGTTAAATACCCAAACTACGAGTTACTCAACAAAACCAATAGAGGTAATACTACCTCAGGAGAAATCTACTATCAGCGCCGAACAGATGGGTGTAGTGTATAACAATACCGATGCTGTATCACAAGCAATTCAGGTGGGTCGCGAGGGGTGGATGATAGATAGAATGGCAGCTCAATTTATTGGTTTAATAGGTCAATACAAAGATATTACTAGTGTAAGTTACGATACACAAAAACTTAGTGACGTTTTGGTGGATATCAACTCAAGGGTGTCTAAACCAGTCGAAAACGCTAGATTTAGTTTTGAGAATAGTGAAATACAAACCCAAGAAAGTATTAAAGGACGACGGGTAGACTTTGCACATGCGCCTCAAGCCATCACCAATCACTATGGGCAACTCCAAAAAAAGCTATTTGTACTACCTTTAATTAGTGCTGAGCCACAACTTAGTTCTCAGGCGCTTAATAACCAAAAAAGTATTATTGCTCCTTTTGCCAAACAACCACTAACTCTTAGTTATGGTGACAAAAATTGGACAGTTGATATAAATACCATTGTTGGGTGGCTAGCACTACCTAGCTCGAATCAACCAATTCAAAAAGATATTTACAGCAAATATTATACTTTGCAAAAAAACACAAATAACAACCTTGTTTTTTATGACAAAAAGGCTGTAGCAGGATTTGTTGCTTCTCTGGCCGGTGAAATAAATGTCGAACCCATAGATGCAACCCTCACAATTAGCGGTGAACGAGCGACCGTTTTTAAACAAAGTCGTGATGGTAAGACTCTAGACGTTGAAAAATCAACCGACGAAGTAATGAAGCAACTTAGCTCAAGCACCCCTCAAGGCGTTCCATTAGTGGTAGCTACAAAAAAAGCCGATGTGAGCGATGATAATATTGAGAAACTAGGTATTAAAGAGCTTATTTCTGAAGGAGTTTCGTATTTTCCTGGCTCATCGGCCAATAGAATACAAAATATTAGAGTGGGAACAAGTCGATTTAATGGAGTACTTATAAAACCCGGTGAGGTATTCTCTTTTAATAAATACTTAGGAGAAGTAAGTGCTGCTACTGGTTATGCCGAGGGAATAGTAATACTCGAAAACAAAGAAGAAAAACAATATGGTGGTGGTTTGTGTCAGGTTTCTAGTACGGCCTATAGAGCGGCACTACTCGCCGGCCTACCAATACTAGCACGTACCAACCATGCCTTTGCCGTTAGTTATTACACTGAGCCATTTGGTGTACCTGGTGTAGACGCAACTATCTACCTACCATACCCAGATATGCAATTTAAAAATGATACTGGCCACCACATACTTATTCAAACCGTTCTATCTGGAACTACCTTGAGATTTAAATTCTACGGAACCAAAACAAAGTCTGGTGTTATAAGAGGACCATTCTTTTTGAGTGGTAGTCAAGATCACACCCAGCCTTCTCAAACTGTTTTTTATAGAGATGTACTAGATTTAGCTGGTAATATAGTAAAAACCGACACCACCACCACTTACTACAAATCCTCTTTAGATTTTCCTTTGGTAGTAAATTAATTAGCTACTTACCAATACAAAAGTTGGCAAAAACATGATCGATAATCTCTTGGGTGACATTTTCACCGGTTAGTTTGTTACAGGTAGATATGGCATTTTGGTAATCTACCAACAAAATATCGGCCGGGGTATTATTTTTGAGTAGTTTTATAATTTGATCAAGTTGGTTTTTAAGTTCTTCTATAAGCACAATTTGGCGCTTAGTAAGTATGCGCAAGCTCTCGTTTGTAGTGCTTTTTATAGCCAACTTATATATATGGGCTTTGATATCATCTAAGCCAATTTGTTTTTCTGCCGATATATTAATAGTTGGCAACATACTTAACCTATTTACTTTTATTTTACTTGTTGTTAACTCTATATCTGATTTAGTAAACAACACTAAGCTGTTTTTAGGGCTAATTTGATCTATAAGCTTATTTTTATCTAGATACTTAATTGTTGCTTCTATTTTACCTGGCTCAATCAATATAAGTACAAAGTCGCTATTTTTTATCTCTTGCAAAGTTCTTTCAATACCAATTGATTCTATATTATTACCCGAGTTTCTTAAGCCGGCGGTATCGGTGAGTTGGCAGGTAATACCGTTAATATTTATACTCTCGGTAATAGTGTCTCTGGTAGTACCGGCTGTATTAGTTACAATAGATCTGCTATAGCCCAGTAGGGCGTTAAGTAGGGTTGATTTGCCGGCATTGGGTAAGCCAACCAATGCTACTGAGAAACCGTCACGTACAATAGCTAGTTTTGCACTACCTTCTAGTATTTTATTAACTTCATCAACAAGCTTGGTAATAATTTGTTGGTCTTGTTGAATTGAGTGAGGGCTAATATCTTCTTCTGAGAAATCTAAGCTAGCACTTGTATGAGCTGCTAAATTGAGTAGTGATTTTTTAATAGTTTGAATATCTTTGGTGAGCCCGCCAGCAAGTTGTTTACTTGCTAGCCTCATCATTTGTTCGTTACCACTAGATATAAGCTCTCCAACTGCCTCGGCCTGAGTAAGATCTAATTTGCCTGCTAAAAATGCACGCTTAGTAAACTCACCAGGTTCTGCCAAAACCGCTCCACTATTAAGTAATAAATCTATAGTTTTTTGGGTAATTACTGGTGATCCGTGTGAATGTAATTCTACCACATCCTCACCAGTGTATGAGTTGGGTGCCGGCATATACACTAGTAGTGCTTGGTCTAGTTTATTTCGGTGTTCTACTATCCAGCCCAGGGTAAGTTCTCGGGGTTTTAAGTTGGTTTTAGTGGATGCTTGCCAAACCTTTTTAGCTATATTAAGTGCTTGTGGACCGGATAAACGCACTATACTAATTGCGGCAGGTAAATTAGCAGTAGCCGCTGCAACAATAGTAGTGTTGTTAGATACTTTATTCATATTAATATAAAAAAATGTTTATGCTTTTTTAATCACTATACAGCGGTTTGGATCTTCACCAGTGCTCTCTGTTATTAGATCGTTTGTGTTGGCTAGTACCATGTGGGCTTGACGTCTCTCAAAAGCATTCATAGCAGGTAGTGTTTTGGGTTGCCCATAAGCCAACACTTCGGCAGCGGCTTCTTCGGCAATTCTTTTTACCTTCTCTATACGTTCTTTTTTGTAACCAGCCACATCTATAGCAACAAAATCACTATCTGGGAATTTGCGCCGTCTTAAAGTATTAAATATATACTGTAAAGCCCGTAAGTTCTCACCACGTTTACCTATTATTAGAGCGTGGTCTTCTGTAGTTACCTCTAACATATTATTGTCTAGGTCGGCCTGGCAAATTGCACTAACACCAAGTTTTTCTAGTAATTCTTCTAGGAGTATTTTGGAATTACTAAGATCTGTCATTTTTTAGCCTTCTTTTTAGTATTTTTTTTAGGTTCCGATATTCCTTTAGAGACAATTTTTACTTCTTCCATCTCTTCTACTTCACCGCGCATTATTATATATTGCTGGCCTATTGTCATGACGTTTGTAACTGTCCAGTAAAGAGGTAGTGCTGCAGGTAGTTTCCAGGCAATAAAGGTAGTAATAAATGGAAATATATAATTCATCATAGCTGTTGCTTGAGCTTGAGAATCTTTGGTATCGGTCTTTTTTGGGGCAATCATTTTTACTTGAATATATTGGGTGATACCGGCAAGTAGGGCAAGCACAACACTTGGTGCTGCCATATTTACTATTCCAAATAGGCTTGGGTTAAAGCTAGATGGATTTTGAATAATACTTTGTATATATGGTAGGTTCTTTATTGGTGCATATAAGAAACCAGCAATCGCAGCGGGATCGTGAGTGCTTTTTTGAAATACAAAATATAAGGCAATTAAGAAAGGAAATTGTAATAGAGCGGGTAGACAAGCTGAAAATGGGCTAATTTCTTTTTCTTTATATAGCTCCATAAGTAGTTGCGACTCTTTTTGCTTGTCACCACCGGCTTGTTTTTTGAGTTTAGCAATATCTGGTGCTAAGGCCTGCATTTTTTTCTGGCTATGAAGTTGTTTGGCGGTAAGTGGCCAAAGAGCTGAACGAATAATAATTGTTAAAAGAATTACACTTAACCCAAAATCGTGTCCGGGTATAAGGCCGTATATTAAGAACAATAAGTTCATAAGTGGCTGGACAAAAATTGTGGTTAGAATCTGAATCATTATATACTTCCTTGTTTTTTATTGGTTTTAAAACTCATATCAACACTTGGCTCTACTAATGGATTACATTTAACAATTCTTTTAGTACCTAGCCAAATACCTTTTAAAGATCCATTGTGTTTGATAGCAAGCTTTGTATATTCACTACAGCTAGGATAGTGCCGACAATATCCATATGGGTATCTCGCCTTTAACAAACCATGATCTGGTGAGAGAGTTTTTTGGTAAGCCGTAATTGATGTAATAAGGATTTTTTTCATTATTATTTACTCTCTTTACTTTTACCTAATATTTTCAAACTTTTAAAACCATCTAGTAATATAGTCTCTAGTTGTTGAGGGCTTAGGTATTCTAAATTAGTCTTAACTGTAATTATTATAGTATATCCAGGATGAATACGTATAAGATTAAGACGAATTATTTCATAAATTCTGCGCCTCGACCTATTTCGTTCTACAGCTTTTTTAGAGACTTTTTTAGGTACTACTACAGCAAATCTACTAACGGGTGATTTACTAGGTAGTGCTTTAATATATAGACTACTATTGTTGTAGCTATAACCAAACTTGTATGTTTTTGAAAAATCAGTAGCTTTACGCAAGCGAAAGCCACGAGCAATCATTAAAAAACTACCCCGCTACTCGAGCACGGCCTTTTAGGCGACGGCGTTTTAATATGTTTCGGCCAGCCTTGGTTGACATTCTAGATATGAAGCCATGAACTCGAGCTCTACGGCGTTTTTTGGGCTGGTAGGTTTGTTTACTCATAACTCAATATATTACAGTTATTACTAGTTTAAGTCAAGATATCCACTTTATTTATCCACAACCAAACCAGATAGCTACTATTTTTGGTTGGTGTTCGGTTGTGGAAAACTTTTGAAATTAGTAATATAGTAATTAATATAAAGGGTGAGAAATTGAAGTGGATGATAAATACATAGAGTTGTGGCAAACAGCTCTGGGACAGTTAGAATTAAGTGTTTCTCCAGCTAATTATAATACCTGGATAAAAACACTTGAACTAGGTGGTGTAAAACCTCCGGTTGCTACTATACATGCTCCTAATTTTATGGCTAAAAACTATGTTGAAAATAAGTTTTACACCAATTTATTAGAAGTAATATCTCAGGTAAACCCACAAATTACCCAGTTAAAATTCTCTGTTAGTCAAAAGAATAGTAATAAAAAAGATAAGTACGCCAATACTATTTTTAATACCAATCTAGAAGATAAAAAAAGTAGTGAAAATAATAAAGACACACAGATTAGTAAACCCGCCACCCCTACTCAACCAGTACAAACTGGTATACAGGCTGGTTATACTTTTGAGACTTTTATTGTTGGATCAAGTAATCGCTTAGCATTCTCAGCCGCCCAACTAGTGGTTGAAAAACCAGGCGTTGCTTACAACCCTTTATTTTTATATGGCCCAGCTGGAGTAGGTAAGACTCACCTAATGTGGGCGATTCGTAATGAGATAGCTAAATTACAACCAGATATTACCGCACACTACATTACTAGTGAAACATTTACTAATGAGTATGTAAATGCTGTTAGGCGAGGTGAAGAATTTAGTAATAAATATCGAGAAGTCGACCTATTATTTGTAGATGATATGCAATTTATAGCGGGTAAAGAAAAGACTCAAGAAGAATTTTTTCACACCTTTAATGCCCTTCATCAAAATTCTAAACAAATTGTATTATGCTCAGATAGACCACCAAAAGAAATACCCACACTAGAAGAGCGTTTGCGGTCTCGTTTTGAGTGGGGTATGGTTGCAGATATCAACCCACCAGACTTAGAAACTAGAATTGCAATCGTCTTAAATAAAGCTGCCCGCCAAGATATAAAACTAGATGATCAAGTAGCAGAATACATTGCTCAATCTGTAGAAAAAAATATTCGTGAGTTAGAGGGTGCACTTACTAAAATAATAGTCCACTGTAAGGCTAATCAGGTTAATATTACTATAAATGTTGCAAAAGAAGTATTTGGTGAAATATCAAATAAAAAACCTCAACTTAGTGCTACTAATGTAATAGATAAAACAGCTCGTTTTTACAACCTCAACACATCTGACATTATGGGTGTTAAGCGCGACAAAGAAATAGTCTTGCCGCGCCAAGTAGTTATGTATTTATTACGAAGTAAGCTTAATTTAAGTTATCCAAGAATAGCCACTCAATTAGGTGGTAAAGATCACACTACTATAATGCATGGTTCTAAAAAAATAGAGAAATTATTAAGTAGTGATGTTGAATTTAAAAAAGAGTTAGGTGAGTTAAATGAATTTATTGAATCTACTAGGTAGAATTAGTTGTGTGGATAAGTATGTGTATAACTTGTGAAAACTATGTGTATAGAGTGTATAAATATACACAGTATCTACACAGCTTATTACTAACTAAGTATAGTGGTGGTGGAGAAGTAGTTGTTATACAGAGTTTATACCCGGCCCACTCACACCACTATACACATAGTATATACTAAATATTTAGCTTATTTATAAGTAAAAATGTTAGTTATTCACTGTATCCACATAGCTTATTACTATTACTACTAAGGAATGTATATAAATATGATAAGATAGAAAACATATGAAACTCTCAGTATTACAAAACAATCTAAATAAAGCCCTTAACATAACTAGTAGGATTATTCAGACCAATAGTAGTCTTCCAGTACTAAGTAATATACTATTACAAACTAATGATGGTCGTTTAGAACTTCAGGCTACTAATCTAGAGTTGGCAATTTCATATAAAATTGGTGCCAAAGTAGAAAAAACCGGTAGCCTTAGTGTACCAGCAAGGCTTTTAAGTGATCTTATTCATACCTTACCAAACGACAAAATACAACTAGTTAAAGAAAAAGATAATCTAGAAATACATACTAATCAACTAAACTCAGTGATAAATGGTATCTCATCAACTGAGTTTCCAAAAATACCCAACGTTAAAACCTTACAACAATTTAGTATTACAACCGAAGATTTTGTAAAAGGTCTAGAGTATGTATTATCTTCAGTAAGTTTAGATGAATCACGACCAGTTTTAACTGGTGTATTTTGTAAAGTTAAAGATTTAGTTATAACATTTGCTGCAACCGATAGTTATAGATTGGCTCAATATAGTATTAAAGATCTTAAGATTAATAATCTTGAGATTATTATTCCATACAGAACTATTCAAGAACTTATTCGAATAATTAAAGCCGAAGAAGTTAAAGATATAGAAGTTGGGGTTACAAAAACCGAGATAGTTTTTTCTACAAAAAACTTTACTCTCACCTCTCAATTAATAGATGGTAACTACCCAGATTATTCTAAAATAATACCAAAAAGCTCAACAACATCTATCGTGATAGATAAAGAAGAGTTATTAAGTGGCCTAAAGATTGCTAGTCTTTTCTCTAGAGAGAATGCTCACACTATCACCCTTTCGGTATTAAAAGATAATCTCATTATCCAATCACAAGGATCTCAAATTGGAACCAATGAATCTAAAATTCCAATTAAAAAAACTGGATCAGACCAAGAGATAAATTTAAACGCTCGATATTTAATTGATACTTTGTCGGTTATTACAGAAAAAACTATTAATATTTCGCTAAATAATAAGCTTGATCCCTGTATAGTTTCTGGCGGAAATAAAAAATCCCCCAATAACTTTCATATTATTATGCCTCTAAGGAGTTAAGGGGAAGTAATTAAGATGATTACTCATCTTAGCTTAAGACAATTTAGAAATCACTCTAAATTAGATTTAGATATAAACTCTAATTTAATTACAATTACTGGCCCTAATGCGTCTGGTAAAACCAATATATTAGAATCTATATATATTAGTTCACTCACTAAATCATTTAAGGTGAGCGATAACAAACTTATACAGCATGATAAAGATTTTTTCACTATAGACCGAGTAGATGATAATATTCCTATTCATCTTAGATTCACCCAAACCCCACAAAGTCGTTCTAAATCTTTAAAAATCAAAAATTCACCAAAGCCATTATATAGCTTAGTAGGTCGTAATCCAGTTACTCTTTTTGAGCCAAACGATATATATTTACTTACTGGCCTACCAAGTTTAAGGCGAAATTACCTAGATAAAATACTTTCACAAGTAGATAATCTATACTTGCAAAACTTAAGTAGTTACAAAAAAATACTACATCACCGTAATAGCTTACTCAGAAGATCTAAGAAAGAGACTATAAGAAATCTGTATGATCAACTATTTGTTTTAAATATTCAAATAATTGAACCAGGTTATTATTTATCAAAAAAAAGATCTGAGTTTATTAAAAACATTAAAAATAGTATTAATAATTACTACCAATCTATTAGTGGTGATAATAAAAAAATAGATACTAATTTCTTAAGCTGTGCTAAATCTCCACAAGAACTACTTAGTAATATAGAATTGGCTCTTAATACAGATATAGCGAGTGGGTTTTCTACGGTAGGGCCACACAAAGAAGATTTTAATATTGTTATGGATAGTTTTAATTTAGCTGATTCTGCTTCACGAGGAGAGCTTAGGAGTTTAGTATTGTCTTGTAAGCTCTCTGAGTTAGACTACATTGAAAAATCAATTTCTAAGCGCCCTACTCTACTCTTAGATGATGTTCTTAGTGAACTAGACGACAGGCGACAAAAATTCTTACTTAATAATATCAATAAACAACAAACTTTTATTACCACTACCCACTTACCTAGTAATTTAGCTTTAGATTTTCAACATATAGAGTTGCCATTATGAGTTTAGAACAAATTAAAAAATCAATTTCTACCGCAAAATATTTTAAAGAAGAAAATATTCTTAAAGAAATTAAACGAATTGTTTTAGATGTTACTAGTGTAGAAGTAAGTGTTAAGTTACCACGCAATAATAAGCTAGTATTAGTAGTAAATAACTCTTCGGCGGCTAGTGAAATTAACTTACATCAACAAGAGTTATTAAATAATCTAAATGTATATCTAAATAGTATTAACCAAGAATTAATAAAAAAGATTACTATTAAGCAAAGTTAGATACTATTTATCTAAAGGAACTCCGTCGCCGCCGTAGTCGTCTAGGAATATTTTGGAATTACTAGGTATTTTATTACTGTTTATATATTTCGCTAGAGTAGGGTTGTCGGCAGTTAATAAGTAAGTATTTCTATCTATACCAGTACCATTTAGAAAGTCAGTTACGGTTTTTGCTGTGGCCTTAATTTCATTGTCTGGATATGGGGGTGTTAATCCCATATAGAACAGATTTTTCACCACAACAATTGTATTAGTTTTACCATTACTATCAATTATTTTGCCACTTTTTATAACATAATTATCTGTACTATAAGGTAAGAAGTTAGATATTGTTTTATTAGTTGGGGTCGGGTCGGTATCTTCGAGTTGTTGTTTTTTCTGATCTTCTGTTAGATTTGAATATGGTATATACCTTGTTTTAAATTGTATCTTAGTATCTTTTAACTGCTCGCCTTTTACTGATGATATTTTTTTAATTGTAATTATATATAAATAATTATTTTTTAGTGTATTAAAATTAATAACTAAATCTTTGTTATTAATAGTAATACTTCTAACAAGGTCTTTTTCAGTATTGATATCACCCAAAGTTACGCTTTTTGAATCTATTTCTTCATTGAAAGTTAATATCATTTTATTAGTAGATGTTGGAACTAAGTTATTCGTATTTGGGTTAGTACTTTCTAGTTTAAATATATTATTTGACTTATTATTTGAGTACAATAAAGCAATAGCAAAAACTATAAAAGTTATAACAATAATAATCACTATAATAAAATATTTGTTTTTTAGTAGATTATTCATTACTCAACCCTCATAAATCCAGTTAAATATCTCGCATTCACACTTTGGGTAGATTGTTTAACCTGATTACTTTCATTACCACCAATAGTAGTAAAATTACCCGCCCCGTCATACTCAGTAACTATATTTACGTGGCTAGGGTAAGGCATTAAACCCTCTTTATAAATTGCCACATCACCAGGCTGGGGTTCAAAACCAGCCTCACCTTTAGGGTGATAAAAATTATTTGTTCTAGCGTAATCAAGTATTGCTTGAGCTGAAGCTATAGTACCATCACCCCCACCTTCATTTAATGGGTTACCAGCTTCTCTAAATACATAACTTACAAAGTATGCACACCAAGGTGGATTACCGCCACCGGTATATTTTGAAATATCTTGTTCACCATTATTCCAAGACTCCAATTCACTACGAGCAACACTTACGACAGAGCTATTTTTATTAGTAATAGGGCTGTCGCATTTCCCCTCCCCTATACCAGAGTCTGTAGAAGGTGACGGATTAGTTGGACTACCACTAGTATTAGTTACACCTGCGGCTTGTAAATATCTATCAAAGTCTTGTGCTTCATTATATCTAAGTACAATGTCTTGTCCAGCACCAGCCGCAATATCATCTATAACACTTTGAGCGTATTGTCGTGGAGTAATTGTGTTACTACCAACGATGACATCTAATAAAGATGGATCATCTATTGCTGCGGGGTAGAAATGACTTAATGCTAACTTAAATATATCATTACCTAAATCTTTAAACTTCTTTTCGTATTCAATTTTTGCTACCGCATCCTGGATTGGTCCTGGCGCTTGACTAGCACGTGCATAAGGTATAGCTGGTGGGTAAGCCTGCTTAACACTATTCCATGTATCGTCAATATATTGATACCTACCAGAGGCACTCGAACCTGGTGCTTCAGCAATATAATCCCCACTACCAGAACTTTCATTAAATGCTATTACCTGTAAAAATCTATCTACATCACCACCTGTTGCGGTTGATGATGATCCACCTACACAGTCGGTAGGGTCATAAAAAGGTCTACGCTCTATTTCTTTTCTTTGCTCGTTAGTAAGTGCAGAAGATTTAAAAGGAATAAGCAAAAAAACTAGTAATAATATTAAGGATATTTTTTTAAACATTATTCTCACATTAATTTCCTGTTACTGACCAATGCCAGGCCTCTGAAGGTAAATTTTTCAATCCATATTCTTCGGCGTGTTGTACCATCCAATTAAAACAAGGTGAGCCGCCAAAATTAAACGCCGAACCGCCATTACAATTAAAGTCGATTGCTAATCCTTTTTCATGATTTGAGGTTCCTGGCTCTGCAGTTGGTGGGCTACAACTACCCCCACTACAATTTTGGTTATACAAAGCAACTTGCTCTTCGTAAGATCTAAATCCACCCCCACCCATTATAATTCCAGCTGCTTGAGCATCTTTTAATAATTTATTTAATTGACTAGCTAAAGATACATTAATATCTATTACACCTCCTGCCGGAGCGGCTACATCGCAAACCATTATTTTATTTGCTGGAACACCTCCTGGCCCATAAGTCTGAGCAACACCACCCACTAAGTTTGGTCCATTACTAGTAGTTATTCCTGGTTCGTTAGGACAAGGTGTACCACTAGTGTCGGCATCTGCATTTGGTGCACCACCAACTGGCCCAGTAGGAGTTGATGTTTTGGCGTAAATACTTTGGTTATCTTCGTCGTTACTTAAAGATACCATTTGGTCAAGCAAGGTGTTGTAATATGTGTACATTCTATATCTTATAGGTAGCTTATATTCTTCATTATTAAAGTCTTGGGCGAGTTGTAAGATTACCTTACAATCGTAAAACTTCATAAACTCACTATCGGCATCATTATCGGCTCTATCAACTCTTGTTACAGGAGTAATATTATCATTAGCATCTTTTAGTACACCTCTATGCCACTCCGGAAAGAACACAAACCATTGCACAGCGTTTGCCTGTGGGTATTTAGCTCTAATACTCGCTTTAAGAGCATCATCGTTTAGATCAGTAAATTTAATAGTTTTAAGTTGAAAATACTGTGATGTAGGTATTTTTTTCTTAAAACACTCATCATAGTGCGCTAGTTTTATCCTATCATTATCTGTTCCAGCTCTACTAGCTTTAATATCCTCAATAACAGTTGCATTGTCTAACATATCGAAACTTGCAAAATCTTGAGGGGGTATGCCGGCAGTGTCTATTTTTAAATACTGATCACCATTTATAGTGGCAGCAAAAGCTTTATTATGTTGGCCAAATCCATAATAAAGAGCTGAGCTATGTATGTTAGCTAAAGATCTTAGTGGATTTAATACTTCTTTAAATATCGATCCAGCAGCTGTCATTGCAGTTTTTGGAGTAATGGTATTTTGAGCAATAATACTGCGTGCTGAGCGAATATTCTCATTAGCAAACAATCTATACCCCATTCCACCTTGTTTTTCTTCAGTCCTTCTTGTATCTTCTGACTGTATAGCTATATCTCTAGCTTCACGATCAGTTAAAAACCTTCCACCTATTCTTAAAAAGTAATCATTCATAAGCTGTCTAAAACCTGCAGCCTGCCTATTGTAATTATCAGGCCCAGATTCTAACCCACTCACTGCAGTTACAGAGCCAGTTCGCACATAAGAAGTTATAATTTCTTTTAGACCAAAATCATCTATACTATTAAAAACTCCTTGTGAATTATTAACTATTGCAAGTTTTAACAACTGGTAGCTTGGTTGAATAAGTGTATCTCCAACAAGTAATAGAGTTCTATTTTCTGAAGTTAAGAATGTACATGTTTGAAGTAGTAAATCTACAGACGGATCGCTTACTAAATCTGTCTGCTTTGCATTATAAGCTCTTGTTGAAGTAGCTTCGGGATTTTGTTCTACCCCACGTAGCTCGTTATAGACATCGAGTTGATAAGAGGTACTACTAGCCCAATTATCTTGCTGAGCAATTGTTGCATTATTTTCTACATTACTAAGTTGATCGGCATTTCGAGTATCAGCCATCGTTAACACCTTAATCGCCCCTCTTTCAGTACTAGCTAGTCTACTTTCTATAGCCTTACGAGCATTACTCGCTGCTGCCTCACTACGAGGTGTATTACCAAGATCTAAAAATCCGTAAGCAAAAGGACATATGGTGTTAGCAATACCGGCCCTTACTAAGTTTTTTTCTAAAGAATTTGTTTGTGGTGTATAAGAATCTCTTTCAGGAATATTTAAGTATTTACCAACCGATATATCGTACGGGCTTGTACCATCGGCCATATCCTCATACATTTTGTTTATACCAGCCACAAGATCTGCCTTTTCTTCTTTGTAAGGTATTTTATTATCAGGATTAGCAGCGTTGTATGCCCTAACAGCCTCTTTGTAGTTGTTTTGAAACTCAGTTATTTGACCTTGGTATGATGAAAAATCTATTGTTTCTTCAGTAGTTGGGGTTATTCTACCTATTGTTTTATTAAAAACGTAACGATTTACTTCTTCTCTACTTCCTCTAAATTCCTCAGTATCTTTTTTACCTGCGTAATCTAGGTGTATGTTAGCTAATTGATTAATCTCTCTAGTTACGGGCTGGCGAGCCATCATATTAAATATTGGATATTGTTTTTGAATACAATAGCTTGCGGCTTGGTTAGAACCTAATTGATTTAAAGGAATTACCTCGCGAGTTCTTTTGTTAAAAACTTCTTTAGGCACATATCTAGTTCTACCCTCAGCATTGACTTTTAGTTGAAGCCTGAGCTCGTATACACAACCAGCATTATCTAGGGTTTGATATTGTGCTTGTCGCCAATCGATTTGTGATAATCTATCTAGTGTAGTACCTGGTTCAATAGTTGACGGTGTAGCTGCAACTGCAGTATTAGGCCCTTTATAATCTACCTCTCCTGTATATGTAAGTGCTCTAATACTAGCCTCTAGGGCTCCTTTTGCAAAAGCTTGGGCAACATCTATTCCAAACTCACGAATTTTTGAATTAGTTAAAACCATCTTAACAGCATTCCAGGGATTTTGAATAATATATACAATAATAAAGATAGGCACCATTGCTATTGCTAAAATACCAAATGCAATTGCTATAAAAACCATCTTATGTTTAGATACTTCTTCACCAACTTTTGCACCTATTTGAGCACCCGCAGTTCCCCCAAGCGCTGCCCCTGCGGCTGCACCAGCACCCTTTAAGGCTGTATTAGAAAGTTGACCTTCACGTTTAGCTTTGGCTTCAGGCGACTCTTTATCTATCTTGTCTACAGCTTTTAGAGCTTTGTCGGTACCGCCACCACTTTTGCCACCAGCCGCTGCTTTATCTATAGCCTTACTAGCCACCTTATTGGCTTTTTGACCCTCAGTATCACCCTTCTCAATACCTGTACCACCCATTCCTTCCATACCTTTAGGTAGTTTTTCGGTTGGGCTCAGTCCAGCCCCTATGGCGGCTTTCGGCCCACCGTCTTGCTTGCCTTTTTCTTTAGATAGTGGGCTTACAGGTAAATCAGATGCATTTGCAAGACCACCAGGTTTATTGGCTTTGTCATTTGTGTCATCATCTGGTAATTTGGTTGCAGTTGCAGGCATTTATATTAAAACTCTTATACTTAAAAATTATAACAGATTTTGATAACAATATAACTTTAAGCTACTAAGTTGCTTCCTCTGTGGAAATGTCTTTACCGTCGCTATCGCTGGTTGTGGCTTCATTATCTACTATTATGTCTTGTGGGTTAGTGGTGATAAGTTCAGTTTCGGTTGGACTAGCAATAATATGAAGTATTATATGGCTTAAACCAGCAAAGAATAATCCTTCGCCTACTGGAAACTGGCTAAGTCTCTTTTTTTCTTCACTAGTAAGTTTAAATGTCTCAGCCACCACATCAACAGCCGCTGGGTTTTGCTTAAGGAGTAACTGTAAACTAGAATTGTTTACAATTGCTCGGCCCAAGCGAGTGCCCAAGAAATCTTCTACATCTTGCGAAATAGTAGTAAGACCTAAGAAATATTTACGAGCACGCTTAGCAATAGAGAACATAAACATAGCTGAATCTTGATATTGCATGAGTTGCCAAGCCTCATCTATTATAAGTACACGTTTTTTCTTCTCAGATTTTACTCTGTTCCATACATAGTTAAGTACAATATACATACCTATTGGTCGCAATTCGTCTTCTAAGTCTCGAATATTAAATACTACAAATGGATTATCTAGATTAACATTACTTTGCTGTGAAAATATCCCAGAAAATGTACCTTCTGTAAACCTGCGTAGTCGTGCAGCTAATGCCGGGCCATTTCCGCCCATTTCGTTTAAGTTGTTATATAGATCTAGCATTACCGGTGGCTCGGCGGTATGGGTAAGTGGGTCATTGGTGATGCCTTTTTGGGCATAGGTGTTAATAAGCGCTATATCTAAATCAGACTCTTCGGTAGGAGAGAGCTCACCCATCATAAGCCTAAGTAGACCATGGAGCATTATGATGTTGGCTCTCAAGGCATTGTCGGCTTCGTCTGAGTCAATAGCCGTAGGGATATCAAAAGGATTAACATGACTATCACTGGTAAGACTAAGTTGTAAAAAACTGCCTCCCACCGCGTCACATAGAGTTCTGTATTCATTTTCTGGGTCTATTACAATTATTTCGGTACCAAACATAAGCGAGCGTAGAGCCTCAAGCTTTACCGCAAAAGACTTACCAGCACCAGACTTAGCAAACACCACCATGTTGGCGTTTTCTAGACTAAACCTGTCAAATAATACCAAGCCGTTATTATGACGGTTTATACCATAAAGTATACCTTCTTCATTACTCAGATTGGCGGTTGTGAAGGGAAATGTTGTAGAGATCGCTCCCGTGTCCATATTACGTTTTACGCCTAGTAGGTCACTACCTAAGGGTAGGGTTGAGGTAAAACCTTGTTCCATTTGTATAGTAGCCGGCTTAGTATATATAAGACTCGTACCCAAAACCGACTCAATTTTTTTTACCAACTCCTCTAACTCCTCAAGAGTTGTGCCATAAATTGTTACATACAAACCAAGTCTAAAAAACCTATCTTCACCTACCTGCAACTTATCTCGCAACTCTTCAGCATCACTTAATGAAGCTTCTAAGCCCGGGTCTCTAACCTTGCCTTTTTCGGCATTTATAGACTGATTTGCTTCTAATTGACCCACTTTTTTCTTAAGATTATCTAGTACCACTCTACTCTCCACTGGCTCTATTGCTAGACTAATATCTATTATCTCATCCATATTAATAAGTGGACTCAACCAACCAGTAAATAGACTACGTGGGTAAGCATAAACAAATAGCGTTCTGGCAAAACGCGAGCCTATACGTATATAATTCGCCTCTATCTGTATAGAGCTAGGCGCAATTACATCTCGCAGAGTCACAACCCCCTGTCGATATATTTGTTGTGCTTGCTGTTGAGCATTAGCATTGGCTTGTTGTTGGGGTGTGAGAGTTTGTGCTGTTGGTTGCGCTGGTTTTTTGCCAAATATCATACTACTGTTGCCCTCCAGCTACATTAGGTGGCTGAAAATTATTAGGTTGACTAGGTGGAGTATTAGAATTAGAACCTACTTGCTTATTAGCAGCTGTGAAAAGATCGTCAGGGTCGGGTTCTTTAGTCTTTTGGCTTGGCATTTGCGCCAAACCATCTTTTCGTAGAACTGCCGGAGTGCTCATGTCGGCTATATCGGTAAGAGATTGGTTCTGGCTTTCTGCAACATTGTAAGAGTTGTAAAAAAGCTCAATTACTTCTTGAGTGTTAAGTATTACTGTTCTTACACCTATCTGTGCTAGTCCTTGAGCAACCTGGTTAGTTCTTTGTAGTAGATCACCTTTGCGCTGTTCGTACTCACCACTAGTTTGGGTTACTTCAACCGAGTCACTTGAGGCGCCCCGTAGTTTAGTGAATATATTAGCTTTAGACACTACATTTACAAAGTATGGTACTACCACATAAAAACGTTTTTCCATAATATTCACTTCGTCTAAAAGACTTTTTATATTAGTTACATAATCATCCATAAGGTCGGCTAGTAATGGATTAGGCTGATCGCTTTGTATTACCTCTAACTTACTCAAATAGTTGTCTAAGTCTATTTTGCGCGACTGTATTACTATCTGGATAGGAAAGTGTAAACCATTTAAAAAACCTTGAAAAGCAAACTCAATCGCTTCTTTCTCGTCTGGGCTTTTCAGATCGAAATTTGTTGGAGAGCAAAGTATTACCATGCGTAAACTACCATCACGCATTACCACAATACCATCTTTTATTTCTGAAAAAGGCAAATGACTTTGGGTACTCATCTGCTTGTTTTGTTCTTTTTTGGGTGGAGTAACTGAGTTTACATATTCACGCTGTTGGGGTGTAATCTGTGCCATTGTTTGTATATAATAACTTATTTTGCTTAAGCTTTATTATAACAGCTTAAGCACTATAATAAAGCTACTTCAAAACTAGTTATTTGGTTGTCTTACTTGCACACTACTACCTGGAGACAGTTGTTGAGTTTGTTGGTTTGCCCTAGTTGCTACTTGCTGAATTGTAAGACCACTACCCTGTATAGCCACCTGACTAGCAGCCGGGTTTGGGGCTTGTGGCTGCTGAGGTGCTTGGTTTTGGGTAGCCCGATTATTATTTGGCTGTCTTAGAGCTTGCCTTACCTGTGTAACGGCATTCTGACGCGAATCATCTTTGGCATTTTCCAGCAGTTTTTCAACTGTACTAGCTCTTTGGCTAGTTTCATCTAATACATCATCTTTTGGTGTAATCAATCGGTGAGCAGTATCTATAGTATTACCAGAGTTTTCTTCTGTACCAACTTGCTGTGGGCCAATTATTCTTTTGGCATAAATAGAGGCCTCATTATCTCCTTCGTGTAACTGCACACTTGGGTCTTTAAAGTTACCACGAGTATCGATAATAGAAGCGAGCTGCTTAAGTTGCCCTACCGAAACAGTCTTGTCTTTCTCTAAAATTTCTCTGGGTTTTTCTACGTCTTTTACTATCACCTCTTTTTTGTCGTCTTTTATCCAGGTGCGGGTTCTAGGTACTATTAAGAATCTAAAGAACGCTACTATATAATCTTCAAAAGGCACACCTTCGCGTGAGCCAAAACCAAGCAGCAAAAAGAATCCCGTTACCGGAAAAGCAAATATTAGCGCGACTATTATAGAAAAGCTAAATATTCGCCACATCAAAAATCCCCACATGAGTGCGATTATTACGTATATAAATTGCTTTACCGAGAGTGGGCCTAGTATTTTATCTTCAGTTTCTACATTTTGTGGTACTTTGTATTCACCCATAATATAAGTATAACAACTTTATAAATATATACCGATTAATTCTAAGGTCTAGGCCCGATTTTACTATTAAGACTGGCTGTAGCTGCGGCTTGGTGTGCTGGATGCCCAGCTGGCAAGTGAGGGTTAAGTCTTTCTTGTTTAGCAACTTCGCCGGCATGCATTTGGTCAAAGGCAATTCTTTTATGATGGACATCTAGAGGTACACCCGCTGGAGGGGGTGGTGTTGAAGTATCATTAGCAACTTGCCTTACTGTAGATTCGTAAAGGGTGTTGTATGCTTTTTGTTCTTGCAACGCTGGAGATAATGTACTACCATTTCTGATTTGTTTTTCTGTGTCCCAGGCTACTATTGATTCTTGGTAGGTTCTACCACCAGTTTCTTTTGCGATCTCATCAAATTCGGCTCTTTGCTTACTATTCAATGGTGGCAGACCTGCATCAAAACCTTGCTTACCCTCAACCAACTTATCTCTATAAGCTTTTTGGAGTACTTTTTGAGCAACTTTAGCATCAGGCGTAAACTCTCCATTTCTTTTTTGTTTAGATAAAGCAATTTGATCTTTTACATCCATCAAGCCAATATCTTTTTTCTTGGCTTCTGTAACCCTGTCTTCGGTTCTAAGCTTGTTCTGTTTAAGGCTTCTGCCAAACTTGGTATTACTACCACCCACCACATCACTCGCTGCACCAAACCCTTTGGCCTTTAGCTCAGCAAGCTTGCCTTCTTGCCCACTCTTCTTCACAGCTCCTTTACCAGCACCAATAGCAGCCTTACCCACCCCGGTGTTAGCTATAGCCTTACCTGCAGCTCCCATAATATCGCCACTAAGTTTGAGTGTCTTTGGAACCAAAGCAAGTATTATAATAGGAACAAAGATCGATATTAAGCTTAGTAAAAATTGATCAAGAAAACCGACTGTGCCGCCAGAGTTAAATACACCACTTTGTAATAGGTTTACAAATATCGCCCCAACAGCAAACAAAAGATTTACCAACAAGAACATTATTGAAAGCTTTATCATGTATTTCCACCACTGCTTAAAGAACTTCTCAGTATTTGGCAATACCCAAGCGGCAAATGCTATAGGAGCAAACAACACCAAGGCAATTAGTGCTAGGTAGCGTAGCATTAAGTAAAAGAAGGCTATTATTGCCACAATTAAGCCTACAATTTCTGATATCTGTAGCATCACGAATTGACCAATTGTCTGGAATATACCACCAACAGATACAGACTGACCACAAGTAGGTATGAATAAACACGAGAATGCTTCTGCTGGTGTTGGTGGTGCGCCACCTGTGCCACCAGGTACATTAAAGCTCTGAAGTAAAAATTGTGGTAATGTATTGCCCAATATATTACCCAAATCTAATACCACTTGGCATATTAGTAGTGAAAACTGCGTAAGTATAATTGCTGCAATTAACTTAGGTAAAGTCTTTTTAATGGTATAGTTGTCTAAACCAGGTATTGCTACAAAGTTAGCAATAATAATAAACAGAAAGATTAGTATATAAAAAGAATTGGCCAGAGTAACCATTGCACCCACACCGTCTCTTAACTGTACCTTGCCAGCAGTAGCAGTAGCAGATGAGCTCGAACCATTAATTAGGACCGGGTTCTCAAGTAGTCTTACCATAGCATTTATAGTAGCCCCTATGGCTTCAACTAAAAAATTCTGCACCGGACAAACTATAAATGTTAAAGGGCTATTTAATGTATCCTCACAATCATCAAGAGCTTCTTCTGCTTCTGCTCTTAACCTTATTGCTTGTATTAAGTCTATAGGTCTACCATTAACGTTTACAGTGTCACCTATGTGTCTAGGTTCGCTACCATTGAACCTATCTGGTGGGTCGCCAGTACCTTGATAGTCATCATAGTCACCACCATCCCAAGGAAGACAGTCTGTGAGTTTTATCATAGAGCAAAAATTTGTGCCTGGAGTTGAACCGTTCTCCCCACCCCTAAATTGGTTATCTGCACTTCTATAATTAGTTAAACTAATTTCGTCAAATTGACCATTTGCTGCGTTAAAAGGGTCTCTTTGGTTAAAAGTGAGTATAAGCCTTGCCTCAATTTCACCATTACTACCAAGACGAATAGATATATAATGACCAGTGCTTTCTACAAAAGATGGGTACCCTGTAGTTTGGCTCCAGTAAGGATCGTATTTATATATCTCGTCACCGCAATCTAGTTCTCCGGCAGTGTTAAATGTAAGGGTATCGTCTCCACCACAAGCTGCATGAGCCTTACCAGTAAATAAAAACATACTTAAAAAAACAACTATCAACGAAAGAATTGGTAAAAGCAAAATACGGGAGAGCTTTCTCATAACACTTATGTTACACTATATAACTTTTAAATTGTAGACCTAAACAACATGCCTTATCGCATTAAACATAACAAGTGATATAATACATATCATGCAACTTATATTTAGACCATTACTAGCAATTAATTGTGGGATACTAGACAATCTACCAAACGGCTCTAATCTTTGCCAAAACGGCATAACTCTCGACAGCGTTATTAATTTACTAGCTGGCTACCTAGTAACACTTATAGGGCTTATTTTGGCAGTTGTTATACTGTATTGCGCAGTAGAAATAGTAACTTCGGGCGGTAGCCAAGATCGCATAAAATCAGCTAAGAATCGCCTCACTCAAGCCGCTATTAGTCTTGGTTTACTCATCTCGTTTAGAGCAATAATTGCAGTCTTTGGTATAGATGGCGGTAATACCGGCGCAGGTGCCCCCACACTCTTCAACGGTGTGGATGAATTTACCTTGGAGGGTGTAGAGAAACTAATTGCTAATGCTGCACAAATACTTATGATGGCGGTAGGTGCATTCTCAGTAATATTTATAGTAGTTGGTGCAGTACAATACATTACCTCGGCCGGAAATGAACAAGGTGTAGCAAATGCCAAGCGTACTATCACCTATGCAGTAAGTGGGCTTATTCTTGCACTTTCAACAGTTGCTATTATTACGTTTATAAACACACAGTTCTTTTAAGTAACCTTGCCAAAATGCAAGCATAAGGTTTATTATATTAACCAAATGAAACTATTACACCTACTATTACTAGCAGATTTCCAAGCCCCACCAGGCCTAGGTGGACCAGCTACTTTTGGCGATTTGGTAGGTAAGGTAACAAACACACTTCTTATTATTGCTGGCGCCGTGGCTGTAATAGTGATAGTAATTGGTGGTATACAGTACACCTTATCGGCCGGCGATGAAAAACGTACCAAAACCGCCAAAGATACTATCACCAACGCCGTTATTGGTTTGGTAATTGCTATAATGGCTTTCGCTATTGTCAACTTTGTACTAGGTACATTTAAGTAAAAAACATAATAACTACACGTTGCAAAAATGATACCTTGCGGTATCATAAGAAGTAAGCTAAAATATCAAGTAATAGTATTGAATTAATTTTTTGGAGATTAAAATGACATCATCACAAAAAGCCAAAAGACTTGCAATAGTAACCGGCACCAGCGTAGTCGCGTTGGTTCCAACAGTAGCCTTGGCTGCAGACACCACTCAAGATGCTGTAGATTCTGTGCAGCCTGCCTCGGCCGCGACAGGTGACCTACAAAGTAATATTAAAAACATTATTAACGCTATGCTTTTAGTAATCGGTATTGTAGCCGTAATAATGCTGATTGTAGGTGGTTTTAGATACGTAATAAGCAATGGTAACGAAAAAGCTGTAACTGGCGCCAAAGACACCATACTATATGCGATTATTGGGATTGTAGTAGCACTACTATCTTTTGCTATCGTCAACTTCGTACTAGGTCAATTTACTTAAAGAGAGTTATATAAAAAAATTAATATAGGTTATATGAAAACTAAAATTAAAACACTTTCAACAATGACTGCAGGTTATGTAGTCCTTGTAGCTACAAAAGTCTATGCAGTTTCTAACCCTGCTCAAACGGGCGCCAACAAAGCTAAAGACCCTAGTCAACCATCCGATTTACTTGCAAATGTAAAACTTATTACCAACACACTACTTCTAGCGATTGGTGTAATCTCTGTAATAATGATTGTAATTGGCGGAATTCGCTACGCTACCTCTGGTGGTGATGAGAAGGGTGTAAAAGGCGCTAAAGACACAATTTTATATGCTGTGATTGGTCTCGTATTATCGCTTCTTGCGTTTGCTATTGTCAACTTCGTACTAGAAATTTTCTAGCCCAAAGTAACGTTATTTTTTCAATACTCACTGGTTTAACTCTTTAACACCAGCTAAAATAAACATATGCGTAATAGATATATTAAGCTACTCGCTTTAATAATCAGTTCTATAGCTCTATTTTTTGCTATCTATATAATCACACAAAAACCATACAACACCAATCTTAGTGACTACAAGACTAGCGTAGTATATCCAACTACCCCGGTATCATTATCTCTTTGGCTACCGTCTGACGAGAAAGGTAACCTTGATTTTATTGTTGACCAATATCAAAATGTCCACCCCAATGTAAAGGTTAGTATTGAGTATGTAGATATAAACAACTATCAAGCAAGGGTGCTACAAGCTATTGCCGAAAACAAACTACCCGACTTGCTAGTTTTTAGAGACGATAGTTTGCCATTATACAAAAACAGTCTTCAGTCTGCACCGACCAGTGTTTATACCCCTGATCAATTCAGCTCTACTTTTGCTGATTTTGCCACCAAACAACTAGTAGTTGGCAATACTATATATGGTGCACCGCTAGGAATAGCTACATTGGGGCTTATTTATAATCAAAACAGGTTTGACCAAGCTAAGATTACCTCGCCACCAACCAACTGGGTAGAGTTTGATACCGTAAACGACAAGCTGCGCCAAAAAACCGACCAAACGCTTTTTGAGTCTGGCGTGGCCTTTGGTAGTCCAAACATTCATAGCTATCCAGACATTATAAGTGTGTTGATGATGCAGAACGGCGCAACTATGACCAACCAACCGCCTACCAAGGCAACCTTTGAACAACCCGACCCTACCAGCTATTATTCTGGCGCCAAGGCCTTAGCTTATTATGCAAGTTTTGCACAAGCCGACAAAGCCAACTACTCATGGAGCGATAGCTTGGGTGATAGTGTGAGTGCGCTTGCCCAGAATAAAACAGCTGCAATTATTGATTACCCTATGGCTGCAAAAACTGTAGCCGATCAAAACCCTACATTGCCTATTAGATTTTCTACTTTACCCCAAACCAACTCCAATAAAGCCATAAACTACGGCACCTTTTTAATAGGTTCGGTATCAAAAACTACCAAAACGCCCAATATAGCGTGGGATTTTTGGGGTTTTACCACCACCAAGCAAGCTCAAAGAGACTTTTCTACCAAGAGCTACTGGCCGGCTAGCCGTAAAGATCTTGTGTCAGAGCAAACAAGCAACAATATACTTAGCCCTTTTGCCAAACAAATTTCTACCGCACAAGATTGGTATAAAGGTCTAAACCTTGTTACCAACGCCAACCTTCGTGAGATGCTTAATAGCTATTTATCTGGTTTAGATAGTCAGGTTGTGGTAAATAACGCCTCTACAAAAGTTACTAGTTCAATAGAGCAAGCCAACGCTAGGTAACCAATCAGTAAACTAAAAACCCGACTTCTGCCGGGTCTTTAGTATGTTGTTTGTAACTTATTTTCTAAACAGGTTTTACTTTTATCTTCTTCACCTTGTCTTCAGGAACAACTTTTGGAATTTCAATAGTCAAAACGCCATTATTTAACCCCGCATTGGCTTTGTCGGCCACAGTAGAGGTGGGTAAAATAACTGATCTGCTAAAACTTCCCCAGAAACACTCCTGTACATAGTAGCTATCTTTAGAGATAGTGGTAGATTCTTTGCGATCTCCACGAATAGTCACTACATCTTCAGAAATTGCCACATCGATATCTTCGGGTTTTACACCGGCAATAGGGGCTTTTATTACAATTGTGTCTTTGGTTTGATAAACATCAACTGCAAGTTGGCCTTCAAACTCTTCTTCGTTCATCCATTCTTCGTTGGGAGTCTGCTCTTCTTCTAAAAAGTCGTCTGCAAGAATTTCTTCGTCGACCTGGTTTTTATTTCGTGCCATAAAATTACTCCTTATGTTTGCTCTTTTCTTTCTTGCTATTTATTATATCCAGGTAGAGTAAAGAGTGCAAGTTAATAGAT
>CAYZYH010000015.1:0-2387 GCA_964481235.1 uncultured Candidatus Saccharibacteria bacterium
CTTGGCTGGGACGGAAGGATTCGAACCTTCGATCTCTAGAGCCAGAATCTAGCGCCTTACCACTTGGCCACGTCCCAACGTCGCGCTTATTACTGTAATATATAAGATAATTTTATCAAATTATCTTGGTAATTTTCGCAACTGCGTTCCTTTCAAATTACAAACTCTAAAATCGTTTGTAATTTGGTTTAGAAAAATAGAAGAGCAACCAACAGTCTAGCATTTTTCCGTCTGTAGTTCTAGCTAGCAATTAAGCCAAAGCCTTTAGCAAGCAAGTAAACGCCAAATACCAATAACATTACCTGGATTATCGTTCTATTGTGCTTTGTCATAAATACTCGCAGCTTTTCCAACAAGGCTTTTGATTTATTCGGGAATAACACAGCGATTATTAGCGGAAGTGCAATCATAGCCATTACTATAGGTATTGCTATAAACAAAAGTAGTAGTTTTTGTGATGAATCTAGCGAGCTTAGTGCAATGTCTTTGACGGCTGGCAAAAACAAAACAATAGTACTAAAGTTAGTTATCATTAGCCCCGTACCTAGAACTAAGCTTTTACTCGGACCAAGCTGACTATGACTCTTAGCTTTTTTTGTTGGTTTACTTGAAGGTTTTTTAAAGAAATTCTTAAACGCAAGTGCTAATAGTATTAGACCAGCAACTAAATCTAGTGTAGAACTAACATTGTTGTTGGTGGGCTTAAATTGTATATTGGCAAATAAAAATATTCCGGGTATACCTATAACCAACAGTGGCACCATAGCGCCTATTAGATAGGTGAATCCCTTAAGTTTGGGCGAGTCTTTGGTTGTTAAAACCGCAATCATGCCTATTGTAGCAACTGGGCTAATCGCTGCACCAATAAGTAACGGTAGAATATGTAAAAACACTTCTTGCATACTACTATTGTATCACTGTTATGTTTTATACATTATTGAGTATTAACTAAAACTCTATAAGATCGGGTCGGTTAGACTGAGTCTTTTTAAGTGCCTTAGACTTTCGCCATTTAGCAATCTCGGCATGATTACCGTTTTTCAGAACTTCAGGGACTTTTTGTCCTTCAAAATCATCAGGGCGAGTGTATTGTGGGTACTCTAAAAGCCCGGCAGAGAACGACTCATCTTTGTTAGATTGATCGTCACCAAGTACTCCTGGTATTAAGCGCACTACGCTATCTACCACCGCCATAGCCGGTATCTCTCCACCTGTGAGTACAAAGTCGCCCATAGATATTTCTTGATCAACAATAGACATTATGCGCTCATCAAACCCCTCGTAGTGACCACATATAATAATTAAAGAATTAGCTTGAGATAATTTTTTGGCATCTAATTGATTATACTGTTTGCCCCTTGGGGTCATCATTAAAACTTTTGCACTACTATCATTTTTTTTAATATCTCGAACAGCTGCAAATATTGGTTCGGGCTTGAGTACCATGCCGGCACCACCACCATATGGAGTGTCATCCACGGTTTTTCTTGGCCCAATACCATAATCGCGTAAGTTTACTAAATTAAACTCTACTAGTTTTTCATCTTGGGCTTTTGCAAGCATAGACATACCAATAACAGGCTTAAACATATCTGGGAATAGTGTAATTATGTATATTTTCATGGGTTAGATAATTGATAGGAGCTTTAATAATATCAATCGCAAGTGAAATTGATTCTCGTTAGTGTAGTTCAAGGACAATAAAGCCAGATATTTGAGTTGTAGTAAACCTACAGCGAAAATCTATGAGCTTTTAATTTGACGCCGAAATGTGCAACGAGAATTGGTTTAGCTAGATGTCGGTGTCAAGGTCTTCTATGCCTTCACGAGCCTTTGTTTTAATATCTTCGGCGGTTGTGTCGGCTTCTGGCATGGCTGACTCTACAGATTTATCGTCGTTGTCACCACTAGTTGAGGTATTAACTGTTTCGGGGTTTTCTTTTGCTGTTTTGGTGTGTTCCGACCCTTCTGGCTCTGCTATTTTAAGATTATATCGGGCATCATCCTTAGCACCAAGCACACGAAGTAAAGTTCTAATAGATTTAGCGGTTGCACCCCCTTTACCAATAATCTTACCCATATCGCTTGGGTCCACACTAAGTTCTAATAGCACACCCCTGTCATCTACTGTTCTGGTAATCTCAACCTTGTCTGGGTTATCTACCAACGCTTTTACTACATATTCAACAAATACCTGATCTTTTTCACTTGTAGCCATGATAAAGTTTCTCCTAAAATTACTTTGATGATTTTATTATACAAACTTTTATGATATTTTGCTAACCACAAAATACACTAAAGAATTGTAGTTTTGTATTAAATAAAGAGTGACTATTTACTTTTATCGGCTTCTTTTGCCGTGGTTTCTTCAACAGCTTTGGCGGTTT
>CAYZYH010000015.1:2487-17138 GCA_964481235.1 uncultured Candidatus Saccharibacteria bacterium
TCAACTCCTTGAGATTTTAGAATTCTCAAAACTCTGTCGGATGCTTGAGCACCATTTTTTAGAAATATTGCAATCTCTTCTTTTTTGAGGGTTACTTCTTTGGTATGAGGATTGTAGGTTCCAAGAATTGCCAAAAACTTACTTGTGGCAGCACGACGTTTGTCGGCAGCTACAATACGATAGGTGGGATATTTATGACGGCCATGTCTGGCTAAACGAATTACAACCATTGATTCCTTTTTTATATAGTTTAAGTAATTTATTGATTTGCCAATCACTAGCAGGCAAAAACGAATACGCCCTATTGTACCTGTAAATAAGTCTGTTTGTCAACAGATTTAATTGGTTGCAAAAACCTCGGCTTGTTGCAACGCCAATGGCAAAACCTCGCTGTCGCCTTTTGGGGTACTGGTTATACCAAATAGATTGTGAGCGGATTGCATGGTTTCATGATTGTGGGTAATAACAAGAAGTTGTGAATGCTTTGACAATTCTTCCAAAACCTTCGTAAATCTAGTGGAGTTTTCGTCGTCTAGAGCAGCATCAACTTCATCTAGCACTATAAATGGACTAGGATTGGTAAGAATTATTGAGGCTAGTAAGGCAATTGAGGTAAGGGCCTTTTCTCCGCCAGATAGAGCCGAGATGTTTTTACCACGCTTACCTGGCGGTTGAACGATAATTTCTATACCAAAATCCTCTTCAATAGTTGTTAACTCTAGATATGCATTACCTCCACTAAAAAGTTTTTTAAAATATTCTCCAAAAACATTATTGAGTTTTTCGAAGGCTTTTTTAAATCTATGTTTCATATCTTTTTCTAAAGATAAAATAAGGGTTTGGGTATCTATTATGGCTTTTTCTAGATCTTTTTTTTGAGCTTGCAAAAAGTCTACTCTATGAGCTGTTTCTTTTGCTTCGTTTATCATCTGAGGGTCGATTTCTTCTATAGCTTTGAGTTCAGCTTCTAGCTGTGAAATATTGCTAAGGCTGGGGGTGCTTGAAAAAGAAGATGAGTTACTAAACTTGTATTTTTTACCAAACCATTCTTCGGCTTTTTTGAATAACTCGGCTTGCTGACTCTGTAGAAGCTTTTTATCGTTCTTACCTTGGTCTATTACAAACTCTAATCGGGCTTTTTCACTGGCAAACTTCTCGATATCGTTAATCTCAGAAGGTAGGTTGTCTGTAGAGGTACTGTAAAATTCCTCTCTTTTAGAGGTAATTTCGGTAGTTATCTTTTTTAGTAACATTTGTTGCTTGGATATTTGCAACTTGTGATCAGTAATCATTTTAAGGTTCTCTTCATATATTTCAGTCTGTTTTTTGGTGTTCTCTATTTCGCTTAAAACAATTTCTTTATCGGTATGCATAGTAGCTATATCTAACTCTATAGATCTAAGCGAGATAGTTTTCTCGGTTTGTAATTCTATGGTGTCTTCACGGCTAGCCATACTGTTACCTATAGTATTTTGTAATCGAATAAGTTCAGTTGCCATTGCAGCGGCATCGTCACCGAGTGCCAACTCTAGCATATGAGAAAGTTTGTGCATAGTTTGATCAATAGCTTGTCTTGGGGTGCCCTGTCGCAATTGTACTCTCATAAGCTGAACAAGACCTAGGGCATGATTAACAAACTCTTTCTTTTGACTCTTTTGTAGCTTGTTCTGAACAATATTTAGCTTACTACTCAATTCGCCTAATTCTTTATTAATTGTACTAACTTTTAGCTCTAGTTCTTTAATTTTTGTGTTTTGTCTTTCATGGTCTGCCTCTAGTAAACTAAGTTGTTTGTTGATATTTTTTAGTCTGCTCTCTAAACTATGTCTCTGATTATTGGCGGGTTGCATTTCTTTTTGCTTACTTAGTAAAACATTTAGTTCACTTTGGGTGAGTAAAAGTTTTTGAGTAAGGTTATCACGTTCTATCTCTAAGTTTTTTAGAGCCTGTTCTTGCATTTCACTATCTTTGTTTGAGTTGATATTCAAATTTACCCTACTATGTAGTTCTTTTGATTTTTCAACTATTTGATTGTGTTCTAGCTGATACTTATTGATAGCAATCTCAATTTTGGCAATTCTTTTTGTTAGATCACTATAGGTACTGCTTAGGTATCTGTGGCGAGCATTTTCTAGATCGGTCTTTAGCTTCTCGGCTTTTTCAAGGCTTTTGGTTTGTTTTTCTAAAATAGCTATTGTGGGTTTTAGCTCAGCTAAAACTCCATTAACACGTTCGAGGTTTTCACTAGCTTGATTTAAATCTCTACGCGCTGTATTACGACGAATATCGTATTGACGAATTCCACTCGCCTCATCAAAAAGAGTCTTTCTTTCTGGTCCTGTAGCCGTTAGTAACTGATCTATCATGCCTTGACCAATAACTGTATACGACTGTGTTCCAAACCCCGATTGAGCAAGCAACTCTTCGATTTTTGCTAGCTTAGTTTTTCGCCCATTTAGCCGATACTCGCTCTCGCCCGAGCGCAGTAGACGGCGCGACAATTCAACTTCAGCAGTATCTAAGTCGATAATGCCTTTGGCATTATCTAAACGTAAAATAACTTCTGCCAAGCTTGCTTGTGGAGTAGCTTTAGTTCCATAAAAAATAATATCCTCAGCTTTGGCTATTCTTAGGCGACGGTTTTTTTGTTCACCCAATACCCACCTAATAGCGTCAGCAACATTACTTTTGCCCGAACCATTTGGTCCAACAATTGCCGTAATACCTTCGTTGAATTCAAAAATTCGTCTAGCACCGAAAGACTTAAAACCAGCTATTTCAAGCTTACTTATTTGCATCTACAAAACTCCTTGCATTGATCTATTGTAGCCGATTCAGCCAAGCATAGGCAATAAAATGCCCAAGCTTAGGATGCTTGGGCATGGCTACCGCTGTGTTGAACAATAATTTTAGTAATTAGTGCGTGAACAAGCGGATTATTAACAATAGACATATGGCCAGCTTTGTCGCAAATATGCTCGATGTTGCTCGGGATATGCGAGCTCACCAAATCATATTCAGATTGTGGAGCAATAAGATAGTTATGTACAAGTTGTCCATCGGGATGAGCCGAACGATGCGGAAATACCAACATGTCGGCCAAACCCACTATTGAGTAGGTGTGATGTCCACTAGTTTGCTTGGCCAGGTAATCAAGTATTTGTTCGCTTATATCGCTATGTGTGGCTAGATTTTGGACAATTGGAATGGGTGCCACAAGCTTACGCAACTTGGGCCGTAGCCGTACCTTGCCTCTGGTTATCTGGGCAATAGACTCAACAGCCCAACGGATTGGCATATTAATGGGGTCTGTCCAGGTAGTACCAGCAAGAGGTGAGGCAATGGGTATAACAGCCCTTACCTTGGTTTCATACTCTATAGCTAGCAAGCTAGCCAGCATACCACCCTGTGAGTGGCCTATAATTATCCAATAATCCTGGGAGCTTCGTAGGTATTTATCGCCTATTTCTTGAGCTGATTGCTCAATATCTCCTAGCCCCAGTCTTGGTATAGCCTCATAAAAAACCGACTTTTCACCGGCAACTGATATTACAGTGTCTATAAGTGATTTGTAAAAAAACTTTGCTTTTTTAGGCGCAAAAGTTCCAAATATTATTAGTACCTTAAGCTTCACTTGGTACCTCGCTTTGTAAAGAACTCAGCTATGAGCTGTTACAAGTAATTTTAGACCAAAAAGCTACAAGATACTATTTTGTTGTGGTTTTTTGAGTATTGAAAACTGTTTTTTTATTACGGCTATTTAGTTTTTTTAGCTTACCTAGACCATTTAAGGCTGCGGCTTGTTGGGCTGCTTGCTTACTACTACCCTCGCCTTCACCAAATTTTCTAGTACCTAGGTATACACCCATAACAAAAGTTTTATCGTGATCAGGGCCAACCTCGCTAAGCACCTTATAGCTAGGAGTAGTACCCATTTTTTCTTGAGCTAGCTCTTGAAAATGACTTTTAGCATCTATGTAGGTACCTGTTTTAATAATTTCTTCTAATTTGGTGATTAGTTTCGTCTCTATGAATTTTTTTGCTGAATCGTATCCTTTTTCTAAATATATTGCACCAATTGTAGCTTCTACTAAATTAGCTAAAAGTGCTTGTCTTGTTCTACCGCCAGTTTTTGCTTCTCCCCTGCTCATTAGTAAAAACTGCCCAATCTCCAATTTTTCGGCTAATTCTGCTAGAGATTCTGTCTTTACTAGTGCAGATCGCCAAGAGGTAAGCTCGCCCTCTGGGTTTTGATAATTTCTATATAAGTAGTCGGTTACAACTAACTCTAAAACAGCATCGCCCAAGAACTCCATTCTTTCGTTGTGTTCAAGCTTGACAGTACGATGCTCATTAATATAGCTGCGGTGAGTAAAAGCAACCTGTAAAAGACTGGGATCACTAAACTTTACCCCTAATATCTTTTCAATTTTTGACTGATCAAATACCATTACAAATTGTTAAGTTTTTTTATTCTGTTAATCGCTTCTCGTATTATAACTTTCGTAGCCTTGTACTCTACAATATCATAAGCTTGCTCGGCTTCAAACCATTGTACGTCTACTATGCCCTCAGAGTCTTCAGTTTCTAGTTGCTCATTATAATTGGTTGATTCAATTAAGTAAACAAAGTTGGTCATAAAAATAAGTTTGTTATTCATACGATAAAAAAAATGTATTTTATCTAATTTGCCTAAAATCTTAAGACTTTTTAAGCCGGTTTCTTCACCCACTTCTCGTATTGCAGTTTGTTCTAGTGTTTCACCAGATTCAACATGTCCTTTTGGAATACTCCACCGAGCTTTCAAATCTTGTAATAATACTATTTCTATTTCTTGGTTTTTTACCCTAAAAACTATGCCACCACTCGAATACTCTCTTACGGCCTTTGCTCTTTGAGGAGTCTGTCTAGCATGGCGCTTTTTCTTGTTGAGTCTATTATTCTTGATCTGACTCTGTTGGAGTTGCTGAATCCGTTCCTTGTCGGCTGGACTCTGACCCTGTAGTTTCTGCTTTTGGGGTATCGGAAGACTCTGATTTTGTTGAATCTTCTTTGGTTGGTTTTTCTGATTGGAGTTTTTTATCTTCTTGTGGTTCATAAAATTCGCTTTGTCTATATATTGTTCCTAACACCCCATTAATGAACTTACTAGAGTTGTCTCCGCCAAAGGCTTTAGCTAACTCTACTGCCTCGTTAATTGCTACTTTTGGGGGAACTTCGCGTTTAATCATAAGTTCGTAAACGGCGAGGCGCAGAATAGTCTTATCCACTTTAGCAATTTGTTCGATAGGCCACTCGGGAGCAGCTGGCGAAATCATTGCATCGATTTTTTTTAGGTTTTTTTGTGTACCGTCTATTAAATCAATCGCAAAATCGGTTTCTTCTAAAGATTCTGAATACACATCTAAATTACGCTTGGTAATCTCGTTAAGATCAGTTTTTAACTCAGTAATACCTAGAGTGGTACGAAAATCATACTCGTATATGGTTTGTAGGGCGATAATGCGTGCAAGGTGTCTATTTGAAGCCATAGTTTGTATATCTATTGGGTTTAATTGTAACGTACTTTAGGGGTTTAATGCGAGTTATTTTTACTTAAATATTACGTCTAGTTCGAACCAAACCCAGGCTAGCGGCCTTGTGAAGCTTTCTTGGCAACATAAGTTTGGTATTTTTCTCGTACATTAACTGTAGAGGTGTAAGACTGTCGTGAGATCTACGTTGACCTCGAGTACTACTAGTACGGCGTTTTTTTGGTACTGGCATGGTTTGGTCCTTTCAATTAACTATTTGTTTGAATACCGGTGCATTTAGATTCGCATAGAATGGTGGGTGACAATGAAAACAATATTTCTTGACGTAATGGTTCTCTTATGTCGATATGATTGTTTTCTATGGGCCACTCTTCTTCGTCTGGCTCATCACCAAAAGTTACTATAAAATCAACTTTCAGTTTGTGTTTGAAGCTTTTTAGACACTTGTCGCAAGTAAGTAAAATATTTACTTCTCCAGTAACGTGAGCACTAAACAAGTCATGTCTTATTTGTGTAATTTCAACTTTTATATTAGTTGGTTTTGACAATTCGACATCTTCAAGAGAAGAGAAGTCACAAATTACTGTTTGGGTTGACCCGCTAGGTTTGCGCGAGAGATCTAGAATGCTAATTGGCATTTCGTCTATGATTGTATCATAAAAACACACCTTTTACAATGGTTTTTAATCTTATTTATTAACCTCAAACTATATTTTACTTTTCTAGTCTGAGAATACGCTGAACTTTAAAAAATATAGGTAATTTAGCTACTTTGTAACAAAGTTAACTAATCGTCCTGGCACAACAATCACTTTTAGTATTTCGCTATCACCTGTAATACTTTGCTCTTTATTAACTTTGTGGGCAAGTTTCTCAAGTTCTTCTGCATCTGCCTTTGGAGTTGCCACAAACTCGCCTCGTAATTTGCCATTTACTTGTATAACAATAGTTACTACATCATCTTTGACCAACTCTGGGTTGTACGTGGGCCAAGTTTGTAAATGTACACTCTTTAACCCGCCAGCCATAGCCCATATATCTTCGGCAATAAAAGGGGTGATAGGAGCGAGCATTAGGGCTAAAGTCTTAACCGTACGCTTAGATAGAGATTCAAAGTTTTTGGAAACTAAGCGATCACGATTAATTGGTTCATTTAGAAAATTAACTAACTCCATTAGTGAAGAAACAATGGTGTTGAAATGGCGCCTCTCAATGTCGTTATCTAACCTTTGCAAAGTTTTGTGAACTCTACTATCAATTTGGGTTTCAAAAACTTCATCTTCTGCAGAGTTCTCGATATTAAATTTCGAAGTTGTGCACAAGTCTTGGCTAAGCTCATAAACTTTATTTAAAAACCTATATACACCGGCTAGTTTCTGCTCATTCCACTCAATAGCTTGGTCGTAAGGACCCATAAACATCTCATACATTCTTAAAGCATCGGCCCCATACTTTTTTATAACCTCATCGGGATTTACAACATTACCTTTGCTTTTGCTCATTTTTGTACCATCGGCAGCCAATATCATACCGTGACTACGTCTTTTGGCATAAGGCTCAGAAGTTGGCACAAATCCCTTGTCGTACAAAAACTTATGCCAAAAACGACTATAGAGCAGGTGAAGGGTGGTATGTTCCATTCCGCCGTTGTACAAATCTACCATAAGCCAATATTTGAGTTTATCTGACGTTGCGAACTCTTTGGGGTTGTTTGGATCAATATAGCGCAAATAATACCAACTACTCCCTGCCCAGTTTGGCATTGTGTCGGTTTCTCTCCTGGCTTTGCCACCACATGCATGACAATCTACATTAACCCAATCAGTAATATTAGCAAGCGGACTCTCGCCAGTATCAGTTGGTTCATAGCTCTCTACGTCTGGCAACTCAACCGGTAATTGATCTTCAGGCACTGGCACTACGCCACATTTATCACAATGAATTACTGGTATTGGCTCGCCCCAGTAATGCTGACGAGAAAATATCCAATCACGAAGCTTGAAACTAACTTGTTTTTTACCAACACCCTCTTCTTGTAACCACTCAGTAATTGCTTTTTTACCGTCTTCTACGCTAAGGCCATCAAATTTATCCGAATTTATTAAATTACCATCACTATGAGGTTTTTTTGCTACGTCTGGCCCATCTATTACTTGAGTAATATCAATGCCAAATTTTTTGGCAAACTCATAGTCGCGTTCATCGTGAGCCGGTACAGCCATAATAGCTCCCGTACCATAGTCCATAAGTACATAATCGGCGATCCATATAGGAATATTTTGCTTAGTAGCTGGGTTTGTAGCATACGCACCAGTAAAAACTCCTGTCTTATCTTTCTCTTCCATTCTATCGATGTTGCTTTTTGAGTTGGCCTGTTTTACGTACAACTCAACTTCTTTTTTGTTGGCCTCAGATGTAATAACTTCTGTAAGTGGGTGCTCTGGTGCCAGTACCATGAATGTAGCGCCAAAAATCGTGTCAGCACGGGTAGTAAAGACATTTATTTTTTCATTGTGTCCATCTATAGCAAAATTTATCTCTGCACCCTCACTACGGCCTATCCAATTTATCTGTTGATTGGCAATTTGTGGCAAATAATCAACTGTATTTAGGTCTTCTATAAGCCTATCTGCATAGGCGGTAATCTTTAAGAGCCACTGTTTGAGAAGTTTTTTCTCTACTAATGTTCCGCATCGCTCGTGGCGACCATTTACTACTTCTTCGTTAGCTAAGCCTGTCTTGCATTTCGGACACCAATTAATAGCAATCTCTGCCTGATACGCTAACCCGTCTTTTAACAGCTGTAAAAATATCCATTGTGTCCACCTATAATAGCTTGGGTCGGTGGTATTAATCTCTCTAGACCAGTCAAAACTAAAGCCAAGTTCTTGCATTTGGCGCTTAAAGGTAGCAATATTTTTGGCCGTAGCATCGGCCGGGCGAACTTTATTTTTTATAGCGTAATTTTCTGTTGGTAAGCCAAAGGCATCCCAGCCCATTGGGTAGAGTACGTTTTTACCCATCATTCTCAACCTTCGAGCAATAATATCTTGGGCGGCATAACTGCGCACATGACCAGTATGCAAACCGTCGCCCGATGGGTAAGGAAACTCTACAAGTACGTAGTATGGCTTGGTTGATTTGTCATTATCTTGGGCAGTATAAAAGTTACTTTCTCGCCAAAGCTTACGCCACTTGGGCTCTATTTTTGCTGGGTCATATTTTTTCATATTCTTTATTTTACCTTATTTGAAGGTAATTTGTACTGATTGATAATTGCAAAATAGACAAATAATGTTCGAGCGTGGCCCTACCAAAGCGATGTTCAGCGCTTTGGTAGGGCCAATGCCCGCAAGGGAACTTAAGCAACCCTACAGATGATGTTCAGCATCTTGGGGTCTAGGAACAGCTCGTACAATACGAATTTGTATTTGCACTGGCTCGTTAGGTAATTTAATACCCAGGGTTCGACCAAACTTATTACTAAGGTCGGTTACCATCATCTCTACTGCTCTGAATATTTGGTAACCAAGTGGTTTACGGTGATCTAGGTCAAATTCTGCAGTTGCCACCAACCTGTCAGAGTGAATCTCTGGACGTAGATCACGCATAACAATTTGTTTAGGCATACGGCATTATGCCGTCGGGCTGCTCTTTGCTATAACTAGGCTTAACCCTAGTTACTACAAAAACCGCACTTTCGGCTTGATCTCTTACTACCTTCTTAGAACCATTACTGTCGCTTGACGTATTTGGTTCTTCGGTCGGCAATACTTGAGTAGTCATTGCTGTCCTTTTTTGTTTAGGGTACGATTATTTCCCTTTTCGGTCTCGAATTGTTTCGAAACCGATTTAGAAAAACAAAAAAACCGCCGATATTTTCGACGGTTTGGAAATTGCTTTTGGTAAATTATTTTAGCTTACAGAAATCCTAACCGTCTTCGGCAGTAGTAGAGCTATTAGGTTTAGGATATTAATATGTTTCACACTCAAAATATTAACAATCTCACCTCTCATTGTCAAGTTTTTTGGTTGGGATAATAAAAGTTAATCGCCCTATCCCAAAAAGATGGAATAGGGCGATGTTTTGAAGCAATTTGTCATTCTCAGGATGACTCGTAGCTCTCGTTGTGAATATCTAGAACAAAGGTGTAGCGGCCAGGCAACTGTCTAAACGGTGGCTTAGACTTATCTGTCTTGTCTAGACTTTTCGGGGGCTTTTCTTGCACTATTGGCTCATTTGCCATTGGTATCACCTTGCCTTTCGGGTACCATTCTAAGATCAACCGTTACACGATATTTAACCTGATTATCGGTGTCGCTCAACATACCAGACCTATCTTCTTCATGCTGCCATTTCTGAGCCAGCTCGGCTAGCGAACTGGCAGCCATAGAAAACGCTCTGTAGATGTCTGCTCTACTAGGAGATTCTGGTAGCGTTACTACACACTGATGTAAGCCGTGTGCTCGACCAGTTTTTACGTCGGTAGCAATCGAACGATGTGGATGATCAACATCTGGAAGATTATGGGTAACGAAGTTTGTAAAACTAGACATTATTTCCTCTCATAGGGTGCGATTGTGTTTCTTGACGATATAGAATGATTTCTACACCGATTTAGAAAAACAAAAAACCGCCTCTTTTGGCGGTATTATTGGTGTGTTTCGTTTTTTTTATACAGCTATTTAACCGCCTCGGAGTGAGTGATTTTAATGATTGAAACAATGATGTTTTTAGCGACAAAAGCCTTCATAGGCACAAGTATTACAAAATAAAGCCACTGTGTCAAGACGGCTTGGTAAAAATTGCCAGGTAGTTGAAATAGCGAAAAAATCTCTCCGTAGTAATTTTTTGCCTAGCGTTATACTCTTCTGGCTTGTCAATAGGATCTGTGTAGTAAAAATAATCATGGGTATGATTTTTTTGATAGCCATTTAAGACAACTTGATGATTTTCACCATGGTCATCAAAGTTGAGTTTTACACTTACTATTACCGGACAGTTATGTCGAAAACTCTCTACAAAGCTATTTTTGACTTTACTGTTTAGCTCATCAATACTACCTTCGGTTTTAACCTGCATATTTAGCTCGCTCTCTTGTTCAATAGAATAGTCTTCGTTTTTTGCTAACCTAGCAGGATTAGGATTTTCTATATTCCAGTTTCTACGCCAGGATATATAACCTAGTTTCTTGAGATAATCAACTTGAGCCGAGTGAAGCCAGTTACTGTCGCTATTAAGACCGTTGTGGGCGAGTAGCCACTCGCGTATTTCGGCAAGCTTGATAGATTTATCGCTAGAGGGTGGCAAATAATCAATAACTATCTTCATAGCAGCAATTGCACAAATTTTGCGAGCTTCTTCTACAGGAATGTGATGTTCAGGATCTTCTTGCCAAACATGATTAACATCGAGATATATGTCTTGAAAGTCTAAATTTGAATTTTTCATATTTTAGATAGAGTCATTACAATGAAAATGATTTTTTCTTACGTCGCTTCCAAACCGATGACTGTCTTACCAAGACTTCCTCGGCATTAATTTGTGGGTCGAGAAGTATTCTAGTGACTTCTTCAGTGTAAACTCCAGATTGACTACCTTTTACAAGTATAACATCGCCTTTTTTTATTACTCCTTTCAGGTAATGACCGGCTTCATATGGTGTTCGAAAAATTTTTATTTGGTCATTTTTTAAACCGCCATGGACTGCTGCAGGCGCCATTACCTCTTCGGCAGATTTACCAATCGTCACCAGTAAATCGACTACTTTCGCAGCCATTGTGCCCACTTCTTGATGAGCAGGCGTAGACTGGTCACCCAATTCATTCATGCTACCAAGCACGGCAATACGGCGTCCCTTAAACTCTTTTAGGGTATTAAGAGCCGATACTGCAGCATCTGGGCTAGAATTGTAGCTATCGTCTATGATGCGAGTGGCTTCAATACCTCTCAAGATGTTCATTCGGCCAGCCACTGGTTCTACGTGTGATAGCTCAAAACATATTGCTTCAAAAGGAATTTGTAGCTCGTGTCCTACTGCAGCGGCGGCCAGAAGACTATAAAGATTTTGTACCCCTATCACTCTAGTATGAATAGTGTGTTTGTTTTTGCCTATTTTTAGGCTTGCTTGCAAACAACCATTTTTACTACGTTTGATGTTATTAAACCGTATAACACCATGCTTCATACCAAAGCCGATAGTACCGGTTTTATAGGCCTTTTTTCGCAACTCTTTACTATCGGCGTTGTAGATGATCTTCTTAGCATTGGCAGCTGTTTGCCAGTTGTAATGCACTACAGTTTTCATATCTTTTAGAAACTCCATGTGCACTGGTGCGATCGCCGATATTACTCCAATATCTAGCTTTACAATTTGTAAAACTTTTTTCATCATTACAAACTCGTCATCGGCTAATTCAAGTACTACAGTGTCGTACTTATAATGAGCAATTTCGTTATCAATTTGGGTAAATATTTTCTTCCAGGCACGTGGATCCCATAGTTTGGAAGGTACTTTTAGTCCAAATAAACTTAGTGGTATTCCGATATCTGTATTGTAGCTATCTACCGAGTAACGGACTTTTCGGGTTGCACTCAATACTTGACCAATAGCTAATTTAGTAGAGGTCTTGCCCACACTACCAGTTACGCCAATAATTGTTATTTTGTGACTACTTAGTAATTTACGAACTTTTGTATTGAGCCTAGAAATTATTATTTTTTTAGCAATGTTTTTCATAATTGATACTACATAGTCTAGCAGAATAAGAATTGATATTCGAATAAAAAATGCCTATATAAAATATATAGGCATTTGTAGGTATTATTTAAGAATAGACCTTAATACTCTAGGGTAAAGTGCTCTTTCTTTTTGTTTAATTCTTTCATGTAAAGTTTCTTTTGTGTCGGTTGCTAAAATATCTACTTCAGCTTGGGCTAGTACCTCGCCAGTATCAACTTTGGCAGTAGCTCTATGAATAGTACAACCAGTTTTTTTAATGCCAGCAGAAAGTGCTTGTTCTACCGCATTATGACCTTTGAAATCTGGTAGTAGAGAGGGGTGCGAGTTTATTATTACGCCTTTGTAGTTTTTGAAAAAATCTACCGACAATATAGTCATAAACCCAGCCATTGCAATAACATTAATATTATATTGAGTTACTATATCGAATAACTTCTGACTATAAAGTTTTCTGTCAAACGACTTACTAAAGTCGGTGCGCTCTAATATGACAGTTTTTATATTTCTTTTTCTTGCAATCTCTATTGCCTTACATGGCCTATCGGCAATGACCAAGTCAATTGGTAATCCGCTATCAATAATGGCCTCAAGCAAAGTACCTGTACCAGATACAAAGACTGCTAGGTGTTTTTGGGTCATAATCGTGTGTTTTCTTTTGGAATTTAACAATATTTAGTATAAAAAACCCCGACATGATTGTCGAGGCTAGCTTGTCTTTTAAGTATGAAGTAACGTTAGGCCGTCCAGAAGATATTCGTAAGCCTCTACGAGATCTAACCGACCTTGGTCATCTCTAAGCTTACCCTGTGCATCAATGCACAGTTTGGGATATATAGAAAATAGACTTGCAAGGTTAGTTACATTATCGCTACAAAGCCCACCAGCTACGCCTATTCCAAACCATTCGTGTAAGTTGAGGTTGATCAGATGACTTACGTAGCTTTGGCAGAGATCAATGTCTAGAGGCACACCAACACCTCCGCTCATATCAAATAATACATAGTCTATAAGCTCCTTGTATTCAATGCTAAGCTTTTGGGCTAGGCGACCAATATCACCATTAAGTTCTTCGAAGGCCGGTTTGCCAATTTGTAATACAATCACAACATTTGGGTAGTGTTTTCTAAACTCTACTAACTCATCTGGGTTTGGCCAAGCAATATTGAGTTGAAAACCTTGGCAGTTGGGGCCGCCCCACTTCATAGCTTCTATTAATTGACTAGCTAGGTTGGTGATGTCGTGAGTATTATAGTGGAGTAGGTTCAGTACAATATTATGACTAGAAAATATCGCCGCGATATTTTCTCGTTTAGGAAAGCTATATGGGTGCTTATTTTGTTTACCGCCTAGGGTGGTATCGCTAATTAACACTCCAACCATCACTTTTGCGTCGAGTGCAATGCCCTCAAAGCCAGTTAAAAGCTCATCTACTTCATCACTACTCATAAACCCAGTAACACCAACATAGGGTTGATGAGTGGTTGCTCTTGGGTACACAATAAAATACCTATCTAGTAGAAGGTACAATTACAAGCAATAGTTTACTGTTGAACCTACCTTACAGTCAATCGTAAGTATTATGATTATTTCTTTTTATTACTAGTTTTTTCGGCCTTCTCAGCTTTTTCTTCTTTTTTGGCTTCGGCTTCGGCTTCTTTTTCGCGTTTTTTCTTATCTATATCTATTCTGTCTAGACGCAAAAACTTAAAGCCAAAATAGACCACTGCAGCAATTACAAAGAAGTCTATTAAGGCCGAAACAAAGTTACCCCAAGCAATTGTGGCTGTTCCTAGCTTAAAAGTAGCGCTATTTAGATTTACTTTGCCTAAGAACAAACCTAATATGGGGTTAATAATATCGGTTACAAACGAGTTTACTAGTTTGGTTACTGCTCCACCAATTATAAAACCTACAGCAAGAGTTACTACACCTTGTTCTCTTATAAAATCAAAGAATCCGCTGGTTTGTTGGCCAGCTGCTTCTCGGGCCTTTTGTGCTGCACTCTTAGTGGTTTTGGTAATAATATCCATCTTTTCTTTCATACCTATTATACAACGTATCTACTTAAAAATCGTGACTTTTTTGTAAGTAAAAACCCGCCGGTACGGCGGGTAAAAATAGTTCAAAAACTAGATCTACTAAAGTCTGGAGGTGCATTAGACCTTCTATAAAGTGTCTGTTCTTCTGGTGGGCCAGAATCTTCTAGAAAAGTCATAATTAAACAATATACAGGCAGAGCTAGAAACACCAGTGCAATTAAGAGTAGCATTTGAGCCATGTTCTCTCCTCTTGAGATGTTTTAGTCCACTTGGCTGAAGTCAGTCAAGTACAGTCTATACTAGCATCTTTAGATGTTTTGTCAATTATAAAAGAC
>CAYZYH010000016.1:0-2644 GCA_964481235.1 uncultured Candidatus Saccharibacteria bacterium
CAGCCTTAGCCTTGCCGATTCCTTGGCGCAATACAACATTACGCATAACTTGGTCCTTGAGCCGATAGTACATTCGGCTAGCCACCGAAGCTCGCAGGTTTTTAAAATGGAGCAAAGTCAAGTCGTGAATAGTTATTACGAATTTGCGTTTGTACGCCACCGGAAAATTGAAGTTAGTAAAGTGTACCAAATCGGGCTTTTGAGCATTAATCACTTTTAATAACTCAGTTTGTTCTTTAACACCAAACCATTCAGCCTCGGTCTCTACCAGTTCCAAGTTAGGAGATTTAAGCCTAATATCTTTGCTATCTTCCTTTTTTACCAATAATAAATATTGGTTATTTTTATCGATCACCAATAGTTCTTTAAGGGTGTTTTCTATGTATCGCCCTATGCCAGTATTTTTTATTCCCCGCCCATCAATAAGTATTTTCATAGATATATTATAGCCTACTTATACTTAAGGGTAGGCAGCTTTGGTGAATTACGTAAAATACCTAATCCAAACCCAGCGACCGCCCATATCTGGATAATATATAACGTCGAAAAGGTTTGGTATTGAGCTGCTTCGGCGAGCAAAAATGCTAATATTATAACCATAAAAACGACCTCTTCATTATCTTTCGATTTGCTAGTTTTAATCCATAGCTTATAGCCAAGAACCACAAAGAAAGATATTATTGCCAACAGCCCAACCAAGCCGGTTTCTACCAATAACTCTAAGGTTAAGTTGTTCACAATCAACCAACCACCGTCATCTTCTTTGGGGATATTGTTTTGTATGTAAGGGCCAAACTGACCTGGGCCGACGCCAACAACCCAGGCACTTTTGTTATCGCTCAATATTAGTAGTGCTCGTTTGCGCGACGTTGCTCGCTCATCGCCACCGCCATCCAGCCCAGTATTTTGAACCTGAGCAACGTAAGTTCCGCCTTTTTGTTCCTTGCCCCAACCAAGCTTTAACGTAGATTCATTTATAAAATTCACTGTAAGGTAGGCAAGAACAAAGCCAATCGCTATGGCTGCAATAACTTTACCAAACTTCTTAACTGAGAATTTTTTTAGCAAGACCGAGGCTAGCAATACACCTATCACAATCACCGCAAGAGCTAACACGCCCCCTCTAGAAAGCGTTAGGGCTAGTGCGGTGGTGAATAATAACAACAACCACCACAATAGCTTTGAACTAAACATTTTTTTTGCATCGAGCAGTAAAAGACTAATTACTGCTGAAATTGGCAAAGTTAAGTAAGAGGCAAAATATAGTGGTTCTAAGCTGAGCGCCTGGATGCGAGGGAATCCAAACACCGGTGTGCGATACCTTTCTAGTAGCCCAGTTATTTTGGGGCTTAAACCCAATAAGTCCGCTGGGTATTGCAACAACCCAAACAGCGAAACAATAACTGCCGAGGCAAATAAGCTGGTAAGCAATGCTTTTATGTAAGACTTTTTAAACAGTACCGACACGGACAAAGCCGTTAGTATCGTAAATACATTAAATACTACTACCGAAAATGCTCTCTTTAAGTTAATCGCTTCTGGTATCAGTAGTGCTATCCAAATAATGAAAAATACTAAAATCTTTTCTTGCAAGGCAAGGTTTAGCTTTACCTTTTTTGTGAATAGCATGTAGAGCGCACGCACAATAATAACCGCTGCCACAATTACGCTAGCACGAATACTTACGCCAAATACCTCTACAGATGGGAATCGCTCAAAAGGTAGAGCAAAAACCAAAAGGACAAGCAGAGACTTGTCCGGATCTTTTTTAATCTTAGAATATAATTTGGTTACTTTTTCCATAAACTAATTGCAGGCCATATTGTAACCTGATAGAGCTTGCTGTTCAAGATTGGTCATCCAAGCCTCTAAAAACTTCTTTCAGCTGACGTCCGGAGTTTTCCCATGTAAATTGTTTGCTATGTTCCAAACCAAGCTTAACGCTCTTATTATAGATCGATTTGTTTCTTAGTAAGTTACTTATGCTACTCACCAGCTCATTGTCATCACCTGCCCTAACGTAAGTTGCGGCTTTTCCGCCAACCTCCGGCAAAGATGAGTTATTGGCCGTAATAACAGGTGTTCCACAGGCCATGGCTTCGAGTACCTGCATGCCCCAGCCCTCAAAATTAGATGGGTAAACAAATAACTTAGCCCCACTATAAAGCGCTGGCTTATCTGCGTCTTCAACATATCCCGTTTTGATAATGTCGCCTGGTTTTGAATTTTTAATTAGTAATTCAATATCTTCATCTAGCCATCCCTTGCCACCTGCTAAAACTAGTTGATACTTATTACGTAATTCGTCTGATAAATAGTTGTAAGCCCGAATGATACTTGCGATATTTTTACGAGGCTCTATAGTACCAAGATAAAGCAAATAATCCTTTTGTATTCCATAATTGTTTTTTACTTTTTCTACATCTTTATTGCTAACTGATTTGTATACTGCATGGTCCAAGGCTGGGTTAATCACAACTATCTTAGATTCATCTATATTGTAATGGCTAACGATTGCTTTTTTTGTACTCTCTGAAATTGCGATCACAATATCTGCCTTTTTAACGGCCTTTGGAACAAAGCGGGTAAGAAACTTTTTAAGCCTAGTGGGTACATATTCGGGTTTATCAATGTAGGCAGTATC
>CAYZYH010000016.1:2744-17083 GCA_964481235.1 uncultured Candidatus Saccharibacteria bacterium
CCCCAGGTGTAATAATCTACACCTGTTTTGTGCTTGCGCTGTAATACTGAACCTTCTATGCCTACTCTCATGTTATGGTATTATAAAGTATCTAGATCAACCTATAAACAGCAGGAGGTAAATGGTAAACGGACAAAAAAGAGCACTAATTACTGGTATTACAGGTCAGGATGGAACTTACCTGGCGGAATTACTAGTTAGCAAAGGCTATCAAGTTTATGGACTAATTAGAGGACAGAACAATCCTAAGCAGAAAATAGTTGAAGACCTCCTACCCCAAATCGAACTAATTGAAGGTGATCTGGGTGATATGGGCTCATTAGTATCGGCAATTGAGTATTGCCAGCCCGACGAAGTTTACAATCTGGGCGCAATTAGTTTTGTAGCCTTTTCATTTAAACAGCCAGAGGTTACCGGCAACATCACTGGGCTTGGTGCATTGCGATTGCTAGAAGCTATTAGGATAGTCGATGGTGGGCAAAGAAAAATCCGTTACTATCAAGCGTCTACCAGTGAATTATTTGGTAAAGTCCGAGAAGTCCCCCAAACCGAAGCAACACCCTTCCACCCCCGATCACCTTACGGTGTTGCGAAAGCCTATGCTCACTATATGACCATTAATTACCGCGAAAGCTATAATATGCATGCTAGCTGTGGGATATTATTCAACCACGAATCTCCGCGGCGCGGTCATGAATTCGTAACTCGTAAAATTACCAGTTCGGTAGCGCGTATAAAACTTGGTCTACAAAAAGACATAGCCCTTGGTAATCTAGATTCTAAACGTGACTGGGGCTTTGCAGGTGATTACGTCGAAGGTATGTGGCGTATTTTGCAGCAAGACAAGCCGGATGATTACGTACTTGCCACCGGTGAGACACATTCAATCAAAGAATTTTTGACATTGGCATTTAAGGAAGTTGGCATAAACGACTGGAAACCTTATGTTAAGCAAGATCCGCGTTTTATGCGCCCAGCAGAAGTTGATTTGTTAATTGGCAGCCCGTCAAAAGCCAAAAAGAAACTAAAATGGGAACCAAAAGTTAGCTTTGAAGAGCTGGTTACAATGATGGTTCAAAACGATTTAGAGCTTGAGGCACAAAAAATTAAGCCTTAGAGCCACTAACATCTTCTATAACCCTAAGTAGCGTTTTTGCTCCGATAGACCAACTAAATTTCTTAGCCTGCTTTAATCCTCGTGTAGACATACTTTTAGCAAGTGATTGATTTGTAATTATTTTAACAATACCGTTTGTTAATGCTTTTGTATCTTCAGCCTGAATCATTATTCCTGCATTTCCAACAACCTCAGGCAAAGATGAGTTATTGCTGGTAATTACAGGTGTACACATGCCATTGCCTCAAGTGGTGGCATTCCAAACCCTTCGTAAAACTTGGGTAAACAAAAACTGAAGCACCGGAATATAGCCCGGGCTGTTGCAGCTATTAAGGCCGACAAACAGGATAAACTCTACCTTGGTAATTTAGATGCTAAGCGCGACTGGGGTTTTGCTGGGGACTATGTTGGGGCTATGTGGCTAATGCTCCAGCAATCCAAGCCGAACGACTACGTTGTAGCTACCAACGAAACCCATAGCGTAAAAGAGTTTTGCGAAAAAGCTTTTGCCCATGTTGGCCTAAACTGGGAAGACTACGTAGAAGTTAGCGAAAAGTATTTCCGACCCGCCGAAGTAGATCTGTTAATTGGTGACCCGTCATTTGCCCGTAAAGAACTACAATGGAAACCAAAAGTCAGCTTTGAAAAACTTGTACAGATGATGGTCGATTCGGATATTGAAGAGCTCAAAAATAAAGGCTAAATTATACCTTTGTAGTAATACGCACTTAAAGCGCTGTAAACCAACGGGCTATAGCGCCCAGAACTTTTGGCGACTTTGGAAATTTCAAATAGCCTAGAAATACTACCAATAGCCCAGTAGCCGGCTTTTACTCTAGCTAACCTTCGGTAATATCGATCTCTGTCGAGCCGGGATTTATTTCGCTTAAAATACTGAGGGATTACCCCGATAGCCGCCAAAATTATGTCTTCAAAAACATTTCTTAATATAAAACCTGTGAGCTTAGCCCTTGGTGTTACTTTTGCCATAAAACGATATCGATTTTTGGCAATCAAGTACTGTTTTTTAAATGGAAAGCGATTGGAACTGTAATTAACTTCGTGTTCAACCTTAGCTAAAGGATTAAATATGATTCTTTTATTTTCGGATAAAACCTTGGCACATAGATCTATATCTTCATAGTAAGCAAAGTAATCGCTATCTAGCCCACCAACTTCTTTGATCAAGCTCGTTGGTAAGATTACGTTACTAGCTGTCAAATATGGCGCCTTAGAAATCTTTTTTAGTTCCTTGGACTGAACTACAAACCCTGTCTTTGGGTTTACAACCGGAATTCCTAGCGTTGTGCCATTCGGGGTGATTTCTACACCCCCAACCATCCCCACTTCAGGGTTTGTAAGTAGCCTGGTAGTTTCGATAAGCCAGTTTTTATGCAGAATGGCGTCATTGTTTAATAAGACCGTAAATTCTGACTTTAAAAAGGGTAAGGCACTATTTACTCCAGCCGCAAAGCCTGTGTTTTCTTTATGATACACAACCTTATCAGCCAAGGTGGCAAAATAACTCTTCTTTGATGGATCTGTTTCGTTATCAACAACTATTACCCTTGTTTTGAAACCACCGGATTGATCTTTTATGGAGTTAATACACTCTAAAGTCTTTTTGTAACTACGCCAATTAAGGACGATAAAATCAACGGTTTTTTTCATGTATCAATTCGTAGTTTGTGAGTAGTTTACTGGCGGCAGACTTCCAACTCCAGTCATTTTCAACGTATTTAAACATTTCCGCGGTTGTATCAAATTTTACAGTTCCGTCTAAAACCTTTTTAATGGCTTTGGCAATTTCTGCTTTATCCCTATCGACCAGAAGGCCATTCTTCCCATCCGTCACGGTTTCTCTATAGCCACCTTCTTTAATAGCTATGGCCGGTGTACCACATGCAATAGACTCAAGGGGTGTAAAACCAAATGGCTCCAAGGAGGCCACACAAACCGTAGCTGCTACTTGTCGATATATTTTTGCCAGCTCTGCATCTGTTACCCTCATTCTTAGCTCCAAATCGATACTGTTTTGCTTAGCAAAATCAATAAGCTGTTGTTTATACGTATCACTGAAGCGATCGTAGACAAAAATAATTTTAGGTTTGTTGCTAAGATCTAGCAATTTAATACTCTCCAATAACAGCATTTGCTGTTTGAAACTATCTAGCGCCCCTACACACAGCAAGCTGTTCGTTTTTTTAATGCTAGCACCAAGCCTGAATGTGTTCGTGTCCACCCCCAAGTAATTAACTCTTGGGACCACACCATAAGCTCGAATTATCGATTCAAGTGAATAATACGAATTACATATTATGCTGTCTGCAAAATGAACATTTTTCGAATCCATTGATCGGGTAAACTTTCTTCTTGGGATACTCAATAACCATGAGATAGCACTGTGCCGATAGCTAGTTTTTTTCAGCAGATATTCATAATCAACTCGCCGAGGCTCTTGCATGTAATAAAGTTTTTTGTGCTTTATGTATCTAAGAATTGTCGGAGATTGAAGTTCTACCGAGTGATGAACGAACACCAGATCGTAGTCTTTACTATTAATCTCCTCGGCTACCCTTTTTTCGTAACGATTCATGAACAACACATCTGACATAAAGATATTTTTGGCGAATCTGTTAAAAGTTTTTCTTTGTTTTTGAAGTGTGAAAACATTTTCTACTAAGTCATTGAGGGGCATATAATCCTCATTATCCTCGTAAGGAGTGTAGACATCATAACCGACAGAGTTGTTGGTATTTTTGACAAGTTCAAATAGGGCTCTCTTGGCGCCTCCGGTCGGTAGGTTATGGTATATTGCCACTTTCAATTTGCTCATGATTTTTTTGAACTGCCTTTTATACTCCTAATATACCCTTTTCCGAGGCTAGCATAAACCGGTAAATAGCTTATTAAGTACGCTTTTGTTAAAGCTCTTCGGTACCCTTTGGGCCAATGTTGCTTATAAAAACGGTGCCGAGTTGAGAACTGATAGGGTGAGCGCCTGGAAAAAAACAGGTCGTAAAAGTAACGGAGTTTAGGTTTTTCCAGCCAACGACTTATCCAGGACGAACCAACATCAGATATCACTTTTGCTTTATTTGAAACCCATAACCCATAGCCTGCCTTCTTAGCTCTCATTGAAAAATCCGAGTCACCAAAATATTGTGGGTACCGAACTTTGTCATATAAACCAATCTTGTTAAAAACTTCAATTGGTATCAGCACCCCCATCCCAGTCAACCAATCGGCTTCCAAATCCACTTTAAAGTCACGTACGCTACCTTCTCTATGTAGCATTTGGCCGGTTTTTTGATCATAGTAGCCACCAAAAAACCACACTTTTTCGGGTTTGTCTTCATAACAAACCATTGACCCAATTAACGAATTTGGGTGCTCTTTAGCTGACTCTAATATGTTTTTAAGGTAATTTGGGTCGAGTTCTACATCGGTATTTACTGTAAGTACAAAGTTGGCCTTATCTTTAATCGCTCTTTTGACCGCCAAGTTAGTACTGCCTGACCACCACAGACTGCCGTCGCCTCTTAAAAGTATTGTTTTTGGATACATGGTTTTAACTAGTTCCGAGGTATCATCACTCGACCCATCATCTACAATTACAACTTTAAAGTTTTTGTAGGTTTGTTTTGAAACCGAGTCTAAAAACTTATTAACCTGATCTTTTTGGTTAAAGCATGGAACTGCAAAATATATCAATTGATTATTTGCCACTAAGAACCTCTCTATACACATCGATTGTCTTATTTGTCATAGCAGAAACAGTAAACTTTTTGGCCTGTTTCTTACCTTTTTCGATCAATTCTTTCCTGATTTTTGAATCAGATGTAATCTTTTTCATGACAGAGATAATATCATCTTTTGAATCAGGGTCAAACAGCAAAACCGAACCCTGAGTGATCTCTGGGATTGATGTTGAATTGGCTGCTATTACTGGAGTACCTACACTCATAGCTTCAATAATCGGGATACCGAACCCTTCAAACTTCGATGGAAAAACCAATGCAGTTGCATTAGAAAACAAATAATTCATTTCTTCTCTGCTAACATAACCAAGGCTGCATACAGTATTACTAAGCCTGTTTTTATTAATGTATATATCGATATCACTATCTTTCTGCTTCTTAATGCCGGTAAGAACAAGACCGATATCAGATTGTTCTTTATGAAACTCCTTAAAAGCTTCGAGTAGTTTTAGGTGGTTCTTGTGTGGCCAACTAGCAGCTGGATAAAATAAAAACTTCTTTGGGAGGTTATAGTCTGGAGCCTTTTGCTCGCCTTTACTTTGCACTACAGCCAAGTGAATAGTGGTGACTTTGCTACTATCTATTTTAAATTTTTCTATCAAGGTGTGTTTGGTGAATTCAGATATCGAAATGATATGATCTGCAGCTTCACAAGATGATTTGTATTCTTTTCTACGTATAGCGAGGTCTTCTTTACTAAAGTACTCTGGGTAGTATTCTTGTTGAATATCCATAATTGATATAACGACTTTTTTTGCTTTTACCTGTGGCAATATAATCTGCAGTGGATAGTGCGCTACATCCAATTTGTACCTATTTATTGTTTTAGCTGCCTGTTTAAAAACGGTTTGATTGGAAAATTTTTGGACTAACCTCGGCTTAAGCCCATGCAGATCTATGCCAACAACATTTATTTTTTCGTATTGAGGAAATGTATTTTTATATATTTTAGGTATAAACAGTGTATATTCGTCAGTAGAAGCGGATTGGTCAATGCCGTTTAGTAAGTCTCTAAGGTAAGTTTCGATGCCGCCCATTTGTTCAGGTAATAAGCTGAGTGCAACTATCCCGATCTTCATTTTTGCGACTCCAGCTTCGTAATAAAAGTCCTTAATTTTGACTCATATTTATCTACAGTAAATTCTTTGCGAACATAGTTTTTGACCGCATTGGCTTTTGACTCAAAGTACTTAACATTTTGACCAGATATTAGATTAACCTGATTTTTGATGGTCTGTATTTTACAATCATGTAATATTACTCCGACATTGTTGTCTATATCAATATGAGATTGTTTGCTAACAATCGGTATTAAGCCTTGCTCCATCGATTCTATAACAGAACCAGGACTACCTTCACTGCATGATGGCAGAATACTCGCCGAACATTGTTTTACTATCGAATAATACTTTTTGCTCCTTTGTGGAACATAACCATAGGTATGTATATTTTTAGATTTATACAGCAGATCATAGTAGTACTTTTCGAAATCACTATCTAAGGTTCCAACAACATGCAAGTGCCTCTCTGGTAAGCCTGAAAAGCTGTCTAATAATAAGTCCAAACCTTTATGAATATTGCCAGGGCCGGCTAAAAACAAAAAGTGTTTTTTGGCTGCTAAGTAGTCCCGTTTTAGTTTTTTGTTATCAGGTATTGATGCACCCTCCAGGTTCACTACATTATTAAATTTACTATAGGTTTTAGCTGCATCCTTATTGCCTAGCGATATTATTAAATCAGAAGACTTGTTAACTTCTTCCTCGGAAGCCCTAATAAACCTATCGGGCTTTAGCTCGGCCTTGTGCCTTTTTTTGAAGTCTTCAAACCTGAACAATTCTTGTTCGTTATGATATTTCCAATAACTACCGGTTGAATAGTATATAAGCTTTGTATCTTTAGAGATACTATTTTTGATACCCGAGTAAACAATTCCGCCATGCAGAAAGTATAGATCGTACCCCTTCTTTGGCTTAAAGTCAGTATCGTCCCAATTTATCACATCTACAACGTAACCTAATTCATTCAAAACTTTCGCGATACTGCGAACAGCACCCGCATTAGAGAAAAATACTGTTTTTTGGCCGGCTAGTTCATCTGCAATTGGTTGAGTTAAGTAGCACAGTAGGGCAATTTTATTTGTTCTTACTGAAATATGCCTGGAATAATCAAGTACTCTTTGATTAACTCCAAACTCTACTTTGCCTAGCCCTTTTCTCTCAGCCTGCCTAAGGCCTTGTTTATATAAAACCGATCTAGTTTTATCAATAATTTTTACCATGCGAACTATCTGTTCTCCAATAAGCTAATGGGTAATTATACACTCCCACGTCAAAAAGTGAATTAATTCGCATTTGAAAATCCCTATCTTCGTTTGCCATAGTATGTATTCTTTTTTCTTTAGGAAAATAGCCACCCACAGCTTGCCAAGCCTGTTTAAAAAAAGCTTCTGAAGAGTGTGTCATGTTTAGATCATTGAGCTGTGTAAAGCTCTTTGTGTGTTCAGGGGTGTATATTTTAATACCAACTTTTTCGAGAGGCTTCATACTATGGCGTGGTAACTTGTTGTTAAACCAAATACTTGAACCTCCCACCATAAGTAGGTTCGGATTTTTTTTGAATGCGTATATAATTTTTTCCAGGCAATCTGGCACCAGAGCATCGTCATCATTTAGGATAATAAATAAATCGTTATTCGAAGTTTCAACTGCTTTGTTTATTGAAGCCCACTGCCGTAAATTCTGTTTATTTCTAATTCGACGGAAATTAATAAATTCTGATTTATCTTTTGCTAACTCCCCTACTTTAGCCCATGTTTCGTCAGTTGAGTTGTCATCGATAAATGTTAAGGTTATGGGAAACTTTTTCCATGTTTGAGATAGCACACTGTCATATGCCTGGCGCAAGTACATGGCGTGGTTATAGCAGGGTATGATTATTTCAATTCTTTTTTCAAAGTCTTTGTGTTGAATTACAGGGACTATAGGCTTATGGGTAGAAAACTTCTGGAGGTTTTTGGAGATATCATCTTTACCCCGAATATTTGTGTAAAGTTGCCTGGATTTATTCTTAACTCTACCAACTAGGTTCATTTAACTACCTTTGCAACCGTAACGAATTGTACATATTTCATATCATCTAGCTTGCCTGGCAAGCAGTAGGTTAGTGCCTTAAACCATCTAGGAAGTGGGTCTTCGTTTATGCCCTCGTGCTTTATTACTTTATACCCGTGGTTCTTAAACATATTTTGGATGCTGTTTGTGGTAAAGAATCTAAGATGTGTCTTATCTAGTATGCCCGATTCTTGATATTCCCAATTTTTACCCACTGTTAAGCCGTGGATAATATGGAAGTTTCGCATGTTTGGAATTGAACTAACAATTACACCTCCCTTTTTTAGGGTTCTAGATAATTTCACCAAGACATAATATGGATCTACTAAATGTTCTAAAACATCATTTGCCACAATTAAATCAAAATAATTTGTTGGTAATCTTGATAAGTTTGCTTCGACTCCACCCACCAGGACTTTGTCCAAAACCTTTTTTGCATTATTAGCATGTTGTTTTACAGGCTCAACACCCCAAACTTCTGCGTTCTGTTGCTGTTTTAAGCACTCTCCAAACTTACCTTCTCCACATCCAATCTCAAGTACCTTTTTTGCTCTTTTAGGTATAAAAGGCAATACATCATGACGGATATTCTGATAGTAATTAGCTGGCTTCCCCTCCATACCAAATTACTTTTTAACTAAAGTGGGGATTAAGACTAGTGTGTTGGTACCGACTTTTTTCTTTATTACAAACGGTCCTTGCCATGGACCATCTAAAAATGCCCACTCTACTTTGGAGTGTTTTTTAGCTATCTCATCGAATTCTTCAAACGACCATTCACGCAAGTGCCAATGATTCTTTGGTGTGCCGTCTGGATTCGTATTCTCTGGTCGGCGATTCGGGGTAGCAAAGACTACAGCCCCTTTTGAAACCCTTAGTAGTTCATCAATAAACTTATCATAATTCTGGACATGCTCAACAACATCAACACAAGTTACAACATCAAAAAAATTATCTTTATAGGGTAGGTGGTAGCCATCGTAAAGCTTTAACTCTTTTACTTTTGGGTTCTTACCAAGAACTGTTTTTGAACAGTTATCAACTGCGCCATTATCTACATCAACAGCGTAGACTTCCTTGGCTTTGATACTAAGCAAGTTCATTCCATAGCCTATACCCATCCCAACATCCAAGACTCGATCACCTTCTTTTACATAATTATTAAGTGCATAAAAATATGACTCTTTTTGGCAAGGAACCTCTTCGGAGCCGACAGTACTGTATTTAGAGGGTTGCTGTTCTTTTACTTCTTTTTTAGGTTGAACCCTGCTAATTACATATCCTGCTTTATTAATTGCTTTTTTGACTATTGTTTTCATTTACTACCTCCAAAACTTTATCTTGTTTGCGTATGGTAACACTCTGTTGTTCTTAACGTTCGATATTAAACTCCTAAATAGTTCAACATCTTCTTTATTAGCCAGCTTAAATTTTACCATTACTAGGCAGGTGATTACGATTGTAAGTGTATATAACACAACCACCAGTAAAAGACTTGAAATAAGTTGGTTTGCAATAACGGCAATTATGCCAATCACTAAGGAGGTTATTAGCATTTTAAAGATGTGCGAAGGCCAGAAAGCCACATTTTTAGCCTTGATTATTCTTGCTTCTACGAACCATATAAATATCAAGGTTGTTGGCACAACTGCTACCAAGTATGCAACGGCTGCTCCATTTATGCCAAACTTTGGTATCAATAAGAACATAAATGCCACATTGATTACAGCTACAAAAGCTGCATAAATAGCGCTATACTTTGGCCTACCAGAACCAAAAGATATCAGGTATGGAATAGATGATAGTGAAGAGAACCCATATGTCAGAAGGAGGACCTGCATAACAAAAGTACTATTTTTTGCAAATTCAGGCCCTATCCAATATAGCAAGAATTTATTCGCCATTATTATTGCTGGAACCACAATCAAAACTAACAGAAAACTAATTAGTCTTGTTGCCCTCTTATATAGCTTTTGTAGATTTACAGTTTCTCCGGCAGCGAGCAATGATGCTGTAAGTGGAAATATAACAGTTGTGATGGCATTAACAAATCCCAAGATTTTGATGGTCAAGTTACCTGGTATTACATAATATGTAACATCCGTAGGCCCCATCATTGCGCCTAGAATTAGCCTGTCTAGCTGCGAAATGACTAGACCTGAAATAGAAGCGAGAAATGCCACCCCCCCGAAGCCCATTATTGTCTTAAAGCTACCCCTGTCCACGTTAATCGTTAACTTAACTTTTGGCAGTAGTTTTCTATCTATTACATAGTAAACTACCAAGCCTAGCGTACTAGTTATGATGTTAAATATTACGACAGCCTTTAACCCAAATCCTGCAAACAACAATGATACAACCCCTATAGTGGAGAGTGTGCTAATAAATATGTTAATTTTACCCGTTATGTCAAAGCGCTGTAATGCACTAGGTAGAGCAGAATAAGCAGACAGTAACATATTAATAACAAATCCAAAGCTGGCAATGATGAAAATCGAATAAATGAAATTGAATTCTAGGCTTGAGTTCTTTATTACTAAATTAATAAAGTAAGGTGAAGCAAATATTATTAGTAGCGCCCCAATAGATCCAATAGCTAAGTAAAAGAACACAGCAGAAGAGAAAATCATGGAAAGCCTGGTGTATTCTTTTTTTGTTCGTAATTCTGCGACATACTTGACTAATGCAGGAGCAACGCCAAAATCTAAAACAGCAAAGAAGCCTATGAACGACGTCACTAAAGCAAGTACACCGTAATACTCTTGACCGAGCTTGTTTACGATGTATGGTGTTGCGAAAAATGCTAAGGCCAAGGGCCAAGCAAAAGCAAATACGCTGTAAGTTGAGTTTTTTAAAGTTTTACTAGCTAGACTCATTTTGGCTAATTATCTCGGTACCATTGAATAGTACTTCTTAGTCCGTCTTCGAACGTAGTGGTTGATTCAAAACCAAACTCTTTTTTTGCTTTGCTTACATCCAGCTTGCGGCGTGGCTGGCCATTGGGTTTGGTTTTGTCCCAAACAATCTTGCCATTAAAGCCAGTTTGTTTGGCTATAATATCCACTAAGTCCTTTATAGTAATTTCATAACTACTACCAATATTGACTGGGTCGCTTTTATTGTATTTTTCGGCCGCCAAAATAATTGCCTCGGCGGCATCTTCGACATACAAAAACTCACGTGATGCCGAACCATCGCCCCACACAGTTATTTCTTTTTCATTACTATCAACGGCATCTACGCACTTTTTGATTAACGCTGGTATAACATGCGAGCTGACTGGGTCAAAGTTATCGCCGGGGCCATATAAGTTAACCGGCAACAGGAATATCGAATTAAACCCATACTCTTCTCTGTATCCCTGGCTTTGTACTAGCATCATTTTTTTAGCCAAGCCATAAGGCGCATTAGTTTCTTCCGGATATCCGTTCCACAAATCTTCTTCCTTAAAGGGCACTGGGGTGTGTTTGGGGTAAGCGCAAACCGTACCTAGGGCAACAAACTTAGGGATATTGCGTAAATAAGCCTCGTGCATTAATTGTGTACCCATCATAAGGTTGTCGTAAAAGAAGCTACCTGGGTGCTCGCGGTTAGCGCCTATGCCCCCCACTTTCGCTGCCAAGTGTATTACCATATCGCACGGGTTTTCATCATACATTCTTTGTACGTCACTAAGCTTAACCAGGTCGTAATTTTTATGGCTTGGGGTAATAACACTGGCGCCGAGTTTTTTAAGTTTGCTAACTAAGTGGCTTCCTAAAAAGCCACTTCCGCCAGTCACTATTACCTTTTTACTATCCCAAAAGGGTTTAGACATAGGCTATATTTTAGCAAAATATCAGATTGGAGTAAATTTTGTTTTAATTCACATTAATCAAGAAGAATTGACCCACATCGTTATTTAAAAACATTATACCTTGTGCAACTGGGTTGAAATACTCCCGGAAGGTACCTGCACCTGCTGGCACAGTGATTGGGAATTCAAAGGTAGCGGTTTGACCTGGGGATACGGAAGTTTCGTTCATCTTTGCAGGTGTGTTATTTGACAACCAAGCCCCTGTCGCAAAACGACTTGCTCTACCTCCTGGCCTATCCGTAGCTAGGTTAACCTGGTTTGGAGCATCCTTGAGCCAAGTTGCCACACCAACATTATTTGCCTTTACTACAAGCCATGCAGTTTGACCTGGCAACATACTGCTTAGGTTAACGGGCGTAGTTTTACTGCTATTAGTGTAGGCTGACTGTGAATTATAGCTCCACCGATAATCGTGACTAACCCTAACGGGGAAATGTTGTCCCACATTATTATTCATAAATCCTATACCCTGAGCTAGTGGATTAAAGTATTCATTAAAGGATCCTGCACCTGCTGGCACAGTGATTGGGAATTCAAAGGTAGCGGTTTGACCTGGGGATACGGAAGTTTCGTTCATCTTTGCAGGTGTGTTATTTGACAACCAAGCCCCTGTCGCAAAACGACTTGCTCTACCTCCAGATCGATCAGTTACTAAGTTAACTTGGTTTGGCGTATCTTTCAGCCAAGTAGAAGAGCCGACATTATTTGCCTTTACTACAAGCCACGCGGTTTGACCTGGGGATAATTTGGTAACATCTAGTGGTGTGGTTTTAGAATTGTCTGTATATGCGCCCTGGGAATTGAAGCTCCACCTATAGTCTTGTTTAACCGTTATGGGGAAGAATTGTCCAACATTTGAATTAAACCATGTAGCGCCTTGAGCAATCGGTACAAAGTACTCTTTAAAGCTACCTGCACCAATCGGAATTGTTATGGGAAATTCGAAAGTGCCAACCTGTCCTGGAGCAACTGATGACTCAGTGAGTTTAGCTGGAGTGTTACTACCAATCCACGCCGGTGTTGCGAAACGGCTAGCTCTCCCTTCGGGGTTATAAGTTGCCAAATTGACCTGATTTGTACCGTCTCGCAGCCAGGTGTCTACACCAACATTATTTCCCTTAACCACCATCCAGGCGGTCTGACCTGGTGACATATTGTTTAGGTCTATTGGGGTAGTTTTAGTGCTATCGGTAAATGCACCCTGGGAGTTGAAACTCCACTTATACCTCTCTGGTATGTTAATTTCAAAATACAACCCGTTATAGTTAAACCACATTGATCCTTGAGCAATAAGGTTAAAATATTCTTTGAAATTACCCTGTTTATTCGGTGATCTAATAATAAATGTGAAGCTACCAACCTGCCCAGGCGCCACAGAAGACTCATTCAGTTTTGCCGGGGTATTACTACTAAGCCAGCTAGAATCGTAAAACTCACTATTTCTACCCTGTGGGCTATCAGTGGCTAAGTTTATCTGGTTGGCACCATCTCGATACCATGTACTATTGCCTGTATTTTTTGCCTGTACAGTAAGTGTAGCTGTCTCGCCTGGAGTTAGATTTGAAAGGTTTTTATTACTTGACTGAGATATATACTCCCATTGATATGGTCCATCAAGTGTAGAGCCGAACCAATTGTTGAAATCACGCCAGAAGTTTCGATTTCCGTAGGCACTACACCCGTCACCAGTGCCATAAAGATTATTAAGGGCTGCCGCATTTGGCTGGTAAGGAGTATAAGAATATAGAGCGGCAGTGCCACGAGAGATAATATTAACATTACCCCCACCGCAAGACCCGTTAGGGCTCCACTGTATGAAATTTACACCTGGCCTGAAAGGAATATACCAATTGGGGTTTTGGTCGTAAAAGTTTCTAAAATGCCGAGCTGCCTGATTTACCTGATTAGTAAAGCCGTAATATGCCGGGTCACAAGTACCATTATCGGGGCAAGCAAAACCCATGGCGGTTCTGTACTGCCAGGGGTAAGGCCAAGTATCGGTTATTAACCCGTTTTCCTTTTGTAGAGTAACCAAGAGTACTTGGGGGTTAATACCGTAAGTTTGGGCGGCATTCCAAATGATATTTGGAGCATTTACACCATTCTCGTTAAAATCTTTTAAGCAAACCCATGGGGGCTGAGCACCCTGAGAGCCAGGTCCGGCGGCATGCCATGTATCACAGGCTGGCACCTTAGAATTTAAGAAGTTTTGGATATCCGCGGGAGTCATAGCATTTTTGTTGGTAAACTTACCATCATCAATGATTCGCCCTGGATCCCAGCTGGCAGCTTTAGCGGAACCAGAAAACGCAAAAACAGCGCTTAACAGCGCTAGGGCTATAAAAAAGGTCTTTATTATTCTTTTCATTGGATCGTTACCTTCCTTGTGGCTGATTTACCGCTACCATTTGGCCCGGTGGCCTCAATAACAGCTTCCCATTCGCCCTTCTCGGCGAATTCAGAGGAGCTAATATTGAACCCCTGACATATATAAT
>CAYZYH010000017.1:0-16664 GCA_964481235.1 uncultured Candidatus Saccharibacteria bacterium
TATTCATTAGGCCTCTCGCCACAAAAAAGGTAAGAGCGTGTACCTCGGCCATTTGTTTGTCGTGCTCCGTGGCCGTCATTTTTACTACCTTTAGACCCAGATCTACAAGCAATTTATTTAGCTTATTTAGAGATACACTATTGTTTTTATTGCAAACCACAATAGTTTGGTTGGTTAATGATTTGGTTGCTGACTGTGGACCAAAGAGTGGGTGAGTGCCAATAAACTCAATATCTTCTCTAAGGTATTTTTTTGCCATCTTAAAAGGCACAACTTTAACTGAACACACATCTATCACTACGGCATTTTTAGGAGCGTTTTTACTAATAGATTCAAGCACTTTTTTGTAGGCTGCCAGTGGAGTAGCTAGTACTATAATTGGCTGGCTAGTGGCTTGGCTTAAGCTAACAAAATTGGCAGTCTTGATTTTATTGGTCGGTTTTGAACGAGTGTGTACCTCAAATACGAATCTTTCACCAAGATACCTGACAATTAGCTCTCCAAAAGAACCGAATCCTATAAGTCCAATGCTTTTTATATTTTTCATCATAGTATTATATCTTACTTGGCTGTTATAATTGTAATATGCGTAGTGGTTTGAGTGAAAAACAAATTCAAGATCACGAAACCAAGCAGGCAAGTGACAATCTGTCTTGGTTTGAACAACAAAAAAAATCTAGTAAGAAAGAACATAAACATCCGTGGCTGTATCGACTGGCTATGTTATCGTTTTTTTTATTGTTGCTATATATAATGTGGCCACTATTACAAGACTGGCAACAAATTGTTGTGTATGTAAAAGAGGCTAATATGGCCGTTTTATTATTAGCAAGTGCAATATTTTGCTTTACCTTTGTTTTTACTGGCTTGGGTATGACAGTACTTGCCACCAAGCCCATGCCTATAAGACAAACTAGCTTAATACAGCTAGCCATGGCTTTTACCTATAAAATATTTCCGGCAGGTCTGGGTGGGCCAGGATTAATGTATCGCTACGCCGTAGTAGCTGGCTATAATTTAGAAGAAGGTTTGGGTTATGTTGGCGCCGTAGAACTTACGTACTTTACTGCTTGGCTACTCTATTTTATACCTGTAGTGTATTTTGGAGGTGGGCTAGATAGTGTAGGAATTAACCCTAGCTTTACACCTAGCTGGAAGCTGTTCTTTGGTATTGGTATAGCTATTATGACAGTGTATTTTATTGTTCGAGCAATAGGCATACTCAGCAAAATAGAAGAAAAAGTACGTGAGATAATACAAACTTTTAAGATAATACTAAAGACACCCGCCAAAAGCTTTAAGTCACTTTGTCTTATGTTAGTAAGTTATACTTGCACTAATATTGCCTTCTATCTATGTTTGGTAGCGGTTGGTATACACATACCGTTCTGGGAGTCGTTGTTTGTATATTTGGTATTTAATGCTATTGGCTCTTGTGGCCCTGCACCAGGAGGTATTGGTACTGTCGAGGCTGCACTTATTGGCGGGCTAATGCTAGTAGGAGTAGACTCTTCACAGGCTACGGCTGCAGTAATGATATTTAGGACAATTACTTTCTGGATACCAACAATACCTGGTTATATAGCATTTAGACATGGCATAAGACAAAAATATATCTAGAACTCTAACTTTTGTCATCAAGTATTTCTATATTTCGGGGCAAATCTGCTACACTAACTTCTACTACGTCGACTGGTTTAATAGGTTGTTCGCATCTATATTCAAATCCTTTGTAATGGTGGAAATCAGATTTAAGAAATACGTAAACATATCCCACCGAAGCCTTTGATTTGATATCTTCGAGCCCTTTGCGGCTAGCAGAATATATAACTTTTTTATCTTTAACACCAAAGCTAGACCACATAGAAATACCTTCGCCTAGGTTAGACCTACTAATAATGCTTTTAAATATTGCAGGTCCTATAACATCTGCTGCGGCTACTCCAGGAGGTCCGTCGTTCCAACGTTCTCCAGTTTCTGGATTACCATCCAGAGCTTGTCTTGGTTCAAACTCCTCAATGCCAGCCGTAGGTGAACCATGAAACACGTACTCTCCCTTAGACTGTAAGAGCTCCAGCTTCTTTATTGCTGTAGATTTTTCTTGATTATGTGGTTCGCCATTTTCATTGTATGGTTCATTCATCTTGATATATTGTAATATTATCTAATTCAACCGGCAAGAACCCTTTTTCGTGCTTAAAACCAGACTCCCATTTGGTGCCTTTTTGGTAGCCTAGGTCTTTCATTAACTTGGTAGGTGCATTGCGTAAGTGTAGCGGTACAGGTGCGTCGGAGTATTGTTTAGCTACATCAAAAGCCCTAGTCATTGCATCTGCTACTGTGCGTGACTTTTTACTCTTGGCCAAAACTATAGCACATTCAAATAAATTATAATTACACTCTGGACTACCTATGCGTTCAACGGCTAAAAATGTAGAAACCGCCAGGTTGAGTGCTGCGGGTGCAGCAATGCCAATATCTTCACTGGCGAAAATAATATTGCGTCTGGCTATAAACTTTGGGTCTTCACCACCCTCTATTATTCTCGCTAGATAATAAAGTACAGCATCTACATCGCCTCCTCGCATTGATTTAATATAGGCCGAAATAAGGTTGTAGTGATACTCCCCACTCTTGTCGTAGCGGGTTGCGGCGGCCTGCATAGCTTGCTTAATTATATTGGTTGTGATGTTTTTGCCACTTATTTGCATTGCTACTTCTAACCCATTTAGTGCTACACGAGCATCACCCCCAGCGAGTAGAGCTAATAAGTCTAAGGCTCTTGGTTCTAGCCTTTTGTTTTCATATTGCTTAACTGCCCTTTGTAAAATTGTTTTTAGCTCATCTTCACTTAGTGGCTGCAATACGACTACCCTTGAACGTGAAAGTAGAGGGCCAATTACCTCAAAGCTAGGGTTTTCAGTGGTGGCACCAACGAGAATTATGGTGCCGTTTTCTACATATGGCAAAAATGCATCTTGTTGAGCTTTGTTGAAGCGGTGTATTTCGTCTACAAAAAGCACAGTTTTTTTTCCAGCAATCTGCGCTTCTTGGGCGTTTTGAATTACTTTTTTAACATCGGCTATGCCGGCAGCTACTGCTGATATTTCTGTATATTCAAAATTGCCGCTTGCACCAATTATTCTTGCAAGAGTTGTTTTGCCACTACCGGGTGGACCCCACAATATCATACTTACTGGCTGACCATTTTTGATTACGCTATGTAAGAATTGGTTTTTGTCTATTATATGACCTTGACCAACCACATCCTTAAGCTTTTGGGGTCGCATATCTTCTGCGAGCGGAGAAAAATTATTATCTTTTTTCATACCTATTATTATAGCAAACAAAAAGCGAAACCCACTCAAGTAGAATTAATTGACAAAAATAGGTATTATATGGTATTCTATACGGGCTTCGCAGCTGTAAATAATACACCTACCAACAAAGGGAAAATATGTTCTTACTAGCTATTCTTGGAGCAATTACCTACACTTTTGGCCGCCTACTTGAAGTAAGAGGTAGCGAAGCAGACAGAGAAGCTAACAAACTATGTACAATTATGCAGATTGTTGGTGGAGCAATCTTTGTAATTGGTTTTGTTGGTACGATCTTTATTAGGATCTTCTAAATTGTCCCCCAGACACGCTGTGTTTGGGGGATTTTACTTTTACTTTACATTATTATTTGCTAAAATAAGCTTCGTTTTGAACCTTTATAAAAATAAGGACTAACATGTTTGCAACAAAGTATTTTGACTGCGATGAGCAATTAGACCCTACCATACTTGATAGATCGATAAGAGTTGGTTGCTGGAATGTATGGTACCGGTCTGATCCAAAAAAAGTTATTGATAGATTAAAAAAAATGGATTGTGATGTGCTTTTACTACAAGAAGTAGCTTATGGTGATGGTGGTAGGTTTCAAGACTATGATCTACCGACTCAAATTCACCTTGCTCTAAATATGTCTGGTTACTGGGTAGAGAATAGAAGAATGAAGAAACGTCAGGGTGTGTTGCATGAGGGACAAGCGATATACTCAAGATTCCCGACTATCTACAGTGACCACCAACTTTGTCTTGGTGGTCGTGCACTCGGAAAGAATGGTGAGCTAAGTAGAAGGGTTGTAGTTGAGGGACATGTTTCATTTGGTGAAATTTTAAACGGTATCTCATTCTTGTCACTGCATAGATCTTACACTCTACCTTTTGGTCTAAATAGAGATCAGATAAGAACAGAAGACCTTGAGTTGCTCAATACGATTATTGCAAAGAATGGGCTAGTAGTTGCGGCTGGGGATTTGAATGCTCATCCCGATTCAGAAGCTGTTAGATACTTGGCTACTGCAGTACCTCCTGTTGGACCAGATCCTAGCATTCCTAGCTGGGTTGGACCGCCAAGACTAAACTGGCTTATGCGTGTTTTGAGACAGCAAAAGCGTATTGATCACGCTTTTTCTGATATAAAAGTTGTGTCAGCCGATTTTTTTGATGCTGGCCCCTCAGACCATAGACCGTTAATCTTTGAAGTCGATAATAGGATAAAAATACTTGAATGATAAAGCAACATATGCTATTATATTTGCGATATATCCGTACCGCCTAAATTGAAAGGCAAAAAAATGAGCACTGTCCTTATGGTAGGGCTAGTGATTTTGGCAGTTGGTGTAGTCGCTATGGCTGTTGCAGTTGTTAAGAACCGCAACACTCCAGATGATGCGCCCGTTAAGTTCGATGCCGGTAACTTTGGAGTAACAGCTCTGCTAGTTGGCATCGTCGTTACTGTAGTTGGTTTATTCGTCTAGACCAACCAAGCAATACCTCAAACTTAAAAAGTTTGAGGTATTTTTACATTTAATCGATGTATAATTGCAAATAATGACAAAAAACAAATTTAAAACCAGCAAAATATTTGTAGAACACAGCGAAACTCACGCTCGCTCAATACTTAAAGCGGTGACATATAGAGTACTTATTATTATCTCGGTGTTTATTATTATATACTGGCAGACTGGCAAGTTAGATACGGCAGCAGCCATAACGGGCATTACTACTATTACCGGAACTACAATTTATTACTTACACGAAAGGGTGTGGAGTAGGGTGAAATGGGGCAGAAAATAATTCCAAAACTAGAAAATTTAAAAAACGATTTGAAAAAACTGGCCGACCCTAAAAGAGCAGAGTCGAGCGCGTGGTTTTTTAAGACAGCGCCTGGCCAATACGGTCATGGCGACGTGTTTTTGGGCGTAACTGTACCCAATCAGCGCAAAGTAGCCAAAAAGTACTATGGGTTAGAGCTTGAACAAGTCGAACAGCTAATGCTCAGTAAGGAGCACGAGTACAGACTGGTTGCAGTAATTATTTTAGTAGAGCAGTTCAAGAAGGCCAGCGATACTACCAAAAAGCAAATTTATGATTTTTATTTGAGCCATACTCAATATATAAATAACTGGGATATAGTAGATACTTCAGCCGGTTATATAGTCGGTGAGTATCTGTGGCGTAAGAAAGACGCATTGAAAATTTTGACTAAGTTAGCCAAGTCAAATTCTCTATGGGAGCGACGCATTGCCATTATTAGTACCTTGGCCTTTATAATGCACGGCGAGAGTGAGCTAACGCTTGAAATAGCACAAATACTGATTAATGACGATCACGATTTGATTCAAAAAGCGGTAGGCTGGATGTTGCGCGAGGTGGGCAAGCGGGTGAGCTTAGAAGATGAAGAGCAGTTTTTGAGGCGCAATAATCAATACCAAACTATGCCGCGTACAATGCTGCGTTATGCCATTGAAAGATTTGATGAGCCCAAGCGCCAGGCCTACCTAGCCGGAACCGCTTAAGCTTTTTATATAGCTGCACTACAGCTATAATTGCTTATAGTACCTACCAATTGGGAGTTCCAATGAAGTTTCATAATAAGTTAGTACGCGATAGAATACTTGAAATCATCACAGAAGCTGGCGACATGCCAATTTCTAGGATTCTCACCGATAGTGAATACGTTCAAGCATTGCTGTCTAAACTACAAGAAGAAGTAGACGAATATATTCAAAGCGGCGATCATCAGGAGCTAGCCGATATTTTAGAGGTGGTTTATGCACTTGCGGCTCTTGAACAAATTACACCAGACAGGCTTGAGGAAGTACGAGCCCAAAAAGCCCTTAGTAATGGGGCCTTCAACAAAAAGATTTATTTAATTTCTACTAGCTAAGTTACTATTGCAAGGTTGAACTAAAGGTGATAGTATATCGCCAGTACCTTGCTGCCGACAAGAGAGGACAATATGATGTGGACAGTCAAAGCTATTGCAACGCTGGCAACATTCGCAGTACTATTCTGTCTGTTAATGGCGCTTACTCACCGAAACGATAAGCAAAACGCCAATGGCTATGCGACTCGCGCTAGGCATCGAAAGTTCGAACGCGACCAAGAGCGCGGTTGGGACTACGACCCAACCGACGAGGACATGTTTTGATGAAACGTAATTTGCGCATAGTAGCGCTAGCGGCATTTGCAGTCTATGTGTTCTTTTGGTGGCGAAATTATCGCATTAGAATTAAGCGAGAAGCCAAACTACAAAAAACCAAATTTGCTCCTTCAAGGGAAAAAGCCTGGATTTAGAGCTAATAAGCAGCCGGCTCAGCAAATATAACCATCAGTAATAACTGGTGGTTTTTAATTACTGGTGCTGGACGAGCTACTACCGGCTGTCTTGCTGGCGTAGTCTGTGCCTAGTGTAATTTCAAAGTCTACCACCGGGTTTTTGACAGGAGTAGCTGGCTGAGTTACTTGCACTCCAAACAGTTTGGCGAAGTAATTGGCAGTATTGGGCTTTTTGCCGCCGGTGTAGTCTACTATTTGAGTAACGGCTACATCTTTGGTCTTGGCATTCCCTAGGCTAGCAATAGTAATCGGTACACCATCAGATATCATTGTTGCTTTAAACTTGGCAGTCAGACCGGGAGTGGTAGTGCCATTTAAGACCGTCACGGTAGAGTCTTCTTTCCAAATAGGGCCTAGCTCAAAAATATTTGCAACAAAGCGCTGAATATCTTCAAAGTTGCCACTAGCTGGCAGTAGATTACTTGAGCTTTTGCTACTTACCAAGAAGCCGTTGGGTTTGAGAGAAAATACTACATTGGTAATTTCATTTACATTTAGACCCTTGGTTATTTCTTGTAGGCGCTGAATATTTTTTAGGCTTAAATCAGTTTTTACATTACTGCTAGCCGCACTAATAAGAGCATTTACTTTTGATGGGTCAGTAAGGGTTTGGCTAGATGAGGCTTTTTCACGAATAGCCGTCAAAACTTCTTGTTGGCGTAGTGCTCTACCAAAATCGTCGCCGCAAGTGCCTTTTCGGCACCGCGCATATTTGAGGGCTGTGGCGCCATCCATGTGCTGTTGGCCAACTGCTATTTTGAGTCCACAACTCTTGTTCTCATTTTTCTCACACGGGTACTCTGGGTCTATGAGCGGTTCTTTTACATTAATTTCTATGCCTCCCACAGCATCAACAGCTTGTTTTAGCCCAGTAAAATTGGCTCTCACAAAGTAATGAATAGGTATGCCCAGAGTAGACTCTATAGTTTTTTTACTAGTTTCTATACCTTGAGGCGGTTTTAAGCTTTCGCCGTAAGCATGGGCCTCGTTGAGCTTGTTTTCGCCATCGCCAGCAATTTTAACTTGTAAGTCGCGCGGTAAACTAATCATAGTTACCTGATTGGGCTGAGTTTTGGTGTTAATACTCACCACCATATTGGTATCGGCCAAGGTTTCTCCTGCGTGGCCAGGGTCGCCAACCCCCAAGAGCAAAATATTTACTCTACCATCATTTTCGCCCTTTAGTTTAGAGCTAAAATCAAAAGGGTTAGTAGATATCTTACTAGCATGCAAATAAAAGTATAGCGCCAGTGCTCCTGCTACAATGGCTAAAATACTCAGAACAATAAGTACTACTTTTAATATTCTTCGCCAAAGTGGACGTTCAGGCTTCTGAAGGTCTGAAAAATCCTCACTTAAGTGTGTTTTTTTGGAGCTATGTTTGGGGTGAATATCGGTGTGATGATGTTTGTTGGGGTCAAACAGGTAATCTGATTTAGTGAGTTCAGGCTTGGGTTTCTTACCTTTATCTTTTAACGGGTCGTATACGAAATCTGGTTTTGGGGTTTTGTCCATTAGTACAATTATAACGAAAAATATTGTTGCATGTGACAAATTACCATAGAAAAATAACGAAAAAACAGCTATAATCTTTCAGACTATGAGTAAAAACAGAGCTAACACAACCAAAAATATATGGAAGAAAATTTCTGAACAAAATAAACCTTTTTTTGTGCTTGCGCCTATGGATGACGTTACTGATACAGTATTTCGTCAAATTGTCCAAAAACATGCTCCTGCCGATCTTATGATGACTGAGTTTGCTAACGCCGATGGTTGGTGCAGCCCTGGCAGAGAAGCGATTGCTCAGAGACTTAAACATACTTCAAAAGAAAAGCCATTAATTGCTCAAATTTGGGGTATAAATCCCAATCACTACAAACAAATGGCTAGTGATATTGTAGAAATGGGTTTTGATGGAATAGATATAAATATGGGTTGTCCAGTAAAAGACATGATAAAGAAAGGGGCTTGTTCGGCATTAATCAACAACCAAGAACTAGCGGCAGAAATTATTACAGCAACTCAAGAAGGTGCGCAAGGTAAAATTCCTGTTAGCGTAAAAACCCGTATTGGGTTTAATGATATTCAAACAGATGATTGGATAGAGTTTTTACTACAGCAAGATTTAGATCCTATCTTGGTTCATGGTAGAACAAAACGTGATATGAGCAAGGTGCCGGCCAATTGGGACGAGATAGCCAAATCTGTATCATTGAGAGATAAAATTTCACCCAAGACTATTATTGTAGGCAATGGTGACATATTAAGTATCCAGCAAGGTAGAGATAGAGCACAGTATAGTGGCGTAGATGGTGTAATGATAGGGCGCGGAATATTCCAGGATTTTTTTGTTTTTTCTGACTCAAAACAAGGAAAAACATTAGAAAATATGCTAAAAATTCTAAAAGAACATGTGCTCTTACATAAAAAGACATGGGGTGATGGTGGTACAAAAAAATTTGAGCCACTTAAGAAGTTTATAAAGATGTATGTTCATGGGTTTGCTAATGCGTCTGATTTAAGAATAGATCTAATGGCAACTAAAAACCACCAAGAACTTGTACAAAATATTGACAATATACTTGGCAAACTCTAAAATACCCCCGTACCTTATAGTCTGGAGAAAACATGCCAGTAAAAGTAATACTTACGTTGGCTTGTGAAGATGATTACTTTGAATTTATTGATAAGGGAGGTTTGAAGTGTATAGATGCTAAAAGCTCGCCTTACGAAGTTATTGTTTTAGAGATTCAAATAGGCAATGAAGATGCCCGAAGAATTCCAAGAATATTTTCTGGTACTCAAGCGGAAGACAAAGATATTTTACAGGAGTCTTTAGCTGTGCTTGGAGTGTCTAGTAGTGTAAGTAACAAACTATTCTATCATGGTATTTCTAGGGTAGGGGGACTATGTAGTTTAACTAAAGCAGAAGTTTTAAGTATTAACGGTATAGGGCCCCATGCATTAGAGTGTATTAGAAAAGCCCTGAGCGGAGTAGGACTATCTCTACTTGGCGATAGTTGATGTTTTTTATAGCCATTTCTAATTGAAATGGTTTTTTATTACAAATTCTTACATGATACAATTATTAAATATGAGTAAACATAGTCACCAAAAGCATGAGCAAAAAAAGCAAAATAAAAAACATAGTACAAATATTGATCAAATAAAGGAAGACGATGTATTTACCGAACACAAGCTTGGCACAGAAATATTAATTGCACTAATTATTTTTGCTCTAGGGCTATTTTTTATGGTGCCAATTTATTCTGCTTCAACAGTAGCTTTTCAATTTGTTTTACTTACATTCTTTATGCTTGCTGTACTAGTTTTTGTAGTTACTCATTGGCGTAAGTTAAAACATCAAAAATCTCAACCCCAAATGCCACTTATGGAGCGATTTATATATTTGGGTACAGTTAGTATTTTGGCGGTAGCTATTTGCATGCAGGTAATAAATGGTAGTCTAGACTTGTGGCTACCAGCTATATTAATAGTAATTGTTTTATTTAAAGTTTTACTTACCTCTTATGTCAATAAAAAATAGTACATCTAGAAGAAAAATAGTTATTACGACTGGCTTAGTGTTGTTGATTGCTCTAGTAGTTTGTGGTGTGTATGGTTATCAAAAATGGCGACAAAAAAAGCTTGCTGAAAGCAAAGTTGCTACTCAACAAAACCAAAAAGCTGAACTGCAAAGTGCGCCAGTACAAGAAACTGTCATAAAAAGAGCAGGTACATACGAACCTTATGACCCTGCAAAGTTCGTATTGGCTAAAGACGGCAAAGTAGTATTGTTTTTTAACGCTAGTTGGTCAAAGACTAGTAAACAACTCGACAAAGAACTCAAAGACAACACCTCTAAACTACCAAATAACTTTACTATTATGAGTGTGGACTACAACAAAAACACTGCATTAAGAAAGAAATACAATGTACCATTCGAAAATACTTTTGTGCAGGTAGATGAAAACGGAGTAGCAATAAATAGCTGGTCGGGCTCAGAGGATATGGCTGAGATAGTAGCTATAGCCAAGTGATAAGATTAAGAAATGAAAAAACCAATTTGTATAACATTTGCTGGCCCAATTGGCAGTGGCAAAACACCAATTGCTTACTACTTAAGTTGGAACTTAAGCTTGCCGATACTCAATAACGACTCTATGCGCACTGAAACACAAGAAGATATTGGATTTTTAGATGCAGATGTTTATATCCAAAAACGAGATGAAAGATTAAAAAATATACTAAGCGATAAAACAAATTTTATTTACGATGCAAGCGTAGATAGAGAGTGGTCAAAAAAAGCTGAGTGGATTAATAACTACGATTACCAAGTTTTTATTATTAGCATTGATTTTAGCTTAAACAAACTTAAGCAGATTTATAAATACAAAGCCTATAATGAAATTGATAATCTTGAGAGGGCGTGGCAAGATCATCAAGATTTTTTAGCCAAACATTCTAATATCGTAAATTTAAGCTTAACCGATGACGACTTTGATAATAGATTAGACAAGTGCTTGGTAGCCGTAAAAAACTGGTTAAAAAAAGGGATAAATAATGTCTGAGACAATTCATCAAACAATTGAGTTTAATGCCACACCACAAGAAATATTTGAACTAATAATCGATTCTAAAAAGCATTCAGCATTTACTGGCGCACCAGCTAAGATTGGTCGCAAAGTTGGTGATAGTTTTTCGGTTTGGGATGGTTATGCTGTTGGTAAAAATTTAGAAATTATTAAAGACAAAAAAATAGTGCAAACATGGCGAGCTAGTGACTGGCCAAAAGGTGTTGAGTCTAAAGTAACATTTGAGTTTGTGCAAAAAGGTAAAAATTGTAAGCTACATTTTACCCAAAAGAATGTTCCTGAAGAGTTTGCAAAAGATATTGAGCAGGGTTGGATAGAAAACTACTGGAAATTAATGAAAGATTACATAGAAAAATAAAAATCCCGAACTACTAAGTTCGGGAGAAATTTTAAGGCTTAATGGTTCTTACTAAGGTGCCGAATTTATCTGGCTCACAAAGAGCTTTCTCTAGCATTCCGGGTACACCACCGTCGTAAACCACTATATCAATGTTGTGTTCACCGGCGTGAGTGGCTGCAGTTGCATCCATTACCTCTAGGTCTCTAGCAATTACTTCAAAGTGAGTGAGATTACTAAATTTAGTAGCCTCTGGGTTGGTATCTGGATTAGCAGAGTAAATACCATCAGTACCCTGCTTAGCCATAAATATAGCCTGACAGTGTAAGTTGAGCGCGCGCTGTGCAGAGGCAGTATCGGTAGTGAAGCCAGGTTCGCCAAGGCCACCAGCACAGATAACAAAACGACCTTTTTGTAGGTGTCGCCTCACTTTCTTCCAGATATATGGCTCGGCCACTCCAGTAATTTCCAAACTAGAGTTCATGCGAACATCTACACCCTCTTGTTTGAGAAGATCCTCAAAAGCGAGCGCATTCTGTACTGTGGCCAGCATACCCATATAGTCTGCGGTGTTACTATCGATATCTCGGGCTTCTCGGCCACGAAAGATGTTGCCGCCGCCAATTACGATAACGATTTCTACACCCAGTAGCTCATGAACCGCCTTGATTTCTTTGGCGGTATTTCGCATTTTTTCGGTGTCAAATCCAGAAACGAATTCTGTGCCATCTTCGAGCTTGTAAACCTTGCCTTGGGCCTCACCCGAGAGTTTTAGTAGAATTCTCTTATACTTAGAAGTCGGCTTATTATCACCGCCAAGCCCATTGTGAACACTTTGTGAGGTACTCGTCACTCTTATTTACTCCTTGAGTAGGGCAATTAGCACGCTTACTGTTTTTATCATATTAACTATTATAATACAAGTATAAGCATTAATATTATAAATCTAGAAAATATTACAAATATCAGGTATAATCACTTATTATGTCAAGCACAATTTACGTATTACTTTACTACAAATTTGTAGATATTAAAGACCCCAAGTTCGAGACTATGCAACACAAATTGGTTTGCGCTGGAATTGGTCTAAAAGGACGCATTATTATTGCCGGTGAAGGAATAAATGGCACCGTGGCCGGCACTACGGCGCAGTTGAGACAATACACTGAGTATATGAACGCTCACCCCAAGTTTAGAGACATTGTTTTTAAGCGTACACCTGCTGGCAAGGTGCCGTTTGGCAAATTAATAGTAAAACATAGAGATGAGATAGTTACTCTTGGTAAAAAAGTAGATGTAAACAAAAACGGCAAATATCTTAAGCCTGAGGAAGTTCACAAATTATTCGAGAGTAAAGAAGAGATGAATATAATAGATATGCGCAACAACTACGAGTACGAGGTAGGTAGGTTTGAAGGCGCTGTTCAGCCAGACACTACTAGATTTTTTGAACTACCGAAAAAAGTTAAGAACTTAAAAGTTGATAAAACCAAAAAAGCTCTCATATATTGCACCGGTGGAATACGTTGTGAAAAAGCTGGTGCATTGTTAGTAGAAGAAGGTTTTGAAGATGTATGTCAACTAGAAGGGGGGATTGCTAAATACTTAGAGAAGTATCCCAACGGGTATTTCAAAGGTAAGAACTTTGTTTTTGATGATCGTATGGTAACTAACACCGAAACACCAAGCGGTAAAAATATACTAAGCAAATGCAGTTATTGTAGTGAGCCGAGTGATAGATATATTGATTGCAACGAGCCCAAATGTCACTCGCTATTTATTTGTTGTAAATCTTGCGAGAAAAAACACTCAAGTATTTGTCCAGAAACAACTAATACACTTGCACTTGCTAAAAAAAGTAATTAATTTAAAATCTTTTTTAGCTCTTCTCGTGTTACGTTACGATCATCCCACTTTATTGATTTGCCGTGGGCAAGCATCATTAGTTGATCTGCCCCCTTGCAGGCAATAAATACAATATCGCCAGGTTTGGCTAATTCTAATGCTTTATGAATACCGTCTCGACGGTTTTGAATTAAAAACAAATTTTTATCTACAACTTTACCAGACTTAACGGCTCCAGTGGCAATAGCATTAATTATTTCCATAGGTGGCTCATCGTAAGGGTCGTCATCACTTATTACTACGTAGTCGGCATGTCGACCAGCTATAATGCCCAACTCCGGTAGTTTCTCTTGGTCGCGACCACCACCTTGACCGCCAAATAACACTATAAGTTTGCGATTTTTGCCTCGCAACTGCTCACCAGTATCCATTAAGGCTTGCATACTAACAGGGTCGTGGGCGTAATCTACAAATACCGCAAATTTTTGCCCTTCATCAATTGGCTCCATTCTACCAGGTACTACAGCCAGGCTATCAAAACCAGATTGAATTTGTGAGGGCCTTATACCTAATTGCAAAGCAGCTACAACTGCCGCCACACCATTTATGGCATTGATTTTACCTATTAAATTAATATGGTATTTTTGCTTGCCTACAAAAAATGTAGTACCACTTAAGTCTGTAGTAATTTTTGTGGCCCTGTATTGGCCACTGCTATCAATACCAAAAGTAAGCTTGTTTGGAACATTGAAGTTTAAATAGTTTTTGGCATGGCGACTATCTACATTAGCTATAATGGTTTTTTCTATTTTTTTACCATTCAAAGTCTTTATTGGGTTCTTTTCAAGTGCTGTAAACACTCTTTTGTTGTGGGCGTGTAGCACATCCATACTATTTCTGTGAGCCGCCATTATTTCGCGCTCAACATTCATAAATATGAGGATATCAAAGTTTATTCCTACATGACGCCATTGAGTTTGGGCTTCAGAAGGTACCTCCATAATGACATATTTGCAATTAGCCCTCTGCATGCGTTTGAGAATACGCTGCATAAGTGGTGCACCGGGCATAGTCATATGCCATTTGTTAAGCTCTTCGTGCTCACCTATACGAATATTGGCTGTACCAATCTGACCTACTTTGTAGCCAGCTGCATTTAAGCAAGACCAAAGTAGATTGGCTGTGGTGGTTTTACCCTTGCTACCAACAATACCAATTATTACCATTGAGTTGGCTGGTGTGCCGTGTCGTTTAGAGCAAATAATTGCCTCTGGGTAGTGAAGACTATCTAATAGACCTTTGGGTATAATTTTTCGGCCAATTTTTTTAATCTTTTGCATACTATATATAGTACCATTTAGCGATTAATATAACAGACATTATTAAGCAGTGCTGATGTCATATTTTGTTCATAACTCTTATGTTGCAGTGAGCATTTTAGCTTGCTATACTTAAAAACAAAGATACTATGCAAGATAATCAAGATAATACATTTCCTATTCCCGCAACAACCCCCAAAAACGATCAAGTAGGCGGATCTACTTTGCCACCTGTTAATGATACACCTCCACTTACGCCACCCGTCCAACCAGACCCAGTTAATCAACCTCAACCAGTCCAGCCAGACTGGGCATCGCAAGCCACCCAAGATGCTAGTCAGCTACCTGCTGGTACAGATAATTTTGCGCTCAATACACCCTCTCAACCTGGTCTAGATGCTACTACCAATCCTACTCAAGATTTAAATTTACCTACTCAACAACCCCTTGCGGAACCTCCACTTACACCTCCAGCCGATCCATTTTCAACTTCACCAACTACCCCCGATGCAAATACTTACCCCATACCAAACACTGAGCCCGCACCACCCAGTACTAGCGAACCTTCGGCTCCAATTCCACTAGAAAATACCCTCGATTTGAGTGGTCAAAACGTTCCGTTAGAACCAGCTCCAGCTGCACCTCCTACGCCTGCCGACCAGAGTGGCATTCTACAGCCCGGTGTAGATATAAATCCTGGCACCGGTTTGCCACCAGTAGAAGGTGAGGCCCAGACCCCTAGCCTAGACACCTTGCCTACAGACTTTGGTGACAGCAACAATGCTATAGCAGCCAATGCCGCATCGGCAGATACTAAGAAAAAATTTCCACCCAAAATAATGCTTATTGCGGGGGGTGCGCTTGGCTTTATAGTAATAATTAGTATTGTGCTAGTAATAGTGAGCCGATCACAACGCAAGCCTGCGGTGGATCTTAACCAAGCCCAAGTAGACCAAACCCAAAACGCTACCGACAATACCACCACTACACCTGCCGCAATTCCAGAAGGCTTCAAAAAGGTAGATAGAGATTGCTATAGTTTTGGAGTGTTTTTACCAACTACAGTAGACTTTGCCAAGACTAGTTGCAAGATTAACGCCAAGTTTGGTAGTACATCACAATATATTATTACAGTGACACCAGTTACCGAAACAGTTACTGGTTTGCAGTCGCTCGTAGACCAAGCCAAAGTTGGAACCATCTCTAGTCAAGAAGACATTAAGCTTGGTGGTTTTGAAGCCAAACAAGTAATCCAAAAAGTGAACGGTCTAGACCAACAAAGTATAGTAGTGATACCTACGGGTAAAAATTATCAGCTAGACGGCAAAGCTGTTACGGGCTTTATTATTACCACCTCATTCAATGACGACACCGCCAAAAAAGCCAGTGAGACACTTGTATCTACATGGGCATGGAAGTAGTCGCCGCCAGTTGAATTTTTTATTAAACCATCTATAACATAAACATAAGTATTATGCAAAAACCCAACACAAAAAAAGTTCTCAATATACTTTTAGCTTCACTAATTGCGTTTTCTTATATACTCACTTCTGGGGTATTACTATTTAATCCTAGAGCTGCCCACGCCGCTACCTATACTGTTACTAACACCAATGACTCTGGAGCAGGGTCACTCAGGCAAGCCATTATAGATGCTAATGCTAGTGTAGGGGTTGCCGACACAATAGCTTTCAATATTGCTGGTTCTGGAGTACACACTATCCAACCCACTAGTGGCTTACCAGTTATTACAGACCAAGTAACGATTGACGGCACCACTCAGTCTGGTTGGGTAGCTAATACTGCTGTAGCCCCCAACCCATTTAATGGCACTATGGTGATAGAACTAGACGGCCAAAATGCCGGTGGGCCCAATGTGAATGGGCTTTTGTTTG
>CAYZYH010000018.1:0-15549 GCA_964481235.1 uncultured Candidatus Saccharibacteria bacterium
TTCTTTCTTGCTATTTATTATATCCAGGTAGAGTAAAGAGTGCAAGTTAATAGATTAGATTTTAAAAAATGATAATTGAAAAATTAGTTAGTATTATTAGTCAAAATGAATGTTTGGTGTGTAGTAAGCCTGGTGAAATGGTTTGTACAGATTGCTGGCAGACCGAGTTTGTGTTGCGCAGACCCGCCTGCTTTATGTGTAATGCACTCTCAACAAACGGGCAAACTTGCCAGCGCTGTCGACGCAAATCTAATTTGAATGGTGTGATCACCAACTTTCGCATGTCGGGATACATGCAAGAACTTATTTATCAGCTCAAATATTATGGCTCTAGAGATACAGCTAGGTTTATATCACAACACATTAGTACAAACGCTTTACCTTCAACCGATATAGTTACCTATGTGCCAGCCACCGGTAAAAGCCAACGACGACGAGGTTATAATCAAGCTCAAATACTTGCCAAAGAAGTTGCAAAATCAATAAATCTTCCTCTTCAACCCACACTGTTAAGACTTCACCACACCGACCAAATTGGCTTAGGTAGAATACAGCGCTTCGAGTCTGTAAAAGACAACTTTGTATCGCGAGGTAATTTAGCCGGCAAAAACTTATTGATAGTTGACGATGTTATTACAACAGGTGCAACTATCAACGAATGCGCTAGAGTACTAAAAACCAGTGGTGCGAAAAATATTTGGGGCTTAGTAGTTGCCAAAAAATAATAACTAATAAAAAAGGCAAGAATTTCTTGCCTTTGGTTTGGCTGGTGTTTTTAGTCTAGCAACCCTTTTTCAGCTAAGTACTCCATAGGGTCTATACCCACTTTGGGTAGATAGCTAAACAAAAAACCAATAGCTTCATCATAAGTTAAATTATTTTCTACTATGTCTAAAGTAGCGTCTTTGGTTAAAACGTCCTTACAAGCTTCTAGTAGCATGCCGATTGTCGGTTCTTCTGGTTCACTGTCTGCTTGAAGTGGCTCTGGTTCTGGCATTTTTTGCTCCAACTATTTTAGTAAATATCCTTAGGTTCAATATAGCCGTTGCGAAGCAAGTAGTCAATTGCCAACCAGCCACATTCGGCGTGACTAGTCTGGCCAGCTCTTAGAACAGTTTCGACATATTCGCGAAGTGGAATGGTTTCTACCTGAATGCTTTCAGAGTCGTCTAGAGATTGCTCGTGGTCTGGAGTGCAGCCAACTGCCAAGTAGTAATTGGCATTACCCTCGGCGTATGGCATCCATGCCATATTCTCACCAAGCGTAATCATCTTACCGGCTACATAGCCAGTCTCTTCGCGTAGCTCCCTGGCAGCGCTAGTGGTAGATTTCTCTCCAGGGTCAACCAAGCCAAAAACCAACTCGCGTAGTACACGCTCTGGGCCAGGTCGAAAACTAGTAGCGGTAATTACTTGCATATCTGTGGTTAGGGCAAATACCCCAATCCAGCCATGTTCTAGATACCAAATGTCAAAGTCGTGAATAGTTCCATTGGGTAATTTAAACGTTTTAGTAAGAAAAGTCTTGTACGCGCCTTTAAAACTTACTACTTTGAGTTTCTCCCACGGTTTTGTTTTCACACCAATACTCTACTATATTTTATTAAATAAATCAATGTTTTGTCTATTGTTGATTAGGCCCAGAAAATTTTTCGGGCATATCTTCTACTTCACTCTCTACCTCTTCTTCTCGCACAATAGTCTCAGGTGGCATATGGGGTGCAGCATATTGCACTATTCTACCCTTTCGCTCAGTAACAATACCGTGGGTTTCTTTATCGCCTTCTATATGCAGCACTACTGGTTCACCGCCAGTTTTTTGGGTGGCTCGCAAAGCATAGCCTTCGGCTGCTCGCTTCCCCTCTTCACTAGAGTCGGTAAGGTATACTTGCCTATCTCTAGGGCCTTCTTGACGATTCTCGTTTTTTACTCCAGTTTCACTAGCCGAGCGTAATCCACCCTTGCGAATAGCTGGTAAGTGCTTTGATGATGTTCCGTGGTGAAATAATTCTGGAGGCATATCGCTATTATACCAAACCAAAAAGTAATACAAACACGCTTGGTAAAAATACGATAATCAGGTATAATTACTCCGTTAGTCACCACAAGCCAATACGGAGAGGTACCCAAGTGGCTGAAGGGGCTGGTTTGCTAAACCGGTAGGGGGGAGTTATCCCCCGCGAGGGTTCGAATCCCTCCCTCTCCGCCATTGTTTATGTCTTGCCATTAGGCGAAAGAAAAACAATAGTGAAAAGTGTGTGATTTGAAACCGAGCGCGAGGGTGCGGCGAACGAGGAGCGCAGACCAAAAACTAAATTGTAAATTGTATTTTTGGCGAGCACCACAGGAAGAAGGGCTTTAGCCCGCTATCCCTCCCTCTCCGCCATTGTTTTAGTCACTTACTCGTGACAATGTTAATATTTAGTATGAGGAGTTTTGATATCACAGAGCCAGCACCAACAAATGACGACAGTAGAAGATATCTACCCACCAAAGAAGAGTTTTTGCTACCCCTTTCTCATCGAGAACAAGCTATTCACAAAAGAGTAGGTGAAGAGCTAGAAGCCACAAAACCGGTTTATGAGTATTCAATGTGGTTTGAGCGACCAGATGGCAGTAAAGTAGAGTTTAGGTTCAACCGCAAACCCGATGGTAATATGATAGTAGCGTCTTTTAGTGAAGGAGGAGTGAGAGAAACGATTATTACACACAACCTAGTAGATGATGAAGAGGGCATGCAAATTTTTACCGATAACTTCACCAAAGGACTCAAGTACAAGCAAATCGATAAACCACAATAATCTTTAGTATCGTGTTTTGAAAAAAATTCAAAGTACGAATCTGTAGATAATACATCTGGAGAGGTGCCCGAGTGGTTGAAGGGAACAGTCTTGAAAACTGTCAGGCTCGCAAGGGTCTCGTGGGTTCGAATCCCACCCTCTCCGCCAAATAAATAACTGCATTTCAGTTATTTATTATTGTAATTTTGTATATTACATGTTATTATCTGGTGTGAGTTCCTTACTTCAGAAAAAAAGGAAGCACCATGACAATACTTTACGATCTATTAACGCAAGAAAGAGTTGTTGGCGGTGGCATTATTCTTGGTGTCGACGACATGCTTCAACGCGCCATGCCTATAACTAAAGTTGAGGTGATTTTAGATAATTGGCTGATACTATATTGCCCTTGGCAAGCTGTGAGGGAAGGACCTAATGAGGATTGGCAGTTTTGGCAAGATAGTTGTAGCCACTCTATTTCAGGTGATCTCGAGGTATATGCTAGACAAACCGATGATAGCCAATTTAAGATCTTACTTGAAGGTATTTCTGACACTGGTTTTACATGGCGACCGCGCTCTACGCGCAAACCAGTAATCAATGCTAGTTTTAATACTATTTACTACGATGGCTATTTCCCTATAAGCACCATCGACGTGGACGATATGCCTAAAGATCTAACTGATCCTGGTAGCTGGAGTGCACCAACACTCACACTCGGACCAAATGTATGGAAAGGTCTTATAGGTTACAACGATATAGAGTCACAAGAACTCTACAACAAAATTGAGTTTGATCCAGACGAAGTATTACATCTGTTGCCTAGGTGTTGCGCAGATATCTCTTACTTGCGGGATGTACTAAGCAGTATTTTTGACCGCGGTGGAGTTATGACGCCATTTGACCTAGAAAGCTTACGTGAAAGTATTGATAACGTCTTAGCAAGTCACAGTTTTGACTTTTCAACAGAATCGCAAGAAGTTTTTGCAACTATTAAGGCTCAACTTGCACAAATGCCAACCTACACGTAATGTGTGGGTTTTTATTTACTCTGTTATACCGAAACTAAAACACACTATTTCACAACATTATGTATATAAAGCAATTCCTGTGAAATATACCTAATTTTACCTATATTTCACAAACATAAGTTGGTTGAGTCGTTCCGAGTATTCTGCTGCCTTATTGTTGTTGCCAGTTATTTTGTACAAACTTATTAGTTCTTTATTCAGCTCTACATTACTACTATCTAGGGCTATACCATGCTCTGCTTTAGTTATTGCATCGCTCATCTCTCCCCTAGCCGAGGCGAGTCGAGACAAGACTAGCCAATCTCCTACTGTCTTGTCTTTAATAGCCAAAAGTTTAGTCTCGCCGGGCTTGTACACTTGATTACTAATAAGATAATATGCAACTTGCCTATCACTAAGTGCTGTTTGCGGTGCGTTGCCTAAAGACTCAGTTTGAGTACCACCCAACATATAACAACTAGTAATTGCAGCTTTTGCACTGGAACTATCTAGATTTTGCTTAGTAGCTTTTGTGGCGGCTTCACATCCTGCAACAATATTACTTAGATTGAATTCAGTGTTGGCAAGACCCACTAAGCCTTCGTCGTTTTCCCCTTCTTTAAGTGCGAGATAGAAAAATTCTTTGGCTTTTGGATAGTTTTGCGCTCTTAGCGATAAGTTACCCAACGCTACATAGTTGGGGTTGATTAAGCCATCTCTGTAGACTGAGATAGCTCTATTTACATCTCCCCTACCTAACCAATATTGTGCCAAAGCCTCTGTGGCACGAGGATCTTTTAAACCTATTAAGTAAGCTTGGCTAAGCAAGCTATATCTTTGGTTGTCGTCTTGTTCAAATTTAGCCTGGTTTAATAATCTATCTACTACACTCAGTCTCCAGGTGGTGATATTTGGTGTAAAAAGCGCTATTAGTAAACCAAATAGCAATATAAAACCACCTGCTATTAAGAAAAAATTGAGCTTATTTTTTGTTGATTTCTTCAATAGATGCCTCAATAGATGCGATCTCACTAATTGCAGTTTCTAACCTTTGCTTCTCTGCTTTTACAACTCTCTCTGGAGCGTTGTCTACAAAAGACTTATTGGCTAGTTTAGCTTCACTAAGCCTCACTAGGTTTTGTTTGGCGGCTAATTCTTTTTGAAGTTTAGATAGTTTAGTAAGCTCTTCATCTTTTTGCTTTGATGCTAAAACATTAATGATTTCACTCTCAAAAACTTTCGCCTCTTTGTGACTAGGCTTTAACATTATATTCGGCCACTGTTCGTTTATTAAGATAGACTTTTGCCAAGGTAACTCTTGCCAAATGGTTTCAGTCACAAATGGTGCAAAGGGGTGGAGAAGTCTTAGAATTGTGTCTAGGCTATAAGCTAACATTGTGGGGTTAGTAGTTTGTTTAGAGTACTCTAAGTACTGGTCGGCTAATTTGTCCCAAAGAAGAGAGTAGACTGATTGACCAGCTTCTGAGTAACGGTATTTTTCTATAGATTGAGTGGTTTTATCAATAGCCTCGTTTATTTGCTTGGCTATCCAGTGATCGGCGGGTGATACTAGCTCTGGAGTAAGCAGGGTATTAATATTGCCAGTCTTGGTTAGAATGTAACGAGCTACATTCCAGAGCTTGTTGCAAAAGTTGCGATATCCTTTAATTTTATCCGCACTAATTTTGCCGTCGTTACCAGGTGTAATACCAATACTCAAGGCTAATCTAAGCGCGTCGGTACCGTACTCGGCAGTTATTTTCATAGGGTCGTCGTAATTACCCTTACTTTTTGACAGTTTTTGACCCTGTTCATCTGTTACCATTCCCCAAAGGTAGACATCTCTAAAAGGTACTTTGCCGGTTTTGTACAAACCAAACATTATCATACGGGTTACCCATTTGTGCAAAATATCTCTAGCGGTAGCCATAAGGGTGGTGGGGTAGAACTTGTCGTAGTCGCCTGTACCCATAAGAGTTGCGTATGGCCATTGCCCAGAAGAGAACCAAGTGTCAAAGGTATCGGTCTCAGCTCTATAATTACCTTCGCCGTAATATTTTTTAGCTTCTTCCTCGGTGAGTGCTACCAGGTGAGGATCTTTACTGGGGTCGGTACTAGTTTTGTAGTATACAGGTATGCGAATACCCCACCAACCTGGCCTAGAAATACACCAATCGTGCTCGTTTTGTAGCCAATTAAGGGCAATGCTCTTAAACCTTGCGGGATAAAAATGTATCTTATCTTGCTCTATAGCCTCTATTACCGGCTTATTTAGTTCAGTTACTCGCAAGAACCACTGCTCAGAAATTAACGGCTCAATAACGGTCTTACATCTGTCGTGTACGGCAACAGCGTGGGTAATAGGAGTGGTCTGAATAAGTTTATTTGCTTTATCGAGGTCTTTGACGGCCTTAGTTCTGGCTTCGGCTACACTTAATCCATTATACTCACTCGGCGCATTAATTATTTTACCCTCAAAATCTACTACCGATATCTCTGGTAAGTTATGGCGCTGACCAATATCGTAGTCGGCCATGTCGTGACCAGGCGTTACCTTGAGAGCACCAGTACCGTCCTTAATACTTACGTGGTTATCGGCAATTATTGGAATTTCTCGATTAATTAAGGGTATAGTAGCGGTCTTACCAACTAGTTTGGCGTAGCGCGGATCATTGGGGTTTACGGCTACAGCGCTATCAGCAAAAATTGTCTCTGGTCTGGTAGTAGCAATTTTTATAGTTCCATAATCAAGTGTGTACATAGCGTCTTCGCGCTCGACACGGTCGGTTTCGATATCGGCAAATGCCGCTTGGCAACGTGTACACCAATTAACTATGCGGTTGCCACGATAAATACAACCGTCGTCGTAGAGTTGCTTGAAGGTTTGGTGTACTACACCTATTACATCTTTGTCTAAGGTGAACTTTAGCTTGTCCCAGTCAGCCGAAAAGCCCATAGAGTGCATTTGTTCTAAAATAGTATGCTGTTGAGAAAGTACAAACTCCTCTACTTGTTGATAAAACTTTTCTGGGCCAAGATCAAAGCGGGTTTGGCCATTCTTCTCTAGTTCTCGCTCGTACACCACCTGGGTTTCGATGCCGGCATGGTCAGTACCTGGTAGCCAGAGTGTAGGGCGTCCTTGCATTCTGGCGTAGCGAGTGGCAATATCTTCTACCACATACATCAGGTGGCCAGCATGCAGTGAACCGTTGGCATTAGGTGGTGGCATAATAATACAAAACGGCTCTTTAGTAGAATCTTTATTTGGAGCAAACGCATTATGTTTGTCCCAGAGATCATATGTCTTGCTTTCGTTGTCTGAAGGATTGTAGGCTTTTGGTATGTCTTTTGAAACCATGCCTGTAATTGTAGCATTTTTTATCTTAAAATTGCGAGATTTTTATTTGACACCAACGCTTATGCTCAGGTAATATATAGATAACTTTATTAAGATTGAAAAACGGGGGAGAGTAAGTAGGAGTGGTGATGAAAGACATTTACAGTCCATTAGAGATAGATGAACAGTGGGATCAACGTGCTCCTATGGTAGAAGGCGATGCTTTTGATGCTATGGTACAAATGGCACCAGACGATTCGAGCGGAGGAGGAGTAGCTACTATGGAGCCAACAGCTAGTAGTGCTGTAGAGCAACCAGTATCAGCCACTGCTCCAGCAGAACCTACTCAAAGCACCGATGGTATGGTGTCAACCCCCGATAATACAACTACAAACATAGCTGAACAGCCTTCAGACACACAACCAGTTGCTGAAGAAGCGAGCACCGAAGCCACCACACCAGCAGTTACCGAAGTACCAACTACTGATGATCAATCTGTAGCAAGCTTAGAAGGTCAACAAGTACCTACCGCTGAAGACCCTACACAACCACCACACATTATTCCAGAGCCACAACCACCACTGCCCGAAGTACCAACAGATACTGTGGGTAGTACTGAAGCACCAGAGGCCCCAGCCGGAGATGCCGCACCAGAAGATGTACAACCAAACGATGCTATGCCTCACACTGTTCCACCTATTGAAGAATATCATCCAGATCCTGGCAATGAGCGCCCAACACCTACAGAACCCAACAATACTGAGCCAGAAGAGTCTGGTAACGATTCTACCCCTGCACCAGCCGAGGATGTTGAAAAGCTAGACCAGGCTGTAGCCGAGCTACCAACTTCACCTACTAAGCTTTTTGTTGAGAAGAAAGATGTAGAGGATGAAAAAGATGGAGGCGATGAAGAGGATAACAAGCTCAAAGTAGAAGTAGAAGAGGATGAAGTTGATGGCGATATAGAACATGGTAAAGAAAAGAAGCCTGACGCACACCGTAAGCAAGCTGTTGAAGCCTTAGAAAATAACATTGCAGATCTAAGAAGAGAAGTTAAAGAAAAAGAAAAACTAAAAAAAGATCACGAAGATAGAAGGCAGGAAGAAGAACGAAAGATTAGTGACCTGCAGGCCGAGATAGATTTCAAAAAAAGCGAAATAGCCGCTTTTGAAAACGCCAAAGCTGCCCTTACAGAATAGTTTTTCTAATATAAAAACCCGATTTGCGAATATCGGGTTTTTTGTTATAAAGACATATCAATAATTATTACCAAACCTTACTAATATATGTCAGTACTTATTGACATGACTATAATATACTGTTAGTATTATTAACTATAATTGTACATCAACTAAGAGGGGGTGGTGACTATGAGGACAGCCTAGTGAAAGGGCGTCTTCAAAATGGCAACCAGCCATGTCATCAGCACCAACCATATCCACCTAAGCCCCAAGCGGGCCGCACGAGCCTCGGCTAAAAAAGTAGAACAGTACCGTCGTCTTATGGAAGAGGGTAGAGAGTTCCCGCCAGTAGTTTTGATTGAACTACCTAACGGCACCTACGATCTGCGCGATGGTCGGCATCGCTTCCTGGCGGCCCAAGCTGCCGGATTTTCTTTTGTTGATGCAGTAGTGCGATAACATACAAACCCTAAACAATATGTTTGGGGTTTAACACTTATATTGTTAATCTTCTAAACTAGAGTCGGCTACCAGCTGATTAGGTGGTATAAACATATCCTTTTTAGCCATTTGCAGTGCCATAGCACCAATCATTGCAGCATTGTCGGTACAAAGTACTGGTGGAACGAAAATTGCCTTAGGTAATACTTGATGCATTTGCTGGCGTAACAAATTGTTACAAGCAACTCCACCCCCCACCACAATGCTATGGGGCTTATAGCGTGCATTGGCCTTAATAGTATTTCGTACCAAAGCCTCTACGGCAACCTTTTGAAAACTAGCCGCCAGATCAGCTACTGTTTTACTATCTAACTGGTAGCTTTTTTTAGCACCTAAGCTAGCAGGATTGACTCCGGTAATTTTTTGTACTTGTCTTAACACAGCAGTCTTTAACCCAGAAAAGCTAAAGTCTAAACTTTCTTTACCAAGACTGGCGATTGGAAACTGGTAGGCGCTATCGTTTCCGGTTTCTGCAGCTTTAGAAATAGCCGGACCACCAGGGTAGGGTAGACCGAGCAGTTTAGCTACTTTATCAAAAGCTTCGCCGGCGGCATCATCTAGAGTTTCGCCCAATATTTCGCGAGTTAGATCTTCTTTGTACAATGAAAGAGTAGTGTGCCCTCCAGATACTGTTAGCGCTAAGAAAGGAAACTTCGGCTTGTTTTCGGTTAAGAAAGCCACAAAACCGTGTGCCCATATATGATTTACACCAATAAGGGGTTTGTTCTTGGTTGTGGCCAAAGTTTTGGCGGTAAGTACACCAATAAGTAGCGAGCCAATAAGCCCAGGGCCTTTGGTAACAGCTATAGCATCTATACTGTCCCAGTTAGATTTAGCTTGTGTTAGAGCCTGCTCTATTACCGGAATAATTACTTCTATATGTGAGCGAGCCGCTACCTCTGGTACTACGCCTCCATACTTGGCATGGATATCTACTTGGCTAGAAATAATATTGCTTAGTATTTTGTTGTCTTGCACTACTGCTGCGGCTGTTTCGTCGCAACTAGATTCAATAGCTAGAATTTTCATGACAATATCTTACCACAAAAGAAAATCCCCCAGACACATTTGTGTCTGGGGGCGTTGTGGGCCTGGAGGGAATCGAACCCTCGACCAAGGCATTATGAGTGCCACGCTCTAACCACTGAGCTACAGGCCCTACGTGTCCGAAGAGAGACTCGAACTCTCGACCCCTTCCATGTAAGGGAAGTGCTCTGGCCTACTGAGCTATTCGGACGGGAGTGCCGGCGGCGGGACTCGAACCCGCACGTTTCTTTCGAAACACCGGGACCTAAACCCGGCGCGTCTGCCATTCCGCCACACCGGCTGGTGAAATTCGTGCCCGGAGCGGGACTCGAACCCGCACGGCCCGAAGGCCAGGGGGGTTTAAGCCCCCCGCGTCTGCCATTCCGCCATCCGGGCTGGTGTTAAACAACTATTACTTCGTTTACAGGCAACCAGCCCATCCAGTCGGTACTGTGGGCAATTACCAAAACAGCCTCAACGCTTCTAAGAGCTACGCAGTTGTTGGTGTGTTGATTAACGGTAAAATGTGGGCCGTTATCGGCAATGCGATTTTTAGTGCGTTGACTAGCCGACTCGTGGGGTTTTAGCTCCACGATTTCTCCCTTTAACTTCAGTTGACCTTTCACCTCTTCTCCAAATTTAGGGGTGCAATAACGCTCACTATAATAACAAAAAAAATAGTATTTGTCAATGCTTTTTTAAGATGTAGCTAAACAAAATGGTACAATGTATGTTATGCAACTACCTAGTAACTGGAACAATTCTATACAAAACCGTAGCGGCCATATACTACAATCGGCGCAATGGGCCAACTTTCAAACATCTATTGGCAGACAACCGTATTTTTCTATAAACAAAGATTGGTATTGGATAGCTTACAATCGTCAAGTAACAGGATTACACTATTTGCTTGCTACCTATAATCCGGTTATAGAAAAAGACCCAGTCAAAGCATTAGAATCATTACGCGTACAAGGTGGTGATCTTAAGTGTGATTTTGTGCGAGTTGAGCCTACCGGCAATGTATCAAAGCAAGATCTTGAGTCACTTGGTGCTCACCAACTAGCTGACGTTCAACCTTCACACACTCTTGTGCTAGACCTAACTCGTTCAGAAGAAGATTTGCGTCACGATTTGCAATCAGGCCATCGTAATCGTATAAATACTGGTGAAAAAAGGGGAGTACGGGTATATAAAACAGTCGATCTAAAAACCATACCCGTTTTTCTAAGGCTAATGCACGATACCGCCGACCACTCCAAAATCACCAACCATCCAGATTGGTACTACGAAAAAATGGCTCAAAACCTGATAGAACAGGGTATCGCCTGTTTTTACGTTGCAACTGTTGAAGAAAACCCTGCTAGTGTTTCACTTGTGTTTGATTGGGGCAATACTCGCTACTATGCACATACTGGTAACGACCAAGTACTCAATAGACAATATAAAGCTGCTGTATCATGTGCATGGCAAATGATATTAGATGCCAAGTCAGACGGCAAAAAGTATTTCGACTTCTGGGGGATTGCTCCACCAGAAGAACCAAACCACCCCTGGGCAGGAATTTCGGCTTTTAAGCACGGATTTGGTGGTAGTGTGGTGAGTAATATTGGTACATATGATTTGGTTATAAACAAATCAAAATACGCCATGTACAACGCCTACAGAAAACTTAAGGGTCGCAAATGATACGGCAAGCAACGTCTGACGAAATTGCTACATGGGATAGTTTAGTCTTACAAAACCCAGATGGTGGGCATATACTGCAGTCTTACGAGTGGAGTAAGTTCAAAAAAACAGTTGGCTGGGAGCCAAATTTTTTGGTCTTTGAACAGGCAGGATTTTTACTTTATTTCTGTTTGTCACAAAAATCAGCTAGCTTTTTGGGTAATATTTATTACTGCGCCAAAGGACCAGGATTGTTTGTGGGTTGCCAAGCCGACAAGGTGTCTAAAGGTAGGTTCGAAGAGTTTTGCAATGATTTAAAAACGTATATTGAAAGACTAGACTCTAGAGCTATATTAATAAAGTTAGAGCCCGAGTTGTTTGAAGACGAGATAGATCTAGTAGATTTAGGGCTAAGAAAGAGTGGTGCCGATCTCCAGTTTAAGGCAACTATTCTGGTCGATCTAAAACCTACCGAAGAAGAAATTATTGCTAGTTTTAAACAAAAGACTCGCTACAATATTAGGTTGGCTGAGCGAAAGGGGGTAAAGGTAGAGAGGCGAGAGGCCAACCCGCAAAATCTCAACATTATGTATGAGCTAATGGTCGCCACACAAGAGAGGGCTGGATTCTTCTTGCGAAAAAAGGATTATTTTATAGGTTATTGGAGCGAGTTAGCTAAGGCAGGAATGGGTCAAATACTTTTGGCTACTTACAACGATGAAGTGTTAGCAGGTATTTATATTACACTTTTTGGCGTAAACAGCTACTACAAAGACGGAGGATCATTCCCTATTAAACGTAACCTAATGGCGCCATACCTTTTACAATGGGAGGCAATGCGTTGGGCTAAAGAGCAAAACGCTACCAAGTACGATCTTGTAGCTGTCCCACCCAAATCCGAGCTAGACAACCCTAGTCATCCGCAGGCTGGCCTGTATCAATTTAAACGAGGTTTTAATGAAGAAGTTACTGAGTTTGTCGGGTGCTGGGATCTGCCTGTGTCAGACAAGAAATTTAAAATTTGGTTACGCCAAGAACGTAAGTTTATTGGTTTATACAAGAAAATGACAAAAAATCTTTTTTGGTAAAACCCTAATAAGGGTTTCTGTAAGGAAAGTCAGAATACTTAGACTTGCTATTTTTATTGAGAATGCCATCAATCATTTCATCGAGAGTTTTAAACACATTAGCGGCGTGTTTTTCACCATGGTAACGACGAAGGGCAAACTGACTTCTAGCGGCGTTCTTTTTGGCGTTAGCATAAAACACGCTCTGCCAAATATCTGGAATATCACTAGCAAATAGATAAGTGGCATCATCAGACTTATGGGTTATCTCGCCATTTTGGGTATTTGCTAAGTTTAGTCTCTCAGGACGCTCAAGTATAACAGTTTCGATTATTTTGCCTGTGTGCGTACGCAATTTAATAAGTAGAGCTAAATAGGGGATGGGGCTAGAATCAGAATCTAGACTAGATCGAAATAACTCGGTGCTCACAACCGAACCGTTGTCTTCACAGGCATCAGTAACTTCTTTTATAAATCTTAGTCTATCTTCGTCTAACACAAACTCTACTTCATTTATTCGCTCACTACTCAATCGCTTTGGCCCCTTTGGTGTACTAACCGGCAGGTGATCCTCTCCGGCCTCGGGTAGCCCGCCTACCCACTCAAAAAAAGCTCGTTTTTGTTCTTCGCCAGATAAACTCAACACTTCATCGATAGTTATAGGAGGACGTTTCGACTCACGACTTTCTTGATAGTTATTGTTTTGTTGACCGCTATCTTGTGTGTTCAAATCTAGTAGCTCTAGTAGTTTTTGTTGAGCATATCGCGACACTTTTAATCTCTCTGGTGTAAGTAGTTCGCCAGATTTTGGTCGGTGCACCAGATCTCGCAAACCATTAATTGATAATCTAAAAACGCGGTCATCGATACTTTCTTGTGAGTGATGCGGCACACTACCCATACTAGTTAGTTGCCTATCTAAGCGTGTTGCAACAATACCCAGAACATACACCCGCTCTAGTTGACTAAATCCCAAATGAGGGAGTGAATGAACAAACTTTGGGTCGTGTACCGCTTCGCTAAGATCTATATTGTGTCTATCTAAAACATCCCTTACTCTAGAGGCTATTTGAGCGGCCTCAGATTCATTAACATTGATATCCTCGGGTCTTTTTAGGTAGTCATCGGCCTTGATTGCTTCATAAAGAGGTGTTCCTCGTAAATTTTCTGGTAACTCATCTTTTATATAACCTTTTCGATCAAGGTCACTCACGGCATCACCGAGCTTAGGTACTTGGCTAAGTTGCAGGCTCGTTTCTTCATCCTCAAACGGTGGTCGGTAGGTCTCGTCACTAAAATCCATATAGATATTCTAGCATAAGTATAATAGTTATATGTAATTAAAAACCCCGATACTACTATCGAGGTTTATCAATTGGCTCGTGTAACGCCGCCAATATAGTTTCTACAAAGTGTGCAACTGGTATTGTGTATAACTACACTATCAATAAATGGTTTGTCGTGCTTGAGGGCATTATCAATACAGACTCGGTTCACCAAACACTCGGTTGAGTGAAACTCGTCATAGTCTGCTCGTTGATCTATCAAGATAGTTTCGTCGAATGGATCAACAAAGTTTTCGAAAACTCCTGGAGTGTCCAAGGTTTCTACCGGCACAATTCTAAATAGACTATGTAGTCTACCCAGAAAATCACTGTAGGTAAGTCTTTGGGTTGTCACCACCTGCTCTTTTCTGTATTTAGGTGCTATGGTGTCAATATTTTACAACAGATTACTCAAATAGGCAAGTAAAATGCCCTAGATAACTCTAGGGTAAAATATTACTACATAGATGGTAATCCATACTGGGCTAAGCTACTGTTCTTATAGCCAGTCTCATAACTCACCTCATTTGCAACGCCTAGCCATACTGGCAACTCAAAGGTAAATATTTCTGGCCGAACATCTTTCAGCCATCTTAGCAGTGAGGTCTCATCAAGGACATCGTTGGTGACTAGCTCTACTAGCCACTCAGCCTCAATAGTTACAAGCCCTTTTAGATTGCCATGATAACTATCTAGTTCAAGCTTAACGCCATCTGGGGTATAAAACGTCCATCGTGTTTTTCTAAGCCCGTAAGTAGATAACGCCGCAAGATCGCTGTATAGCCATTCTGGAATAAACGTTTCAGCTTCTGCTCTGGCTACATCACCATTCGATTTTTTGGTTGCTGTATAGTTTCCGCCTGCACTTCTAATGCGAAACCCACCATTTTTAGTATCAATATAGTTTTGCTCTATTTCTTGAATACCGGCATTTGGTATGCGACCAAAGTCTGTAAAACCAAGCAAAACCCACTTGCGTTCTACCTCGATAGTTTGTGGCAAGGTATCTCCTTGAAGTAATTAGGCCTACAATAGGTTAGAACATACTAGTTTTGGCGTCAAGTCAAAAAGTTTTAACTAAAAGTAAAACCCCAGAATATCTTCTGGGGCTATGTATTATTTATCAAACATCTGTCGGGCAATCTCCCCCTGTTCAAGTGCATCGTCGTCAGCTCTGTGGGTGTGGGGCGTATCTACTGGATAGTATTTGAGCATCTCTTTGCGGCCAGTCTTGGCAAATAGCTCTATACCATGCTTACCCATAAAGTAGCTCTTGAGGTCGATAGCGGTAAAGCCCACAAATCGACGGCCCAAGAAGTGCACGCTGTACCAGTCTACATACATCATGTCCCAGGTTGAAAGGATGACCAAAACAGCCTTATCCCTGTGGTATTTGGCGAGCATTCTATTAACCCACCGTTCTAATGTTTCCATCGCCTCTCTTGCCGGTACCCCGATTACTTTTAGAGCTTCTCTATCTAGCCCACAAACTGCGAGCGCCTCGGCATCGAACTTCTCAGAAATAGGTTGAAACTCAATGTAGAAAGTTTCTTTTGGAAAGTCGATAAGACTAGTGCCCAAAGATAGTAGGGAGTAATCTCCCGGAATAGGGCCATCGGCCTCGAGATCTAGCGATATTAGTAGTTCATTGTTC
>CAYZYH010000019.1:0-14239 GCA_964481235.1 uncultured Candidatus Saccharibacteria bacterium
TTAGTTTGTGCAGACTTTGAGTGAAAGAGTGGTGAAAGTTACGATACAACATACTACCTTGGGGTACTAATACATGACGTACAAAATTCCTGCTAAAACCAATGTCTACATTGGTGCTATCTTCGTTATAAGGTATTTTTTGTAATTGTGCATAAGTAATTAGCTCGGCTTTGTGAAATGGTAGTAGTGGCCTTACCAATACACCTCGACGCGCTCGCATAGCTGTAATTCCATGCCTATCTGCACCTCTAATAGTGTTAAATATTGCTGTCTCAATTGCATCGTCGGCGTGATGAGCCGTCACTATGTTGTCAAAATTAAGATCTTGTCGCAAGCTTTCTAGATAATTATAGCGAGCCTTACGCAATTCTGCCTCACTAGTTTTTTTACCAGTGTACTTTTCTAAATTAAAGCGCATACCATACTTATCGGCCAACTGTGCAGTGAGCTCAGCGTCTTTATAGCTATCTGGACGAATTTTGTGGTCAAAATGTGCCACCACAAATTGCCAGTTATAAAATTGTTTTAGTTGGTTTAGTAGGTGCAGAAGCGTCACCGAATCTACCCCACCAGAAACAGCCACCACAAGTTTAGATTGCGGGGGCAATAAATCGGTGCTTTGAATATGGTTCTGAAACTTAGTGAGCATTAATATTTATTATACTTTATCTAGCCTAATTTATGTATAATACTTAATCATTAGCACCAGATAGACCTACGTAGCCGATTGTGACAAGTGATAACTTCTAAATAAACAAAAAGTAAGTATTTGAAAATCCCAAACATTTTGATTGGGATTAAATATTTATCTACGTAAATTCAATCTTTAGATCACCTTTGTAGGACCTATGTGGTAGCTCAAAGTAGTATTCGCTACCACCATAGTATTTAAAGTAGAACCTTATAGTATGACTATCCATAAACTGTTCTCTTACTACCTCTACTCTAGTAATGACATGTTTTGACTTCTCTACCTCGAGTGTATAAGTGTTTGTTACATAATGTCCACTACCAATTAGCCCGGGTGTGCCAGACTGCCACTCTTCGGCATCTCTAAGAATTGTGCCAGTTAATACAACTGTCTGGCCAACAAGTGCCTGGGCATGCTCTCTAGCAGTAGTATCAAGTATCTTTGCCTTAGCCTCGAGTTCATCTATCTGTTCTCTCAATTCTTGAATCTGCCGAGCTTGTTTTTCGTCGCCACTAAATATCGCTCTAGACCCACTACCTCGTGCTAGCAAGGCTTGAAATCTTGCACTACTGGCATCAATAAGCGCTCTCACGCACATATCAAATAGTTGCTGGACACTAAATTCTAATGGCAAGGTTGGTGAGTCAGACAACTTCGGCCTCCTTTTTGAGGTACAAGTACTTTTTATATTATTGCAGATTTGCAAAATAAAACCAGCATAAACGTTATGCTGGACTTATTTTGGTGGCTGCGGTAGGGATTGAACCTACGACCTCAGGCTTATGAGTCCTGCGCTCTAACCAACTGAGCTACGCAGCCGTTTTTGGTAATTATGGATTGACTAAGCTGTTATTTTTACACAAAAAACTAAAATATTCAACCTTAGATACTTGATATACTAATCATAAGCGTTTAGTATAGTAAATATTGAATTAAAGGAAATATTAATGCCAGCCAAGAAAACTACAAAAAAATCTACCCCTCTCGCCCGTAAACAAAAATCTTTTGTCGACCCCGTAATAGTCGTTACTATTGCTTGTATTGTAATGGGTGGTCTCATATTTGTACTCTATGCAAGTGCAGCTACCGTCAACACATTTGCCAAATAAAATCCTAAAAACTTATACACTCCTGCTATACTGTCTTAATGGCAAGTGTTAGAAGCAAAGCAATATTATTAGCTCTACGAACATCAAAGCTTTTTAGTACCCCAATTACTTTAAGTAATCTACAGTCTAAACGTGAAACTGTAGCCAAGCTAGCTAAATTTGCTATTGTAAATAAAGACGTCAAGATTAATCCCTACGTAGCTAAAGCTTTTAGGGGTGAATGGATAACGGTACCAAAATCTAGAGAAGACAAGATACTGCTTTATTTTCATGGTGGTGGTTTTATATTCAATTTCACACCACATCACCGCGACTATATATCGAGACTAGCAAGAGCCACCAAGCTCAAAGCTTTTTCTTTAGACTACAGCTTGGCGCCAGAACATGCATTTCCTGTTGCAGTCAATGAAGCGTTGACAGCATATCAATGGCTACTCAAATCTCACAAATCAAAAAACATCGTTATTATGGGCGACTCTGCCGGTGGCGCTATGACACTTTCACTTTTGCAAATGATTAGGCGCGACAAATTGCCCATGCCGGCTTGTGCTATTGCTATTGCCCCACCCACCGATGCTACACTTGAGAGCTACAAGAAATATTCTCACCCCAACGACTATATCATTAGAGATGATAATTTAGATTTTTTCATGGACTTGTATTTTAAAGACACACCTCGCAACGATCCTATAGCATCGCCTCTTTTTGGAGAATACAAAGGTTTACCGCCTATTATGATTCATATAGACAAAGACGAAGTATTATACGGTGATGCGGTGGCGGTAGTGAATAAGGCCAAGTTGGCTGGTATAGACGCTGAGTTGTATGAAGAACAGGGTCTTTGGCATGTATGGCATATTTTTGCACGCTATGTTCCAGAAGGTCAAAAAGCTATCAATAACATTGCCAATTTTATTTCTAAGTATACTTAAATTAAATCTGCTATTATTACTAAGTGAGCACACAATCTAGAACAAGTAGCAAATCTAACAGAAAACTTATCTTTACCACCCTTTTATTACTGGTGATATTTGGTGGTGGTTTTTATGCTGGTACTGTTTTTCAGAAGAATCGTAGTGCTGCCGATGCTGAGGCGCAAAAAAAAGCTGCTCAAGTTGCAGCCACCCCTATTATTGGTATGGTAGCCGAGATATCAGACAAAAAAATATCGATAAAACTGACCAAAACAAACGAAACCAAAAATTACGAAATTAATAGCAATACTCAAATACTTAGCAATAATGGTAAAAAAGTATCTACTGGTGATATTAAAAAAAACCAGTCTATAATATTACTCACCGAGCCAGGTAAGACGAATGTTGCCCGCCGTATTAGTGTATCTGCCCTACCAACACCAACAAATAATGATGATTGATTAAATTTTACTTCTTCTTGTGTTGGGGTTTTGAGCACTCAGAAGACCTGCCGTTTGCTGATGGCTAATTTTATTAATGCCTCAACTAAAGTTGGAGTTTTTACTTGCTAAGCCTGCTAATTACTACAGTGACTTAGTTTTGTTTTTTCTATATATTCGCTGCCCTGCAATCCCAATAGTGCCAAGGGCTATAAGAGCTAGTGCAACAAACAAACGTTGATTGTTGTGTTGGGCTTGGCCGGTGTTGGCTAGTGAGCTAGAGTCGGTGTTGCCTGATGGTGAGGGGGTGGGGGTTGGGCCGGGAGTGGGGCCGGCGGCAATAGCTTGTACTGGAGCTGAGAACTCAGAACTATGACCATAACCATCAGAGCTAGCATCGGTCATAGTAGTTACGGCAGTAACATAGTAGTCAGCTGGTACTGAACCTGGCAGAGTAAGAGTAGCAGATTGACCAGAGACATCACCGAGCACCGTATCACTACCAAGATAGATAGCCCCTTCTCTATCGTTAGTACTATTGGCATAAAAATCGACACTATAGCCAGTAGCTCCTACTTCAGCCGGGTTAATGTCGAGATCATAATTGACCGTGACTTGGCCACTGCCTTTAGTAGCACTATTGATGACCGGAAAGTTCATGAACATATTGGGGCCTACATCGGGGTCACCAACATCATTGGGATAGGGCTCGGGAGTGTCGCAAGCAAAGTCGGTGTTGGTATCGTTACAAAGACGGATACCACTTGTGGTGTTTTGCTCTATATCGTTTCCGATGACGGAGTTGTTGAGAGGGTCGGCGCCAAAACCTGCAATATTAATTACTACAACACCACTAGCTGTGTTATGGGCTATTTTATTACCCGCACCAGTCGCTACGCCGCCAATTAGATTATTTGTACTATCGTTAGCAATACTAATTCCATTGGTAATAGTAGGATTAATAACTGGTGCTCCATTTTTATCTGTGCCTATATAATTGCCTTGTAAAACGTTTCCAGATGTATTAAATAAAATAATTTGATTGAAATTGTTCCCGGCAATTAAATTACGTGCTGCCAAGGTTGTACCGCCAATAATATTATCTTGAGCACCTGTTATACCGATACCGAAGCCACCATTTCCCAATACTGTAACTCCTGTACTATCTAAACCAATATAATTGCCTTGTATAACAGCACCTACAGATGTACCGCAAAGTTTAACTCCAGCATCTCCATTACCTGCTACAACATTTATTGCACCAGCATCTGTGCCTCCAATAATAGTGCTGTTCGAGCAAACATCAATACCTAAAAAATTACCCTGGCCAGTAACTCCATCAACTGCAACACCTATATAATTACCTCTTATTATAGAATCTGAGTTACCAGAGAGCAAACTTACCCCCCCTGAGTTATTACCTGAGATTAAATTCCTATCAGCAGCAGATGTGCTACCTATATTAGCGTTATCTGCAAGGGAACTAAGTTCGATGCCCAAAGGATTATTTGTAATGTAATTACCTAATATTGAACTATTACTTGCATTTAAAAATACGCCGTTGTTTGTAAAATTATGAATACTTAAACCCCTGATATTTACGTTACTGGCATCAATTGATAGCCCATAACAACCTACTATCAGATTTGTGCCGTCTAATTCAATAGTCAAAGTACCATTGAGTGCAGCCGGTGCTACGGCAGTATTAACAGCTGAACCAGGCTGAGAATAACCATCAATGGTTACACTTTTGGTAATAGCGTCATAACAACTTGCCGGGGTCAGAGTATGCACCCCAGTGCCAGATATTCCAAAGTTGATAGTATCGCCACCTGCGCCAGCATTTACCTCCTGTATAGCAGCCCTAAGAGTGCAGGTATCTAGAGCTGTATGGCAAGCTAGGTCACCTGGGTTGTCGTCTGGTTCATCACCAATAGAGTCTACAGTGTAGGTAGAAGCGGCTCTAGCATGGTTGATGTGATAAGGATAATGACCAAAACCAAGAGCCACCAAAACAAAGCCGGCTACTAGACATAGTAGTAGAGTTGATACAGATAATTTGGTATTTTGTTTAATATTTAACATTAGCAAGCAACAAACAACTTATGTTTATTACTAGTATTGTAGCAAAAAAAAGTAATTACAACATAATTGTTGATTTGTTTTAATGTCGGCCCTTAGGAGTTTTGGTAGGGTTACCAAAAAACTCTAAGCCTTTGGCATTTTTGAGTACAGATTTTAATTCTTTTTGATGAGTAAGCATGTAAATCAAACTACTCACTCGGCGAGCAAGCGATGCAGTGTTGTTGGTAACAGCTTTTTTGAGCTTGGAGTTACCATCTAGGTTAGACATACGTAGAGCATTGTCGGTGGTGTCGGCATATTGCACTGCCTCGGCAAAACCTCGGCCAATATCTTTGCCTTCTTTGTTCTTAAGAATTACTGCGCCCTCATTGTACTGCGACCCGTTGGCAAAAAAGTTGGTCTGCCCGCCTGGCACTATTTGAGTCATGCTAAAGTGGCGAATGTCTTCTGGCATAGTGTGGTCAAAACCAAAGTGCCACTCATTGGGGTGCCATACATGCGTAGGTGGGTAAATCTCGGGGTTGGCGCTTAATTCAGCTTTAATCCACTTAGTGATTTTGAGAGTTCCCCATGTGTTGTGTAGCTCGCCTTGTTCATCCATATATTTACCGGCTACTGGCACAGTCATAGTGGGTGGTGCGGTGGGGCCAGTCTGAAAATAATAACTAATATATTTTTTGCTATGCGAGGCAAACATTGTAATTTGCCGATTGCCATCAAACTGGGCCATATACCAATCCCAACCGGCTGGGCCGGGCGCTGATATATTGTTGGCGGCCCGCAACACTTCTGACTGGGGGTTACCACTCAAAAATCCCCATTGATGGTCGAACCACATTAAACCCTCCTTGAGCTTCACTGTTTCTTCGCCATACTGAATTGTACTACCAGCACTCACCTGAATATTTGGTATTGAGTAGTACAAAGAGCCAGTGCCAGCTACCGATGGCATGGCACCATCATCGCCTTGTAATAAATAATCTTTGCCGCCCGTGAGTTTGAGATTTAGCGCTAGATTGAATGGTTTGGTATTTGAACGATCTACCCCGCGCGCCTGAATTGTAAGAGGTGTAAGTTCCTTACCTCCCGTGCCAACAATGCTGTTTTTGCCCAAGCTATATTTAAAAGGCTTGGCTTGGAATTCTACAAGACCAGAAGTGCCTGCAACAACAATTGGGTCGGCTTGGTGATGTATGTCGCCGGCTTTGGATATGCCAAGTTGAATCTCGACCACTTGGTTTTCAATATCGCTTAGCCCAAATTGCTTGGCCAGCTCTGGCGCTAAGATAGATTGACGAAAGAACATTAGCTCTACCCCATACTCTTGGCCGTCTTCGGCCCACACACTACCTACAAAGAAGTGCCAACCTACTTGGCTAGTAAATTTAGGCATATGATCGCGTGGAAACTGCATGTTGGCCGACTCTGGCATTTGGTCAAAGAACTGTGTGGTATTGTTTCCCAAAAATCTGGTAGAGATGATATAGGCTTGGTGTGGAGTAAGACCCTCTATAGCTTTTGAGAGCTCGGTATATCGCTTGTGATAATTTGGGTTGTGGCTTTGTTGTTTGTCTAGTAATAATTTTAGGTAGGCGCGCATTCGCTCGCCGTAAGCCTTTGGTGAATGTTTGTCTGATTGGAGCTTGTCTTGGATGTCTTTGGGTATTTTGCTAGATTCATAGCTTTCTAGCCACAGTGCATCAGCAACATATTGGGAGTCAGGGATGTTTTGATTCATAAGTATTATTATAGCAAAGCATAAGAGTAGTGGTAGGTTTATAACTTCATTATTAAAAATGGCCTAGAGAATTTTACATTCTCTAGGCCATACTACTTAGGCTGCTTGAGCCACAGGACTACCCAAAACCATCTCTAGCTCTTCCCCTTCAACAGCCGACACCACCACAGCCCTTACAAGGTCGTGCATGTGTCCGCTGCTATCAATAAGCCCGCGTTCTTTTAGATGATCACCCGAGGTGCCAAACAACGAGTGCTGAGGGTCACGAGCCAACATTACTGCTTCGTAAAAAACGATCGGCAGCTCTTCAATGAGAGATCGTAACCCAACCATCACTGAGGAGACCGCGATGCCAGGAACTTGTTCGCCATTTTTTAGAGTGACGATATTCCCTTGGCATGACTTGACCTCCTCAGAAAGACTAGCCACCAACTCTGCATGCTCGGCAAAACTCAGGTGCCGTGCAGGGCCTTCAGTTTCGACCCAACCACCAAAGGTGTTGCGAAACCATCCTTGGGGCCAGGCTGCTACAAAGTTGTCGGGCGCAATAGGCACCAGTTTTTCCTTACCACCCTCTGTTACTACAGTTGCCTCCACTACGGCCATATTCATTGCCGTATTGCCATACTCATCCGCCGGCAACTCAACATAAAACTTAGTATCCACTTTGGTATCCTATCTTGTATTTGGTACACGCCAGAGACCTCTGGCCTTCGCATGAATATTAACATATATATGTTACATTGTCAATTTATTAGATTTATAGATTCCCTAGAACTAAAATTATTCGCTTGTATTAAACATTGCTGTAGTTATACCACCTACACCTAGCATAATAAATATAAATGCAGCAATGATCGCTAATCTAGCATCTTGCCCAGTGCTGGCTAAGCCAGCTGAACCACTACTGGCAGCGGCAAGTGTAAATGAAGCCGATGTTGACGCACTTTCAGCTGGAGCAAACCAACCTACCGATGGAGCGGCAGTTACCGAAATTGTATCTGTCACAATGTTACTATCTAGGTTGATAACAGAAATTGAGTTACCAGTGAACCCACCCGCGCCATTTGCATTTGTAACATATGCCTTAGAGTCATCGGGTGAGATTGTTACTCCTATTGGTCCAATACCAACTACCGATACCTGGCTGATAATATTTGTAGTGGTGTCAAGAACGTCAAGAGTATTATCTATAATATTTGGAATGTATAGCTTACTCCCATCACTATTCATTCTTAATGAGTAACCGATGCTACCCGATGATAATGTTATGGTGTCGTTTGTTGTACCGGTAGTTGGATCAATCTCATAAATGACTGTACCTCCGCATTGAGCGGCATAAAGCTTAGAGCCATCTGGTGTGAAGTACGGGCAAGTACCAGAACCAAGCATTGAATAATTATGAATTACTATGTCAGATATGGTATTGATCACAGACAGGGTATTGTCACATCCGTTAGCTACCCACACTTCATTCGTTCCTGGCCTGTGTGCAGCAAAGTTTGCACAATCACCCACAGCTATTCCAGATCCTATCTCGGCATCTGTAGAGGTGTCGTATACATGAACAATGTCATTACTACCGTCTACATCTGGTATGTAAACTTTTGAATAGTCACTATTGTAAGCAGGGACTGATGGGTTTGGACTAGTACCAGCCATAAGAAAGCTTGAAACTGAGCTGCTAGAAAGATCTATTGTATATACATAGGGCGAGCCAAGTGGTCCGGCTGCACCATATGCTTTGGTGAAATCACCATTTGGCACCCAGAATAGTGGCGCGGAACTACTTGTGAACAATGAGAAAGTTCCATCAGGTTGGTTATTTACAGGGTTAATCTTGGTCATTACCGAGTTACTTAGAGAACCAACGCTTAGACTATTTACATATAGCTGCTGATAACTCGCTGTAGCCTCTATAGTTTTTGCTCCAGCAGTTTGTCCTGTCACGTTAAGAGACCAGTTGCCTGCACCATCTGACGTGGTAGTACCAACCGTTACGCTATTTACCTTAACAGTAATATTTCTTACTGGTGTAGCCGTGCCAGTTACCGTAAAACTTGTGCCGGTGGCGGTTGAGCCATTGGCTGGCGAAGTGATAGTAACCGAGGTGGCAGCTAAGGCTGGTGCAGCCGAAAGTACAGATGTGACCAGTAAGGTTACCACTATAAATATCTTTGCGATTTTTCTAAGCATATTACAACAATTATACTATTTATGCTTATGGAAGTTAAGCATGCAAGATAAAAACACAACCGTAGTTGTGCTTTTATCTTGGTAGCGGGGGCAGGATAGCGGCTACGCCTTCTCCGCTCATTCGTGCTCGAAACAAGTTTCTGTGCGCGAAATCGCTACGCCGAACCAGCGACTAGCCAAATAAATTGGCGTCGCAGAACCGAATTTAACTCATTACCAAAGCAAAAACCCAACCTTTTGGTTGGGCACTTGCTTTGGTAGCGGGGGCAGGATTCGAACCTGCGACCTCCAGGTTATGAGCCTGACGAGCTGCCACTGCTCTACCCCGCGTCGTCGTCGAGTGATTACTGTCAGCTACAGAAACAACTAATAGAGTTTTTTCGCTTTTCACAAGTCACTCTCCTCTTCCAAAAACGAAACATTCACGTCGTTCATTCGGTTTCGTTTTTGGGTTTAGAAAATTTATTGATACTTGGAAATTATAGCGCAAATCTGATAATTATTCAACCTTTACATCTTCTTATACCCAACTCTCGAAGATCCAAAAGTGAATAGCTTTCTTTGCTCTTTGTTCGAGGACCTGTCTGAAGCGCAGCAAGTCCCGCAGAACAAGAAGAAGAAGGCCTATGAATGCTTAGCGATCTGAGCTCGAGTTGGTAGCTTTGGTTCTTTTGCTAATCAAAGAACCGCCGTCTGCGTAAGACGAAAGGCCCGTGCGGCCAGCACACAAGTAAGTTGTTTATCTTTTATATAGAGAGTGTTTAGCCACCCAAAAGAAAGTCTTGCCACTGTTGCCAGTGTGATTTACCCTCGTCTATCTCCTCTTGAGTTTTTAAATCTACTTGCTCTGCCTCTACGGTTTGTGTAGATGTGCCGTCTTTTTTAATAATTACCACCGACTCACCTGGTTTTTGCAGCCCCAGGTTTTCTCTGGCTAACTTTTCTTGAAAGCTTTCGGTACGATAGTAAGTTATTTGATAACCAAGCTCTTCTATCTGTGATTGCATTTGAGCTATTTGAGCTTCTAACTCTTCAGATTTAGAACGCAACTGGTAATTTTTACCCGTTTCATTAGTAAGGATAGCAAACATGTATAGTATGAGTATGAGTCCTAGCCAAAAGGCCGCTTTGGAGAAATTAAAAACTTTTCGCATGTAGTTATTTTACCATAAGCACTAGGCAAAATAGTTTTTAGTATTTAAAGCTATGGCTATGTGAGCTGTGTAGAGGTTTAACCGAATGCGATTTTTTTGTAACAATGCGCTCTAAGGTAGACTGCTTGTTGTTGTCCTCACTCAACTGCCAAAGTGTAATACTACCCTCTTTCTCGCCAAGTAGTAGTTCTAACCAACTTAGTTTATTAAGCGATATATACGTATTGGGGAGTTTGAAACGCGCTTTAGATGAATATATCATCTCTACGCCGCAGCCACTGTTAGCATAAAAGCCTTTATCTATGTGTTTTATAGTTGGTCTGTGAGTATGCCCAGTTATTAAGCCAATAGTTTGACGATTATAAATTTCTTCTTTGGCTTTTGTAATAGCTGCTTCATTGTGGCCTTCTCCAGCCTTAGCGCCGGGTACAGTCTTGGCTCTACGTAGAATACCTCGCACAATAATACCAACCGCTAAGAGTATAATTAATACGTTTACAACAACCGCCAGCTCGGTGTAGAGTACAATCTTTAGAGCCTGGTCAGTTGTATAACCAGTAAATGTAAATACATCGTAACCAATAAGTAAACGTAATATAAAAGTAACTGCTAAGGGTATAACTAGCCACCAAAGTCTATTAAAAACTTCCCTATACATAAGACGCGAGGCTACAAACTTGGCAAACTTATGGGGCTCGGCAATATGATTTAAGCCCTCTAACATCTTCCCTTGGGTCTCTTGTACTAGTGGCAAAGCACGCTCTACAATGTATTGACCAAAAGGTTTGTCGTTGGGGTCACGAGGATCGTTAAAAGAATTCTCACTATCTAACATATGGCCATGCTCAAATAAAATTTGCTTGGTGGTGTTTTTGCTTGGCAGACTTATTGCTAAAGAAAAGCATATTTTGGCATTAAAGTTTTGTATAATGGTTTGCTGTTCGGCCGTGCTCCAGCCCAACTTGCCGTCGTGGTTGCCTACCACCATTATTACCTGGTGATTGGATGCCTTACTGAAATCTTGAAGGTTTTTGGTAAATCTAGGGTGTGCATCTAGCGACTTTTGTACGTTTGGGTCTTTGCCAGCCCACATTTCAAATATATCACCATTGAGTACCAATATAGCCGAGTTGTGTTTGGTGTATTCTTTTACTCTATCGCCAAATATATGTTCAACGTTTCGACTGGCCTTGTTGCTTTTGGCTCCCAAATGAATGTCACTAACTACCAGTATGCTACAAGGCAGTTTTGGTTTTAGCTCAAGTCTGTCGAGTACCGCATTTTGTTTATTCATATCGATACTATAGCTGATTTATTACAAATACCCAAGCAATTTAAAAACCCCTCACCAGTTAGGTGAGGGGTAAGTTTAATTAAAAACTCGCCAATACAATTCGTGTCCAGGTACTAAAGGCATGGGTAGAATAACCTGTTCGTTTTCTTCGCCAAAAACGAATTGACCGCTCGCAGGTAACGGTTCTTCAGATTTCACAAGGGTAATTGAAGAGTCGTTGGGTGCAACATTGTAAAACTTAGCACCTCTTAGTGATACGAAAGCCTCTAGGCTACCGAGCATATCGTGCGCCTCAAACATATCGGCTAGTAGTGGCATAAGAATAGGTGCTGTAAATACCCCGGCTGCACAACTGCTACAATGTTTGCGTGAAACATCATGTGGTGCACTATCGCTACCAAAGAAGAAGTTGTCGCTGTTTGCTATCGCAGACCATAGCGCCAATTGGTCTTCGTCTTGTTTCACTACTGGTTTGCAAAAGTAGTGAGGCTGAAGTTCGTTGCCCAGTAGATCGTCGAGTGTTAGATAGAGATGATGCGCAGTTACAGTAGCTGCCAATCGGCCGGTGGTGTCGTTTGCAACAAACTGCGCCATCTCAGCGGTACTAACGTGTTCAATCACCACCCTAAGATCAGGAAAGTTTGTAAGTAGGAATTTCACATACGGTATAACCGCCGGCTCTCGTTGTAAGACTGGTTGTATAGGGCTCTCACCATGTATACACAATACCATTCTGGTGTCAGCCATGGCATCGAATACACAGGTGTCAGCAAGCTGAACAAGCCTGCCAAGATCTACTCCGTCTTGTGAGTTAGTAGTAACACCTGTTGGGTAAAGCTTGACTGCTGTTACGCCATAGTGAGCTGCTAAATAGATCTGTCCCCGAGTAGTATTCATAGTAAGCTTAGTAGTCATAAGCGGCTCAAAGTCTGGGTATTCTGTGGCTATCGCACTATTTATCTCATCTCTGTACGCCTTTGCATCGTCGCCAGTTAGTACTGGCGGTGCAGTATTAGGCATTACAAGTGCTCTACCAAACACACTTGCGGTGAGTGGTGCCACTTTCTCTAGAGTTTTGCCATTTCTAAAATGCACATGCCAGTCGTCTGGGCGGGTAATAGTAAGTGTATCGCTCAAGATATCCCCTTTGGCTATTGTAAGGTACGTGTAAAATAATGCATTATTTGTGTTAATTTTACAAGCATAAGTAATTTAAAATCCCCCACCAAGTTGGTGAGGGAATAATTTTATTTGTCCAATCTAGTATGAATATCTACGAGTTCTTTACGAATACGAGTAAATACCTGGGGACCTTCTTTGGCATAAGCGGTGGCAATTTGCACACCAGCACAACCTACTTGGTAAGATTCCCATACATCTCGACCGGTACTAACACCACCTACACGAAGTACGGCAATTTCTTCTGGTAGCACTCTTCTTAGTTGAGCTGCATTGCCAAGACTAATAGGCTTGAGCGCCTCTCCAGATACACCACCTTGATCACCTGCTTCAACAGTAGAGATTCTAGGCTTGCCATTTTGGTCAAAGCCAAGACCATTAGGAAAAGCGTTACAACTAGCCACGTAGTCTAAGAAACTATTTCCGTCGGGGTATCGAAAATAACCCAAAATAGACGCAACTTCTTTTAATAGGCCGGGGTCGCTATAAGGAGAAAGCTTCACTCCCAACACCTTGGTGTTTAAACCAACTGTTTCACGAAACAGAAGGTCTAATACTTCAAACAAGTATTGAGGATCAAAGCTAGCAATCTTGTGTTGTTTGCCATCGTCGCGAATATTGGGACAGCCAAAGTTTAACTCTATGCCATCCCCCCATTTAGCAAGCTTTGTAAACATCTCTAAATAGTCTTGAGCGCAAAACCCAGCAACACTCACAATGGCAGTTGGCGAGCCATTGTAGCAAGGTCCTTCTTTACCAGCCTCAAAGATATCAGACTCAACACCGCTATTTGGCATACCCCAACTATTCAAACCAAACAAAGAGTCGCTAAGCAAATCTTCGCAATTACCATTATTGCCAGTTCTAGCTAATGGAGTGATAGATCCGGGCACAATAGCATCAGCGCCATATGCAGCGCGCTGTACTAGTTCCATATCTAGCGACTTACACATACCAGCTGCAAGCATAAGCAAAGGATAATCAAACTCCAAAATACCAAGCTTAACAGTGTCCAACTCGCACTACCTCTTTCTGTCTTGGTTAAGGTGCTAAAACAAGTTTCTAATAAGATAGTCTTTTAAGCAAGCTTAAGTTATATGTTTAAAACCGCTTTGTTTTTACTTTTAGTCTTTTTCGTATAGACTCTGAGTTGAGATAAAACACAGTACTTAGAATAATTGCACCCACGAGGCCACCAGCTAATAAGTTGCCACCACCTGCGCTAGCTAGTGTTCCGGTACTTCCACCACCAGTAGTATTGCCGCCTGGTGTAGGTGTAGGTGTAGGTGTAGGTGTAGGTGTAGGTGTAGGGTTGGCATTAACGGTCACAGTGGTAGTACATGAGCCTTGCCCCCCAGGCCCCGTCACCGTCGCTATATAGGTGGTTGTAGTAGTTGGTGAAACATCTATAAAACCAGCCGATACAGGAGTGACCGAAC
>CAYZYH010000020.1:0-12398 GCA_964481235.1 uncultured Candidatus Saccharibacteria bacterium
AAAAACCCACCCGCGACACACCGAGTGGTGTAAACGAGTGGGCACTGGCCCCGGCGACAGCTCCACGCTTGTGGATCTTTGCTGTCGCCGGGGCGCGGAGGGTCTTCTTCCCTGCCTGGATGACTGGTACCAAGGGTTCAAGGAGGCTCAAGGCCTCAAGAGCCCAAGGATCTAGTTGAACTTCCGAGACGACGCGAGGCCGATGTCACTGTTACGGTCACTGACCCAGTTGCGGAAGACGCCGAGACCGCCCTGGTCGAAGATGCCGAGGTCCACGAGGGCGCCCCCGGAGCGCACGTCTGAGACACGGACGTAGATCGTCTCGTAGAGACGCTCTTCGGTCTCCAGGTAGTGGATGAGGATGGCCTGAGCCAGCACCGAAGCACTGGGCACCTGCTCATCAGCTCCGAGAAGCGCATTCTGCTCGACCCAGGTCTTTCTGGTGGAATCCGGCACCGGGTTCTTGCGAACCAGCTGCCAGCCAGCCTTGACCTTGGAGCGAGCGAACTGCTCGCTCGCCGCTCCGTACCACGGATCGCTCTTGGCGTAGAACAGACCCGTCTGGGCCTGCCTGACGTCCATGAGCGACAGCGCGCCACAAGCCACCAGCACGTGCGTCTCCGCACAAGCTTGCAACGTTGCGGCACTGAACGGGACGCTCAGGAACAGCTTCTTGGACTTGGCCGAGAGCTTCACACCCAGGTGGCGTTCCAGGGCATCGATGCCATGGAAGTTGCTGCCCATGATGGTAGCAGCCTGCTCGGGAGTGACGGAGTCGCCTTCGGCGGGGGTGGGGCCGTTCCAGAACCTGACCAACTCAGTCCGGAAGCTGGGATCGTCGATGACCCGCTGACGCGCATCATCTCGAAGCCCCGCTTCGCGGAGCAGTCGGTGGAACTGGGCGGTGTTGTCGAGCACCTTATCGATGGTGTCTGACGCGGTGGGATTGGCAATGGTCTGAGCCATCACATACCCCTTTCTGTCTAACCTGAAACCATCAGGGAATGGGCCGACCTCAGAACAAGGTAAGCTAGCTGATTACCAAGTTGGATAACCAGGTAGCTTACCTTGTATAGGGAAGAATTTCTTAAGGTACGGACAGATTATATCATAAATAACTCAAAATAGCAATACTTTTCAATAATAAACTTAATCTGTCAAGATCAGGGAATTTCGAATTACGAACCTGCTTTTTATCCCTTCAAGGTGTCCTATTTGTATCATTTTCAGGTGTAATCATTCCGGAAGCATGTTCCAGACCGGCATGTTCAGCCAGATTATAAATTAAACTTTTTATAAGCAATTTAAGTACACTATTTGTTATAATAAACATAAGTATTAATAAGAGAAAGAAAGTATGGCAAAAAAACAATCTTCAAGTTTAGGTGATAAAGTATTAAACGTTGCGCTAATCGCAGTAGGCATATTTATGATAATTTTGGGAATCATGCAGAAAGATTCACAAAGTCTACAAATGCTCTTGCTTACTATCGGCCTTGTACTTCAGGTCACTGGCACCATTGGTTTCGCTAAGATAAAGTAACCTAACAAAAATAGCCCAAAAAGTTCTATACCCGTATGCTAAACCTAGCTTTATTAATACGTTGTTGCTAATTTGCTATAATAGATTTGTTATTAAGTCCAGGCTCAAAGTAAGCTTAAATCTCTTAAGAACAACTTACTAACTGGCAAACGTAAATATTGAGATTCAATATTAACTAAACAAGGAGTTGTGTTATGGCAAAAATGACACCAAAAGAGCAAATAGACTGGTATGAACGGTCAAAAAAACATTGGCGTTCGTGGGGTTCTTGGTTTAGCTGGGGATCGCCAGTTGGACTAGGTCTATTCTTACTTGCTCTTGCTGGGGCAATCTGGATACTCACTCAGGCATTCTAGATTTACAGCATAAAAAACGAAACATCATACATGGATTGTTTCGTTTTTTACTTACAATAAAATCATCTACTTAGCTATAAAAGTCGTACCTATTTCGCCTTTTAGTGAGCGCAATATAGAATCTGGAGCTATACCATTTGCTATAATCATCACTACACCTTTAGAAGTAACAAGATCAGCCGCATCTAACTTACTCTTTATGCCTCCCCTCGAGTTTTGTGATACTGTATTATCTGCTAGGTGTTTGTATTTGTTAACATCATCTACCTTTCTAATAACTGTGTAAGCGTCGTTTTTATCTCTGTATAAGCCATTTACATCGGTGAGGAGTATTAACTTCACTTTACTAGCAAATAGGGGTGAGTTTGTAATTTGCACTGCTAAATTTGCAGCTAGCATATCGTTGTCACCAAAACTTATCTCCTCGTGAGTTATTGCATCATTTTCGTTAATAATTGGTAAATCACCATGCGATAGTAGAGTATAAATAGTGCGCAACGCCTCGTCTCTTTCTGTTAAATCCCTACTTAGCTCGTACTTGGTAAGTAGTAGCTCACCTATTACTAAATTGCCAAAAGATTCTTGCCAGTGGTTGAGAATGTGTCGCCAACCAACACTAGCGAGGCGTTGAAGTTCTGGAATTGCGCTATTCCCAGAAGGTCGCTTGCTTAACTTTGTAGCTATTATACCGGCTGTAATTGCTGCCGATGAGACCAATATAACCTGCGTGCCATTTTTTCTAAGTTGTAATACTTGACTAGCGATACTCTCAAAAACATCTTTACTCAGTATTTCCTTTCTACTAGCTAGTTTTTGTACAAGAGTATTAGTGCCAACTTTGATTATTACAATTTCTTGAGTTAAAGCTTGTTTCATCTAGGTATTATATCAATCATTGACAAACCTATAAAACTATTGACAAATAAGGTGTTTTGTAGTAATATAGATAGCCGATAAACTTTATCAAGAGTTATCTGTTGGAATTTGACAGCTAAATAGTTTCTATATCAACTAAACCTGTAGTACCTGGATACGGCTGTGAAACAATGCTAAAAAAACCGTTATTTCACAGCTGTATCCATCTATCTACAGGAGAAGAAACGTGGCGTCTAACCGTCAGGCAGTACTGTCTTTTCACGAAGGCAGTAGCACTACTCGCAACCCCAAAGTACGGGGCGGCAAAGGTGCGGGCTTGGCGGATATGGCAGCTCTCGAGCTGCCAGTACCGCCAGGTTTCACCATCGCAACATCTGTAAGCAGAGCCTACAACGAGCACGGGGTAATTCCTAAGCGAGTTGGTGGACAACTACTGCGCGGTATCAAAGAACTAGAGAAGCAGACCGGTCGAGAGTTCGGTAACCCCGAAAATCCACTATTGGTTTCTGTTCGCTCTGGTGCTGAGGTATCAATGCCCGGCATGATGGACACCATCCTAAATGTTGGTGCTAGCGTAGAAGTTCTACCGGGGCTTATTGCTAGGTTTGGTGAGGAGTTTGCTCTCAACACACTTTCGCGTTTTACTAACCAGTTCAGTGAACTGGTTTTGGGCGACAGTGCAGAGGGTGAACACAACATTCCCACCGATCCGTATAGGCAACTCTATATGGCCATTGAAGCTGTCTTGAAGTCTTGGCAGAGTGAATCTGCCGAAACTTATCGCACCCAAATGGGCTTGCCCAAGTGGAGTGGTACAGCAGTCAATGTTCAGGCCATGGTCTTTGGAAACAGCGGACAAAACTCCGGAACCGGAGTGGTGTTTAGTCGTAACCCATCGACCGGCCAACCTGGTCTTTACGGTGAATATTTGGTTAATGCTCAGGGTGAAGAGCTGGTGTCGGGGTCTCGTACTCCGCAACCAGTCGCTAGCCTCGAGCTAAGCCAGCCAGCTGTGTACGCACAGTTGGTAAGCCACGTTGAAACTCTTGCTGAGCAAATTGGCGGGATTGCCGATGTGGAGTTCACTGTAGAGCAAGGTGAGTTGTTCATTCTGCAGGTTCGTAAAGCTACTCGCTCGCCGCTAGCTGCCGCGACTTTCGCTGTCCACCAGGTGTGGAACAAGCAGTGGAGTCACGAGCAAGCGCTGGCGAGTCTTACCCAGGCTGAGATCGAAGAGCTCAAGGTTGACAGTTTTGATCCCCAAGCTGAGGCGCAAGCCAAGGCCGAAGGGCGACTGCTGGCTGAGGGTTTGCCGGCCTCGCCGGGTTGTGTGACGGGAGTGGTTGCTCATACCTCTAACGGGGCGCAAGCAATTGCTGCATCGGGTAAAAAGGTAATTCTGGTTCGTCCAGACACCAACCCCGATGATCTACCAGGACTGCTGGCGGCTTCGGCCGTTGTAACCAGTGTTGGTGGAGCTACTTGTCACGCCGCTGTAGTGGCGCGTGGAATTGGTCTGCCGGCTGTAGTAGGCGCTCAGTTCAGTCTGAGTGGTCTTGAGCCAGGAGAGGTGGTGTCGGTCAACGGCACTAGTGGATTGGTTTACCAAGGCGTGCTCCCGACAGTATCGGTAGCACTCACCAAGGAGGCCAATATCTTCTTGCGCTGGCATTCTCTCTACGCTACACCAGAACCACATCTGGCGTTTGAGCGGATGAGTGAGTCGCACACCGCCAACCAACTTCTTAACGACTTCTACTTGAGCGATGCCATGGCCCGTGCGGCCAAAGGTAGCTCGCTTGAGTCAGAGGCGTTGAAGTTGCAGCGAGACGTTCAGGCGAATGTGGCCGAACTATTGGCTACTTACCTGGCAATCGCTATCACTGGCGAGGTGCGGTACTACGACATTCCATACAAAACACCCAAAGCCGATGCAGCAATGCAGAAGCTACGCAACTCCTTTGATTTCACCATGTCAAATCTTCGTGACGAGATGTGGAATAGGAGTGTCGGCCTGCAGGGCCGGCCCCTCGCCGAGCAGGCTCAGTACGCGTCGCTTATCGGCGATGTGTTTGAGTATGGTAAGTGGTGGGGTTCAATGGGTGGTAAGCTTTGGGCTAACATTGCCAGAGCATTGGCAGGCTATCTCAGTAAAGAGTTGCCATTGGTTGCGTTTGTTGATCATGTATGGGATCTTCGTCACAACGGTGGGGTGCTTTTTAACAAGCACCGCATTGTTCACGAAAGGTCTTGGGGTTATGGTGGTCGAGGAATCGACCAACAGCTCGAGATCAAGAAAAGCGTTACCGGAGTAACCAATCTGTATCACGGATTGGAAAACTATGGCTTTGACCCTCGGGTAAAGGCCCTATTCGACAAAGGTGTAGAGCAGGGGCTCTGGTGAGCCCCTGCTCGCGCCGCGACTTAGGTAAGGAGCCTAGATGAGCGAAGCTCAATCGAGTGCGAGTTCAGAAGTGGCTCGCACACACCAAGACCACCGAGGTGGACTAGTAAGAGTTGGCGAGTTTGAGGTAGGAGCTTGGGGGACAATGTATGCCCTTCCACCCAACCTCGACGAGTTCGACGTCATAGTCACCCTCAATGGTAAGCTAATTGCTATAGAGGATCTCTACGAAGATCAGGACGAGCTCTTTGAGCTCGAATTGCCTGACTTTGGAGGAGTGCCGAGCGATTGGCGAGACAGGCTAGAGTTGTTTGTGCTGCCACGCCTTCTGGCTGGTGACACCATGCTGGCCTACTGTTCGGCCTCACATGGCCGAACCGGTACCTTTCTGGCGTCTCTCATTGCTCTACTAGAGAGTGAAGACGATACACCAGACCCTGTCTTGGCAGTTCGGCAACGTCACTGTGGCCACGCCGTTGAGACAATTGCGCAGGTAGAGGGCATCTTTGCTCTGCGCGGCCAAGCAGTACCTAGTAAGTACCGCGAGGAATTCGCCTCGCGGCCAACTCCCAACAACAGAAAGGGTCACAAATGACCACAGCAACCAACCAGGCCGATCCGCTCTTCATGGCAGGTACCGAAGGCACTGGCGAGTACAAGGTGACTCACACCAGTCGTCGTGGCCGAGTCGGCATTCGCGAGCTGAGCATTCAGCGTAATCGCGTTCGGGTCGAGCCCAGCTCGCCCCAGGCTGCCACCAAGATGGCTAAGCACCTCACCCGAGAGGCTGGCTGGAAGCAGCCCGGTGATGGTGGCGAGGATCGCTTCAGTATCGTGGCAACCAACCACGCTGAAGCCTTCGACGCCGTTCAGCTGGCCCGCAAGGCTCTTGGCTGGCGTGGACGCAAGTACGTGCGAGGCTCACTAGCCTCTTAAAAAAGCCCGCAAGGGTGAAAAGCCTACCTGTTACCAGGTAGCACCAGGCCCCGCCTCTCTTTTGAGAGGCGGGGCCTTTACCATTTAGTCTATTTTTATAACAAATTTAATTAATATAAAAAAGTTGTAAAAAACCCTTGCAATTATCGTATTACCATGCTATAATACTTCTACCATGCTGGTTCGACCGAGAGGACCAGGGAAGACTGAGCTCGGTTTTTGTACCTATAAAAAAGATACCCGCAATAACCACTACGCCGACACATTTTAAAATTTAGTTGGCAAAGTGGACTCTCTTAATAAGTAAGCACAAGATGCTTTTTAAGAGAGCTCTCACTCCTGAGAGACAAGAAGGAGCGCCGCAAAGACTTTCAATATGAATAATGATAAATGATCATTATTTGTAGAGATGAGAGCCTTAACTCCAGTATTGCAGGCTGGACGGTGTTAAGAGCTTGCCACCGAGTGGTGAGTAAATAAATGTAGACTAGCGATCTACAGCGCGGCTGCAAGCAACGCATAAGCTCTCTTACCTGGACAGTGAGAAAGCGAAGCTCGTTTGGTGGAGAAATATCCTAGGTGGTGGCCAGTGGCTGCCGCGACAAAACCAATGTAGTGACCTACCGGCTAATTTCAGCCCCAGCTGAAGGTAGAGCACATGCAGTTGTCCCTTTTTGAGATTATGCTAACTATAGTAGTACAGCAGTGCCCCGTTCTGGAGTTGCCCAACGGCCTACACACCAGAACACGGGGGTGACAGTCGCGAGACTGTCACCCCCTTTTTTTTATACAAAAAAATACTCCTTCTGGGTAAGGAGTATTTTTAATTCAAAACTCAAAACAAGCTATTAGGCTTCGCCTAGTTCGCCACCATGAACTACTAGGGCGTAGATAATGACAATATCTATTATCATTACTAGAATTGACCAGACAGGATAGGCAGGAATAAAGGCCATGTTTACAACAGCACTTATAGCCGCCAAAATTACACCTACTACTCTACCATAAGCATTACCTTTTAGTACTGAAAGACCAGCGCCTAGCAGTAGGATAGCCAATAGAAGATGTAGCCATCCCCAATTTGCAATATCTACCGATAGAATGTTGTACGGACCAACAAAATATACGGTGTTTCTAACAATTGCGCTTATTCCAACTAACACCTGGAAAAAGCCTGTTAAGACCATTAGTAGACCAGCAAAAGCTGCCCAGCCAGCCCAACCTGTTACTTCGTTATTTTTACTTGCCATAATATAGACTCCTTATTAATTTATTCTACTTAAATTATATCACAACGATGAAATAAAAATCTAACTTTTTTTGGCCAAAGCATGAGCGCCATAATTCTGGCGGTAGATTTGTACAGAGCTCATAAACAACACCAGTATTACCGGACCAAAAATAATGCCTATCATTCCGAATGTGGCGAGTCCTGCAAGTACTGCAATAATCATAAGTGATGGATGTATGCGCACTTTTTTGGGCATAGATATAGGTCTAAATACCAAATCTAACTGATTAAGTATTACCAGCTGTACCAGTACAAGAATAATAGCCTTGTCGTACACACCTAGAAGAACAAAAATAATCGCGGCACCAAAAGTAAATATAGTAGTACCAAGATAAGGAATAAAACCGAGTATAAAAGCAATTGTGGCAAACAAAACAGCATTAGGTATTCCCAGTAGCCAAAAAGTAACGCCCATAATACTAGAAGCTGTTAGACTAATAAAAAAAGATCCGACCACTGCACCTCTAAGAAGTAAGCGCGTTTTCTCTATGTAATCGGTTGTAATATCTTTTCCTAGAGGAGAAATCTCTATAGCCATTTTCTTTATTTGGCTCATTCTAGGAATAAGCAGAACTAGGCTAGACAAAAATATTGTCACACTAACAAAGAATGCAAAGCTGTTTTTTATTAAACCAGAAGCAAAACCCGCCAATCTACCACTAATCTGTTGTAGTGCGTTAGTGATTAGACTAGAGGTGTTTTGGTTTTGTATTCCGCTAGTATTTATAAGGTTCTGAATTTTTTCTTGCAGCTCACCAGTTTGACCACTACTAATGTAGTTGTTTATAGAGCTACTTAAGCTTATAGCCTCAACTGCTAGGCTACGAACTATAAAAAAAGCTAGTGCTAACAATATAACAGCAAGGGCGGTAATAATTAAACCAGTAATAATCCTGGGCGACCAACCAAGCTTGCCATGCAACTTTCTATAAACAGGGTGCAAGAGCGCTGCCACCAACATAGCAAGTATTAGCGCGCTCATATATGGTTGTAAGGTATAGTATAAAAGTGTGCCTAGCAACACAAAAACCATACCGAAAAATACCTTAGCGCCAACGTCCTGCAAAATATACTCTACTTGCTTTTCGTCTTTGGGATTTGCTTTGGAACCCACAACACCATAGTAGGCTTTTTTTACAAAAGCACTGGTTTTAGATGTGAAGCTCATTTATTGTTACCTTGTTTCATGCTTCTATAATATACGACAAATCTGGTTCGTCAAACTACCTTTCTCTCTTGACTAGCTGTGTTTTCTTTTAAACTTTGTTTTGAAGTATTTTTTAATTTCTTCAATAGAGAAGCTAAAGCCAAAAGCTCCTAAGTACCAAGCAACTAGTGCACAGGCCACGGCAATGCCAATATACCACCAAGCATAGGTTCTGGTAAGAACAAAGAAATGAGCATTGAGCGAGCTAATGAGTTGGCTTATTTCTGAGCCACTAGCTTCGGTTAGATTATTAGGGATGAGTAGGTTGAGACTAGGTGGAGCAACATAACTTAGTACCAACACTAACGCACCCAACACACCAAAAGTTTTGGCATTTAACCTAAACAACTTATGGACATCTCGAAATAGTAATGCAACGAGCGCTAGTATGCTTATTATAAGTAATACCCACACTACAGCTGTCACTTGCCCCAAGGCGTTGTACCAATTCTTTATTTTTATGGCAGTAATAATTGGGCTATCAGGGTTTTTGTTACCATCAACAATAGTGATAGTGTTGGGCAGTGCTCCAGAAAAATCATTAACAGTTTCTTGTATACCACTTGGCAAACCAAACGAAGCAATGTAGCTACTAAGATTTTGTTTATAAGGCTCAATATTTAGTTCCACCTTGTTGTTTACTAACTGGATGTTTTTGGTGTCACGGTTTAGTAACGTAATTTGTAGTTTTATTATTGGTTCAGATATAGACTGTAGTAGTTGGGGAGTAATAACTAGATCCATAAGCTTGTCTACCAACGATCGTTTGATAAGGTTTTGCTGTACACTCTCTGGTAAGCGAGTTTCTATTTCATTTTTTACTATCTGACTAGTGTAGGTAAAGGCGTTTGATTGCTCCAAGAAAGTAATAGTGTTTTCTGGGCTTGAAAGAGTGGTCTTAGTTACTGTGAGGTATGGCACCATAAACAGGCAAATAGCCGTTATTATTACAGCTAGCCGCACCGGCCATTGTCTTTTATTATTTTTTGCTTCGGGCATAGCTTTTTCTCCTTATATTTTTAGGGGCAGTTACCTTTATATTCATTAGTATACTAGCCATTAGTAGTATTGCTCCTACTGTAACAGAATATAGTCCAAACAGCCAAACTATAGTAAGCACTCCTTCAGCTGGTGATAGTAGCAAATATATGCCAAATAACAGAGAAACAATACCAACTAACAAGTACGACCAACCAAAATGCAACTTGTCTTTAAATAGTTTGGTACTTACAGCAATATCAAATGCGCCATATAATATTGCCCATAAAGCAATCATTAAACCTACAAGACCCGCCGCAAACTCAGGCTTTATTATTAAGTAAATGCCAAAAGTCACCCCAAGTACGCCGAGTGATATGGTAGCCCAAACGTGAGGGTTATCTTTTTTAAATAATGGCTCTAATATACTAAACAAACCAACTAGTATAAGATTGATTGCAAACAAGGCTATTACTACGTATGCGGTAGCTTGAGGCCAAACTAACAAAATAGCACCCATTAAAATATTTGCTAAACCTCGCCAGGCTAGAGAGGCACGTGATGGAGCATTTAGAAATTCCATATTATTATAACAATACCTTCATTTATCTAATATTATAGTATGCCTTTTGAAGCATATGCAAATTCAGCACCAAAAACACCCGCTAAACCACGGGTGTTTTTAAAATAGACGTTAAGTAGTAGAGAAAACTACTTTTTACTTTTTTTGGCCTTGGCTTTTGGTAAAAAGAAACTACCAATAATGTATAGTACACCGGTGATAGCAGCGTATAGACCAAGTATCCATATAAAGGCCAGAAGTGAAGTGGCTGGGTAAAATATAAGGTAGAACCCAAATAGTACTGAAAGTACCCCAATAAGCACGAACAATACTCTGTATCCAGCGTTTGAACTAGAGTCTACAAAGCCGAGCATTAAATCACCTATACCGAATAGTATTGCCCAGAAAGCTACTAGTAGCGCTACAATACTTACCGAAACCATTGGGTTACTTAGTAAGTACAAACCAGCTACTATACCTAGAATACCTAGTATTACCGATAGCACACCATGTTTCGTATCTTTTTCTACAACCGGTCTAAATAACTCAACTATACCTACAAACATAATATTGACAGCAAAAAATATTACCAATATGTATAGTGTAAGACCGGGCCACACAAGAGCTACTAAGCCCAACATTAAATTTGCTATACCTCTTAATATTAACGAATTTTGACTTGGCATCGCCACTGAATTGTCCATTACTTCTCCTTAATTAATCTTAATTTGTTTTTATTATTACACAACAACGCTTATGCTGCAACTTAAGAGGTTTTTCAGATAGCAAATACTACATAAAGAGGCTATACTATAAGAAAAGAAGGGCTAAAGTTATGGCTAAAAAAATAGATTCATACCCCAAAATTAATCGCATGGAGTTTATGAACGCATTGCGACCATACTTCTCAGAGACTGAGATGGAAGACATAGAGGCCGCATATTTTTTTAGTAAGTATGCTCACCGGGGGCAAAAACGTGCCAACGGGCTTAGATATTTCGAACACCCCAGAGCAGTGGCCTGGATGATATTTGATGAGCTGCATATCTACGACTGGCAACTTATTTGCATAGCGCTCTTACACGATATGATAGAAGACTCTTTTATTATGCGGCCCAAACGACTCGAAATTAATTTTGGGCACGAGGTAGCAATGGGGGTAAAGTATATGACCAAAGAAGATGGTTTGGTAGATAACGACTATTGGAACAGATTGCTACGCACTGGTGATTGGCGAGCCGCGGTTTGTAAGTTGGCCGATAGAATGCACAATCTTCGTACCCTTGGTGATGTTGAGCTGGCCAAACAAAAACGTAAGTTACAAGAAACCCAAGACAAGGTATATCCACTTTTTGATGCTACTATAAGAATTACCCCTAAGCGCTATAGAGAGTCGGTAAAAGATATTTGTGGCATGATAGTAGAGAGAGTAGACGAGTTGCAGGCTAAGACTAAGTAAAGATTGATAAATAATAGTAGAATATCGACCACCAATTAAGGTGGTTCTTTGTATTTCTTATGCTTGCAATATAGCCTAAAAAATGTATAATCATGTAAGTTTTGTCTCAGGTAGAGACAAGTGCACCTAAGGAGAAAATGTGACCACAATTGAAAACCCAGTAGATATTGACCTGGGTCTCAAGGTAGATGTTGACCCTGAAGGCAGAACAGATTCTGCTACAATGTTGCGTTGGTGTGTTACATCAGAACTGATTGAACTGCTAAAAGCCCAAAATGTAACCAACCCGTACGTGCTTGTTGTTATTGGCAGAATTAGTGACTATGGGCATTATGTAGAAATGAGCTATGAGCAACGCTTATTGGTGCCATTGCAGCAAGAAGCCGAATTTGTTGAGTTTGTATGCCGAGGTACCAACACCGTAATGGCCACCATTGTGCATGGCGATACGCCAGAGCAAATTGCTCTTATGCATCGTCAGTTACTCGATAAGCCACGTAAAAACGGCTATTACGAAAATGGTGTGTTTGAGTACGATACAACCTTAAGGTTTCGCGACCTAGATGGAACATACCAGATCGCTACCATTGGTGTAGAAACCAGGCTAGACGTAGTGGTGCCAGACGAGATGTTTGCCAAGGAGCCTTCTAAGGCACTCGTAAATATGCTAAGACTGTTTGGTATGGGTAGTAAGGGACCCAATGATTGTGGTCGACGTAAGCGTTGGGGATTGTGGATTTTGTCGCCCCTCGCTATCTTGTTTCATACCCTGGTAAAGGTTGTGGC
>CAYZYH010000021.1:0-2558 GCA_964481235.1 uncultured Candidatus Saccharibacteria bacterium
TTTGACGAGATAGGCTACTTTGACGAAAGCTTTTTTGCCTATTATGAGGACGTAGATATAAGTATGCGGGCACAGTTGAGAGCCAAAAAAATATGGCTTAGCCGTAAGGCAATAGTGCACCACAAAATGAACTATAGTGCCGACAAAGTGCCGGGCTTTGGTAGAGAGATGACTATACGCAATAGTATTTATCTATTTTGGCACAACTTGCCATTTCCACTAATCGCTAAGGTGTTTCCGCGCTTTTTGTACGCCAATTGGCGTATGACGGGGGCAGCTATGGTAAAGGGACACCCGTGGCGTGCTGTGCGGGCTCACCTAGTAGCCTTAGCCCATACACCGTGGCTACTGGCTGAGCGACACCGTATACAAGGCAATCGCAAGATTAGCTCACCGCAGCTAGAGGCTATGCTTACCCGAGCTCAGCCGTTTAAAGCCGTTAAGAAACCTTAATATGAAAAAGCCCCAAGTTTCAATTATTTATGTAAATTACAATACTCAAACACTTGCCGAGGCAAGTTTGTATACTGTAGTAAAGAACATTAAGGGCTTTAGCTATGAGGTAATAATGGTAGATAACGCCTCGGCTAAATTTGATCCTACTGCCCTAAAAAAGATCTATCCTAGGGTAAAAATAGTAAAACAAACTCAAAATATTGGCTTTGGTGGTGGTAATAATGCCGCTGCAAGCGTTGCCAAAGGTGAGATTTTGTGGCTACTCAATACCGATACGGTAATACCTAAAGAGAATAACTTAGGTTATGTGGTGAAGTTTTTGCAAACCCACAAAAAATATGCGGCTGCAACACCCCTTATCACCAACGAGGAGGGTAGAGTGCAGTCCGCTCAAATAGCCTACTTACCCAACGGCTGGCGCATAACCGTCGAAAAACCAGTTAGACTAATAGTAAAGTTATTACCATTTACGAAAGGCTTATTTGGCCAGGTAAATGCCGACTACTTACCACTGCAAGAGCGCGATGTTGAGTTTGCTACCGCCGCCTCATTGTTTGTAACGGCCAAGGCATTTAACAAAGTTGGCGGGTTTAGCAAAGAGTTTTTTATGTACTATGAAGACACAGATTTATGTAAAAAACTTATCGATAAAAAATACCAAATTCGTTTTATGCCTAGCGCCAAGGTGGTGCACCTGCTCGGTAAGAGCAATAGCTCTAACTACAAGCGCAAAAAAATGTATTTTGCTTCACAAGATAAGTACTTAGAAAAATACAAAACCAAAACTACCAAAATAGCCATAAAGATTTTGCGATCACCACTAATATTTTGGTATTGGATAACTAAATGATGCAAAAAATAAAAAAGAGCTACATTGCAAACAAAATGGGGTATTGGCTAGTAGGTGTATCTAGTTTGGTTTTGGTAGCTTACGAATACCTGTGTTATCGAAGCCTGAGGTTTCCGATGCTCGATCTTGGACTGTTCAATAGACATATGTATTCACTCGTTCATTTAGATTTCTCAGCCAACCCACTTAAAGGTATTAATTTGCTTGGCGACCACGCTCATTACTTTTTGCTACCTCTAGCGCCATTTTATGCTCTGTGGCAAAGCCCAGTGTTTTTACTAGTGGTGCAGGCGCTAGCAATAAGCTTTAGTGCTTACCCAATATACCTTATTGCCAAGCACTATTTTAAATCTGAAAGAATCGCATTTCTTTGGGCTGTGATTTATCTCAGTTTTTTTGGATTTTGGGCAGCGCTAAGTTATCCATTTCACGATTCTCCGGTAGCAGTACTACCAATCGCCTGGACGCTATACTACTTGGTGGTAAATAATAACTATCGTCGGCTAGCTATCTGGCTGATAATACTATGTCTAGTTCGCGAAGACATGGCCTTAGTAGCGACGATGTTTGGGCTCTACACTGCACTTTTCGACAAAAAATATCGATTTGGTGGTGTAGTAATAGTCGCCTCACTTACATACTTCTTAGTAGTCACTAGAGTATTTTTGCCAGCAATGGGCACCGGCACATATTTGTATGGCGATAACCCTTTCGGTTCGTCGTTTATCGATATTATTAAAGCCACTTTTACACAACCTCACAATGTAATAAAAGAGTTATTTTTGCCCAAGGCTAAGCTCCAGACCTTGCTATATATGTTATTCTCTTTTGGTGGCCTACCACTACTCGCACCACGCTTACTAATACTACTCATACCACTCTGGATGGGTCGAACATTTACTACCCAGTCGTGGCGCTGGTTGCCCATTCAACATTATTCTGCCTCGCAAGCCCCAATACTTTGTGTGGCTGCAATTGTGGGCTTAGCATTTTTGTGTAACTACTATGTAAAAACCAATAAAACCAAACACTTCATTATTAGCCTTAGCGTTGTAGCGTTGGTATTTAGCCTGGGAGTTACTTACTTAACTCGTAGCTACTACATAGGCAGATTTTTTATAAGTAATATGTATATAGATAATGCTGTACAGGCCTCAGCCAGAGCCGGTATGGGGTTGGTACCAAAAGACGCATCGGTAGGGGCCTCTAGCTCGTTTACGGGGCTTAGTACTCGCCAGAATGTATATAATTT
>CAYZYH010000021.1:2658-8610 GCA_964481235.1 uncultured Candidatus Saccharibacteria bacterium
CCCAAGTAATTTGGAAAGTAATTAATTGAGTTGACGGCGGTATTGAGGCATTGGCCCATCCAACCAACAGTACTAGCGATAGTGCCATTACCCATACTAATGCCCACATGGCCGTAATTTGTACCATTGCTTACAGCCGAGTAAAACACGATAGCACCCGGTGGAGGAGAGCGATCGGTGTGAATACGACCTCGCGCGGCCTGCCATTGGTAGTGAGTGTAGGCAGTAGCAAAAACTCCGCCACGGCCGTAGGCTTGCTCTACAAACTGCTCGCAGCGACCCGACCAACAGGCGTTGTAGCGATCGCTCCAGCTAGGCCTTGGCGATCGTACCTCGGCGAGAGCCCAAGCGGCAGCACGTTGTTCACGTGAGTTGACCTGAGGGGTTGGGCAAGTATAACTCCCTGCATAAGGGTAGAAGTCGTTTGTCCAAGCCATCTCGGCATCACTAATACGCCTAATAGCAGCCCATCCCCCTAAGCAACCTGTTACGGTATCGCCACTAGTCACCCAGTATTTGTGTCCATTAAATACTACATAGACCTTTGGGTCAGACGGCGCTGATAGCATGGTGCCATTGGGGTAACTTACATAACACGCAGCCATACCTAGATAGTGATAAGTCGCGCGAATATCAGCAGCTACAGGCTCACTAACGTGCCTTACTGCACCCCAGCCACCAAAACAACGTGTAAGGGTTTCGGGGTTGGGTATGCCATAGTAACCGCCGTTAGCAACTAGATAAACACCCGGGCCGTCGCCCTGAAAAGTCGTAAAGTTGGGTAGGTATGTAGTGGCACTAGCTGCTTGTGGCTGTACAAAACACAGACCAAGCATAAAAATTAAAGTGCTCAATGCAAAAGCGACCCGCTTGGTCGCTCGTTGTATATCCATTGTCAACCTCCTTGTACTTGGTTGCAATTACAGTTACAACAATGGATGTTTATAAATTATCAAGGCTAAATTTTGAATGCAAGCTTGGAGCGTTATTGAAATGTATTTTATATAAAAATAGCTAAAAATCTTTTCTCACCGACTCTCTAGCAACCTTAACGATTGTGAGGATATTTTATAAAGATAGAAGCGAGGACTGTCTGACGATCTGATCGAATACGTAAGGAGTCCCGAAGCTTCAACTTATAAAATATTGGAGTAATTTATAAAGTTGCGAGCCTGAGTCGGTAGCTTTGCTTCTTTGAATACCAAAGAAGGCCTGTGCGGCAAGCACATAAAAAAATTGCTAAATAATTAGTTTCGGCTCTTTAGAGCCAACTCACGGTCTGTTGTTCGATGGCCGGGGAGAGGGAGATGGTTAGGGCTAGATATATCTATAAGTTGACCCAAAAATGATATAATAATACAAATGAAGATCCTTATTGATGGTAGGTGGATAAAACAAACCGGCATTGGCCGTTATATTTACCAAACCTTAGAAAAAATTCTTCTTTTAGACCAAGAGAACGAATACATACTACTTATTCGTGCCGAAGACGAGAGTAGAATAAAGCTAAAAGCTCCCAATCTATTTTTGCTACCAGTAGATATCGACTGGTATGGTGTAAAAGAGCAGACTCAACTGCTTAAGGTTATTAATGATCAAAAGCCTGATTTGGTGCATTTTACTAATTTTAACTTTCCACTACGCTATCGTGGTAAGTTTGTAATTACCGTTCACGATCTTACACTATTACATTTTCAAAATATCAGAAAAAATGTACTTAGTAAGTCTATTTATGGTGTAAAAGACAAGGTGATGCGCGTAGTATTGAGCCAAGGCATTAAGCGTGCCAAGGCTGTTCTGGTACCTAGTGAATATGTAAAAGAAGACATTGCCAAGTTTTATAAAGTACGACGAAACAAGATAGTTGTAACACACCAAGCCGCCAAGATTCCATACCAACGAGGCAAGGTAGATCTAAAAAAATACGGTATTAACAAGCCATTTTTACTATATGTAGGTAATGCCTACCCGCACAAAAATTTAGAACGACTAATTATTGCTTTTGGTGAAATAATAACCAAATACGTATTAGACTATCAACTAGTCATTGCAGGTAAAAAAGACGATTTTCACGCTGCTTTAGAAGAAGAAGTTAAAAGATCTGGCTTGCAAGACAGAGTAATTTTTATGGGCTTTGTAGAAGACGCTGCTTTGGCTGGGCTATACAAAGCCTGTAGTGCCTATGTGTTTCCGTCGCTTTCAGAAGGATTTGGCTTGCCAGGGCTTGAAGCTATGAGTTATGGCGCACCGGTAATTAGCAGTAATGCTACATGTTTGCCCGAAGTTTTGGGTGATGGTGCAATGTATTTTAACCCTAAAAGTACCAAGAATATGGCCAAAGTAATATCGCAAGTGCTCATTGATAGTAAAATTCAAGAGAAATTACGTAAAAAGGGTTATGCTCAAGTAAAAAAATACAAATGGGAGAACACTGCAAAACTTACTCTAGCTACCTACCAAAAAGTACTAAAGCAAAAATAGTTCGGCTAAAAAACCATACCAATTTAGTTCTTGTTTGGTAATCTTTGAACAGCCTGCCACATTTCTGGATGACCCTGTTCTTTTAAGGCGTACCACCACTCTGATCCCCACAGATCTATTCTCTTAATTTGGGTTTGACGAGCATACTCAATATTCTCATAGAGCTGAATTGGATTCATGGTAGTGCGAGAAAGTTCATAACTTAGGCTTTCATTACCAACTCTATCCCAGGCTTCGGCTTGCAACTCATGCACCTTAATATCTTGGCCGGTGTAGAAATTTATAACTGCGGCCTTAAAAAAATTATATAGACCACTTTGAGGGTAGCGATAATAACCAAGTTTTCCCCACACCCAACGATACATAGAAAATCCATAAATATCTGCAAATGGGCCTCGTATAGGCCAACCTATCTGGTCGCTTTGGGTAATAATGATTGGTCGAGTAGGGTCTAACGACTTTACAGTATTGAGTTCGTTACTGAGTGCTTGGTTGGTAAGGTTTTGGGTTGGACAGTCTCCGAAGCTGCGTAGCAAAAATTCGTTTTCTACCTGCCAAGCCTCAATTGTGGGCTCGCTTTTATATCTTTCAACTACGGTTTTTAGCATTTTATTTACCTCTGTTTGAACAGCTTCGGGATTGTTTTTATCTAACCAAGATGGATAATAACACTCTGGTACGCGAATAGTTTTTTGGCCAATCACCATAGTTATTTTGGCGCCACGTTTTTTTGCCTCTGTTACCATGTAGTCGGTTTCTGCAAAATCATATTCACTTGGGCGAGGCTCTATTCTATCCCAATAAGCCGCAACTCGTAGATGCCTAAAACCCAAATCATCTAACAGAGCCGTATAGTTATCTCGCCAATTACTACCAAAACGCTCGGCCTGTACTTGCGAGAAACTTACACCCATAACTTCTGGCTTACTTCGCTGTAGCCACCAAAAGCGGAACATTAAAATAAAAGAAAATAATATGAGCACAATTATTGCCCAAATAACTACTTTGGTTACTATTGGCGCTAACTGGTTTTTATCTTTTGTCATTGAAGCTATATTATACAAAATTACGCAATAAAATACCCCGTTTATTACAAATGGGGTAGATATTTATACATTAACTAAAGTGATATATGTGGGTTGTACCACGCGTTTTCAGGATCATCGCTTTCTCTATAGCGAATAAGAGATTGCATAGCGCTTGCTGTAATATTGTATTGCTTATCGGTCTTGTTCTTGGCTATCGCCAGTCTTGGTAGCTTTTTGCGCAAATTAGCAAATAGGTTTAGGTAATCTAGAGGCATGCTGTCGGTAGGGAAAGAGGCGATGCTTAAGGTAATTAGCTGTAATAGCTTCTTTTTGGCTTTGTTGTCGGCGCGCTTATATTCAGAAAGTAAGATATCTATCTCGCCTAGTCGCTGCTCTGTTGCCAAAAGCTGAGCAACAAATGGTGCATTGTAAGCAAGTGCCATTGGTCGCATTGAAATGTTGTGCTTAATCCACAGAACGGCCCAAAAGTATGGCTTGATTGCCATTCGCTTAAGTCGCTTAGCAAACTCAGTGCCTATATAGCTAGGGCGCCCTAGCTCCGCCATTACTTGCATGTCCCAAATATCAGCGGCAATGTTTTCGGCTAATACAGTACAGTTTAGATAGCGATAATACAATGATTTGCGGGTGAATACATCTGCTTCAACCTGCATACGTAGCCTGGCAATTGCGGCTGTAAGGCGTGCAGCGTTGGCACGCGGGTTGTGACGCCCTAAACTGTCTAAAAAACCAATTGTTTTAAATAGTCTATCGCGGGCATCAACGCGTAATAATGTTCTAGAGTTTACAAGATCACTTGCAACCTTTAAAACAAGTTCGTCAGATGGCTTACTGTCTTTTAGTACCTCTAGCCAATCATCTAGCAATCTTTGGCGCACATCGTTTAGTATACGAACATCATCTCTTTCGAGCTTGGTTTTTGCCTCTGCTCGTTGTGTACCTAGAATTCCAGATCGTATACCAGACTCAACGGTTACGAAAGTTTCGTGATGAATAGCCGAATCTGGTTTTACATCAATTAGTATCTCACCTACGTATTTCTGATCGTCTGCATGCGAAACGGCAATAACCAGCCAGTATTTTTTAGCACCTTGTGCGCTAGGCATAATGCGTATTTGTCTCGCTATGATATTTGGGTTTGTTAGCAATTTGCCCTTTAACTTAATACTTTTTGGCACGTCAAGTGAGTAACTAAATTGAAGTCGCTCATACTCTGAGTTCATTTCTTGACTCCCTTGTGTTTCTGTAAGGTGCATTGTAGCGACGCTATGTTATCATATATCTAGTTGACTTTCAACCTACCCAACAGATATAATCATTTGGTATTAAGTAATTTAAAAGCAGAAGTAAATGAGCAAACTAGAAACTCGCAAATATATTGATCGAAGAGAATATATGATTGCAGCTGTAGCTAAGCGTCGAAAGAAAGTAAAACGCATGGCTGTAGAATACAAAGGTGGTAAATGCCAGCTTTGTGGTTATGATAAGTGCGTAGAAGCATTAGACTTTCATCACAAAGATCCAAAGACAAAAAAATTTGGTATTGGTTACAAAGGATACACTAGATCTTGGGACGCTGTAAAAGCAGAGTTAGACAAGTGCGTGATAGTCTGTGCGAATTGTCATCGAGAAATAGAAGCGGGAGTAGTAAAAATATAATCCGGGGTAGCTCTCCGCTGTACAGCGGAGGTAGAGTAGTTTAAAATTTTATAATGATTTCGGTTTATGCGATATATAATAAAAAGGTGGGTAAATATTATATTGGCCAAACAGTTAATCTTTCTGAAAGACTGAAACAACATGATAAACATGCTTTTAAGGGATATACCTCAAGGTTTCCCGGTGAGTGGGAGCTGATTTTTCAAGAGTCAGTTCGTACTCGTTCGGAAGCACTGATAAGAGAAAAACAACTCAAATCGGGCAACGGGCGGTTATTCATTAAATCACATATTCCGGGGTAGCTCAGTGGTAGAGCAGTTGACTGTGAACAAAGACGCAGCCTTAGTAGGTAACTACTAAGTGAAAACAGGGTGAATTGTCGGGAAGCCTAAAGGTTGTAATGACCCAAGGTAATCCGCAGCCAAGCTAAGAAGGGCAAAGGTTTCTTAGAAGGTTCAGAGACTAGAGAGTGAGTCCCAACAATAACCTCTCAGAGTTTGTTGCCGTGTATTTTTTGCAGATCAAATTGAGATATTTTGCAAACAAAGTTTGTTTTCTTGTGACAAAAAGTATCCCATGATACTTTGCGAAGCAAAAAACTGACTTTGTAAGAAATAATTGATTTGAATGTAAGAAATACATGGTAGCAAGCTCATAGCGCCCTGTCCGCTTTCTAGGCGGAATGAGATAGTCCACGCCCGTGTGAAAGCATGGGGCTAAGTGTAATCAATTGGTCGCTGGTTCGAATCCAGTCCCCGGAGCC
>CAYZYH010000021.1:8620-9245 GCA_964481235.1 uncultured Candidatus Saccharibacteria bacterium
TCATTTGTCTCGTTTACAGCCGTTAAAGAGTTCGTGACCTGTATGCGGAGCCAGAGCAAGCAGAGAAAAGCGCAGACCCAGTTCCTAGACCTGGCTGCAACTTCTCTCCTTGCTCAGCCAAGAAAGATACGTGCTGATTACAAAGCACAAATGTTGGAACCGTCCGAAAGGGCGGTTCTTTCGTAGCCACCTCTGTTATTTAGTTCGAACCCAGCCGCTCTCCTCCTGAGCGAACAAGCAGGCGAAAAGCAGACCTGTTCCCTAGACCTAGACTTGCATAGTACCCCCTGGGGGTACTACAATAGAGTTATGATTAGCGATATAAAGCAGCGTGCACTACATCGTGCCAAAATCCTTGAAGGTCAGATGCGTGGTATTCAAAAGATGATTGAAAACGAAGACTATTGTATGGACATACTTACGCAAAACCTAGCCATTCAAAAGTCTCTCGGCTCTTTAAATAAGCTGATACTTGAAAACCACGTACGAACACACATTAAAGAAAACCTCAGTTCCGGCTCGGAGACAGACCAGGAGCAGGCAGTTACTGAAATGTTGAGCTTGTACGAGCTAACAAACATCAGGGGCAAATAGAGATGAAGTACATAACAGCAATAAAGTCTGC
>CAYZYH010000022.1:0-7686 GCA_964481235.1 uncultured Candidatus Saccharibacteria bacterium
ACTTAGCTATGACTTGGGGGCCTTAGATGGCGATCTGGGCTGTTTCCCTTTCGAGCACGGAACTTAGCTCCCGTGTTCTGACTGCCATAATAATCTCTCTCAGTATTCGGAGTTTGATTGAGCGCGGTACCTTAAAAAGGCCCACAACCCATTCAGTGCTCTACCCCTGAGAGGTAGTTTATGACGCTAGCCCTAAAGCTATTTCGAGGAGAACCAGCTATCTCCAGGTTCGATTGGAATTTCTCCGCTAACCACAGCTCATCCAAGCATTTTGCAGCATGCGGTGGTTCGGCCCTCCACGCAGTTTTACCTGCGCTTCAGCCTGGCCATGGTTAGGTCACCTGGTTTCGGGTCTACGACATGCGACTTAATCGCCCTATTAAGGCTCGCTTTCACTACGGCTCCGGTGCGAACGCACCTTAACCTTGCCACATATCGTAACTCGCTGGATCGTTCTACAAAAAGCACGCGGTCACCGGACAAGCCGGCTCCCACTCATTGTAAGCACATGATTTCAGGATTCTATTTCACTCCCCTTGCGGGGTTCTTTTCACCTTTCCCTCACGGTACTTGTACGCTATCGATCGAACTATGTAATTAGCCTTGGAAGGTGGTCCTCCCAGATTCAGACAAGGTTACACGTGCCCCGTCCTACTTGAGTAAAGCAGATATAAAGACGAAAAGTTTTTTAAATACGCGACTTTCACGCTCTGTGGTGGTCCTTTCCAGGCGCCTTCTTCTAAGCTTTCGTTTTGTAACTTTATCCACTCGATCCTCATCGGTGGTCACATATAACATGACGCAATAAATTACGCCCTGTTACATGGTCATCTGCAATCTCGCAACCCTCTCTAACATTACTGAGGTAACTTCAATAAATTGAAGGGTTAGATAAGTTTTGGCTAATCCCTTTTCGCTCGCCGCTACTCAGGGACTCTTTGTTAATTTCTTTTCCTCTAGGTAATGAGATGTTTCAGTTCCCTAGGTGCCCGCCAAATAACCTATGTTATTTAAGTTATTGGTAGCACGACATGACTCGTGCTGGGTTCCCCCATTCGGATATCCCCGGATCAAAGCTTGATTGGCAGCTTCCCGAGGCTTTTCGCAGCCTTCTACGTCCTTCATCGGCATAGTTCGTCAAGGCATCCATCATGTGCCCTTTTGTAACTTTTTATTTGCAATTGCGAATTAGACTGGCAATTTGCAGATATCAATCTGTAAATTTCCGTTGTCAATTCTCTTATTTTTGTTATTACTTGATATGTTGCTATTCAACAATCAAAGCAATAAAGAATTTGTTTTACCCTAGTGTATACATCGTTAGGATGTAACATATACACTATTATTCAATTTTCAAAGAAACAAAAAATGACCGCGTCTTTTTATCAAGAGGCGACCACATATAAGCAACAAAACTTAGTTTACGCGATAGCGCCTCTTTGTAGTAATTGGTTGCTCATATATAATCACCTTTTTATGTTTAATTTAAGACTTGTTTAATAGTAACAAAAACTACTCTAGTTGTAAAGAGTAAAATACTATAAAAACACACCATAACTTAACTTTTCTACGACGATACTATTTAACTGATAAGTGTCAATAACTTAGCTCAGTACATTTAATATAGATTTTGACAGTACTTATATTGTCTTAGTTACTTATAAACTTTATAATCTCTCGCCAAGCCTTGTTGGCAGATTCTTCGTTATACATACTTTGACGAGTATTATTAAAAAATGCGTGACCCGTATCTGGATAAACTATATCGTGATAACTTATATTAGCTTCTTGCATAGCTTTTTTTGTTTTATCACGATCTTCTTGGTTTATACTGTCATCTTCAGCACCATAAAAAGATAATACTTGCAAAGATTCGTCACTAGATCGCGCCTCGCAAAGCTGTTCAATCGCCGAGCTATCGCTATAATAATTAGGCTTGTTGGCACCAGCTCCATAAAATGAGATTATTTTTTTCACCCTCGTCTCAATTGAACTTAGGTATGCTAACCTTCCTCCAAAACAAAAGCCACAAACCACAATTTCTTCTACGCCACCTAGATCTGCCACTATATGATCTACAGCTTGTTCAAAGATATTTACAAAGTCTTCGCCGGTCATCTTTTTCATCAAATCCATACCAGTTTGAGCACCTTCGTCAGAATTATAGTCGAACTTATTAGGTTCTCCTGTGAGTTGGAAGAAAAAATCTAAAGCATAAGTAGACAACTTAAATTCTTCAGCAAACCTATCGGTCGTGCTAGTTATAAAGTCTGTCAAACCAAATATTTCTGGCAAAACAATAATGGCCGTTTTGCTATTGGAAGATTTAGAGCTCTTATAGAGATATTGTATGTTCATGTAGTTATTATAACACTCTTATTGTTTGACAAACTAGGTTTAGAACCACTACAATTGCCGATAAGATCATTAAAAAATTAGCTGGGGGCGCCATTGGTATCTCTACTTGGGTAACTTAAGGGGTTTGTTAAGTAAGTTATGTCTAGAGAGGATCCAAACATGTCACAAGCCACACCAAAACAAGCCTGTCTTGACTATCAAGACAAAGTAGCCAGGCGCTTACAAGGTGGTTGTAGATATTTCCATATTGGATGGCAAAATGCAACAGTTGTTTTTTTGGCCCAGAATAGCGCCGAAGCATTCGGACTTTTTAGACTGTGGCTCAGGCTAAACCCTCAGTGTGAACCCCACAATACGCACTGTGACTTCGCAATTGTAGACATCACCGATACCACTACTACACAGTTTGGAATTTTTGCTGGACGTAGAGATGGCAAGGCCCGAATTCAATTAATCTCTACCAACAACTAAATATACATGCTCCAAGGTTGAACTTTGGGGCATTTTTTAGTAGTGATATTTTACACATATGTATTGACTAAATAATCAAAATACTGTATTATCTTTTTTGATCACAACTCTGTGACGCACCCTTTACTAAAGGGATCGACGACCAAAGGTAGGTAACACAGTCAATGCTAAAACTATTTAGGCGTTGGTGGCTGTATTGGACAGCCAAGCTCAACATGAACTTCTCTGAGCGAGCTGACCCCAAGGTGCAGCTCGAACAGGCAATTACCGAGGCACAGGATCAGCATCGCAGGCTCAAGGAGCAGGCATCACTGGTTATTGCTAACCAGAAGCAAACTGAAATGCGCCTGAACCGCACTTTGGAAGAACTAGAGAAGGCCAATAACAACGCTCGTCAGGCCGTAATGATGGCCGATGATGCAGCCAAAAAGGGTGATGCCGAAAAGGCAGCCGAATACACCAGTGCAGCCGAATCTATTGCCAACAAGCTTATCAACCTCGAATCTGAGGTAGAGGGCCTTAAGCAGCTATCTCTGCAAAACGCTCAAGCTACCGATCAAGCCAAGGCTGCTGTTGCTCAGAACTCCTCAATGCTTCAAAAGAAGCTGTCTGAACGTCAGAAGCTACTTGGTCAGCTCGATCAAGCCAAGATGCAAGAGCAGGTCAATAGGGCTATGGCAACTCTGAGTGAGACGGTTGGTGAAGATGTACCGACCTTCGATGAAGTTCGCGACAAGATCGAGGCGCGCTTCGCACGAGCTCAAGGAGCAGCAGAGCTACAGGGAGAATCGGTAGAGGGCCGTATGCTCGAAATTGAGCAGGCAACTATGAACACCGAAGCTACTGCTCGACTTTCGCAGATCCGTGAACAGCTGGGTATTGCTGCACCTGCTGAGCCCGAGCCAAGTGTAGTGGAATCACCCAAGACTGCCCAAGCAGTCGAGGAGCCCGCCCCGGCTACTAGCAACTAAGGTACCAAAGGTACATACAAAAAAATAACTCTGTAAGTTCGCTTACAGAGTTTTTTAATTACAACAATTTATTTAGCGTTTAGAGTTTCTACTACTTTTTTGTCTTTTTTAAATAACAACAAAGTGCTAATTAGAAAGACACCAGAGGCTATAGCAAAGCCAACCAAGACAATCCAGGAGTTACTTTGCCCAGCAGCGAAAAAGGTATTGTACAGATCGCTAATTGAAGCAACTGTATATAATAGTCCAACTGATATAAGCCTTAAACGTGCCTTTGTTTCGGTTTGATCAAAAGCATTCTTAAATATCACTAGTCCTGCACAAAAGACGATTAATAGTGAGAAAGCATGGGTGTACGAAGTAATTTTTGGCACTACAAACACCGCTACATTATCTACAACACCAGTAAAGTTTTCTAAATAAGCTTTTACTTGAAAAAAATAACCAACCAATGCGATAGGTATTAAGGGGCCCACCAACCACCAAACCGAACGTTTTTTGAGCGGTGTTAGGTACCAAATTAGATATACCTGCAGGTAAGCAACTATGTCTAGACATGCTCTACCAATCATTAAGAATACTTTAATAGAGTATTCGTCTAGTGGGAGTATATAGGCTACAGACAATAATCCCATTCCGGCTGATGCTAAGAATCCAGAAATTGCGAAATGCCTAAGAAGTGGGGTGTGGAGCTGCTTATATTTTTGTGCTGAACGAACACCAACTACAAGTGTGGCAATAGAGCCGAGCATATAAGGCACCACGTTAATAGGAATTGAAAGCATACAAGCATTATAACACTTATTAATATATAAACTATATATAGCTAATTAGCCACTTCTTTCTTATAGGGGTTACTTAACAATACCAATAAAGAATCCACTAAGTAGCTGCAGGGCTGCTTGTGAGTGAGTTTTGTTTTTTCCACCCTTTGTAGCAAAGGCTTGGGTGGCGTCTTTGCCACAAAATGGCACTATTAAATCTGCTCCTCCAGGGTGTTCATCTAGAAAACTACCTACATCGTATACGTTTTTATCAATAATTATCCAGCAATCACTCATCTTGTTGTGCTTAGAAACTTCTGAAGTTGTAAATGTTTTTTGATTAGACTCATTTGTTGTAGATTGTGTAGTAGTACTATTTGTATTGGTTGCAGAATCTTGGTTGGTATTGGGTTTGCTAGTTGAGATATTCTCTTTAAGTTGTTTTTGCACAAAGCCATATACAAAAACCGTGCTCATAAAAGCTATAAAAATAATCAACACCGCCATTACTATCCGTTCTATCTTCATAACAAACTAAACTCCTCGGTGTGAATGCTTCTATTGGCAACTCCAGCTTCTCGCAACTGTGATCGCAGGGCTTTCATCATTGCGCCTGGCCCGCATATCATATATGTAGTTTGGCTGGTATCTTTTGTTTTGGCTAGTATAATATCGCTAGTCAACATACCGTCTTTATCGCTTTCTATTACTACTAGATTAAAGTTGTCTTTTTGTTTGGCAATTTCGTGTAGCTCTTCTTTGTGCACCGCCTCTTTTGCAGTTTTCACCGAGTAAAACATGGTTACTTTTTGTGCATCATCAAGACTTGTTGCCATAGAAAGAAATGGCGTTACGCCAATTCCGCCAGCAACCCATACCTGGTTAGCACTTTTTACTACTTTGTTACTAAAAGTTCCATATGGCCCATCAATTTTTACCGTTTGACCTACTTTTACTTCAGACAACAATCCGGTGTAGTCACCTAGCTGTTTTATACTAAATCGTAAATTTTTGTCCGCAGGGTTTGAGCTAATAGAAAATGGGTGGCTTTGGCCCAACACCCCGCCTTGGTCTAGTTTTATAAAAGCAAATTGGCCGGGCAAGTACTCAAGCTTTTTGTTTGTAGGTGCCATATGTAGCTCAATAATGTCATTTTTGTGTACAATATTTGCAACCTTGTAGTTGTAGTACTTATGAAAGTTTTTGTGAAACAGTGAACGATATATATAAACAATCGATGCTAGAACTAATAGTGTAAGTATGTACAGTTGAAGCCAAAACAAACTACGCACGTCTGAACCACCAACAAATATGGCGTGAATTCCACCTAAGAACAAGAGTAGACCTAAAACTCTTTGTATTTTTACAAAAGTTTCTTGTTTAACCCAAACATATAGCGTGACTATCATGGCGAGTATCATTAAGCCTAGCGTAAAAGAACCTAGAGTTTTAAATGGCGCTTCTATACCAGGCTTTAAAAACTCATACGCTGCAATTGGCGAGCTAAGCAAGTAGCGAGTAGTAATAAGCATTGGATGAATAAGTAATAAAATAAATGCACTAGAGCCAATAATATGGTGGGCTCTATAAGTGTTGTCGAGCCCCAAAAACAGTTTGTCATAAATCTTAAGCCGAGCACTAAGTATTACATTAAAAGCAAAGAGCGATAGCCCAGCAAGACCAGCAAGCTTACCTAGGTTATCGAAAATAAGCTTATTACTCGACCAATCAGTTTGCTGAGTAGTAAGCCAAATAAATATTGGTAATATTGCTACTGTAATTGTGGTAAGCCAGCCAAAGTTGGTGTATCGGTTTCGCATAAGTATTATTGTATCAAAAAACTCTCATATTAATGAGAGTTTTTATTGGTGGAGCATCGGGGACTCGAACCCCGGACCCCCTGCTTGCAAAGCAGGTGCTCTAGCCAACTGAGCTAATGCCCCATCAAAAATTGTCAATTAATGTATTGTTATACTTTATTTGGTGGGGCTGGGAGGACTTGAACCACCGACCTCGTCATTATCAGTGACGCGCTCTAACCAGCTGAGCTACAGCCCCTCGTCGTAACGCGCACTACTACTTTTCAAATTTTCTATTCGAAAATTCTATCAGTATCCGTCGCGTTTCTCCTCTCAAAATGTCAAACACTGCGTTTGTTTAACATTTTGGTTCAGAAATATCTTCAAAAAAGACCTCATAATTGTAACCTGAAAACAGTATATTTTCAAGACCGAGTAAGAGGTGCTATAATAATTGTTATGATAATTGCAGGATTAGCCTTTTTTGTATTTGGTATACTATTTGTTCTATTTGCTCAAAACATTTGGAATTTTACTGGCAATATAGAGTTTATTGAGAACTATTTGCCTGGTGATACCAAGTTTTTTATACAACTTTGCGGTGTAATAATGGTGTTATTAGGTATTATGTTTATTACCGGGGTAGGCGAAACAATTACTGGCCCTCTAGGCGATTCACTTAGCAGTTTGTTTGGCGGATTCAAATAGTAGTAAATAAATAAGCTTTTAACCCTACTTATACTGGGTTGTGAATCTAACCTGTTACAGTGGACTTCTATTTTTGTATTTTATTATATACCAATCCCAAAACGGTAAGCATTATTGTATATTCTGCAATAACTATCAGTGAACCAACCAGACTTAAGTCGCCCGATCCAACCAATATATTGAGATTATACCAAGCCCCAACTACACTAAATATTCCTACTATAATTCCAGCAACAACCCAGTAATATTTTACAATTATTTTTTGGTCTTTTTTGTTAGATGCCATTATTCCTCTTTTGCTTATTAATATAAGCTAAGTATATCAAATATTACAAAAAATATCAAATATTACAAAAAACCGCCTATTATAGACGGTTTTTTGTTTATTGATGTGTAAAATGTGCCAGCAGAAATGTATGTCACCTTAAGTGTAAACACTTAAGATCCGACCTAGAAGTACCTCAGTGTTAGCATAGGAGCAACTCTTAAAAAGAATGCTCAACCATGTAACAATCTGGCCTCGACTCTCGAAGTTCGAGGATCTGATTGCTCAGACGTATCTCCCTAGAAAGGAGGTGATCCATCCGCACCTTCCGGTACGGATACCTTGTTACG
>CAYZYH010000023.1:0-5028 GCA_964481235.1 uncultured Candidatus Saccharibacteria bacterium
GGGCTTAGAAGTTTTTGAGGTGGTCTATTTCTTACTTGAGTAAATTCAATACAGGCCAAATGCTTATCTCTCTGCTAGACATCACAAATTACCCTCATAGATTAATACATAGATTTTAATTTGTAAATATAATTGTTTGCTATAATTTAAATAATGAAAAGTGAACAATTTAGAGTTGGAGCCGGCGCAATAATTGTAAAAGACCAAAAAATACTTTTAGGTCTTCGCGGGCCGAAAGCTAGGGACCAACATTACAAGTGAGAGGGCATTATATAATGGGATTGGAAGGTAATGCTGCGGTTGCTGATATGATGGGTCTGCAGATGATACTAACCGGAAGAGTAAGAACACTACAGGAATCACTACAGAAGATAGACGAAGTTTCTATACAAGACGTACTAGAAGTAGCTCAGTCTTATCTGCACAAAGACTCGGTCAAGCTGGCCATGATAGGCCCATATGAGCAAGACAAGAAACAAGAATTAGAAAAATTAATGGAGATTTAATAAATGAATGAAAAAACTTTAGTAGTAATAAAACCTGATGCAATGCAGAGGGGCATAATGGGCGAGATAATATCTCGTTATGAAAAGGTCGGACTCAAGATAATCGGAGCCAAGATGATCAAAGTACCTAAAGAGCTTGCTGATAAACACTATCCTAAAGATAGAGAGGAATTCATAGTTGGTATGGGTCAAAAGACCCTCAATAGCTACAAAGAGCAGGGATTAGATCCTGTTGAGGAACTTGGTACAGATGACCCCAAAGAGATAGGTCTAAAGATACAGGGATGGTTAGTAGAGTTTATTTCAGAGTCTCCAGTAATGGCCCTAGTCCTCGAAGGTCCTCATGCTATAGATGTTGTGAGAAAGATTACTGGATTCACATTGCCAGCCAAGGCAGACCCAGGTACTATTAGGGGCGATTTCTCATTTGATTCATCGGCTTATGCCAATACAGCTAAGCGCCCGATACGCAATCTTATACATGCATCAGGGGATGCAGAAGAAGCTGAATTTGAAATAAATCTATGGTTTAGCCCAGATGAATTATATGAATACGATGCTATTCACCACAAACATATGACCCAATAATATTGAAATAATTTTAAACTACAGGGTCTATTTTTCCAGCTTGTTGTAAAAGCTGTTTATTAGAATACTTATTTCTATCAATTTTTTTCCAACCAGAATCGATGCCTTCCATCCAAGGACAAACGCTCCTTACCCAACCCAAGTAGTGAGTATTATTTTTGCCATTTGGGTCTGACTTGGAATAATGCAATACTTGGGTGTTATATATCTTCATATTCGGATCTTTGTCGGCTGCTATCCATTGCTCATCGTTTAGATATTCTAACTCAGCACGCATGGCCCACATAAACTCACCATGAGTCACTACTATTACTCGTTTGTCCGCACATTCGCGGTGCAAGGTATCAAAAAAACTCCTTACCCTCATACGTACGTCGGCGATAGATTCACCACCTGGAGGTCTCCAGTATAGTGCATCTATCTCTTTGCGCAAGGCATTATGAGGAAATATCTTCTTGAATTCAGTCAATGGGATAGCGTCTATGTCACCCCAGTCTCGTTCTCTCAGGCGCTGCGATATTCGCCATTCGGCATCCTTTATGTCTAGTAGGCCTGCAGTCTCTCTGGTGCGAATATATGGTGATACATAGTATCTATCAAATTCTTTTGCTATTTCTGCTGATATCCACTCGCCAGTCTTAGTAGCTTGATCCCTGCCGTCATCAGTTAAGCGCCATTGATGCCCAGGTCGCTCTCTAAATTCTGGAGTATAAAAGCTATTATCCCCAAGCTTGGCGGTTTCTACCGCTAGATTGCCTTCGGAGTGCCCGTGTCTTACTAGTATTAAGTCTTTTGGCATTGCCATAGATAGATTATATCAAACATATTTTCTGTACTAATCATCTATATCTTGTACAATTGAAATATGCCCTGGTAGCTCAGTGGATAGAGCGCCGCCGTCCTAAGGCGGGCGTCGGGGGTTCGAATCCCTCCCAGGGTACCACGATAAGACTTTTTTCAATTTTTGACGAACTTTCACGGGCGGCGCTCTGCGCCGCCCAGTGCTTTTGCAGAGGAAACTGAGCTTCTGCCGCCGCGCTTCGGCGGGCGCGGCGGCAGGTGAGCTGGAGGTTCGAGCCGAAGATTTTACGCAGAAACGTACCGGCAGGGATGAATATTACAAATAGTGATTCTCTAAAATTTGGTGGCAGTAAGGTTATGTATGATTTCTACGCCTCGGCCATCTGGAACCAAGCTTTATCTGAGACACAAGTCCAGCAAGTAAACGACGCTCTGGCACAATAAGGATAACAATGAAACCATTAATTATAAACCAGCGTCACGATAACTTGTTCTGCTATTGATTGTAGTCGCGGTAATTCTATATCTGCAACCAGCGACAACGAATACGGCTAATAAAACTAATAAGAAACCAACCCCCAGCTTGGTGGTATTGGGCTTCCGCCAATAAACACCAATGACATGACAAATTTCCTCATTGGTGGCACTGATCCTAATGCTGGCAATCTTATTGCACACAACAATGATCCAGGTATTGTTGTTTTAAATTTAGAAAATGCTGGCGTTCGAAGAGCATAAGATAATAATATGAGGGAGTGAAAAGTGATATAGAAACCACTAATAATAAGTATTGACATAAGCACTACGGCATAAGGTATAATGTCATCAAGTGTGTAAGATAATAATATGAGGGAGTGAAAAGTGATAAAGAAACCAATAATAATAAGTTTAGCAATTTCGTTAATTTTAGCAGTAGTCAGCCTTCTGAGTGGTCAACAAGTTTTTGCCGCCAGCTATACTGTTACCAATACCAACGATGCTGGTGCAGGCTCACTGCGTCAGGCTATTACTGATGCTAATGCCAATCCAGGCGCGGATACTATTGACTTTAGTATCGGTACTGGTTTACAAACCATTACACCAGCCACTCCACTCCCAGATATTACTGACCAGGTGACGATCGACGGGACTAGTCAGCCCGGTGGTGCAACTTGTGGCACCAACTTTGCTGATCGTAGCCTACTGATTGAGCTTGATGGTACCACCATTAACAACACAGGTTCCAATTTGGTTTTTCAAACGGGTAGCGACAACTCTATTGTCAGAGGTCTTGTAATCAATGGAGTTATAGATGGTGGCAATTCTGTTAACGCAATCAATATTTATTCTAATGCGGTAACAGTACAGTGTAATAACCTCAATACTAATGTGGCGGGCACGGCTTCTGCCTCTCAAAGAGGTGCTTTAAATCTTCAGACAAACAGTAGCAATAATACTATCGGTGGCACGGGGGCTGGTGAAGGCAATATCATAAGCGGAGGTGGCGATGGTATCACCACAGCCAGTGGCACAAACGGCAATACTATTCAGGGTAACTGGATCGGTGTCGGTAGCGATGGTGGCTGTATCGGAAACGGCACTGGGCAAGGGCTATCAATCAATGGCGATAACAACGTAGTCGGCGGTAACAGTGCTGCGGCGCGGAATGTAATTTCTTGTCATACCACTGTTGGCCAAGGGACAGGTATAGATGTAGTGGGAAACAGTAATACTATCCAAGGTAACTATATTGGTACCGATACAAATGGCGATGTTTCTCCGGGATATGGTAATTATACAGGAATGCCGGTTCTATCCAATGCAGCAAATAACCTGATAGGTGGTGATGGTGCAGGCGAAGGTAACCTAATTGCTGGCAACGGAGCCGGCATTATAGTGCTTCAATTTGGCGCTTTCGCGCCAGCTGGCAACAGCATCATAGGTAATAGTATCCATAGCAACAGTGGTGGCACACTTACAGAGTTAGGCATAGACCTAGTTGAAACGCCCGACTTCGTGACGTTTACCAGTGCCGGTGTAACACCTAACGATGCCGAGGATGCTGACGCTGGACCAAATGACTATCTTAACTATCCAGTACTGGCTACACCAAGCTATAGCGCTGGAAACTACACCGTCAACTACAAGGTTGATGCGCCCGCTGGCAATTACCGGGTTGAGTTTTTTGGTAATTCGAGTGCTGACCCATCTGGTAGCGGCGAAGGTGAAACTTTACTTGACACCGTTGACATTGCGGTAGCAGGTAGCGCAGGCTTGGAAAGCTTTTCTCATACCTTTGCCGGACCAGCTGGACAATACATCTCTGCCACTATCACTGAGATAGAAGGTGTTGGTGACTACGGTGCGACAAGTGAGTTTAGCGGTTACGACACTGATGGTGATGGTATCATTAATTCAATAGACGTCGATGACGATCACGATGGCATTCTCGATACAGACGAAGGCTCTGGCGTTACTGACACCGACGGCGATGGCGTAGTAGACAGCTTAGACATAGATAGTGACGGCGATGGAATTGTCGATAATGTAGAGGCTCAGGCTGAGAATGTTACTTACGTACCACCAACCGGCACCGATACAGATGGTGACGGATTAGATGATGCCTATGATACTGACAACGGTGGTACTGCTATAGTCATAGCTGATACTGACGGCGATACCACCCCAGACTTCCAGGATACTGACAGCGACAACGACACAGTAGCAGATGCTACAGAAGGTCATGACAGTAACGGAGATGGTGTAGCTGACCTTTCGCCACTAAGTGTTGATGCTGATGGTGACGGTCTGGACGATGCCTACGACACATTTGATAACTCAGCCCCCGACCCAGCACTTAACCCAGTAGGTTCTAACGCTCCGGTACAAGATAGTGACAGTGACACTACCCGAGATTGGCGAGATACCGATGACGATGGTGACACTGTACTAACTATTAACGAAGATCCTAACGGTAACGGAGATCCAACCGATGACGACACCGACGGTGATGGTACACCTAACTACCTAGATGTTGATGACGATGGTGACACTGTGCTAACTATTAACGAAGATGTTAATGGCAATGGTAACCCGATGGATGACGACACCGACGGTGATGGTACACCTAACTACCTAGATGTTGATGACGATG
>CAYZYH010000023.1:5128-6199 GCA_964481235.1 uncultured Candidatus Saccharibacteria bacterium
GATGACGACACCGACGGTGATGGTACACCTAACTACCTAGATGTTGATGACGATGGTGACGGTATCTTAACAGCAAACGAAAAAGGTGATACCAATAATGACGGTATACCGGATTACTTGCAAGCACCTGCTCAAGTTGGGCTAGCCGACACCGGCGACAGTCAAAAACTCATTAGTTTAATTGCGACCATCCTGCTTCTCGGTGGTGGACTTGGCCTAATTGCTTACAAAAAGATCAAAAGTAAGCAGAAATTTGTTGCCTAGAAATACTTAGATTCTAAAAGAATATGGCTAATGAGCAACCTATTACGAATAATAAATATAGTTTCCAATCAAGTATAATTAGACAAACTATAGTACGGAGATATAATGCATAGGCATGGCAGTAAAAAAGCTAAAAAAATCTTTGTCGTAGCTGGCATTGTTGTAGCAATAATCGTATTGGGAGCTTCGGGCTATATCCTCAAAGTAAAAAATACCAACACTGGCTCAAACAATAAAACAACCACAACTGTTGAGCCGGTAACAACCGATGATGTTAAAAGCTTTGCTCCAAATTGCGCCAAAATTGATGCTAAAAAAGCCGCTGAATTGTTTGATCTTAGTAAAGTTGAGTTAGTGGCAAGTACTGTTAGCCGTCAAGAAACTGCCAGACTAGTTCAGGAAAACTGTTCACTAACAGCTAACAGTAAAAATACTCAAACAAAATATCGCCTAAGCATTCTATTTAGTAAAGATAAGAACCCTGAAAGTTCCAAACAAATGCAAGATCAACTAAAAGCCAGTATTAGAGGCAATAATGATCGGTACAATGCGGAAGAGGTACAGGGTTTAGGTGACATTGCTATCTACCAAGAACAAAATGCCGCTTCGAATGAGAAAATAAAGTCTGTATCACTACGGTACTATAATAACGATACTTTGGTTTCGATATCTGTAAGTGGAATTGATAAAAATGCCGGCAATTTAGGCAATAAAGACAAACTGGTTGAGTTTGCCAAAACCCTTCAGTAGATTCAACAATTCAAATTAGACTTTGTTATTAAGTTTAGATTAAATTTCTTTAATGTT
>CAYZYH010000024.1:0-3710 GCA_964481235.1 uncultured Candidatus Saccharibacteria bacterium
TGGTAGCAGCCTGCTCGGGAGTGACGGAGTCGCCTTCGGCGGGGGTGGGGCCGTTGACGAAGTTCACGACCTGGCGGAACAGAGTAGAATCGTGAGCCAACTTGGAGTAGAACTCCTTGCCAGCTCCGACGCTTCGCCCCGTCACGATCAGTTCGTGCATGACACCATGATCGGTGCCAAAGGGTTCTGGTTGACGCACCGTGTTGGTATCCACGACACACCTCCTTAAAAACCCCGAATCCATCGGGTGGTGGCCTCAGCTCTGAATGAGGTGAGACTTCTAGGTATTCTCTCGTAGAATATACCCACAAATCTCACCTCAAAGGAAGAAATTAACCTGAAAAGGTACTTGCGTATTGTATCATAAGTAGTATAAAAAGTCAATACTTTAGTGCAGGCTACAGTCATGGAACCCGATCATCATGTTTACTGTCCAGTTTGGCTGGGACGGAAGGATAGCATGCTTCGCACTTCTCTCTGTGGTGCTCGACAAGTATTGTAATAAGTTTCAATACTTGTTCTGCGCTCCTCGTTCACCGAACCTTTGGGTTTCGAACTCATCGGCTCTCTTGCCAAGAAAAACAGCCGACTTATCGTCGACTCCTTTTCTTGGCTGAGCATATGGGTTGAGAACCCCTTCAGGAATGATTATACCTGGAAATGAGACAAATAGGACACATAAAAAGAGTGTCTTGCTATTATATTTGCTAGGAAGGAGCTTATATGACATACGAGGTTAAGAAATCAACTAAGCACGAACACAAAACGCATACACCAAAACAAAAGGAAGTTTCAGAAGAACATTTACTAGAATGGGCATCATTTCTCTATGACCACTATATAGCCCATAAAAGAAAGGAACAAAATGACGATATCGGACAAAAATCTAGATGAATTCATTACACTTTCAGAAAAAGAAGGCATAAAGTACAAAACTCGAGCCGAAGCAGCTTATTCAGCTCAACACCTTGTAAACTTCTTTGATATTCTCATCAAAATGGATTTAGAAGATAAAGCTAAGAAAAAGAAAAGTAAAACTATTTTGAGTTAAGATCGAGGTATTGTTCTAGGTATTGGCAATACTCACAATCTTCTGAAACCGCTGGTATTTTATCTGAAATCAGACAAGCATGTGCTGTACTCACCACATTTTCCACCCACAAGTCGTTACCTTGGTGAGATATTAGATGTACTCTAAATTCTACCTTTTTGTTAAATGATTTTTTCTCTGGATCCCCTGTACAATACACCCAATAGCCTGTATTACTTACTTTGTAACCATTTTTGCGTAGTAGCCACTGGTAAAACTCAATTTGCCGACGGTATTGATCGTGCCAAGTTTCGTTACCCAATTCAGTAACTGGGTCTTTTTTGGCGGTAGCTTTGTAGTCGACCACAATATATTCACCTTCGGAGTTAACCCATAAATCATCAATTGCGCCAAATAGTAATAAGTTGGTGGCTTGGTCCCAATATTGAATCCCGTGGAAGTTTTCGCGCCATTTATCAAGTTCATCATGTGGCGCCGGAATAGCGTCCACTCCATATTCATCATGTATTGGATGTTTAGAGCCTTTCGTTCTATGGATATCAAACTCGCTCTTGAGTAGTTTGTCTACGGCGGAGTTGATATTAAACGGTGGGCCAGACGGTCTTTTTATGTTTAGCCGTCTATCAAGATAAAAACAGCGTGGACAGTTTGTAAATAACTCGATTTTAGAGCGACTTATTTTGTATGCACGTGGGTCACTTGGGTTAAATGAGCCCTGGTAGGTTTTCTCTGGAAGTTTTTGGTCTAACATCTACGATTCTAGTTAGTAAAGTTGATTCTCTGGTATTTGACTGGCCAGCTCGTAAGGTATAACCATTCCTGGTTTGGTCTGCATCCAAGGTAGTTGATTATGTGTAAATTCCACCAATGTCTGAGTGTCGGCATCTTGCCATTTAGTACAGATATCCCGAATATGCTTCAGTTCAGCTGGTTGCAATTCAGCGAAAGCCAATACTTCGGTGTTTGATATCATAAGTGCAGCCCCTTTCGCTTCAACATTAATCTGGCCAGATTCAAACATATCATCTGTCATCTGGAAAAACTCATTAGCTACTGGGCCGCGTGGCAAAGCTCTATATTCTAGGCCAGACATTGAAACTTTGTGACTAACATACCAAGAAAAGTCTACTAAATATAACAATTTGGCTAACTTTGTCTTAGTTATTTTACCATCTACCTTAGAACCACCAAATTGGATACAGGCTTGGCACATTTGGCGATATTTGGTTAGATTTTTATTGCCATCTGCGCTACTTGGTAATGGGAAGATAAGTTCTTTTGCTGAAATACCCAGTATTGAGCTAATTTTCTCCAATTGCTCTAAGGTAGGGTTTTTTTCACCTGCTTCAATACTAATATAAGTAAGGCGGCTTATTCCTAGATTTTGTGCAATCTCAGCCTGAGTTATTTTGCGTTCGTCACGCAGTTTCTTTATTCGTTCTATAAGTGGGGCTGCCATTTATTACATTATAGCACAATACTAAACAATGTAAGTATTTCTATACAATCGACTTTACATTGATAAGATGCATATGATATGATCGAGTCAACGACAGAGGTCGGGTTTTAAAAATTAATTCTCACCTAAGGAGGGTGAAAAACATGTACCAAAATAATCTAGTACCTAGAAAACCAAACACTAATCGTCAAGGCAATGCTTTTACAGATCTGGATAAAGCAACAGCTTGGTATAAGCTTCGTGCTGCTATTGGCTACCCTTCTGAGCAATATCGGCTAGATGCTTGCGGGCAGCTTATTCGATGGGCTGACTACGGTAATACAAATGTGTCTACAGGATGGGAAATCGATCACATTATACCGGTTGCCCATGGTGGAACAGATTTGCCTCAAAATTTACAAGCATTGCAATGGCAAACTAACCGAAGAAAATCAGACAACGTTAATATTAACTATTGCTTAATAAGAAATGTGGGTTAGAGATGTACGATTTAGACAAACTAACAGAAACCTCCGTAAACTTTGGATATGTTATGCCCAATCCTCTCCAGGAGGTGTTTGAGCAAATACACAAAGCAATTATTGAACCATTTCAACAAATCATCGAAGCAGTTCAGAAAGTGTTTAGTCAGGTAATTGAAGCCATCCATAATATTTTCGAGTCAATAAGATTCATATTTACTTTTCAGCCAATATATATAGCGGAACCAATCTTACAGCCCACAGAGGTTGTCTCGAATGGTTATATCAAGATGGAAATAGATAATTATGGGTACTTCAAGTTTGATGGTAAAAGGCTGACTATACTTAACCCAAGCTCATCTAGATGTGGCAGGATTCTTCGAGCTCTATTAAATAGTAAAGCAGATGTAGTGACTTATGAAGCTATTAAAGAAGATATGGGAGCCGGTGACTTAAATAGGACTTTTAAAGATCTTAGAACTCAGCTTAGGAGGGCTGGTTACAAATTAGTATACCAAAGGGTGCAACGGGTAGGTATAGCTATGCTTGGTGTAATCAAACAGCGCTAAATTCATACCATTTTCACCCCCTTTTCACCCTGCAATTACGTCTTTGTTGATTATTAAATAGAGTCATAACAAGAAAGGAAGTTATGGCAAATAATTTAGTAATCAAACAAATTAATACAAAAGAACTAAAACCAGCACTTTATAACCCGCGCAAGTGGGACGAGAGTGCA
>CAYZYH010000025.1:0-3342 GCA_964481235.1 uncultured Candidatus Saccharibacteria bacterium
GGGTCGCAATGCTCCAGTTCAGTCTCAATAGTAGCGTGTTGGATCTTGTACTTTTTGAGTAGTGCTTCTTTGATCTTTTTAACTTGTTTGATACTCACACTAGCATTAGCTTCATCGATCACAATATGACAGCTGAGTGCTAGGTAACCAGACGAGATTGACCATATATGCAAATCGTCAACGGCTTTAACATGATCGAATTCTTCGATTAATTTCTGAACCTCTTTTGTATCAATATCTTTAGGTGTACCCTCGAGTAAGATATGTAAGGCGTCTCGTACCACCCCATAAGCACTATAAACCAACATACAGCCAATTAGAATACCGATGATTGGGTCGGCAAGAGAGTTGCCTGTGAATAGAATAATTAATCCGGCAATAAGTGCTCCTACAGATGAAAGCGTATCAAAAGCCATATTTAGATAAGTACTACGTACATTCAAGTCGTCTTTATCTTTATAAAACAGTAGTGCGACTGCGCCATTGATAAATATTCCAACTAAAGCCACGATTGCCACCAAACCACCTTTAACTGGCTCGGGGTTGAGTATGCGTAGATATGCTTCATAGAAAATGTATGCCGCTACTCCAAACAACAACAGGCCATTTATTAGTGCGGTAATAATCGATACCCGCCCAAAGCCATAGCTTTTACTATCATTGGCTTGGCGTTTTGAGATTCGTTCTCCACCAAAAGCAATCACAATACTCAGTGAGTCAGTTAAATTGTGAGAGGCATCAGAAATAAGCGCCAAGCTGCCAGCCATGATACCGATGATAAATTCAAAGATAGTAAAGCCAGTATTGAGAACAAAGCCTATTATGAATTTACTGGTTTTTGAAGTTTTGTGTTCGTGGTCGTGCATAGTATTAGTTTAGCAAAGAAGTGATGTAAAATGTTGGTCTACTAAGCTTATTGTGTTTGCTCTGACTCCTGTGGCTTATTACTGTTTTTGGGATATTTTTTGAAAATTAGCCTGCTCAAATAATAGCCAGCTGTTGCAGCCACGAAACCGATCACTATTCCGCCAATAACATCGGAAATAGAATGTACTCCAGCCGCAACTCTTGAAAGTCCGACTAGTAATGTAAGTGTGAACCCAGCAATCCCGAGCTTCTTGTTGTTATAAAACGCAAGGCTAGCAAAGAACATACAAAAGGTTGTATGGTCAGATGGAAAACCGTTGTTAGCTGCGTGAGGTATCATAGGTGTGAAGTTGTTAACTACAAACGGACGTGAGCTGTACGTGATTCTTGAGGCAACCCAGACTAATGCAAAGGCAGTTGGAGTTGCAAGAACTGCTGCTAAGAAGCCTTGTGTAAGTAGTTTTTTGTCGTCTTTAAGCAAAACTAAACTTACTACCCATAGTAGAGGCAAGGTTATAAAAAGGTAGCTAGCGGTAAAGACTATTACCTGGTTCATTTGTTGTTACCCACCGCAAGTACTATCGCTTAATGGTTCAAGCTTGTTGAAGCGATCTTTGATCTGCTGGTCAGTTGGCGGGTCTTTTTGTACGAAAATAACCACATTGCCAACTAAGTTATTAATTCGAGTTAGTTTCTGTTCTTGAGTTTCTTCTCCAACTTCGCCGTCATTGCCATCATCTGCTCCGCCGTGGGCTAAGGCTTTCGGGAATACTTTATCAAGCAGGTAGGATTGCTTATTTTGCTCGTGAGCTGGAAAGTTACTTGTTGTGCCAAAGAACTTCTCTAAGTCTTGGTTCTTCCACTCTTCAAAAGTCCGCTCTTGGTAGCCATTCGCATCACCTACATATACATAAAACTTAGCATCTTTTGGAATTTTGGGCAGATAGTTGCCGTGGATGGTGACAGGTTGCGGGTCAGTAAGTTTATCCAGTTTGTAGCCCAGCTTACCTGGCAGGCCACCAATAAAATCCCAACCGTAATACTTCATCACCATACCGCCCGTCATGCCCTCCCAGTGAATATGAGTAAATTGGTCTTTGTTATCATGAAAGTGGATTGGCTGTTCTGGTAGCTTGGCATTGCACTGGTCTTTACTATAGCCAGTCTGATAGCCTTCAGTACTAAAGTTTTCGGCCTTACCATCAACTATTATTTGCATGCGGAAATGGTAATGTTCGAGTTTTGGGTTACGAATACTAGCGGGAGAGGAAACGTAAACAAAACCTACAAACAGTACAATTGCTACTAAAAGTATTCCAAAGCAACCTAGTGCCCATTTTAGGATACGAGGTGCTTTGGATACTTTATGACTTGCTTTAATTTTGTCTTGATTTGGCATATCTAACTATTTTACACGATTATTGACCCTGTAGTGCCTGGTCTAATAAGCTGGACAGCTTCTCAACACTAGGGCCGGGGTTTTCGATCTTCTTGCCGTTTAGTAGAAAAGTAGGGGTACCTTCACCTTTGAGTTCAGTAACGTCCTGCAAGTCTCGATTAATCACTGCTGCGACGTCTTCGTTTTCTAAGTCTTTTTTGTACTTATCCATATTTAAGCCAATTTCTTTGGCGTACTGGTCAAAGTACTTTTGTGGGTCAGTTGTTTGTTCCCAAGTCTTTTGGCCTTCAAATAGTTTGTCGTGCATGGCAAAAAACTTATCTTGGCGAGCTGCTGCTTCAGCAGCTATTGCCGCTTTCATTGCAAACTTATGCCCTGAGGTTATAGGAAAGTAGCGAATCTGGAATTTAACCTTGTCTTTATATTTTTCTTTAACTTCCTTAACGTGTGGGTAGTAGCCTAGGCAGGCTTCGCACTGGAAGTCTACAAACTCAGTTAAGGTAACTGGGCTGTCCAATTTACCATATACATTGTTCGAACCTTTATCACTAACTTTTGATGATCCTGCTGGTTTATTAGGGTCTTCGGGTGGTGTGTCTGGTCTGGTTAGAGCGTAGCCGATGAATACGACTATACTGACCACTGCCAAGCCTATTAGTATGGGCTTTATCTTCGTTTTCATATAATTACTCCTTTGTTAAAATTACAAAACTTTAAGAAAAAGGAGGTTTTTAAATACGATAGACCTCAAACCTTTTGTAGAGTGGCGGCCCTGTGTTATGTAGATAAGCCAGATTATGTTTGCCTGGCAAATTGCTAGAAAAATAAACAACAGCTGCCATTAGTAAAGGTAAAGCGACTATTAGTAATATATTCAACTTTTCTGGCATTGCCACTACCTGGGTGCTGGCTGATTCAGTAAAACAGGTCGTTCTACAACCCAAATCTACATTGTTGCTCGATGGCATTGAGTGATGGGTAAGAAAAGCCAGTGAACTAACGAGCAGAATACTGATTAATAAAAGACTAATAAAGCTGTTTTTCAGATTATAAAACATGGCCTGATTGTAACATAT
>CAYZYH010000026.1:0-3170 GCA_964481235.1 uncultured Candidatus Saccharibacteria bacterium
TGAGTTACTAGTAACAACTCTAACTTCTTGATTGTGCTCAACTAAAGAGACCGCAAGGTCTAAAAGAAGTTTTTCACTCCCCCCAATGTGTGGGTAAAAATGTTCGGTTATGAATAAGATTCTCATATAATAAAGTAGTGTATACTAATTAATTATGAAAATAAAATCTACTCAAGAAAAAGAATATGCCAGCTATTTAATAAAAGCTCAAGATATGGGTTGGAAAAATAAAATAGATGTTCAGAGGCCTTATAGAAGAAATCTACAAAAATTATCTCTTGGTAAAACTCTAGATATTGGTTGCGGAATTGGCAGAAATTTAAAGGCATTGCCAGCTGATAGTGTGGGTATAGATCATAATAAATATATGATAAAACATCTTAGAGACCAAGGTTATAAAGCCTACACACCCAGTAGTTTCAAGAAATTAGAAAAGACAGCAACTACATCATTTGATTCTTTACTTTTTGCTCATATAATTGAACATTTAACTTTAGCTCAATCTGAGGATATGATAAGAGATTATTTAAAATATCTAAAAAACAATGGAAGGGTTGTTGTTATATGTCCCCAAAAAAAAGGTTTTTCTAAAGATTCTACCCATATTAGATATCACACAAGAGATACTATTGACATGCTTCTTACAAAAATAGGTTTAGACGTGATTAAAAAGCAGTCATTTCCTTTTCCAGAAATAGTAGGTTCGATATTTGCTCCGAATGAGTTTTGGGTAGTTGCTAAAAAAATTAATTAGATAATTTCTCAAGATACTCTCCATATCCACTTTTCTTAAGTGGTTTAGCAATATTTTGCAATTGTGTCTTATCGATAAATCCTTGGCGGTATGCGACTTCTTCTATACAGCCTATCTTTAAGCCCGTTCGTTTTTCGATAACATGTATATACTCTGCTGCATCCATCATAGAGGTAAACGTACCAGTATCGAGCCAGGCCGATCCTCTGTCCATTATCTGCACTTTGAGATTTCCTTGTCTTAGATACTCTTCATTGACGGAAGTTATTTCGAGCTCTCCCCGATCACTTGGTTTAATATTCTTGGCAATATCAACCACATCGTTGTCGTAAAAATATAGCCCCACTACTGCAAAGTTACTTTTGGGTTTGGTGGGCTTTTCTTCTATACTAAGAGCTTTGTTTGACCCGTCAAACTCCACCACGCCGTAACGCTCGGGGTCAGATACTTGGTAGGCAAATATTACACCACCACTAGGGTCTATACACTCAGCTAGACTATCGCTAAAACCTTGGCCATGAAAGATATTGTCACCTAGAATAAGTGCAACTTTGTCGTCGCCAATAAACTCTTCACCAATAATAAAGGCTTGGGCTAAGCCGTCTGGGTTGGGTTGGGTTGCGTACTCGAGGTTTATGCCTAAGTCACTACCATCACCCAATAAGCGCTTAAAACCGTCTTGCTCGTGTGGTGTGGTAATAACAAGTATGTCTTTAATACCTGCCATCATAAGTGTGCTAAGCGGGTAATAAATCATTGGTTTATCATAAATAGGCATTAGCTGTTTACTAATACCTTTTGTAATTGGATACAAACGTGTGCCAGACCCACCGGCTAAAATTATTCCTTTAATAACATTTCTCCTTTTTAGTACCTGGTTATTATACTATCTGTTGGGTAGTAAGTAAAAAGCCAGGCGGTTAAGCCTGGCTGGTTTTAAGTATTAAGGTACTCACTGAGAGCATTTCGCCACATACGGCGATTATAATGCAGTTCTTTGTCTACATAGCTACAATCTAGAGCTGAGTAGCGTGGACGAGCAGCAATAGTGCTTGTATCTTTTCCTTGATAGTACTTTTGGGTAGTTACTGGCACCACCGTGCAGTCAAGGCCGGTAGTTTCAAAAATTGCTTTTGCAAAAGTTGCCCATGTGATAGGTTCGCCTCTATTACAGAAGTGGTATACACCACACCTTGGCTTGGTTTGTACTAGAAACTTACAAAACTGTGCTAGATCAACCGCGTTGGTGGGTAGACCCCACTGATCGTCCACCACAGTAAGCTCGCTATGCTCTTTGCCAAGTTGCAGCATGGTACGTACAAAATTGTTGCCTTCGCCATATACCCACGAGGTGCGAACCACATAGTAGCTATCAACACCCTGAGCATACTGCTCGCCAGCTAGCTTAGTAGAGCCATAAACATTGAGTGGGTTTGCTGAGTCACTTGGTTTGTAGCCACCCTTCGCTTTACCATCAAACACGTAGTCGGTACTAATGTAAATATAGGTTGCTCTATTCTTTGAGCAAGCTATAGCAACATTGAGCGATCCATCGGCATTTACTCTATTGGCATCGTAGCGATGAGTTTCTGCACCATCTACACTGGTGTAGGCGGCGGCATTAATCACCACGTCTGGCTTGTGTGCCGCAACTACTCCGGCTACTCGCACAGCATCGGTAATGTCTACCTGAGTGTGATTATAAAATATCGCCTCGGGCATAACACTTTGCAAGGCTCGTCCGAGTTGTCCGTTTGCACCAAATACTAGAACTTTCATTTAGTCTACCTCCATAGGTACAACATCGTCTAACATTGGGTGGGCTTGGTCTTTATCACTAACAGTAGCTTTATCTAGCGGAATAGGCCAACGAATAGCTAGAGTTGGGTCAGCCAAGTTCACCATAGTATAACGAACTTCTGGTGACCAATGTGCATTAACTAAATAAGTGTAAACAGTGTTTGGCTTTTGAGACTGAAACGAGTTGGCGATGCCACGTGGCACAAAGATAGCATCGGCAGGCCCCAAAACAAAAGTTTCCACCAGTCCATAACTTGGGCTACCTGCCCTTAGATCGACAAGTGCCGAGAAAACTTCGCCAAAACCAATACCAATATACTTCTCCCATGGTTCAGCGTGAATACCACGTGTAACACCGGCTTCGGCGTTGTAGCTAACGTTATTCTGAACCGGTACAAAATCTACTGGTAAGCCAAGGGCTTGTAGTTCGGCTTGTTGATAATTCTCTTTAAACCAACCGCGATCATCGCCGTGAACTACTAAAGTAAACTTTAGTACTCCATCAATTAAACTAGAGGGTTCAACAGTAATACCTGCCATACGTTTCTCCTTAAGTTGTAAGGTGCAAGGGTTATTCTACCCAATTGCAGCAAAAAATCAAGTATTTTCATTGCCC
>CAYZYH010000027.1:0-2670 GCA_964481235.1 uncultured Candidatus Saccharibacteria bacterium
GGCTTGGCTAGATACTGGCACGTTTACTTCAATGATGGATGCAGCAGAATATATACATGTTATAGAAAAACGCACCGGCCTCAAGATTGGTTGTATAGAAGAGGTTGCATTTAACCAAGGTTTTATTGATAAAATTCAGCTACAAAAGATTGCCGAACCACTTAAGAAAAGCGGCTACGGTGAGTATTTAGAGAAGTTTATTTAAACCTAACTTTTAATGCCAACTACTACATATTCGTTGTAGGTAAAAATATCACCAATTTTTTCGTGGAATGGGAATGATTGCTTTTTTACAACCTCTAACCCGAGATTATTCAGAAGTTTTGAGATTTTTTGGCGATTATAGAAAGTAACGTGTGTTTTGTCTGATGCAAAACCTTTCTTTTGAGGGCATATAATTATTACTTTTCCATCCTTTCTGATGTAAGGCAGATAATCTTTAATTATCTTCTCGGCATCACTAATTTTCATATGCTCAATAACATGCGCGAGCAACATTGAGTCAAACCGACCCCATTTGGCATATTTTGATTTGGTGAAGTCTTTAGTTACAAAGCCTATTAAACCTTCATCATTTATCTTATCAATAGAGTGTTTATTGTGGTCAACCCCTACACTACCTCTTGGTAAGTGCTTGAGGTTACGACCTATACCGCAACCAACATCTAACGTCACACCAGGATTTATGCGTCGCATATTCCAGCGATACGGGCGCTGTACGTCTAACAAATCTTTCCACTTTTTATGCTCCAAACTCTGTAATCTTTTAGTATAATCTGAGCCACTAGTATCCTTTTTGTTTGTAGTCATTAAACTATTGTACTTTCTTGGCTGTAAGTTTCAATATATTTTTCACAAATAAATAATACATCTTAGAAAAGGCATTGAGAATTTTAAATTTATTTGGACTACCTAATTGATGAGTTAGTACTTGTGGCTCAAGTAGTGTTAAAAACCTATAAGAAGAAATTACTTTATTTTTTTGAACATCTCTTCTGCTGCGTATTGTACAGGGCAAAGCTTTTACAAAAGACACTGTTGAGTGCAGCTTTAGTACAAATCTACGCTCAAAAATACTCACAATCCAAAGACCCACCTCTATACATAGCAAGTAGGGTAGTAATAATATAATTACCGACAGTGGCCAACACCTAAGTATGTATATATATCTATTTCTCTCTAAATAAAACCATTTAGTATCTGACTTACCATAGTCGTAGTCGTGAAAAATTTTTGCTAATGGCTCTAGGCCAATTGTTCCACCACCTAGTACTATCTGGGTAGATAAGTCGGTATCTTCGTAGTAAAGAAAGTAGTCTTCATACATACCACCTATCTTTAGCCACACTTTTCGCTCAATGGCTACACCGGCACCTGTAGCAATAAATATTTCTTCTGAATGAGTATAATTTTTAACACTATCGTCAAACCCATTACACCAACTCAAACCAGATATATGCACGGCGTTACCAGCGCTATTAACTTTATTATTACCCATAGTAAGCAAGCCCATGCAAGCCGACCAGTTACTAGCTTTACTACGCAGAGTATATATGGAGTGTTTTTCTGGCACAGTGTCGGGGTTTAAAAGTAAAACATGAGTACATTTACTTGGTAGGTGCTCAAAGGCTTGGTTGCATGCAGCTGCAAAACCGTTATTTTTTGTCCTCAACACCTTGTCTACACACTTAAAACTACTTGCTAACTTAGAAGACAACTCATCTTTATGGTTATCTACTAACACCACATAATCATCACTAGAAATCTCCCCGCTTAAACTCTTTAGTAGTTTGTTGAGTGATTCTACGTTGTCGTGCGATACAGTAATGATGCCAAAAACTACTTTACTTGGTTTGTTAGAGGTGTTTGTATTGGTTGTCATGTTATAATTATCTAGATATGTTTATACTTACTTTGTTATTAATTCCGGTTGCCGCACTTGCTTTGGTTAGCGCCCAAGCGTTATGGCGAAGCGCTGTTGTTGATGGTCAAATACTTAGAAAAAACGGATCAATATTTTCTATTATACCCCAGGTAGCTACTAGCCCTAAGATATGGCTAGGTATTCTACTATATGTTAGTACTACCGGTCTATATTTATATTTACTTACGAGATATAAGTTTTTTGTTATTCAGCTAAGTATTACAAGTTTGGCGTTAATATTCTCAACTCTTATTGCATATTTTGTGTTTCACGAAAAGATCTCGACAGTTAATATTATTGGCTTAGCCATTGTTTTAGTAGGCTTATTTTTGGTAGTACAAAAATGAAAAGAGGCTTAATAATTATCCCAGCATACAACGAGGGATCCGTTATTGAATCAGTGCTAAGCAATATTGATAAAGAAGTTTTATCCCAGAGTACATACCGGTTAGAGATTGCAGTAGTTAATGACGGCTCAAACGACAATACTGAGAGCATTTGCAGCAAATACCAATCAGTTACTTGTCTAAACCATTACATTAATATGGGTAGTGGGGCGGCCACAAGAACAGGTCTTGGTTTTGCCAAAATTAACAAGTACGATTTTGCAGTATCTATAGACGCTGATGGTCAACACTCAGCTAAAGACTTAATGAATGTCATTAAAAAGCTGATAGATGACGATTACGACTTAGTAATAGGTAGTAGGCTGCTAAATACCAAGGGTATGCCAGCACACAGAATCC
>CAYZYH010000028.1:0-2073 GCA_964481235.1 uncultured Candidatus Saccharibacteria bacterium
AGTAGCTTCATTGCTGCCTCGTCGTCAGCATCTATGCGAGGCGCCCTACCTACTACTACGAGGTGTGTTTGGTTGGTATCTTGTCTCTCTAGGCTATAGCGCTGTTTTGAAAGGCCTCCACGTACCGGCTGCCATGTTCTGTGGCTTTTTGGTGGTACTTGCGACAACAGCTTTTGAGCCATTTCTAACACCATCTGGTGGGTTACATTACCTGCAACTGACACTATTATGTTGCCCATAGTATACAGATCTTTAAAGTAGTCTACTATGGTTTGGCGCTGCATTGTACTAATAATGTGCTCATTACCAATTACGTTTGTACGAAGAGCATCACTAGGCCACAACAAATCGCCTACAAAATCATATACGTAGCGTGCGGGGTCATCTTTGTAAACTTTCATTTCTTCCAAAATAACATTGCGTTCGCGATCTATCTCAACTTGCTCTAAAAGTGGGTCGGTAATGATATCGGCCAAAATATTAAATGCTAAGCCAAAATAATTTTTTGGAAGTTTAATATAGTAGCTAGTATGATCTTCGGCAGTAAAAGCATTTAAATAACCACCAACTGAGTCTATCTCTTCAGATATCTGCTTGGCCGTAGGTCGCTTGTGTGTGCCCTTAAATAATAGGTGTTCTAGAAAATGCGATGCGCCATATTCAGTTTTAAGATTCTCGTAGCGGCCACCAGCACCCACAAAAAAATTCACCGTAACACTCTCGGTTTCATTCATGGTATGCGTAACTATACGTAGCCCGTTGGGTAGTTTGGTGGTTTCGTGCATTACTTAGTGCTCTTTTTTGATTTTGATCTGTGATTTTTAATACTATTTATTTGACTGATTATTTTAGCACGGCTCTCTTGGTCTTTAAGTAGATGATACATGGTTGGTATTATTGAAATAAGAATAATAATAAATAGGACGGGTATAAGGTATTTGTCTATATCTGGTATAGATTTGCCCAAGAAATAACCAAGTAAAGTAACTCCTACCGCCCAGATTAACGCACCTGTAACATTATAAATAAAAAACATTTTATATTGCATTTTACCTACACCGGCTATAATTGGTGCAAATGTACGCACTACCGGCACAAACCTAGAAAGAATAATTGCTTTACCACCATGTTTTTTGTAAAATCTCTCTGAACGATTAATATTTTCTTGGGAAAAAAGTATAGAATTCGGTTTTTTAAACAGTCGTGGCCCAGCTTTCTTACCAAACTGATAACCAACATTATCGCCCAAAACTGCCGCTATGAAAGTGACAATACAAAGCAAAGCAATATTGAATACACCCTGAGAAGCCAAGAAACCAGCAGTAAACAACAAGCTGTCACCAGGTAGAAAAAAACCTATAAGCAAGCCCGACTCAGCAAATATGATAACAAATATTCCTAAGTAACCAACCGTTCTTAATAATGAATCTAGTTCAAACATAGAGATTATTATACCAAACCAAACTGTAGACTGAACTCATTTTGGAAAATAAATTATTTGTTTGCATAAGCATGAACCATAATTATTGATAAATCTGCAGGGGTAACCCCTTGTACTAGTGAGGCCTGAGCAATAGATTCTGGCTTAATTTCGTTTAAGCGCTTTTTAGCCTCATTACGCAAACCGCTTATTTTGTCGTACTCTAGGTTTTTTGGAATAGTATGATGTTGTTTTTCTTTGAGTCGGCGGGCTTCGCTTACCTGACGATCAAAGTAGCCTGAGTATTTTACTAATACCTCTATGTTGTAAGATACTTCTGGGTTAAGAGTGAGGCCAGTAGCTATCTCTAGACTGTGACGGTTATTTGCCGGTCTTTTGAGCCAGTCATAAGCTGTAATTGTCTTATTTTTTTCTGGCACCTTGGTCGCTTTTAATTGCGCAATTCCTTTGTCTATTGCTGCTAGTTTTTTATCTACAGCATCTTTAGCAAGCTTGGGTTGTAAGCCAATATTATATGCTTTGGGTGTAAGTCGCACATCGGCGTTGTCATTGCGTAAAAGTAATCTATACTCAGCCCGGCTTGTAAACATTCTATATGGTTCTACGTGAGTTTTGGTAACTAAATCTTCAAT
>CAYZYH010000029.1:0-1987 GCA_964481235.1 uncultured Candidatus Saccharibacteria bacterium
ATAGAACTAGACGGCCAAAATGCCGGTGGGCCCAATGTGAATGGGCTTTTGTTTGGCACAGGAAGTGACGGTAGTGTAGTGCGTGGTATGGTGATTAATCGATTTGCATTTGATGGGATCAGTATAGCGACTGCAAGCAATATAACGATACAAGGCAACTATATTGGTACCAGCACCGATGGTCTAACTGATTTAGGTAATGGAGCTAGAGGCGTGGGCTCTAGCTCAGGCTTTGCTTCAGATAATGTAATAGTAGGAGGTCTAAACCCTGCCGATAGAAACATATCGTCGGGCAACAGCGATGGTGGACCCAACGGCAACGAGGGCGTATCTATATGTGATATTTGTGATAATTGGGTTGTGCAAGGTAATTATTTTGGCGTAGATGCTACTGGATTAGTCGCAATGCCCAACGAAACAAACGGGGTAGGAACCAATGCTGGTTCAACGGGCAATACTATTGGTGGTACTGCGGTAGGTGCTGCCAATGTAATTTCTGGTAATAGCAACACTGGTGTAGAAGTTGGCGATAACGGAGTCTTACAGGGTAATCTTATTGGTACCGGCTATACTGGCCTTACCGATGTGGGTAATACCAGTAACGGTGTTTCTATAAGAGGAAATAACATTGTGGGGGGTGATTCGGTAGCAGAGCGCAATATTATATCTGGCAACAACGGAGTTGGACTACTTATAGGGGGGTCAGACAATAGTATTCAAGGCAACTATATTGGAGTAAATATTAACGGTGAAGTAGGGGGTGTTGGTAATACCCAGGCTGCGGCTCTAGTTTTGGCAAGCAATAATAATTTTATTGGCGGAACTAATAGTAACGAAGCAAACATTGTAGCCGGCAACGGCGCTGGTATATTAGCAACTAGCTTAGGCGGATCTGGCGCACTAAACAATTCATTCTTGGGTAATAGTATTCACGACAACACTGGTGGTCCAATCACAACATTAGGTATAGACCTACTAGGTACTACTAATAATTTTGTGACATTCACAAGTCTTGGCGTTACTCTCAACGATGCTGACGACCCCGACGTCACATCAAACCACCTCATGAACTTCCCCGTCATCAACTCTATCACTTCCACCGGTGGTCAAGTAACCATTAACTATGATCTAGACATCAATGATGCTGAGTCTGGAGCTACCGGCTATAGAGTAGAGTTCTTTGCCAACGATGCCGCTGACGCCAGTGGCTACGGTGAAGGTCAAACCTTCTTAGGTACAGAGAACGTAGCTGGTGATGTAACCAATCAGTCTGTAACCTTTACTCTTCCTAGTGGAGTAGAAGGTAATAAGTTTATCTCAGCTACTACTACCATGACAGACAACTCCAATGATGGCTTTGGTCACACTAGTGAGTTTGGTGCATTAGTAGAAGGTAATCTTGTGCCTGCTAGTGTTACACCCACTCCGGCTACTCTTGCTCCTACCGGCAAGTCAGGCGTTACGCTTGTTATTATATCTTTCATACTCTTACTTGGTAGCGGACTAGGGTTTTACACAGTACGCCGTCGTTACCACATTAAAGAACATAAACCCAAGTTTTAAATAATTTGCCCTTAACATAACAATTTTGCTAGAATACACTTAAAAGTAATACATAAGCCAAGAAACTTTAAGCTTAAGCGATGCAAACAACCAACACAAAAAAAGCTCTCAATATACTTTTAGCCTCACTAATTGCGTTTTCTTATATACTCACTTCTGGGATATTACTTTTTAAACCCCATGTAGCCAAAGCCGCCACTTATACTGTCACCAACACCAACGACTCTGGTGCCGGTAGTCTTCGTCAAGCTATTGATGATGCCAACACTAGCGTGGGTGTAGCCGACACAATAGCTTTCAATATTGCTGGTGCTGGTGTACATACTATTCAACCCACTAGCGCCCTACCTGCTATTACCGACCCTGTAACTATCGATGGCACTACTCAATCAGGCTGGGTAGCCAACACCGCAGTCGCTCCCAA